>NZ_FNEK01000032.1 GCF_900099935.1 Aliiruegeria lutimaris | reverse complement strand
CAGGGCAGCCAGTTCACATCCATCGACTTCATCAAGGCGCTGAAAGATGCCGAGATCCAGATCAGTATGGATGGAAAAGGTGCCTGGCGCGACAATGTCTTCGTCGAACGGCTATGGCGGACGATCAAATACGAGGAGGTCTACCTGCACGCCTATGACAGCGTTTCTCAGGCCCGCTTGGGCCTCACCCGATACCTGACCTTCTACAACACCCGAAGACCGCATTCATCGCTGGACGGGCAAACGCCCGATCAGGCATATCTCAACCTGCCCCGGCCAATCCCGGTCGCGGCATAACTGAGCGGAACATACACTTAGAAAACGGCTCCAAACTGTTCAGACAAACCGAGCCACCTCTCATGGGAGAAGTATGATCACTCGAATACGACCCCTACCTAGTTCTTGCGTCTGAGTATTCCACTCCGGACGAAGCACTTCGTAACTTGAAGAGTGGGGTGGATCGTCTCGACGATTTTGGTACCAACTCTTTGAAATGGATCCTCGACAAGACAGGATCTACCTCTGAATTGAAGAAGAGTCTCGAGGACAGGGCCAATCGCCTAGCCAGCAGTGAAATCGATTGCCCAGTTGGAGTAACACTCAGCGAGTTGATCAAGGAAGTATCGACGGGAATATCAGAGGCGGACTTCGCGACATCCGAATACGATGGTCGATCCACGGAGGTGAATGCGAGGGCTTTGTCTGAGATGTTGCCCGATCCAACTCTTCGTCGCAGGAGCGATCTATGCTTGGTTTGGGATGATGATCTTGGCTACACCGGTTTTGAAACTGGTGCACGTGGCTGGTTTCTTCAGTGCAAGAATCCTAAGACTTTCTGCGAAAGGTTCGATGACGCCAAAGATGTTATTCTTACCGGCACTGGCCTCGCAGGTGGCGCGCTTGGTGCCGCTGCAATCGGATCGTCTTCGTTGGGAACGACAGCGGTGCTCCACAGTTCTGGCGGGCTGATTCTAACCGGCTCGGGGGGGTATATTGCAGGAACCCTAGGTACTGTTGGTGCGACAGGAATAGCTGTTGCGACTTCACCTGTGACTTTGGGCGCATTGGTGGTGCCGGTGTAGGGGGTGCTTACCTCTATTGCTTCGAAGGAGGGGACACAGAAGGCTAACTTACACACAAGCTAGGCCCCTAAACATCCAACTCCTCCACGAACCGCGCATTCTCCTGGATATACTGGAAGCGCAGTTCCGGCTTCTTGCCCATCAGACGTTCCACGAGGTCCCCGGTCTCGCCCGGTTCGTCCTCGTCGATGCTCACCCGGATGAGCTTGCGGGAGGCCGGGTCCATCGTGGTTTCCTTGAGGTCCTTGGCGTCCATTTCGCCCAGGCCCTTGAAGCGGCTTACGTCGATCTTTCCCTTGCCGCCGAGTCCCTTTTCCATCCACGCATCGCGCTCCGCCTCGTCGAGGCAGTAGACCCGTTTGGCGCCCTGCGTCAGGCGATAGAGCGGCGGGCAGGCGAGGTAGAGGTGGCCCGCGTCGATCATCGGGCGCATCTGGCTGAAGAAGAAGGTCATCAGCAGCGCGGCGATATGGGCGCCGTCCACGTCGGCGTCGGTCATGATGATGACCTTGTCATAGCGCAGGTCGTCCAGCACGAAGCGGGTGCCGAGGCCGGTGCCGAGCGCTTGTGACAGGTCCGAGATCTCGGCATTGCTGCCCAGCTTGGAGGAGGCCGCGCCGAGCACGTTGAGGATCTTGCCGCGCAGCGGCAGCAGCGCCTGCGTCTTGCGGTTGCGCGCCATCTTGGCCGAACCGCCCGCCGAGTCGCCCTCGACGATGAACAGTTCCGTGCCCGCGCGGCTGGTGGCCGAGCAATCGACCAGCTTGCCCGGCAGGCGCAGTTTCTTGGTGGCCGATTTTCGCGCGGTTTCCTTTTCCTGCCGGCGTTTGGCGCGTTCCTCGGCCCGCAGCACGAGGAAATCGAGAATGGCGCCGGCGGATTTCGGGTCGCTGGTCAGCCAGTGGTCGAAATGGTCCCGCACCGCGTTCTCCGTCATCCGCGCGGCGGATTCGGTGGAGAGGCGGTCCTTGGTCTGGCCCACGAAGGCGGGCTCGGAGATGAAGCAGGAGACCAGCGCGCAGCCGCCGGAGATGAGATCCTCCCGCGTGATCTGTGCTGCCTTCTTGTTGTTGCTGAGTTCCCCGTAGGCGCGGATGCCCTTGAGGATGGCCGCCCAGAAGCCGGCGACATGGGTGCCGCCCTCGGGCGTGGGCACGGTGTTACAGTAGGATTGCAGGAAGCCGTCCCGCGTGGGCGTCCAGTTGATCGCCCATTCCACCGAGCCCGGCTCGCCGAATTTCGAGGTGAAGTCCACCTTCCCGGCAAAGGGTTGCTCGGAATAGGTGGTGGAGCCGTTCATCGTCTCGCGCAGGTAATCGGCCAGCCCGCCGGGAAAGTGGAACGTGGCCTCCTGCGGGGTCTCGCCGTCGTCGATCTCGGATTTCCAGCGAATCTCGACGCCGGAGAAGAGGTAGGCTTTCGAGCGGATCGATTTGAAGAGCCGTGCGGGCTTGAAACGGTGGCTGCCGAAGATCTCCTCGTCGGCATGGAAGGTGGTGGTGGTGCCGCGCCGGTTGGGCGCCTTCCCGACGATTTCGATGGGGCCCAGCGGCTTGCCACGCGAGAAACGCTGTTCGTAGAGTTGCCGGTCGCGGGCGACCTGCACCACCATGGAATCGGAGAGTGCGTTGACCACCGAGGCACCCACCCCGTGCAGACCGCCGGAGGTCTGGTAGGCCTTGCCGGAGAATTTTCCGCCCGCGTGCAGCGTGCACAAGATCACCTCCAGCGCAGATTTGCCGGGGAATTTCGGGTGCGGATCGACGGGGATGCCGCGGCCATTGTCGCGGATGGTGATGGCGTAGTCGGAATGCAGCTCCACCTCGATGCGGTTGGCGTGGCCGGCAACGGCTTCGTCCATCGAGTTGTCGAGCACCTCGGCGACCAGGTGGTGCAGCGCCCGCTCGTCGGTGCCGCCGATATACATGCCGGGGCGTTTGCGCACCGGTTCCAGCCCTTCCAGCACCTCGATGGAGGAGGCATCATAGGCTTGGTTCGGCTGACCGCCGGAGAGGAGATCGTCGGGCATGTTGCTGCTCTTCTTGTTTGTATGCTGCCAGATGTTGTGGGCCATTTTGACAGGAATGGCCAGTCTGGGGAAGAGGGGTGGGAGCCGCATCAGGCCATGTCCGGCCAATGAGCGGGAAATTGTCGGGTGCAGATCCGGCGCTTGCCGTTTTGATCCACCGGGTCTAAGGGGCTGGAATGTCCACAGTCATGACCTCATTCGGGCACGCGCGTGCGTTGCTCACTCTCGGCGTTCCGCTGATCGGCGGCCACTTGGCGCAATTCGCGATCCAGGCGACCGACACGATCATGCTGGGCTGGTATGATGTCGAGGCGCTGGCGGCAGTTGTGCTGGCCGGCTCGCTGTTCTTCACGATCTTCATCATGGGTTCGGGCTTCGCCTTTGCGGTGATGCCGATGGTGGCGGCGGCCAGCGAGAACGACGACGGGGACAGACAGATCCGGCGGGTGACCCGGATGGGTATCTGGATTTCGCTGCTCTACGTTCTCTTGGCGCTTCCGCCGCTGCTATTGGCCGAACCGATTCTGCTGGCCATTGGTCAGGAACCAAAGCTCGCGGCCGATGCCGGGAAATATCTCGAAATCGCGGGGTGGGGCGTCTTGCCGGCGCTCGGCGTGATGGTGCTCAAATCCTACCTTGCGGCGCTGGAGCGGGCGCATGTCGTGCTTTGGGTGACGCTCGCGGCAGCGGTGGTCAATGCGGGTGTGAATTACCTGCTGATTTTCGGCTCCTTCGGGTTTCCGGAACTGGGCATACGCGGCGCGGCCATCGCCTCGCTGACGGTGCATGTCATCTCGTTCGTGGGTCTTGTGATCTATGCCATCCGCAGTTTTCCGCAACATGCGCTGTTCCAGCGCTTCTGGCGGCCGGATTGGTCCGCCTTCGCGCAGGTCTTCCGTCTCGGCTGGCCGATCGGCCTGACGAACCTGTCCGAGGTTGGCCTCTTCGTGTTTTCGGCCCTGATGGTCGGGTGGCTGGGCACTATCCCGCTGGCCGCGCACGGGATTGCCATGCAGTGCGCCTCGGCCACCTTCCTCGTGCATCTGGGGCTGTCCAACGCGGTCACTATCCGGGCCGGAAAGGCCTTGGGGCGCCGGGATTTCGATCATCTGCGGCGCGGCGGTCTGGTCGCTGTCGGTCTGTCGATGATTTTCGCCTGCGCGACGGTCGCGGCCTTTCTCGCCTGGCCGGAACAACTCCTCAGCCTGTTCATTGATCCCGACGATCCCCGAAAGCCGGAAATCCTCGTCCTGGGAACCGGGCTGATGCTGATGGCGGCGCTGTTTCAACTCGCCGATGGCGCGCAGGTCATGGCGCATGGCCTGCTGCGCGGGATTCAGGATGCACGCGTGCCGATGATCATATCCGCTGCGTCCTACTGGCCCATCGGGCTGGGTGTCGGATATTTTTTCGGCTTCCACACGGAGTTCGGCGCAATGGGCATCTGGACGGGCCTCGTCATCGGGCTGATCGTCGCCGGGATATTGCTCATGTACCGTTTTTGGGCCCGCTCCTTGCCGGCCCTTGCTGCCCGAGGTTAGCCATGACGCGGCGCTACTCTTCCGAGCGTGCCTTCGCGATCTGCTCGGCCTTCTTGCGCACCAACACTGTCCTGAGGTCATGCATCGCCATCAGGAGTGGATCGGTGATCTCCTCCAGCTGTTCAGGCGATGCCTTGGACTGGACCCATTGCGTGGTGATGTTGAGATAATCCACCGCGCGATGAATGTCGTCCATGTCCCGTTGCTCTAGCAACGCACGGCGTTCCTCCATCCAACTCTCGATGGCGGCACGCTCTTGATCGGAAAGCTCGCGCGTGCCCTGGGCACGGATTTCGCCGTTTCGAATGTTCAGAACGGCGATCTGGTCCATCTCGATGCGCCGTTGCCGGTTATCGGTATCGACGCGAAACACGGCCGCGCCGTTCTCCCGAACGCGGAAATAGAACTCTGGGAGATCGGTCATCTGGCACACCGGTTTGGGGACGTCTTGGCAAACCTATTGATGGCAGAGCGGGCTGTCAAAGCCGCGAAGCGAAGAGTGCAGGGCGGAACCAGGTTGAAAGGGCAACTCAATACGGGCTGTTTGGAGCGGATGATCGGCGGTGAAGCGTTGTAGACATCGACTCGGGGGGGCGTGACCTTGCCAATCCCTTGAGAGTTGCTCGCGAAGGCTGACGGGGGCTTTGCCCCCCGCGCTCATGCGAGCGCTCCCCCCAGGATATTTCCAGTCAGAAGAAGACATGCAAAGCTTCTCAATTTCTTCTGGCCAAAAATATCCCCGCCGGAGGCACGATCCGTCGGATCGTTCGCGCGCGCATCTGAATGGCCGGTGCTTCGCCGAGACTGGAGATTTAACATTTCGGGCTACAAAAAAGGCCGCGCCTCCTGCGAAGCACGGCCCGTGTTCTCGTCCACTTGGTGAAGCTCAGCTCAGCGACGCGCAGAACTCCTGGATCCGCTTGCAGGCTTCTTTCAGGTTTTCGTCGGAGGTCGCGTAGGAGACGCGGAAGCAGGGCTCAAGCCCGAAGGCCGCGCCGAACACGACCGCGACGCCCTTTTCCTCCAGAAGCGCGGTGGCAAAGATCTCGTCATTCTCGATCTTCACACCGGCCGGCGTTGTCTTGCCAATGCAGCCTTCGATCGACGGGTAGACATAGAACGCACCTTCCGGCTTCGGACAGCTGATGCCCTCGGCCGCGTTGAGAAGTTCCACCACCATGTCACGGCGCCGCTTGAAGACCTCGTTGTTTGTCGGGATAAAATCCTGCGTCCCGTTCAGCGCCTCGACCGCGGCGGCCTGGCTGATCGAGCAGGGGTTCGAGGTCGATTGCGACTGGATCTTGCCCATCGCCTTGATCAGCTTCTCCGGCCCGCCGGCATAGCCGATGCGCCAGCCGGTCATGGCATAGGCCTTGGAGACACCGTTGCAGGTCAGCGTGCGGTCATAGAGCGCGGGCTCGACCTCGGCGGGGGTGCAGAACTTGAAGTCGTCATAGACGAGGTGTTCGTACATGTCGTCGGTCATCACCCAGACATGCGGGTACTTGACCAGCACATCCGTCAGCGCCTTCAGCTCGTCCCAGCTATAGGCGGCACCGGTCGGGTTGGAGGGCGAGTTGAAGATGAACCACTTTGTCCTGTCGGTGATCGCTGCTTCCAGCGCTTCCGGCGTCAGCTTGTAATTCGTCTCGGCCTTGGCCTCCACGATTACCGGCTCGCCACCACACAGAAGCACCATGTCGGGGTAGGATACCCAGTAGGGCGCAGGAATGATCACCTCGTCGCCCGGGTTCAGCGTCGCCATCAGCGCGTTGATCAGGATCTGCTTGCCGCCATTGCCGACGGAGATCTGGGCCGGGGTGTAGTCCAGACCGTTGTCGCGCTTGAACTTGGCGCAGATCGCCTCCTTCAGCGCGGGCGTTCCGTCGGGCGCGGTATACTTGGTGTCGCCGGCGTCGATCGCGGCCTTTGCGGCGGCCTTGATGTTGTCGGGCGTGTCGAAGTCAGGTTCGCCTGCGCCAAGGCCGATCACGTCCTTGCCGGCGGCCTTGAGTTCGCGGGCTTTGGTCGACACGGCAATGGTGGGCGACGGTTTCACCCGGTCGAGGGTCGCGGACAGAAAAGACATAAACGGCCTCCGGTCTTGTTGTCTCAGGGAACGGTCCGCGGGCTTCTTAGGCTTGCACTTGGCACCATTCAAGGATTAACCGACGACATGGAGACCCCGATGGAAGACAAAACCGACTGGTATGGCGCGGAAACCGCGACCTTCGGCGACCGTGTGGCCGGCGCCCGCGAAGCGCTTGGGCTGGATCAGGCCGGGCTGGCCCGACGACTCGGGGTGAAGTTGAAAACCGTCCGTGGCTGGGAAGAAGATCTCAGCGAGCCGCGCGCAAACAAGCTTCAGATGCTGTCCGGCGTGCTGGGTGTGTCGCTGATGTGGTTGCTGAACGGCGAAGGCGAGGGGCTCGAAGGCCCCGCCGAGGAAGAGGCGACGCTTGTTCCCGAAGTGCGCTCGCTGTTGCTGGAACTGCGCCAGATCCGTGCCGAGGTCGATGATGCTGCCGACCGGCTGGCGCGCGTCGAGAAGAGGCTCAGGACGGCCTTGCTGGAGGCTACAGAAGAATGACCACCGAAACCCGCGAAAACCGCCTTAAGCGGCTGCATATGCGCTCCTGGCGGCGTGGAATCAAGGAAATGGACTTGGTTCTGGGACGCTACTCGGACGACAAGCTGAACGACATGGACGATGCCGAGCTTGACCTTTACGAGGCGCTTCTGGCCGAGATGGATCAGGATCTGCTTCGCTGGATCACCGCTCTGGATCCGGTGCCGGAGCAGTACACCGAACTGTTCCAGCGTATCTCCGAACATGCAAAGTCTCAGGGCACCGCGCATTGATTGCGCGAATTCTTCGGGTTTTTGAACGGATTTAACGGCTTGTTCGGACTTTACCGCCTATGACTCGCTCAACGAGAGAGCCAAGTGGAGGCCAGAATGAGCATTCATAGCAGCGTCTTGCCCGGACGGGGCCACGGGTTCATGTCCGGATACCTGGACACTCTGGCCCTGGTGGAACGCCTGCACCGGCTATTGCTGGACGTGATCAAGGACGAGTTCGAAAGGGTCGGAATCCTCGATATCAACGCGGTTCAGGCGCTTCTTCTGTTCAATATCGGCGATAACGAGGTGACGGCCGGCGAGTTGAAGACCCGCGGCTACTACCAGGGGTCAAACGTCTCCTATAATCTCAAGAAACTGGTGGAAATGGGCTATATGCACCACCAGCGGTGCGAGATCGACCGGCGCGCGGTTCGCGTCCGTCTCACAGAAAAGGGGCGGGAGATCCGGCGGATCGTGACCGAACTCTTCGAGCGCCATGCCGAGGGTCTGATCGAACGGGAGATCATCACAATGGAAGGGCTGGAAGACATCACGACCGCCCTTCGCCGGATGGAGCGATACTGGACCGACCAGATTCGTTACATCTATTGATCCAACGCCACCGCCAACGCCAACGCCATGAACACGGCGGCAACCGGCAAGGACGAGCCGTGTGCCGGCATCGCTAAGTCCGGCGAGACGGTTCGCTGGGTGTCGGAAGCCTTTGCCCTATCTGCAAGAGACTGCGCTGGGGCGCCTTTGCGGAATGCGGTTAAAAGCAGTGGCGGAAAGGACGGAGTGCCAGATCAGCGAGACTGATCCGGGAATGCGGAGTGGGCGTCGCTCAGGGTGAGAACCTGCAACTCCTTCAACAATTTGCGTTTCATCGCCTCGGCATAGTCTTCGTAACCGACGGCAATTTCGACGAAGGCCTCCGGTCCTCGCAGGACATAGGCCCGGAAATACCCCACCAGATCGCTGGTCTCACCTGCCTGGGCCCCGACAGCGGCAGGCCTGTGCGGGCCGATGACGAGCGCGTTGATATTGAGGCCGGGCGGGAGTGCTGCGCCGACATCCTGCGGGCGCGGCCCGTCATTGTTCTTGCCATCTCCCGAAACATCCAGAACCAGCCGCGAGCACGCGGGTGCCGTTTCGGACCGCGCGCCCGCAAAGAGCATCGCGGTGCCCAATCCGGTACTGACGGACATTACCGCACGGTTGGTGTTGCGAAGCAGGGTTGCAAGCGCTGTCACATCTGCTTCGTTCCGGATCGGTTTCCAATCGACGAGGACGCGTTGCGATCCCTTTCCACTCCATTCGAAAACGCTCAGGACCACCGGAAAATCGGGCAGGGCGAGAAGCGCGGCCTGTACCTCCGGGTCGAGCAGGGCAGTGGCCACGCCGTCGAGTTGAAGCCGGTACTCGCGGGAATCGACGGAGCCGGACACGTCCAGCGCCAATTGCAGGGCAAGCCGACATGGGGTCTGCGCCGCGACATGCGACGCAGACAGTGCGGCTGCCAGGCCGAGGAACCCGGCAAACCGGCGGATTGCCTTACCAGTGACCGGTATTCTCCATGCTCGCCCAAGGCTCGGCCGGGGCCTTGGCTTCACCGGCTTGCAGCAGTTCGATGGAGATATTGTCGGGCGAGCGCACGAAGGCCATGCGTCCGTCGCGTGGCGGGCGATTGATGACCACGCCATTATCCTGAAGATGCTGGCACATCGCGTAGATATCCTCGACCGCGTAGGCGAGATGGCCAAAATGCCGGCTGTCGGAGGGCAGCGCGTCATCGCCATCCCAATTATAGGTAAGCTCGACCGGGCATTCAGGCTGACCCGGCGGCGCCAGGAAGACCAGCGAGAATCGACCGTTTTCGTTGTCGATGCGGCGTGTCTCCTCGAGGCCCAGGAGCTTGTAAAAGGCCATGGATTTCTCCAGGTCCTTCACCCGAACCATCGTGTGCAGATAGGTAACCTTCATCTCGAACTTCTCCCGATTTCACTCTGCGGGCACAGTACCGCCGAGGAGACCGAAGGTGAATGCGATTTCGAGCGGGCGGCGCAATCAGAAGTTCGAGCGGAAGCCGAAGTTCAAGCCCGTCTCCACCGTATCGTAGCGGTCATCGGTGGAACGCGTTTCGGAATGGCGCAGCGTGACGGTGGGCGAGAAGCCGTAATACTCGACCTTGTCGAAGAACAGCTGCACGCCGACGGAGGCGCGAAGGTCTTCGCGTTCCTTCTCGGTCAGGATGATGTAGATATCGGTGGTGTCGACCGTCGGGAAATTCTCGTAGAGGCGACGCTCGAGATCTGCCTCCAGCGTGACGCGCGCCGAGCCGATGGGCTTGGGCAACGTGTAGCCAACGCCGCCAATAACGCGCCGATAGTCGAGCGATCCGGTGTCGGAATCGCTGTTTCGGACGCCGAAATTCAGCCGCATACCGCCACCATTGTCGAATTCATGCAGCATGGTGGCGCTTGCATGAAGCGAGCGCTGCTCGGCATCGTCGGTCACCCGGCGGAACTGCTCGCCGCCGGCCTCGAGCCGCAGGGCGGTGCTTTTGCCGAGCGGGAAGGTATGGGCGAACGCGGAGCGGGTGTAACGGGAATAATCCTCCAGCCCATACCAACCGCGCCCCGCCAGCAGCGAAAACTCCAGCGGTGTGCTCCAGCTATCGGGGCGCCACCTGTGCCGCAGCCCCACAGCGACGGAGCTGTAGGCGAAATCGTCGCCCTCGGCATCGGGCGCCTGTTCCTGCGATTCGTCGGACAGCAGGTAGCTCTGGTGAAACAGGTGCAGGCCAAGCTCGGTCTGGTGATTGCGGCTTTCGGAAAAGCGGTAACGCGTGGTCAGGCCACCCGAATAGGAGAGCCCGGACAACGCCCGGGCCGTGCCGTCCAGAACGATTCCTTGCAGCCCGCCATAGCTGATCGTGTCATGCACGCTGCCGCCATTGACGTTGGAGGTTGGTGCGACGGAAAAGCTCAGATTGGTGTTCCAACGGTTGCGGGAGCGCACATAGCGAAAGTCCTGGATGGCGCGGGCGCGGGCCTCTTCATTGGGCGCGTGCTGGCCGGCCATGCGCAGCCAGAGCTGGGCGCGCGTCCGGGCGCCGAGCGAGGACAGCGCCTGCGCGCGGGCAAGCGACGTGGAATAGACCTCGACATCGCTCTCGGCAAGCTGGTGTGCCTCGCGCGCCGCGTCCAGAGCCTCGCGGTATTTCCCGAGATCGCGCAGGGCGCGGGATTTCAGCACCAGTGCCTCGACATCCTCGGGGTCGCGTTTCAGCAGGGCCTCGGCCAGATGAAGCGCCTGTTGGGGGTTGCCGACCTCTATCGAGAGCGCTGCCGCGCCTCGCATGGCATCCGGGTCGAGCGTAAAGTTCTCCGCAAGCGCCGTAGTGGCGTTTCCCAAGGAGAGGGAAACGCCAAGCGCTAGCCAGAGCCATGCGCGGCTCCGACGGATTGGCCCATTGCGGGCCTTATCGGTAGAGGATGAAACCACCGGTCTCACGCACGTCTACGCCATAACGAGGATCGTTGGAGTCCACCACGATAACGCCAACCACTTCCTCGGCATTGGCACCGGAGAGCACGGCGTAGTAGTTGCCCTCTTCGTATTTCGTGGCCACGCCATTCGCGTCAAAGGTATTGGAACGGAGTGTGCCTGCGATTTCGCCGTTGTCTTGGGTCACGCCCGGTCCAATGTCGAAGACGAGTGTCGGAAGAGATGTTGCACCGTTGCCCATCGCAACGAGAATGTCGTTGGTGACGTCGTTGCCGGCGGTGTCATAGACGCGGCGGTTGTAAACATAGCCGCTTACAGCATCGCCACTATCGAAATCCTCGAAGTCGATCGACATTTCCATGTCGCCGGTAACATACTCGATGCCATCGCGGCCGCTGAAATCCCGAAGACCGGCATAGTCACCCGAATACGCGGCCTGACCGGTGGTCGGCAGGGTGACGGAACCATTGCGGGCATAAACGAAACCGCCGAAGCCGTAGTCGATATAACCACCGGTCCGGACAATGGCGAAATTGGTCTGCCCGCTGCTGGAAACACCATAAATCGCCTTGTAGTCCGCGATCTGGCTGATCGGTGCGCCGGTCATGGAATCATAGAAGGTCTCGGTCGCTTCATAGACCGCGAAGGGGCCGAGCCAGGCAACTTGATTGTCTCGGGTGTAGACGTTGGCTCCGTCGAAGCCGAGATTGTTTACAGAGAAAGTGTCGGTCGCGGGATCGTAGCTGATGTCGCTCGCGTAGCCGTTTCCATTTTCACTCTGCTCTTCGTAGCGGATGATCGGGTCCGCCGCCGTGGCGCCATCGGTGCCGTCGGGGAGTTCTGTCCCATCATCGCCATCATCCGTACCGGGATTGTTGACCGGGTTGGTGCCATCGCCGCCTCCGCATGCTGATAGCATGCCAAGCAGCGCCATGAGTAGCGCCAGCTTCTGGATCATTGAACTGCTCTGCCTCGAATTTATTATTTGCACCAAATGTGCAGAGTTCGTGGACTCTCTGTCAACCGACAATGCAGACGGGGATTCTCAAGGCCTGTTGTTGTGACTCATATGCTTATTCCGCGGGGAAACCGGCTTGGCGGAGATATTCGTGCAAAACGCAGCGCGGGCTTTCCGTCCGCAGGAGCGATTGCGGCAGTTGGCGCCAGTCCTCGGGGTCGAATGGCGGGAAATATGCGTCGGCGCCTGTGATCTCCAGGTCGACCTCTGTCACGAGCAGCCGGTCGGCTTGCGGCAGGAGATGTCGATAGATCGCCTCGCCGCCGATTCCGTAGATGCGCCGGTAGCCCGATTGCAACGCGAATGCGAGCGCGGCCTCGGGGGTGGCAAAGACAAGCTCTGCGGCGTCCGGTTTGGAGGAAACGACGCAGTTCAGCCGCCCCTTGAGCGGCTTCACCGGAAGGCTCTCCCAGGTGCGCCGCCCCATGATCAGCGCACCGCCCATGGTTTCGCGCTGAAACGCCGCGAGGTCTTCGGGGGCGTGCCAGGGAATGGTGTTGCCCTTGCCGATGGCGCCGTTGCGGGCGCGGGCCACGATCAGGCTCAGCATGCTCAGACCGCCACGGGGGCCTTGATGCCCGGGTCGGGATCGTAGCCGATTATCTCGAAATCCTCGTAGCGGAAATCGAAGAGCGAGGGCACGTCGCGGGCGAGGCGAAGTTGGGGCAGGGGCTTGGGCGTGCGGGCCAGTTGGGTCTGCACCTGTTCCATGTGGTTGGAATAGATATGCGCGTCGCCGATGGAATGGACGAAATCGCCGGGCTCGTAGCCTGTGACATGGGCCAGCATGACCAGCAGCAGCGCGTAGGAGGCGATGTTGAACGGCACGCCGAGGAACATGTCCGCCGAGCGCTGGTAGAGTTGAAGGTGCAGCTTGCCGTTCAGGATGCGGACCTGCCAGAGCGTGTGGCAGGGGGGCAGCGCCATGTCGGGCACGTCGGCTGGGTTCCAGGCCGAGACGATCAGGCGGCGCGAGTCCGGCGTCCTGCGGATGGCGTCGACGAGGTCGACAATCTGGTCCACCTCGCCGGCGTGAAAGAGTGGGCGGCCGCCGGCCTCGGAACCTGTCGGTTCCAGCTTGGGGAAATGGCGCCATTGGTGGCC
Organism: Aliiruegeria lutimaris; assembly: GCF_900099935.1. Classification (GTDB taxonomy): domain Bacteria; phylum Pseudomonadota; class Alphaproteobacteria; order Rhodobacterales; family Rhodobacteraceae; genus Tropicimonas; species Tropicimonas lutimaris. Next base: position 40,147 of record NZ_FNEK01000032.1, on the reverse strand, counting down.
GTAGACGGGGCCGAGATCGCCATTCTCGTCTGCCCATTCATCCCAGATCGAAACGCCGTTTTCCTTGAGATAGCGGATATTGGTGTCGCCCGAGAGGAACCACAGCAATTCGTGGATGATCGAGCGCAGGTGCAGCTTTTTCGTCGTGACGAGCGGGAAGCCCTCGGCCAGTGGGTAGCGGCACTGCAGCCCGAAATGGGAGATGGTTCCGGTGCCGGTCCGGTCGGTCGACTCGTGCCCGTATTCGAGGATGGTACGCAGGGCGTCGTGATACTGCTGCATGGGGCCTCCCTGTCTTTGCTCCGGGCGTGGCAGACCGAATCCGGCTGCCCATCCGGTTTCTATCGCTATAGCCTGCCGGTGGGCGGTTTCAAAACATGATCCGCGATGAAACGGGCATAGGCGGGATTGCCAGCGACCGAGCGGATTAAGGAGGAATCCGCTCCAGTCGCCGGGCGACGCATCAGCCGACCGCCGCGGCGAAGGCGCTGTGATAGAGCGCGGAGAGCTCGTTAAGCGGGGCCTCGGAATTGCCGAAGCGGACCGTGTCGCCCGCGAAGCGGCCGACCGTTTGCAGCGGCACCCCTGCCTTGCCGGCTTCGACCATCAGCGCCTCGGCCTTGTCGTAGGAGCACGTGATCAGGTAGCGGCCCTGATCCTCGCCGAAGAGGGTGGGCGTGTCGGCGGGGTCGAGAATGACGCCAACGCCAGCGCCTTCGGCCATTTCGAAGGCCGCGAGGGCAAGGCCGCCATCGGCAAGGTCCGTGCAGCCGTCGATCAGGTCGCGGTTGTCTCGGATGAAATTGCCGTTGCGAAGCTCGGCGTCGAGATCGACCGTCGGAGCGTCGCCGTCCTCGCGGTTGAAGACCTCGTAGAGTAGTGCGGATTGGCCCAGATGGCCGGCGGTTTCCCCAAGCAACAGCAGCACGTGGCCCTCGCGGGCCTCGCGGCCGATCATGTGCGAGAGATCGTCGATCAGGCCTATGGCGCCGATGGTCGGCGTCGGCAGGATCGGCTCGCCATCGGTCTCGTTATAGAGTGAAACGTTGCCCGACACGATCGGCATGTCGAGCGCCGCGCAGGCCGCGCCGATGCCCTTGATGGCGCCGACCAACTGGCCCATGATCTCGGGCTTTTCCGGGTTGCCGAAGTTCAGGTTGTCCGTGGTTGCCAGCGGCTTGGCGCCGACGGCGGTGAGGTTGCGATAGGCCTCGGCCACGGCCTGCTTGCCGCCTTCGGCCGGGTTGGCGCGCACGTAGCGGGGCGTTACGTCGGAGGTGAAGGCTACCGCCTTGTTGGTGCCGTGGATCCGGACAATACCAGCGCCCGCTCCCGGCGTGCGCACCGTGTCACCCATGACCGATTGGTCATATTGCTCATAGACCCAGGACTTGCAGGCATAGTTGGGCGAGCCGATCAGCCCCTTGAGCCCGTCGATGGGGTCGATCTCCGGAACCGGGGCCATCGCCGGGGCGGGGTCCGTTTCGATCCACGGGCGGTCATATTCGGGCGAGGAACCGGCGAGTGTGGCTAGGGGAAGGTCCGCGACGATCTCACCGTGATGCTGGATGAGAAAGCGGTCCTCGGGGATGGTCTCACCGACAATGGCGAAATCGAGCTCCCATTTCTCGAACACGGCCTTGGCCTCGGCCTCCTTTTCCGGGCGAAGCACCATGAGCATCCGCTCCTGGCTCTCCGAGAGCATCATCTCGTAGGGCGTCATGTTCTCTTCGCGCTGCGGCACGCAGTCGAGATCGAGCTTGATGCCCAGCTTGCCCTTGTCGCCCATCTCGACAGCGGAACAGGTGAGGCCCGCAGCGCCCATGTCCTGAATCGAGATCACGGCGCCGGTCTGCATCAACTCCAGCGTGGCTTCCATCAGGCGCTTTTCGGTGAAGGGGTCACCGACCTGAACGGTGGGACGCTTCTCCTCGATGGTTTCGTCGAATTCGGCGGAAGCCATGGTCGCGCCGCCGACGCCATCACGGCCGGTCTTGGCGCCGAGATAGACAACCGGCATGCCGACGCCGGACGCGGCGGAGTAGAAGATCGAGTCGGTGTCGGCCAGACCGGCTGCAAAGGCGTTGACCAGGCAGTTGCCGTTATAGGCGGGGTGGAAGCGGACCTCGCCGCCGATGGTCGGTACGCCAAAGCAGTTGCCATAGCCACCGACGCCGGCCACGACGCCGGAAACGACCGATTTGGTCTTTGGGTGTTCCGGGACGCCGAAGGAGAGCGAGTTCATCGCCGCGATCGGGCGGGCGCCCATGGTGAAGACATCGCGCAGGATGCCCCCGACACCGGTCGCAGCCCCTTGGTAGGGCTCGATGTAGGAGGGGTGGTTGTGGCTCTCCATCTTGAAGATCACCGCCTGCCCGTCGCCGATATCGACCACGCCGGCATTCTCGCCGGGGCCGCAGATGACCTGCGGGCCGGTGGTCGGCAGGGTGCGCAGCCATTTCTTCGAAGACTTGTAGGAGCAGTGCTCGTTCCACATGGCCGAGAAAATGCCCAGCTCGGTGAAATTCGGATCGCGGTTCAGGATCCGCAGGATCTCGGCATATTCTTCCGGTTTCAGGCCGTGGGCCTCGATGATTTCCGGCGTGATGGCTGGATCGGTCATGAACATTCCCCTTTGTCGGCTGCGCTTTTAGGCCCTGTTTCGCAAAAGGGGAAGGGGGGCGGCGCGCGGCGGGCCAAGCGGTCGCATTGCTGAAGGGAGCTGTGAGTGGCAGGCTACGTCCACTTGCAAAATCAAGGCCACATATCCCGGGGCTGCCCGGTTCGACAGGTTAGGCGCTGCCTTGCCAAATATGGATTTTGTTGCGGGAACGGCCATGCCTTCCCGAAGGACCTCATGAAATGTTCGACATACTGAAGGATTTCGCCACCCGGCCCGCGCTTTTTGCCGGGTTTGATACCGCGGCGCTCTGGGCCGATCCGCATGTGGCGCGGAAGATGCTGGCACTGCATCTGGACGCCGATCACGACATCGCGTCGCGCAGGCACGCGGATATCGATTCCCTTTGTAGCTGGGTGGATGCGGAGATCGGCCTGAAGGGCCGTCGCCTGCTCGATCTCGGCTGCGGTCCCGGGCTCTATGCGAAGCGCTTCCATGCCGCTGGCGCAGTGGTGACCGGCTTCGATCTCTCCGAAGACTCCCTGCAACATGCTCGAGAGACGGCCTGTCCGGAGGGGGTTTTTCGGCTTGGCAATTACCTGACCGACCCGCTGCCGGAAGCGGAGGTCGCCACGCTGATCTATGGCGATGTTTGCGCCATGCCGGAGGCGGCGCGCGCCCGGTTGTTTCACAGGCTGCGCGACAGGATGCCAGCGGGCGGGAAGTTCGTGCTCGATGCCTTTCCGCTGGCGGCTTTCAAGGCGCGGCAGGAAGGCTTTGAAATCGGCGTCCGTTTGGACGACGGATTCTGGGCCGAAGGGGAATATGTCGGGCTGCGGGTCAGCTTTGTCTACCCGGGCGCGCTTGCGGCGCTCGACCGTTATCGGATCGTGGAGCCGAAGCGCGAAAGGGAGGTTTTTGCCTGGCTTCAATATCTCGCGCCAGAACGGCTGAGCGCGGAGCTTGAAGTATGCGGTTTTCGGGCCGGGCCGCCGCGTGAGGCGGTGACGGGCCGGCCATGGGCGGGGGACGACAGGCCCTATGTGCTTGTCGCCACCGTGATTTGACGGAGGACCGCCGGCGTCCGGGTCAGCCGTCGATCTGGGCGCCCATGACCGCGAGGGATTTCTGGTAGACCGAGGCGGCGTTCCATTCCTTCAGAATGTTGTAATTGTAGCTGCCCGGCTGGTAGCTCTGGCCGGGTTTCCAGCCCTTCTGGCGCAGGTAGTTCGCGGTGGAGGCGAGGGCGTCGGCTTGGTCGTTGAGGTCGATGCGGCCATCTCCATTGCCGTCGCGGCCATACCGATAGGCATTGCCCGGCAGGAATTGCGTGTGCCCCAACTCGCCATGCTTGGCCCCGATCGCGTTGGGCGACATCATTCCCCTGTCGATCATCATGAGCGCGCCGATCAGGTGCGGACGAAAGAAATCTGGCCGGCGGCAATCATAGGCAAGGGTGGCCGTGGCGCTCAACACGTTGGAATCTCCCATGAAACGGCCAAATCCGGTTTCCATGCCGTGGATCGCGATCAGTACACCGGCGGGCACGCCATAGGCGTTTTCAAGAGAGGAATAGAAGCTGGCACTCTGTGCCTTGCGCTTGCGGCCCTGCGAGGCGATCACGTTGCACCCGCGTACTTGGCAGAATTTCTCGTAGCTGTATTTGAAGCTCTTCTGATTCCGGTCAGCGTTGATGGTGCCCTGTGAGTAACGCGTTTGCGACAGAGCCGAGAGCCCTCGCTTTCCGACCCCCTCGCTGGCCGCTTCCTTGGCGAAGGCCTGCTTCCAGGCTTCGAAACCTCCCGATGAGTTGCCGCATTGTGCAGCAAGACCCGGGACCGCAAGGCCGATCATGGCGACGGCGGAATAAACAAGGTTACGCATAATAATAGGAATCCTCCGATTAAATTACGAACACCTTAGCTCAAGAATCGTGGTTTCCAAATGCTGCTTTCGCAGTCATCCAAGTTGAAAATCCATTTCTTCCGCCTCGGAACGCCCGCCGCCTGAGGTGCTTTCGGAACGTGTGAAATGCGCAAAAAAAAGGCCGAGAACAAGTCTCGGTCCAAGTCCAACAGGGAGGTAAAGACGAACAATCAATGTCCGTCGATACCCCAGATTTAGGAAGCCGGGCCGACTTGGACAAGCTCAAAAATGCTGTGGGTGCGAATAGCTGCCATGTATGTGTTGCATGCGCAACGTTACCCGAGCTCTAGTCCTCGTCGCCCTCGCTCCGGCGGCGGGACGCCTGGATTTCCTCGACGATGAAATCGCGGAAGGCAGCGATCCGCTTGGATTGGCGCAGCTCTTCAGGATAGGCAAGGAAAACGGGCACTTCGGCGCTTTCGACCTCGGGCAGAACGCGCACCAGATTCGGAGCGCTCTCGACGATGTAGTTCGGCAGGACGCCGACGCCGAGATGGTTCTGCACGCATTGCAGCACGCCGAAATAGTTGTTCACGTTCAAGCGCGACGTGATTCCGTGGCCCAGAAGCCACTGCACCATCGCCGCGCCGGCTGCGACCTGGGTCGAGGAGGCGCCCTGGCAAATCAGGCGGTGGTTCGCCATCTCGTCGGGCGTCTCGGGCACGCCGTGGTTGTCCACATAGGTCTGCGAGGCGTAAAGCCTCATGCGTACGGTCATCAGGCGCTTGCGGATGAGATCGGCCTGCGAAGGCTCTTTCATCCGGATGGCGACATCGGCTTCCCGCATCGGCAGGTCAAGGACCCGCTCTTCCAACATCAGGTCGATGTTGAGATCGGGGTATTTTCCGTAGAGATGTTCCAGCCGCGGCGCCAGCCAGAGCGAGCCGAAACCATGGGCCGTGGTCACGCGCAATTCGCCGAAGACCTCTTCTTCGGAATCGCGGATGCGGGCGGATGCGGCCTCTAGGCGCTTGCTCATGCCGCTGGTCGCGTCGTACAGCAGTTCCCCTTGCTCCGTCAGGATCAAGCCGCGGGCATGGCGGTGGAAGAGCGTGGTATTGAGGCTTTCTTCGAGAGCGCGGATCTGGCGGGAGACCGCCGACTGGGAAAGATGCAGCGAATCTCCGGCATGGGTGAGGCTGCCGGCGGACGCCACGGCGTGGAAGATTCTAAGCTTGTCCCAGTCCATTTTTGGTTACCCGGTATGTTGTTTGCACTCGTATTCTTGCCGCGCCTTTTTGCATGCTCTGCGTCGAGATCATATCCCCGTTGCAAGAAAAATCCATATCGCGACAGAATGCGTCTCCCCCTGTCGCGATTCGGCACGCATTCGCGCCGTCCGGAAAGCCTCTGCCCAGGTCTCCCAATCGTCGCATCTGCAGCATATATGGTGACAAGGCTCGGTATTCCGAGGTATTTCGCCACGAAACGAGGAGACGACACGAATGCCAGGCCGGCACGTCGCGCGCGACATTACTTATTCCAGTTCCGTCCGGTCGCGTGGCGGACGGGCCTTGGTACGAGTTCTGGAGAACGCAACGGGGCGGATTTCGTTGATCAAGCGCGCCGAGGGCTACGAACACGAAGTCGCAGAGGGCAAGGATTTCTGGGGCGTGATGGTCGCGCGCTATGGGCTGAGCCTCGATGTGATCGGCGGGAGCCTGTCGAATATCCCCACCGAGGGGCCGCTGATCGTCATTGCGAACCACCCCTATGGCATTCTGGACGGGCTGATGATGGGGCATATCCTGTCCATCGTTCGCGGCGATTTCCGGATTCTGGCCAATAACGTGTTTCGAAAGGCAGAAGACCTGAACAAGGTGATCCTGCCGATTTCTTTCGACGAGACCAAGGAAGCCATGCGCGAGAACCTCGCCACCCGGAAGACGGCGTTGAGCTATCTCGACAGCTGCGGCGCAATCGGGGTTTTTCCGGGCGGAACGGTATCGACATCGGCGAAAGTCTACACCCGCCCCATGGATCCCGGCTGGCGCAGCTTCACGGCCAAGATGGTCGCGAAATCGAACGCCACGGTGGTGCCGATCTTCTTCGAGGGCCATAACAGCCGCCTGTTCCAGTTGGCCAGTCATCTGCATTCGACCCTGCGGCTTGCGCTCCTGATAAAGGAGTTCAAGAAACGGGTGGATGAGCCGGTGCGGGTTGTGATCGGCAACCCGATCGACCAAGAACGGCTGCAAGAAAATGTCGGAGATTCGCGGGCGATGATGGATTTCCTGCGTGCCGAAACCTACGCGCTTTCCCCACGACCCTTGAGATCGCTCGATTACGGTTTCGAGTTCGACGAGAAATATCGCGACGAAAAAGGCGAGAAAGGACCTCGGGTATACTGATGGCAGTTGGGATTTTCGACAGCGGCCTGGGCGGATTGACGGTTCTGGATGCGGTGAGCAAGCGTCTGCCCGAGGTTCCCTTCGTTTATTTCGGGGACAATGCGCACGCGCCCTACGGGGTGCGGGACGCCGAAGACGTCTACCAGCTGACCACGTCGGCGGTGGCGCGGATGTGGGAGGAGGGGTGCGACCTTGTCATCCTGGCCTGCAACACGGCTTCGGCAGCGGCGCTTCGGCGGATGCAGGAAAGCTGGGTGCCGACGAACAAGCGCGTGCTCGGCGTGTTCGTGCCCCTGATCGAGGCGATGACGGAGCGGCAATGGGGCGACAACTCCCCGCCGCGCGAAGTGGCCGTTCAGCACGTGGCCCTGTTCGCGACGCCGGCGACGGTGTCCAGCCGGGCCTTCCAGCGCGAACTTGCCTTCCGGGCGATCGGCGTCGACGTGGAGGCGCAGGCCTGCGGAGGCGTTGTGGACGCGATCGAAGATGGTGACCTGATCCTTGCCGAAGCTCTGGTACGCAGCCATGTGGACGCGCTCAAACGAAAGATGCCGCATCCGGAGGCCGCGATTCTCGGCTGCACCCATTATCCGCTGATGGAAGATATCTTTGCCGATGCGCTCGGGCCGGAGGTGAAGGTCTACTCGCAGGCCAATCTCGTGGCCGAGAGCCTTGCCGACTATCTTGGCCGGCATCCCAAGATGCTTGGGGAGGGGCAGAACTCCGTTTTCCTGACGACCGGAAATCCGCGCGTGGTCTCGAACCGTGCCACCCAATTCCTGCGACGAAAGATCGAGTTCGTCTCCGCCTGATTGCGGGGCACCTGAAATCTCGCTAAACCTGCAGCCTTACTCAACTCCCAGGTCCCGACATGACCCATAAAACCGCTATTCTTGGGGCGTCCGGCTATACCGGCGCCGAACTCGTCCGCCTGATTGCAACCCATCCAGGGTTGGAAATCGCAGCCCTGTCCGCCGACCGAAAGGCGGGGATGGAAATGTCGGAGGTCTATCCGCATCTGCGCCATATGGATCTGCCGGTGCTCAAGCGGATCGAGGAACTGGATTTCTCCGAGATCGATATCTGCTTCTGCGCGCTGCCGCATGCCACCAGCCAGGCGGTGATCTCGACCCTGCCTGCGAGCGTGAAGGTCGTGGACCTGAGCGCGGATTTCCGTCTGCGCAATCTCGATGTCTACGAGAAATGGTATGGCAAGCCGCATTCGGCGCCGGAGCTTCAGAAAGAGGCCGTCTATGGCCTCACCGAGTTCTACCGCGAGGAAATCCGGGGCGCACGGCTTGTGGCCGGGACGGGCTGCAACGCCGCAGCCGGGCAATTCTCGCTGATCCCGGCTATCAAGGCCGGTGTGATCGACCTCGATGAAATCATCATCGACATGAAGGTAGGCGTCAGCGGCGCGGGCCGATCTCTCAAGGAGAACCTGCTGCAGGCCGAGTTGGGCGAAAACTGGTATGCCTATGGCATGGGCGGCAAGCACCGCCACCTGGGTGAGTTCGATCAGGAGTTCTCCAAGGCAGCGGGTCGGCCGGTCGAAGTGCAGTTCACGCCGACGCTGGTGCCCGCGAGCCGTGGCATCCTGGCCGCGAGCTATGTGCGCGGAGACGCGGTCGAGATTCATGCCGCGTTGCAGGCGGCCTATGCCGACGAGCCCTTTATCTGCGTGTTGCCCTTTGGGCAGGTGCCGGCGACCAAACATGTGCGCGCGACCAATTTCGTACATATCGGCGTGGTGCAGGAGCGCAAGGCGGGCCGGGCGACGATTTATACGGTTCTGGACAACCTGACCAAGGGTTCGTCTGGACAAGCGGTGCAGAACGCCAATCTTATGTTGGGACATGAGGAAACCGAGGGCTTGATGCTCTCGCCGGTCTATCCGTAAGATCAGGCGTTATTCTCGGGAGGAAACGCGACCATGGCTGGCATGCAAGGCCTGAAGAAGAAGAGACGGATCCAGATCATCCTGGTGGCGTTTCTGGCGCTGGCGGGAAGCACCGCCCTGATCGGTTACGCGATGCGGGACGGGATCAACTATTTCCGCGCGCCGTCCGATGTCGTGGAGGCGCCGCCCGAAGCGCGCGAGACCTTCCGGATCGGCGGGCTTGTCGAGGAGGGTACGCTGGTGCGCGGCGAAGGCGAGACCATCACCTTCAGCGTGACTGATGGCGGAGCCTCGGTGCCGGTTTCCTACACCGGCGTTCTGCCGGACCTGTTTGACGAAGGTCAGGGGATGATTGGCACGGGCAACCTCGTGGACGGTGTTTTCGTGGCAAGCGAGATCCTCGCTCGTCATGACGAGACCTACATGCCGAAAGAGGTGGTGGATGCGCTGAAGGAACAGGGCGTCTACCAGGAAGTGAAAGAAGGCGGTAGCTGAACTGTCCGATAAAATTGAGTTAGGAAGGCCGCGTATTCGATTGGATACGCGGCCTTTTTCAGAATAGGAGGCGCCAGAGGATTGGCAGCAGCAGGGCGGTCGCCAGCGCGTTCAGCCCCATGGCGAGGCCGGCAAAGGCGCCCGCGGTCTCGTTGACCTGAAGCGCGCGGGCGGTGCCGATGCCGTGGCTGGCGGTGCCAATGGCAAGGCCGCGCGCAGGCCAGCCGCGAATCCGGGCGAGATCGAGCAGCAGAGGCCCGAACATGGCGCCGAGGATGCCGGTGACGATGACAAGCACCGCGGTGAGGGACGGAAGGCCACCAAGCTCCTCTGCGATGGCCATGGCGACGGGGGCGGTGACGGATTTGGGGGCGATGGAGGCGAGGATCTCGGAGCTTCCCCCCAGGGCGCGGGCGACGAGGACGGCCGAGACAATGGCCGTGAGCGAGCCGCAGAGCAGGCTGACGCTGATGGCGAGCGCGGATGCGCGCACGCGGTGCCACTGCCGGAAGAGCGGGATGGCGAGGGAGACTGTGGCCGGGCCGAGCAGGAAATGGACGAATTGCGCGCCTTCGAAATAGGTGCCGTAATCGGTGCCGGTTGCCACCAGGACCGCCACGACGAGGAGCACCGCGCCAAGCACCGGGTTCAGCAGCGGATTGCGCCCGCCCCGTTCGAAGAGCCAGGAAGCGGCCTGGAAAGCAACCAGTGTCAGGGTCAGGTGAAAGAGCGGTGAGGCGCTGAGATAGACCCAGGTTTCCTGAAGGTTCGTCATTTGGCGTCCCCCTTGGCCAGCCAGTGCATCATCGCCCCGGTGACAAGGATGGTGAGCAATGTGCTGACCACGAGGCCGAGGCCGAGCGGTAGAAGAGCGTCGCCCAACAACTGGAAATGCAGCATTACGCCTGTGCCGGCCGGAACAAAGAGCAGCGACATGGCGCGTTGCAATCCCCCCGCCACGCTCCCCAGCCCTTCGGGCACGGCGCCGCGGCGCATCAGCCAGCCAAACAGAAGGACCATGCCGAGGACCGGTCCGGGAATTGGCAAGGCCAAGGCGCCCACGGCCATTTCCCCGAGCAATTGGCAGGCAAAAATAAGTGTCAGATATCCCGGCATTTTGTCTCCTGATCGCTTGCGTGCCGCCCCCCCCCCCGTATCAAGGGCGGGCGCACGCAGTGGTTTACTCTTCTTAAACACTTTGGCGCAGCTTTCGTCCTATCCAATTGTGCCGGGGAACAGGCTCCATGAAAAACATTGAGGCAATTGCACATGAAATCGTCGCCCGCGAGGGTGGCTTCGTGAACGATCCCGATGATCCGGGGGGCGCCACGAAATATGGCGTGACGATCGGCACCATGCGCCGACTGGGACTGGATCTCGACGGGGATGGGCGGGTCACCGTTGCGGATGTCCGAAAGTTGGATCGAAAAACGGCAAAAAACATCTTTATCGAGCATTATTTCCGTCGCCCGCGCATTGCCGAACTGCCCGAATGCCTGCACGCCAGTGTGTTCGACATGTATGTCAACGCAGGCTCCAACGCGGTGAAGATCCTGCAGCGACTGCTTTGCCAGATTGGCGAGGAGGTTGCGGTGGACGGTGCCATCGGGCCGCAGACCCTCGCCGCAGCCGACAGCGCCGCGCGCAAGGCGCCGGAGCATCTGGCCGATGCATACGGAATCGCCCGCCGGAACTACTACTACGCCCTGGCCGATCGTCGGCCGTCGAGCCGGAAATATGCCCGCCGTCGCGACGGCGGAAAGGGTGGCTGGATCCGGCGGTCGGAGGAGTTCATCTCCCCCCGGTTCCACCTGAGCGAGAACGAACACAAGACACGGGTGGCGCAATGGGGGTGATCGGCGAGCTAGTCTCGACCCTGTTCGGGAGCGGGCGGAATGTCGTGGCGGAGACGGTGGATGTGTTTCGCGAAAACGCGGAAAACGGCGCTAAGCGGGATACGGAACAGGTTCAGGCCGCGCTGACCCAATTTGCGGCGGAATTCGCTTTCGAGCAGAAATCCAACTTTGACAAGGTGATCGACGGCCTGAACCGGATTCCGCGCCCGGCGATGGCACTGGGCACGCTTGGCCTTTTCGTGTCGGCAATGGTCGATCCGATCTGGTTTGCTTCGCGCATGCAGGGGATCGCGTTGGTTCCGGAGCCTCTCTGGTGGCTGCTGGGGGCGATCGTCGGCTTCTATTTCGGCGCGCGCCACCAGGCGAAGGGGCAGGATTTTCAACGCTCCATCGCGACGACGCTCGCCCGCGCGGGGCAGGTGACGCAGGGCATCTCGGTGCTTCGGGCGTTGCAGTCCGGCTTGGGCGCGGAAGTGGTCCAACCAGCCGAGACAAATGTGATCGGGGGCAATTTCCTAGAAAATGCCGCGCTTGCGGAGTGGAAGAATGCCCATTCCTGACGATTTCTGGATCTCCTTGGCCACGGAACATGGGCCGTGGGTGCTTCTGGTTTTCTACCTGCTGTTCCGGGACCATCAGAAGGATGATGCAACCCGGAGCATCCTGAACCGAAATACCGAGATCATCGTGGAAATCACCACCTTGATACGTGAGCGCCTGCCGCGCGACCGCGTGAGCTGAGAGGAGACCGGGATTTTGAAACAAGCTCTTTCGATTTATGTTCTTGTCCTCGCGGGGACGCATTTGGCCTTCCTGCTTCAGGGCTATGTGGGCACGGCCGAAATCCTTTTTGGAGCGATGACGATCATGGCGCTGATGATTTCCACCATTTTCCTCTGGCTCTGGGGGATGCGGATGTCGCCGTTGTCGCTGGGAATGGCTTTCTCCTGGGCCGGTTCGGCAATGGTCATGGGCTGGTGGTGGCTATCGGCCCAGCTTGGGCGATCGGCCTGGATGAACGAGAACGAACTGCTGCTGCTGTTGATGGGGCTGCTGATGACCGGAGCGGTGTTGCATTTCGAGGTGTTGGAAACCTCCTTTGGCTATCGCCGCGGTGCATTCCTTTTTCCGGTGGCAGGGGCTCTACTGTTTTCAAGCCTGCTTCTTGCTCTGGTGGGGTGAGACGGTCGTGTCTGATGGAGGCAAAAGCATGTTTTTCGGCCGCACGGCCGGCGCGCTTCGGCGGCTTGGCGCAGCAAGCTTCAAGCTTCTCCGAAAACTGCTTCTGGGGCGCCGTTTCATTCACTCGTTGGAGCAGAACCGGGAGGCGGCAGATCGTCTCGATACCGCGCTCAAGGAAATCTTCGAGCAGCCGCACTGACGCATCGCCCTACAGTAAAAGGAAAAAGGCCGGGGAATTCCCCGGCCTTTCGTGTTTTATCTGTGCTTGGGCTTAGCCGCGCTGATCGACCGGAACGTAGTCGCGGTGCGGGGCTCCGGTGTAGAGCTGGCGCGGGCGACCGATCTTGTGTGCCGGATCGGACAGCTGCTCGTGCCACTGCGAGATCCAGCCGACCGTCCGCGAGAGCGCGAAGATCGGCGTGAACATCGAGGTCGGGAAGCCCATCGCTTCGAGGATGATCCCGGAGTAGAAGTCCACGTTCGGGAACAGCTTCTTCTCGGAGAAATACGGGTCGGCGATGGCCTGGGCTTCCAGTTCCTTGGCGACCTGAAGCGTCGGGTTGTCCTCGATGCCGAGAAGGTCGAGCACTTCGTCCGCGGATTGCTTCATGACCTTCGCACGCGGGTCGAAGTTCTTGTAGACGCGGTGGCCGAAGCCCATCAGGCGGAACGGATCGTTCTTGTCCTTGGCGCGGGCGATGAACTCGGGGATCCGGTCGACGGAGCCGATCTCGCGCAGCATTTCAAGGCAGGCCTGGTTGGCACCGCCATGGGCCGGACCCCAGAGACAGGCCGCGCCGGCAGCGATACAGGCGAACGGGTTGGCGCCCGACGAGGAGGCGAGGCGAACGGTCGAGGTCGACGCGTTCTGCTCGTGGTCGGCATGCAGCGTGAAGATACGGTCCATGGCGCGGGCCAGGATCGGGTTCACCTTGTACTCTTCCGCCGGGACCGAGAAGCACATGTTGAGGAAGTTGGACGCGTAATCCAGCTTGTTGTTCGGATACACGAAGGGCTGGCCGATCGAGTACTTGTAGGCCCAGGCCACGATGGTCGGCATCTTGGCGATCAGGCGGATCGAGGCCACTTCGCGCTGCCACGGATCGGTGATGTCGGTGGAGTCGTGGTAGAAGGCCGACATCGCGCCCATAACGCCGACGATGATCGCCATCGGGTGCGCGTCGCGGCGGAAACCGCGATAGAAATAGACCATCTGGTCGTGCAGCATCGTGTGACGGATCACGCGACTCTCGAAATCTTCCATCTGTGCCCGGGTCGGCAGCTCCCCGTAGAGAAGCAGGTAGCAGACCTCGAGGTAATGGCTGTCGGCGGCCAGCTGGTCGATCGGGTAGCCGCGGTGCAGCAATTCACCCTTTTCGCCGTCGATGAATGTGATGGTGGACTCGCAGGCCGAGGTCGAGGTGAAACCCGGGTCGTGGGTGAACACATCGCCTTCGGCGTAGAGTTTGCGGATGTCCAAAACGTCTGGGCCCAGTGTGGGGGAATAAATCGGCAGTTCGAGCGTCTTGTCGTCGAACGTGAGCGTCGCTTTTCTATCAGTCATTGACATCCCTCTCTGACTTCGCCCGGCCAAGGTTATTCCTTGTTGGGCACGGCTTAACCAAATGCGGGCCGGTGGATTACTCCCCCGCTCGGCCCGCGGCATCCTCTATCCGGTCAAGGGTTTCCTCCCGACCGATAACGAGCATCATGTCGAAGACGCTCGGTGTCACCGTGCGCCCGGCGAGGGCGGCACGCAAGGGTTGGGCGATCTTGCCCAGCTTGAGTTCCTTGTCCTCCGCGAACCCGGAAACTGCCTCCTCCAACCCATTGCGCGACCAGCTAGCATTTTGCAGGTGCGGCGTCAATTCTCCCAGTATACCACGGGATACCGGATCCAGACTCTTCGCGGCCTTCTCATCGGGCTCAAACGGACGATCCCCCAGGATGAAGTAAGCCTTTTCAATGAGTTCTCCGAAAGTCTTCGCGCGCTCCTTGAGGCAGTACATTCCGCGCGACAGGCCATCTTTCTTTTCGTCAGCAAGTTTTTCAGCGCCGGTAGCGTCCAGGTAGGCGAGAATTTCGGTCACCAGATCGGAATCTTCTGCAGCTGCAATATGCTGCCCGCACAGATTCTCGAGTTTCTTGAAGTCGAACCGCGCGGCGGACTTGTTGATTCCGTCGAGGTCGAACCATTCGAGCGCCTGCGCATCGGTGAAGAACTCGTCATCGCCGTGGCTCCAGCCCAGCCGCGCGAGGTAGTTGCGCATGCCGGCGGCCGGGTAGCCCATCTTCTGGTATTCCTCGACACCGGTCGCTCCGTGCCGCTTGGAGAGCTTCTTGCCGTCTGGCCCGAGGATCAGCGGGATATGCGCATAGACGGGCAATTCCCAGCCCATGGCGGCATAGATCAGCGACTGGCGCGCAGCATTGGCGAGGTGGTCATCGCCGCGGATGACATGGGTCACGCCCATATCCACGTCATCGACAACCACGGCGAGCATGTAGGTCGGCGTGCCATCCGATCGCAGCATGATCATGTCGTCCAGTTCGGCGTTCTTGAAGGTCACCTTGCCCTGCACCTGATCGTCGATCACGGTTTCGCCTTCGCGCGGGGCCTTGATGCGCACGACATAGGGCGCATCGGGGAAGGTCGCCGAATCGGCATCCCGCCAGGGCGAGCGAAACAGGGTGGATTTGCCTTCGGCGCGGGCTGCGTCCCGGAAGGCCGCGATTTCTTCCTGCGTCGAGAAGCACTTGTAGGCACCACCATTTTCCAACAACGTATGGGCCACTTCCGCGTGACGCTCGACGCGCTCGAACTGGCTCACGGCATCGCCATCCCAGTCCAGCCCGAGCCAGCGCATTCCCGCAAGAATCGCATCCGTGGCTTCCGGCGTGGAGCGTTCACGGTCGGTATCTTCGATCCGCAGAAGGAATTTCCCGCCGCGTCCGCGCGCGTAGAGCCAGTTGAACAGCGCCGTGCGCGCCGTACCGATATGCATGAAGCCCGTTGGCGAGGGAGCGATGCGGGTGACTACCTGTTTGGCTTCAGCCATGAATCCTGTCTGCCTTTCGATCTTTCGAGCGTTCAAGTTTCTGAAGTTGCAGGATGAATCCGGCTTCGTTCCTCGCGCCCATGTCTTTTGGTCGAGCAAGCTATAATCGCTTGGTATGTCGAAGGAAAGAGCGCCGGTCGTCACAGATTTCCTGCTCCTCGCCGCGGGTGCCGGACAGGACGGCCGGGCGCCGCGGAGAGCTGTTAATCCTTTGGTAACCGTGATCGCCCAAGGGTGGGGCGATGTATGCGGAACCCTTCCCCGGGGCGCTGTCTGACCGCCCAGCAGCCACGCGGCTATGGATCTCCGGGGCGCTTCTGGCGCAGCGGGGGCACCTGCTGCTTTGGGTGCCGATCTGCCTCTCCATCGGGATCGGCGCCTGGTTCTCGCTCCCGAACGAGCCTGCGACCGGTTTCTACTGGATCTGCGCGGCAATAGGGCTGGTAATGGCTGGTCTCGGACTGCTTGGCGGCGAGCATGTCGCGCCGGTGTTCTGGGGCGCGACATTGATCCTGATCGGGGCATTGCTGGCTGGTGCACGGGCGCATTCGGTGGCCGAACCCGTGCTGGGTTTCCGGTATTACGGCCCCGTTCAGGGGCGGATCGTTGATATCGATCGCTCTGCCTCCGACAAGCTGCGCCTCACGCTCGATCAGGTCGTTCTGGAAGATGTCCGCCCGGAGCGCGTGCCGGCGCGGGTGCGGGTGTCCCTGCATGGCGACGGCCCGCACGTGACGCCCGAGCCCGGACTGACCGTCATCCTGACCGGGCACCTGTCTCCGCCCAACGGACCGGTCGAGCCCGGTGGCTTCGATTTCCGCCGCCTCGCATGGTTCGAGCAACTCGGCGCGGTCGGCTACACGCGGAACCCCGTTCTGGCGCTTGCGCCGGCCGAGCAAGGACGGGCGGGCCTCGCCGTGTTCCGCCTGCGGATCGCCATCAGCGAATGGGTGCGGGCGCGCATTCCCGGGGCGGCTGGCGCCTTTGCCGCAGTGATCCTCACCGGCGACCGATCCGCGATGCCGCGCGAAAGCGTGGAGGCGCTGCGGGCAACGAACATGGCGCATTTGCTCGCCATATCCGGGCTTCATATGGGGCTGCTCACCGGCGTCGTCTTTGCCGGCCTGCGGGGCGGTATGGCGCTATTTCCCTGGTTCGCCCTGCGTTTCCCGACCAAGAAGATCGCCGCCTTTGGCGCGCTTCTGGCTGGCGCGGCCTACCTGACGCTCTCCGGCAGCGCGGTGTCGACCGAGCGGGCCTTTATCATGGTTTCGGTGATGTTGGTGGCGGTGCTTCTGGAGCGGCGGGCGATCTCTCTGCGCTCCGTGGCCATCGCGGCGAGCCTGATCCTCGTTGTCGCGCCCGAAGCGCTGTTTGGCGCCGGATTCTAGATGTCCTTTGCCGCCACCACCGCGCTTGTCGCCGCTTTCGGCCTGTTGCGCGATCATCGTGACCGGCTGCCGAGGCTGCCACGCTGGCTTGCCCCTATAATGGCCGTGGTGCTCTCTTCTGCCGTGGCGGGGGCCGCGACCGCGCCGTTCGGGGCGGCGCATTTCAACCGGATCGCCGATTATGGGCTAATCGCGAACCTGCTGTCGGTGCCGTTGATGGGGGCGCTCATCATGCCGGCGGCGGTCGCGGCTGCGCTGTTGGGACCGCTTGGCCTGGCATGGTTGCCGCTTCAGGTCATGCGTTTCGGGCTGGAATGGATCCTGCTGGTGGCCGATAGGATTTCCGCCATCGAGGGCGCGGTAACCTATGTTGTCGCACCCGGTCCCTGGGTGCTGCCCGGCCTCAGTTTCGGTTTCCTTATGCTCATCATCTGGCGCGGGGCAGGGCGCTGGCTGGGCCTGTTGCCGATCCTCGCGGCCGCTTTCCTTTGGCTTCAGGCAGAGCGGCCACCGATCCTGATCGCCGAGACGGGCGGGCTTGTCGGTGTCATGGGCGAGGGCGGCCGGGTTCTGTCCAAGCCGCGTGGCGACGGGTTCGCGGCTGGAAACTGGCTCGAAAACGATGGAGATGGCGCGGATCAGGAGCAGGCGGCCGCACGGGAGGGCGTCACCGGCCCGCGTGGAATGCGGCGGACCGAGGTCGCGGGAACCCGCATCCTCGCCCTGTCAGGGGTGAAAGCGGCAGAGGCTTTCAGCGGGCGCTGCGAGGCCGAAGTGATCGTCGCCAACACGCCACTGGCCGGCCGTCCCTCTGGCCCCTGCCTTGTCTTCGACGCGCCAGCTCTGCGCGAAAGCGGCGCGGTGGCGATCTGGACGGACCCGGACGGGCTGCGCGTCGAGACGGTCGCCGAAACGTCCGGTCAGCGGCTCTGGACCCGCTGACCCTTTGAAGATCAGTTCAAATAGCTGCGGATCAACCCGACCAGTCGCCCCTGAACCTTCACCTGGTCATCGCGCAGAATGCGCGGCTCATAGGCCGGGTTGGCGGCTTCAAGCGCGATCATCTTGCCCTTGCGGCGGAAACGCTTCAGCGTCGCCTCGCTCGACTCCACCACCAGCGCCACCACGATATCGCCGTCATCGGCCGTGTTCTGCTCGCGGATCACGACGATATCGCCGTCGTTGATCCCGGCATCGATCATCGAATCCCCGCGCACCTCGAGCGCGTAATGCTTGCCAGAACCGATCATCTGCCCCGGCACGGCGACGGTATGGCTGATCTGGCTGATGGCCTCGATCGGAACACCGGCCGCGATCCGGCCCATCACCGGAAGCTCCGTCGCGTGCACCTCGACAGGTATCGCCCCGTTCGGCACTCGTCCGCTATCGGGTAAATCTCCGTTGATCACGGTCGGGGTGAAACCCTTGGCCAGCATCGAGTCCGGCAATTTCACGATCTCGATGGCACGCGCCCGGTGGGCGAGGCGGCGGATGAACCCTCGTTCCTCCAGCGCGGTGATCAGGCGGTGAATGCCGGATTTCGAGCGCAGGTCCAGCGCATCCTTCATCTCGTCGAAGGAGGGCGGCACGCCGTCACGCTGCACGCGCTTGTGGATGAACTCCAGAAGATCGAGTTGTTTCTTCGTCAGCATGGCAGGCCCTCGCTCGGTTCCCAACAGGCGCGAAATGACGCGCGTTTACGGGATGTTCTGCCAGTGTTCACGTTTTGTGTCAACCGTCCCGCTCAAAGCGGGACGATTTCGACCTCCTCGCCGGCCTGTCGCGGCCCATCCTCGGCGGGGCGAACCAGCAGCGCATTCGCGTCCGCCAGAATGGTCAGAAGCGCGGAGTCCTGCCGTTCGAAAGCAGTAACGATTCCATCCTTCACCTTGGCGCGCATGTAATGTTCGCGCGGGCCGTTCGCCGCGACGTCACTTCCCAGTACCGCCTTTTGCCGTGGCGCCTGCGCCCGTCCGAGGCCCAGCATGGAGCACAGCATCGGCAGAATGAAAAGATGGCCGCAAACCATTGCGGAAACGGGGTTTCCGGGCAGGCCAATCATGGCTGCTCCGTTCAAGCGACCGGCCATGAGCGGCTTTCCGGGCCGCATGGCGACCTTGTAGAAGGCACGTTCCATGCCAAGATCGCCCGCGACCTTGCCAACGATGTCAAGATCGCCCACCGAGGCACCACCGATGGTGACCAGAAGGTCCGCGCCCTCGGCCAGCGCAAAGGCCGCGCGCAGGCTCGCTTCCGTGTCGCGCGCGATCGGCAACATCCGCACCTCGGCCCCCTCGGCCTCGAACATCGCCTTCAATCCGAAGGAATTGGAGGCAACGATCTGATCGGGTTTCGGCACCTCGCCGGGCATGACCAACTCGTCTCCCGTTGCCAGAAGCGCCACCACGGGGCGGCGGCGCACCACCAGTTCGGGCACGTTCATCGCCGCCGCAAGCGCCACATCGCCCGGCACAAGCCGTCTGGGGGCTTCGATCCGGTCTCCGGGGCGGAAATCGCCCCCGGCGGGGCGGATATTGTCGCTATGGGCGTCGGGATCGGTGATGATGATCCGGTCGCCGTCTCGGCGGACATTCTCCTGAATGACGATGAAATCCGCGCCTTCGGGGACGACGCCGCCGGTAAAGATCCGGACCGCCTGTCCGGGGCCGACCGACCCTTCAAAGGCACATCCCGCCGGGGCAGCGCCGATCACGTCGAAACCGGCATCCTGTGCCAGATCGTCCCTGCGGATCGCGTAGCCATCCATTGCGGAGGCCGCGAAGGGAGGTTGCAGGCGCCTCGCGACGATCGGCTCGGCCAGGACACGGCCCGCGGCCGCCTGCAGCGGTACGGTCTCGGTCTCCACCACCTCGGCAAGAGCGAGAACCTTTTCCAGCGCTTCGCGAACCGGGATCATGGCGCGGCCTCGTAGCGGCCGGACTTGCCGCCATCCTTGAGCGTCACCCGGACACCGCCGATCTCCATGCTCTTCTCCACGGCCTTCAGCATGTCATAGACGGTCAGCGCGGCGGTCGAGACCGCCGTCAGCGCTTCCATCTCGACGCCGGTCTGGCCGGTCGTCTTCACGGTTGCCGAAATTCGCACTCCGGGCAGGTCCGCATCCGGAACAAGTTCCACCGACACCTTGGTGATCGGCAGCGGGTGGCAGAGAGGGATCAACTCGGAGGTCTTCTTGGCCCCCATGATCCCGGCGAGGCGGGCAATGCCCAGCACGTCGCCTTTCTTGGAGGTGCCGGCCTCGACATGGGCCAGAGTCTCGGGAAGCATCTTTACCCAGCCCTCGGCCACGGCGACCCGCGATGTCACGGCCTTGTCCGAGACATCGACCATATGCGCCTGTCCAGACGCGTCGAAATGCGTGAGCGCCATTACATACCCCCACCGTGGGCGGCGGTCAGCGGGTTGGCGAGAAGCTCCCGCGTGGCCTGCTCCACGTCATCCTTGCGCATCAGGCTCTCGCCGATCAGGAAGCAGCGCGCGCCATACATGGCCAGCTCGGCCAGCTCCTTCGGTCCGGTCAGGCCGCTCTCAGAGACAATCAGCCGATCTTCCGGGATATGCTTGATCAGGCTGCGCGTGGTGTCGAGCGTGGTCTCGAAAGTGTTCAGGTCGCGGTTGTTGATGCCGATCAGGCGGGATTTCAGCGCCACCGCGCGGTCCAGTTCTGCGCGGTTATGCACCTCGATCAGCGCGTCCATGCCCCACTCGGCGGCGGCGGCTTCCAGCTCGGCGGCCTGATCGTCCGAGACCGAAGCCAGGATGATCAGGATGCAGTCGGCCCCGAGCGCGCGGGCCTCGGCGACCTGGTAGGTGTCGTACATGAAATCCTTGCGCAGCACCGGCAGCGACACCGCCTCGCGCGCCGCCATCAGGAAGGCGTCGTCTCCCTGGAAGGACGGCCCGTCGGTCAGCACCGAAAGGCAGGTCGCCCCGCCTTTCTCATAGGCTTCGGCCAGCGCGGGCGGGTTGAAATCCTCGCGGATCAACCCCTTGGAGGGGCTTGCTTTCTTGATCTCGGCAATCAGGCCATAGCCGGTCTGGATCGACTTGGCGAGGGCATTCGCAAAGGGACGCACGCGCGGCGCGGACTTGGCGGCGGCCTCGATCTCTTCGAGCGGGCGGGCCTCCTTGCAGGCAGCGATATGTTCCAGTTTGTAGGCCTTGATCTTCTCAAGAATTGTCGGCGTGCTCATGCGGCCTCCGGGGTCATCCAATTGATAGGGGTATGGCCGCGGTCCTGCAGCCAGTTATTCGCGCGTGAAAAGGGACGGGAGCCGAAAAAACCACGGCTTGCAGACAGGGGCGAGGGATGGGCGGTCTCGATCCGGAGATGATGTTCGCCCCGCAGGGATTTCGCCGCGGCCTTCTGGGCCGGGCGGCCCCAGAGCAGGAAGACGCGCGGGGTGTCCGAGAGCCGCTCCAGCACCTGCGCGGTGAGCGTCTGCCAGCCGAGCGCCTTGTGCCCGTTGGCCTCGCCCGCCGGCACGGTCAGCACCGCGTTGAGCAACAGCACGCCTTGCCGGGCCCAGAAACGGAGATCCGCATTGTCCGGCGCGTCGCCAAGGTCGGCCCGCATCTCCTTGTAGATATTGCCGAGCGACCGGGGCAGGGGGCGCACATCCGCTTCGGCAGAAAAGGCCAACCCATGCGCGTGGCCGGGCGTCGGGTAGGGATCCTGCCCGAGGATAACCACGCGGGTCTGCTCCGGTTGGGTCATCTCGAGCGCGGCAAAGATCCGTTCGGGCGCGGGCAGCACCTGTCGCTGCTCCGCTTCCAGCGCGTCGGCAATGGCCGGCAGGTCCTCCCGGAAGAAAGGCAGCTCGGCCCAGGCCCCGATATGCGTCGTCCCGAGGGTCATCCGGCAGCGGAGGTAAGCGCGGCCAGCGCGGTGATCTTGCCCTTGGCCGCTCCGCTGTCGATGGAGGCGCGTCCCATCTCGACGCCCTCCTCAAGGTCTCTTGCGACACCCGCCACCACCAGCGCGGCAGCGGTGTTGAGCAGGACCGCGTCGCGGTAAGCGCCCGGCGCGCCCGCCAGAAGCGCGGCAAAGGCCTTGCCGTTTTCCTCGGGCGTGCCGCCCAGGATGGCCTCGAACGGGTGCACGGGCAGGCCGGCATCTTCGGGCGAGACTTCGCGGTCGGTCACCACGCCATCCTTCAGTTCGGCCACCCAGGAAGGGCCGGCGATGGACAACTCGTCGGTGCCGTCGGAGCCATGCACCAGCCAGGCGGCTTCAGAGCCGAGCGAGGCCAGCGTCTCGGCCATGGGCCGGATCAGGTCTTTCGAGAAAGCGCCGGTCAGCTGTCGCTTGACGCCGGCGGGGTTGGTGAGCGGCCCGAGCACGTTGAAGATCGTCCGCGTGCCAAGCTCGGTGCGTGTCGGCATGACGTGGCGCATCGCCGGGTGATGCATCGGCGCCATCATGAAGGCGATGCCGACCTCGGCCAGCGCCTTGTTCACCACGTCGACGCCAACCATCACGTTGATGCCCATCTGGCTGAGCGCGTCGGCCGCGCCGGATTTGGAGCTGAGGTTCCGGTTGCCATGCTTGGCCACCGGAACGCCCGCGCCGGCCACGACAAAGGCGGTCGCGGTGGAGATATTCAGAGTGCCCTTTCCGTCGCCGCCGGTACCGACGATATCCATCGCGCCTTCGGGGGCGGTAACAGCATTACACTTGGCGCGCATCACGCGGGCGGCGGCGGCGATCTCCTCGACCGTCTCGCCACGCGTGCGCAGCGCCATCAGGAAGCCGCCAACCTGGCTCGGCGTCGCCTCGCCTTCGAACAGCGCGTCAAAGGCGGCCTCGGCCTCTGTCGCGGTCAGCGGGCGGTCGGCGGCGAGGCCGATCAGGGGTTTGAGTTTGTCGCTCATGCCGGCACCTTCATGCGGTTGAGGAAATTGCCAAGCATCTTGTGACCATGTTCGGACCGGATGCTCTCTGGATGGAACTGCACACCCTCGATCGGCAGGCTCTTGTGCCGCAGCCCCATGATGGTGCCGTCCTCGAGCCAGGCAGACACTTCAAGGCAATCGGGCAGGCTCTCGCGCTCCACTACCAGCGAGTGATAACGAGTTGCCTGGAAAGGACCGTCGATCCCCTCGAACACGCCGCGCCCGTCATGGTGGATATGGCCCATCTTGCCATGCACGATCTCGTGGCAGCGGATTACCCTGCCACCGAAGGCCTCACCGATGGTCTGGTGCCCGAGGCAAACGCCCAGGAGCGGCACACCCGCCTCGGCGGCGGTCTTGGTCAGCGGCAGGCAGATGCCGGCCTGCGCCGGATCGCAGGGGCCGGGGCTGAGGATGATAGCCTCGGCGCCCAGACCCATGGCCTGCTGCACGTCCAGAGCATCGTTTCGCCAGACCTGCACATCGGCGCCAAGCTCGCCCAGATAATGGACGAGATTATAGGTAAAGCTGTCATAATTATCGATCAGTAGCAGCATAGCGTCAGGTCCGAGCAATAGGGGGTGAACCGGAGAACGGGTCGGGCTATACATGTTCAGAGGCATTCGCCGGGGTCAAGGTCATCCCGCCCGAAAGGGGGCCCTTGGCGGAGCACAACGATAACAACAGGGGTAAGAGATGGGACGCGGAATCCTGTCGGGCCTGATCTGGGGCAGCATCATATCGGTCGTCGTGCTCGGCGCCATGTCACAGCTTTCGCCAATCGACGCATCCCGACAAATGTCGAAAAACGAAGTGGAAACGGCTGAAACTCCGGCAGATGGCGAAGCCACGCCGGAAGGAGCGGAGGCCGTCGCCGAGACGGACGCGCCAGCGGAAGAGGCCGCGCCCGGCGTGGCTCCCCTGATGCAAAGCCCCGAAGCTGAAACCACGCCGGAGCCCGCGGCCGAACCGCCCGCCGCGGAGGCGGTCGCGAGCGGCGAGCAAAAGCGTCCCGTGACGGCTGTTGAACTGCCTGCCGGCTCCGAATTCCGCAAGGCGCCCGCCGAGACGGATGCCGAGCTGCCCGAAGGGGCCGCAGCGCCGGCCCCGGTCTCGGCGCCCGCCGCCCCGTCGCGCGGTGGCGAAGACGTGGTCGCGAGCCTGCCGCAGGACGCCGCGCCGCGCCCGGCACTGCCCGGCATGGAAGTGTCCGCACCGAATGCGCCGCTTGCCGAACCCGAGGCGGCGGATACGACCGCGCCTGCCCAGGGGGACGCCCCCGAGGCCGCCATGGGGCCTTCCCTGCCGCAGCTGGACAGTGGAGAGGCCGCGCCGGAAGGTAATCTCGTTACTGGTTTCCCGCCGCCGCGCCGGGCCGAAGCGGTCGAAGCCCCCGCGGTGCTTCCCAGCGAGGGATCTGGCGAAACCATTGCCGAGGTAGAGACCGAAGCCGAGTCTGTAAAAGCGGTCGGTGCACCGGAAACGCAGGCAGCCGAGACGGCGGAAACAGCCGGCTCGGCGCCGGAAGTCTCGTCCCTCGCTCCCGAAGCGCCGCAGAGCGTACAGGCCGCCAGCGACGCCGAAACCATGGCCGCCGAGCCGGGCGCTGCCGAGACCCTCGCCGGGGCGGTGGAACCGGACGCCCGGCAGCCCGCCACCGAAGCGGAAGAAACCGTCGCCGCAGCCGCGCAGGCCCCGGAGGTCAGCACACTTGCGCCCGCGACGGGAGGCGCCTTCGTCTCCGCCGTGCAACAGACGCCAGAACCGGTTGCGGCCGCACCTGCCGCGACGCAGGGTGCGGCCGCAACCGCAACGGAAGACGCGGAGACCGCCGCCCCAGTCGTGGCCAGCGACAGCCCGCTTGCCGGCGGCACCTTTGGCGATGGTTCCGCGACCACTGCCACGGCTGAACAGGCCGACCCGGTCGCACCGCAAACCGTGACCGGATCGCAAGCGCCCGCGACCGAAGCGACGGGGATCGCCACGCATGTCCGTCCGCTCACCGAACGCGTCGGTGTCTCTTCGCGGCTGCCCCAGATCGGCGTCTCCGAGGACGAGGGCGAGGAGGAACTGGCCCTTGCCGAGACAACGGAAAGCCAGGATCCAACGGCGGAGCGGGCCTTGACGCTTGGTGCGCTTGCCCGCAATGCCCGCCCCTTCGAGAACCCGGAGGGCAAGCCGCTCTTTTCCGTGATCCTGATCGACGAGGGCGACGCCGGGCTCGACCGCTCCGTGCTGAGCACCTTCTCCTTCCCGGTGACATTCGCCATCGACCCGACCCGGCCCGACGCACGGGCGGCGGCCGAGGAGTTCGCCCGGGCCGGCTTCGAAGTCGTGGCGCTGGCCAGCGGCGTGCCTGGAGGCGCGACCCCCCGCGACCTCGAAACTTCGCTGGAGGCGCATCTGGCGCAACTGCCGCAGGCTGTGGCCTTGATGGACCCGGAAGAGGGGGGCATCGGCGGTGATCGGGAACTGGTCGAACAGGCGCTGATGATCGCGGCGCAGGAAGGGCACGGGCTGATCGGCTGGTCGCGCGGGCTCGGCCCGCTGGAAGCGGCAGCGCGCAAGGGGGACTTCCCTGTCGGGCTGGTCTACCGGGTACTGGATGCCGGTGGCGAAAGCAGTCCCACGATCCGCAGGTATCTTGACCGCGCGGCCTTCAAGGCGGCGCAGGACGGCGCGGTCATCATGGTGGGCCACAGTCGGCCCGAAACCGTGACGGCGCTGTTCTCCTGGGCGCTTGGCGGCAAGGCCGGCCAGGTGGCGCTTGCCCCGGTTTCGGCGGTGTTGCGCCAGCAATAGGGCACGGTTTCGGGCCTGATCCGCACTTGAAACCGCTGGTTCCGAAGGATGAAACCTTGCCGCGGCACCTGCATCGGATGCATCCTGCCGGAGGGGAGGTGCTGCAATGTGGGTTTCGATCTATGCCGCCAGCTATGTCGTGCTGGAGGCATTCGCGATTTATTTCGCCTATCGGGCGGTCGCCCGCGCGCGCACGCCACAAGGTTCCATTGCCTGGGTCGCCTTCCTGATCTCGATGCCGTGGATCTCCGTGCCGGCCTTCCTCGTGCTGGGGCATACGAAGTTCCGCGGATATGTCATCGCGCGGCGCGATTCCCAGGAGGTGATCACCGGCGTCGGCACCTTCGGGAAGCAGTATCCGGCCAGCGGCGATGGCGGCCTCTTCGGCTTCGCCAGCTTCGAACGTATCGCCGAAATGCCGGTCGTGGGGGGGAACGGATTCGATCTGCTGATTGACGGACGGGAAACCTTCGACGCGATCTTCGAGGCGCTGGAAAAGGCCGAGGAATACATTCTCGTCCAGTTCTACATCATCAATGATGATAATCTTGGACGCGCCTTTGCCGAACGCCTGAAGGCCGCCACCAGTCGCGGGGTGAGCGTGCGGCTGCTCTTCGATTCCGTTGGCAGCGCGAAACTTCCGCAGAGCTATCTTGATGACCTACAGGAGGCGGGCGTGGAGGTCGTCAACGCCCACGCCATCCGCGGCCCGCGCCACCGTTTCCAGGTCAATTTCCGCAATCACCGAAAGACCGTCGTCATCGACGGGCAGGTGGGTTTCACCGGCGGGCTGAATGTCGGGGACGAGTATATGGGGCGCAACGAGAAATTCGGTGCCTGGCGCGACACCCATTGCCGCCTGACCGGCCCTGTCGTTCTGCAACTTCAACTCGTCTTTGCCGAGGACTGGCACTGGGCCACGCAGTCCTTGCTCATCCCGAAACTGAAATGGGCGTCGGAGAAATCTGCCGAGGAGATGGATGCGCTTATCGTCGCCACCGGCCCGGGGGATCGGCTGGAGACCGGCTCGCTCTATTTCTGCGCCTGTATCACGCGGGCGACGCGGCGGGTCTGGATCGCCTCGCCCTATTTCGTGCCCGATGTGGATATCCTGACCGCGCTCAAGCTGGCCGCCTTGCGCGGGGTCGATGTGCGTATCCTCGTCCCGGACGTGATCGACCACAAGATCCCCTGGCTTGCCGCCTTTGCCTATTTCGACGAGATCCGCGCCGCCGGTGTCCGCGTCTGGCGCTATGATGCGGGCTTCATGCATCAGAAGGTGATCCTGGTGGATGACGATATTGCCTCCGTCGGCACCACGAACATGGACAATCGCTCCTGTCGGCTCAATTTCGAGGCAACGGCGGTGTTCTTTGACAGCCGCGTGGCCGAGGAAGTGGCCCTGATGCTGGAAGCGGATTTCGCGCGTGCCTATCTATTGGACAAGGGTCTGGAGGAACAGCCATGGGGGCGGCGCATCGGTGCGCCTTTTGCCCGTCTGCTCGCGCCGATCCTGTGAAACGCGACGTACAGGCCTGTGAAGCGACAATCGGGGAACGTGATGGCAAAGGGCCTGAGGCTGGCCAGTTACAATATCCAGAAAGCGGTTGGGGTGGATTTCCGCCGCGATCCCGGTCGGATCATCGACGTGATCAACATGTTGCAGGCCGACCTCGTGGCGCTTCAGGAAGTCGACAAGCGGCTGGGCGAGCGGCCCTCCGTTCTTTGCCGGCGCATGATCGAAGCCGAGACCGATTTCCGCATCGCGCCGCTCTCGCGCAACGAGGTCAGCCTCGGTTGGCATGGCAACGCGGTGCTGGTACATCGCGATCACGACATTCTGGCGACCGGGCATATCGAACTGCCGGGCCTTGAGCCGCGCGGCGCGGTCCGGGTGGATATCGCTACGGCCGAGGGCCCGGTTGCCGTTGTCGGGGCGCATCTGGGGCTGGTTCGGAATTTCCGCCGGCTGCAGCTCGAAACCATTCGCGGCCATCTGGACGACGCCCCGTCGCGAACCGTCGTTCTCGGAGATTTCAACGAGTGGTCGGTGGAGCGGGGGCTGGAACCGCTCGACGCGGATTACCAGGTGATCAGCCCCGGCAATTCCTTCCATGCCGCGCGCCCGATCGCCAGCCTCGACCGCTTCGCGCTCGGTCGCAAGGTGGCACTGCGCGATGCCGGGGTGGAGGAGGGGGCACTTGCCAGCCGCGCCTCCGACCACTTGCCGGTCTGGGCCGATATCGAGCTTGCCCCGGCCGAACCGGGGGTGCCCGCGCTGCCCACTTTTGAAAGTTCGATCTCCCTGTCGCTCGGCACCCAGCAATGGTGGAACACGTTCCGCGGCGGGTGAGGCCGGGATTCAGGCTTCTTCTGTATGTTGTTCTGGAACCGGCTCGGTCTCTTGATCGATCCAGTACGTGAACAGCTTGTAGAAGACCGACAAAATAACTGGCCCGATGAAAATCCCGATCAACCCATAGGCCATCAAGCCGCCCAGCACACCGATCAGGATCACCAGCATTGGCGTATCCAGCCCGCGAGACATGAAGATCGGCTTGAGCAGGTTGTCGATCACCATCACTGGGAGCATCAACAGCGTGAAGAGCAGCGCCGTTCCGCTATCCATCGCCGTCCATGCCCAGATGATGACCGGCAGCAGCACCGGCCCCGGCCCGACCTGGATAACGCCCAGCAGCAGCGCCACCAGCGATAGCGGGCCGGCAGCGCCGATGCCGAAAGCCGCCATGACGATCCCTCCCATCAGCGCCTGGATCACCGCCACGCCGATCACCCCGCGTGAGACATTGCGCACCGTCGCCCCCGCCATGTCGATCAGCAGCGGGCCACTATCGGCAAAGACACGGTTGGCGAATTTGCGCGCTCCCACGACGAGGCCCGGGCCCGCGATCAACAGAACGCCCATGATGAGGACCGCCAGCGTCAGCGTTACGAGCCCCATCCCGACACCGGCGAGCTGCCCGAGCAACAACCCGCCGGCCTTGAGCAATTGAGGTTCGAACCGGCCGATCATCTCGAGGATATCGGAATGCGCGGAACTCCAGGCCGCATGCAGCTTCGGCCCGACCAGCGGCCAGTCGATCACGGTGTCTGACGGCGGTGGAATATGCAGCGTTCCTTTTGCGATCCCGTCGTTGATGGTCTGCCCGGCCTCCATGATACCCATGCCGAGCAGCGCCACCGGGCCGAGCGTGATCGCCAGTCCAATCAATGTCAGGACGCTCGCGGAGAGCTTCTGGCGCCCGCCGAGCAATCGCGACAACACGGCATGAAGCGGGTGGATGGCAACGGTCAAAATAACCGCCCAGAGCATCAGCCCGACGAGTGGGGCGACAAGCATCAGCGAGCCGTAAATGAAGAGCCCGAGAAACCCAATTCGAATTGTGAGGTCAATGACCTTGGCGTCGGTGGAGCTATACATGAAGAAACCCGTTGTTTTGCGCTTCTGGAAGTTGGGCACGGGAGGCCTCTTCAGGCAAGCAAACTGTCGGGTTCAAGCCGATTGCAACGGCCGAAGGGGGCGCGCCGCCCCCCGCGCTCTTGCGAGCGCTCCCCCCAGGATATTCTCTGGAAAGAGGAAAGCTCAAGCGCCGCGCTTTTTCATCTTTCCGATAAATATCCCCGCCGGAGGCACGATCCGAAGGATCGTTCCAGCGTGCGGAGCGCCCACACCTGCACCTAGCCGCCTCTTGTGAAAAACGTTAGCGAGGGAGGCGGACGACATCGGCAGGTCTGCGAAAGGACGGTGGTTGCCGTTCAGGCTCAACTGTTTCCGCCGCGCGCGAAACGCCCGGCATCCTGTGCCGCCGCGCGTATGGCGCGGGATTTGTTCACAGTCTCTTGCCATTCCGCTTCCGGGTTGCTGTCATAGACAACCCCGCCGCCGGCCTGGATATAAAGCTGCTCGTCCTTGAGCACCGAAGTGCGCAGAGCGATGCACATGTCCATGTCGCCATCGGAGGAGAAATAGCCCACGCCGCCGCCATAAACGCCGCGTTTCTCCGGCTCCAGTTCGTCGATGATCTCCATCGCCCGCACCTTGGGCGCGCCGGAGACCGTTCCGGCGGGCAGGCCGGCGAGAAGGGCCGAGAGTGCATCCTCGCCGTCTTTCAACTCGCCCACCACGTTGGAGACGATATGCATGACATGGGAATAGCGCTCGATGACGAATTCCTCGGTGGGTTTCACCGTGCCGATCTTTGCCACGCGCCCGACATCGTTGCGGCCGAGGTCTAGCAGCATCAGGTGCTCGGCCATTTCCTTCTCGTCGCCGAGCAGGTCGGCTTCCAGCGCGCGGTCCTCTTCCTCGTTGACGCCGCGATGGCGGGTGCCGGCGATGGGCCGGATGGTCACCTCGCCCTCGCGCAGACGTACGAGGATCTCGGGGCTGGCGCCGATCACCTGAAAGCCGCCGAAGTTGAAGAAAAACATGAAGGGCGAGGGGTTCGTCCGTCGCAGGCTCCGGTAGAGCGCGAAGGGCGGCAGCGGGAAATGCACCGTCCAGCGCTGCGAGGGGACGACCTGGAAGATGTCGCCGGCCTTGATGTACTCCTTAGCCTTTTCAACGGCTTTCATGTAATCTGGCTTGGTGAAGTTCGACACTGGTTCGCCCACGTCAAGTGCGTCGGCAAGGTTGCGCGTCTCGCCCCGCAAACCGAAATCGAGATCGCGCAGCGCATCCATCACCCGTTCGGCCGCCTGTGCGTAGGCGGCCTTGGCTGTCAGCCCCGAGCCTGTGAACGCGGGGGAGACGAGGATCACCTCGCCCTTCACGCCATCCAGAACCGCCACCACGGAGGGGCGCATCATCACCGCGTCCGGCAGGCCGACCGGATCGGGATTCACGTTGGGCAGATGCTCGACAAGGCGGATCATGTCGTAGCCGAGATAACCGTAGAGGCCAGCCGCCGCGGAGGGCAGGTCATCGGGCAGTTCGATCCGGCTTTCTGCGATCAGGGCGCGCAGCGAGCTCAGCGGATCGGCCTGCTCGACCTCGAAAGTTTCCGCGTCGAAGCGGGCCTGCCGGTTGATCCGCGCCTGTTTCCCCTCGCATTTCCATATCAGGTCCGGCTTCAACCCGACGATGGAATAGCGCCCGCGCACCTCGCCGCCGGTGACGGATTCGAGCATGAAACTGTCCGTCCGCGCACCCGCGAGCTTGAGCATCAGGCTCACCGGCGTATCCAGGTCGGCGGCAAGGCGTGTGTAGACGACCTGGTTCCGCCCGGCTTCGAAGCCCTTGGCAAAGTCGTCATAGGAGGGGGAAAGCTGGGTCATCGCGTCAACGGAACACTTGCGAATGCACGGCGTTCACGCCGGCATCGTTGATGGAAATGCCCGCCGTGGCTGTAAGGTACTGGGCATAGTAGTTGAACAGATCCGACGAGAGCCCCTGCGCGGCCTGCTGCTGCATGGCGCGGTTGAACAGCGCCACCTGCGGATCTTCGAGATCTGCCTCGGCGATGCCGTCGAGCACGATCAGGACGGCGCCATTGACAGTCTTCACAACGGCAACCTCTTCCGACTCCATGCCGAAGACGGCCTCGCTCACCGCGGGGTCCAGCCCGTCGATGAAGCCGCTGCGGGTGACGTTCTCGGCGCTCTGCACGCCGAGCCCCGCGACATCGACCAGAGTCTTGCCGGCTTCCATCTCGGCCTTTGCTGCCTCGGCTTCGGCCACCAGCGCCGCGCGCTCGGCTTCGGCAGTCCAGCCGGCAATGACGGCGTCGCGCACGTCTTCCAGCGGTTGCAGGCTCGGCGGTTTCACCGCGTCGAGGCGCATCGCATAGATCGAGCCGTCATCGAGCGACAGGATCTCGGGGAAATCCTTCTCGGTCAGCGCGGTGGCGGCTTCGCGGAATCCCTCATAGGCGGCGATCCCGTCCTGACTGCCCGGGAAATAATCGATAGAGCCAAGCTCCATTGCGGTCTCTGTAGCCAGATCCTCGACCGTGGCGCCGCCCGCAAGGCGGTCATCCATGTCGGTGATCATGTCCTCGATCAACCGGCGGGCACGTTCGCGTCCAAGCTCGGCGCGCAGCTCGGGCAGGGCCTGCTCGAAACTCGTCTCGCGCGCCTGCAGGATGCCGTTCATCCGGAAGAGGGCGGGGCCGAAATCCGTCGGATAGGGGCCGACAAGGCCCGGCTCGTCGCGCCCGAACACGGCCGCACCTGCCTGTCCCAGGTCGTCTTCGGCCACATCGCCAATGTCGACATCTTCCAGCGTCAGGCCGCGTTCCTCGACCACGGCGGCGAAATCCTTCTCGCCGGATTCGATGGCAGCCTTCGCCGCGCTTGCTTCCTCGGGCGTGCCGAAAACCAGCCGTTCGACCAGCCGCCGCTCCGGGATCACGTATTCATCGGCTCGCTCGGCATAGAGCGCGCGCAGCGCTTCCTCGTCGATCTCGACCTGGTCGAGCAGCATGTCGGGCGTCAGCCACGCAAAGGTGATGGCCTTCGTCTCGGGCAGGGTGAAGAGTGGCGCATTTTCCTCGTGGAAGGCGACCAGATCCTCCTCCGTCGGCTCCCCGATCTCGGTCGTGAGGCTGTCGCGCCCGAATTCCGCCCAGCGGAAGCTGCGCCGCTGGCCGAACCACTCGGTCAGGATATCGGTCAGCTGCGCGGGGGGCGCGACGCCGACAACAACGGAGGATTGCAGGATGTTGCGGGTGCTTTCCTCGCGCACATCCTGTTCGAAATCGGACACGTTCCAGCCGTTCTGGTCGAGCATGAACTCGTAGGACTCCCGGTCGAACTTGCCATCAACGCCCTGGAAAGCGGGGGATTCGGTGATCATGCGGACCACTTCGGCGTCGCCGACCGACAGGCCAAGCCCGTCCGCCTCGTTATTGATCGCTTCGGTTCCGATCAGTTGCCCGCGCACTTGTGCCGGAATGCCCTGCGCTTCCATCGCGCCGAGCGTCAGGTCGGTGGCGCCGGAGGCTTCCTGCGTGCGGATGGCCTGGACCATGGCGCGGTAGTAATCCTCCGCGGTTATGTCCCGATCACCAACGGAGGCGATGGTCGTTCCGCCGCCGGAGAAATTGGTGATGCCAAAGCCGCCAAGGCCGAGAATAAGCATCCCCATCAGAACCATCATCATGTAGTCGCTTGCCGACTTTTTCTTTTGCTTCATCGCCCGGTGGCCTCCTGCGGAAGTGGTCGCGTTTGTCTAGGCGTTGCGGCGCAGGGAGGCAAGCGGACTCAGCGCGGCAACCCAAGGCTTTCCAGCCGATCAAACAGCGTTGCGATGCCCGCGCGGTCAATATTGGCATAGGCAATGCGCAGGTGACGGGCGCCGGATGGCTCGCCGCGCGGCTCGAACATGGTGCCGGGCAGGCAGAGTACGCCGGCGGCCTCTACCATTTCGCGGGCCAACGCGTCGGAGGGGAGCGCGAAAGGATGCTCGACATAGGCGAAATAGGCCCCGCAGCCCTTGAGCCGCCAACCCTTGGCCGCCAGCCGGGGAAAACCTTCCTCGATGGCCCGGCGCCGTACGAGGATTTCCTGCCGCTCGCCGGCAAGCCAGTCGCCGAGATTGCGGATGCCCCACAGCGCGCCGCGCTGGCCGACCTGGCTCGGGCAGATCGTGACCGAGTCGATGAATTTCTCCACCTCGGCCAGCCGTGCGGGGCTCGACATCATCGCGCCGACGCGATGGCCAGTCAGCCGGTACGCCTTTGAGAAACTGTAAAGGCGGATCACCGTATCCTCCCAGTCGGGATCGGTGAGCAGATCATGCGGCGCGCCCTCGCTGGAGTGGAAGTCGCGGTATGTCTCGTCGATCACCAGCGCAAGCCCATGCTTCCGCGCAAGGTCCCGGAAGCCCGCGATCAGCGTTGCGGAGTATTCCACGCCCGCCGGGTTGTTCGGGCAGACGAGCGCGATGGCGCGCGTGCGCGGCGTGATCAGTTTCCCGGCCACGTCCAGCCGGGGCAACAGCGCGTCATCCGTGGGCAAAGGCACGGCGCGGATGGAACTCATGTCCAGCCACATCTTGTGGTTGAAATACCAAGGTGTTGGCAGCAGAACCTCGTCGCCCGGGCCTGCCAGCGTGGCAATGGCGGCGGCGAAGGCCTGGTTGCAGCCGGAGGTGATGGCGACCTGCGCGGGAGAAACCTGGCCGCCATATTGCGCGGAAGCCTGTTCGGCCAGTGCTTCCCTCAGCGCAGGAAGCCCGAGGTCCGGGCCGTAGAGATGGCTTGCCGTCTCCTCAAGGAGCGCCTGCGCCATGGCCTCGCGCAGGGGCGCCGGAGGCGCGGCGACAGGTGCGGCCTGGCTGACATTGATCAGCGGCTGGTCGGCGGGAAACGTCACGCCCGCCACCCAACGCGCGGCTTCCGGAACGGGCGAGATATCCGTGGCCATCATGGCCGGGTTCAGGGGCAGGGGCATGGGCGGCTCCGGAGCAAGATGCGCCAAGAGTTAGCAAGCCGGTGGCATGACCGAAAGGCCCTTTCATCGGCTTGCCACGAAGGCCACGGCGACGGTCCCTGTAAAGCGCACGCGTTGCCGGGGCCGCCCGGTGCGGATCAGAACCGCGCCTCGATCAGTGCCGCGCAATAGCTGTCGTTGCGGTCCTCGGCATCGATATTGGAATTCGTCCGCGTGTAATGACACCCGAACCGAACCTGTGCAGGGGCGAATTCCGGACGTGTCGCTACCAGCTCCAGCCCGATATCCCAAACCCTGTCATCACGCGTGATGCCGGAATGCTCGTGCTCGGCATCGTAGCGCCGCACACCGGCTTCGGCCGAGAGCCGGCCGGAAAGTCCTTCGCCGAGCGTCTTGTCAAAAACACCGAACACCGACGGGCCAATATAGCGGCTGGAGTCCTTTTGGGGATTGTTGCGGTCGCTCAAGGCCAGCCCGAGGCCGTTGCGGCCGACATTCGGCAGCAGTCGGGAATAGGCGAGTGAGGCGCTCCAATCCGCCTGGCGGGGCGCATCCTCATCATCATATTGCCGCTTGCGGAAGCGCAGGCAGGTCGAGAGTGTCTGTTTGGAGGGCAGGAAGCGGTGGTAGTTGAAACTGAACCCGAGGGCAGTGTGATCGGTGAAATCATCCGACCCGTCACCGTCATAATGCGCCCGGTGCAGAATTGCCGTCGTCTTCATCGTCCCTGTATCGGTTCGTCTCTGCCAGCCGGCGCTGAGGCGGGCGTTGCTCCGTCCGAGATCCTCTTGCGGAAACTGGTCGCGGGTGATCCCGAAGCCGAGGATCAAGCTGTCGGTCGCCGATGTTGGGCGCGTGTACTTGCCGTCAAGCCCGAGATGGATCCGGTTGCCGGAGATCTGGCTGTCATGCTCTTCGTCGCGCTCGAACCGCCAGAAGGGCGGGCCGCAGAGTCCGGTCGACTGGATGGGCGCGCCGTCAAAAATCCAGCCCGAGCGATGCATGCCGATATTCGAACTCGACAGCACGCCGAAGCTGGCGGTCAGGGTGAAGGGATCGGGCGGATAGGGTAGGCCAGCAGGATGCCTGGCCGGCAGGATGAAGGCCGTCTGGTCCTGCGCATCGTCCGCGACGGAGTCTTCGAGTGCCAGCGGCCCCTGCGCTGTGCTGCCCGCTTGGGGCCGTTGCGTCGGCGTGGAAAGAGCCGCGTCCGTCGGCAGGTGGCAGGAAAGGCATTTGGGGCGATTCATTCCGTCAACGCTCACATGCTCTTGCGGCAGGTTGGAGCCGCTGAGATGGCACAGGGTGCAATCTCCAACCATATCGGGGGTTGCGCCTGCCGGAAGGCCTGTCAGCAGGAGCAGCGCCGCCGCCGCGAGCGCGCCGCCCCGCGCGGCAGGATTTCGAGAAATGCGCAATGACCGGAGACCGGCAATCGTCGAAAAGATGCTTTGTGTGAGCATGATCTTCTCCACCTTCATGAAAGCCAGCAGGTGACGTCCTGCGATTGATGAATCCCCTTTGTTGCTCTTGCGCCGAACGGGCAGAGCGGGCCGAATGAAAACGGTCGGAGACGGAAACGCTTGGGCTGTAGGGCAGGCGACGGCCTGAGCTCTCCGCGACATTGCGGACGCGAAGGGGCAGTCTTGTATGCAGGGGGGAGCCTGCTGAAAAAATCTGAAAGTATTTCAACAGGCTGTCCGGGTCGCGAAGTGCCTGCGTCACATCCGGGAAGGCAGTCCAAAGGCAAAAGTGACTGCAAGGCGCAGCTTCCGCAGTCCGTGGAGACCACGTGATCGAAGTTTGCGTATCTTCGTCCCTCGCGCATCAATCCGATTGCCTCCCGGATGGCATATTGATGCGGTTTCACTCAACATTTCGATCTCGCGCCCGTGGGAATGCGTCCCGTGGGCGGCGGGCAACCGGGGCCGGCCGATGAAATCGGGACAAGTCGAGCCCGATCCGGCGGTCCACAATCACAAATACATTTCCGTTGTACCGTGAGGGCAGCGCAAACGGCACCAGAAAAGAAATATTCAATTTGCACAATTAAAGGGTCGGAGGATGATTTCAACAGAAATCCCTTGCCTCGGCGGGAAAAAAGCCGCAGCCGTGGCAGGTTTCTGGCGTCGGAAAGGAATATCGCCAATGTGCGCGTCTAGGGAACGGTCCGGTGGACCGCTTCCCGCGCGACGGGCACCGCTAAGGTGCGGCGACCCGAGCCGTCAATCTGTGCCGCGATAGGGCTCCACATATTGCAGCGCCATGTCCCATGGGAAGAAGATCCATGTGTCCTGGCTCACCTCGGTGATGAAGGTATGCACCATGGGCCGGCCCTTCGGCTTGGCATAGACGGTGGCAAAATGCGCCTTGGGGTAGAGCTTGCGCACCAGCTCAAGCGTCTTGCCCGAGTCCACGAGGTCGTCGATCACAAGGATACCCGTGCCGTCGCCCATAAGCTCCTCGTTCGGAGCATTCAGGACCACCGCGTCCATCTGCGTCTGGTGGTTGTAGGATTTCACCGAGATCGTGTCGACCAGCCGGATATCCAGCTCGCGGGCGATGATCATCGCCGGGGCCATGCCACCGCGCGTGATTGCGACAATCGCTCTCCAGGCGCCGTCATCGGGCCCCTGTCCGTCCAGCCGCCATGCCAGCGCGCGGCTGTCGCGGTGGATCTGATCCCAGCTGATGTGGAAACCCTTCTCGTGGGGAAGGCGGTCGGGACGGGGGCGCTCGCTCATGAGGTGCTCACTTCTTTCCGGTTACGACGTCGATATCGGGCGCATCCACGGCCTTCATGCCGACCATGTGATAGCCCGCATCCACATGGTGCAGCTCGCCCGTCACACCGCTGCCGAGATCCGACAGCAGGTAGAGCGCTGATTTGCCGACATCGTGAATGGTCACGTTGCGGCGCAGCGGCGAGTTCATCTCGTTCCATTTCAGGATATAGCGGAAATCGCCGATGCCCGAGGCGGCAAGGGTCTTGATCGGGCCAGCCGAGATCGCGTTGACGCGAATGCCGTCCTTGCCGAGATCTTCGGCGAGGTAGCGCACGGAGGCCTCCAGCGCCGCTTTGGCCACACCCATCACATTGTAATGCGGCATCACCCGTTCGGCACCGAGATAGGTCAAGGTCAGCGCCGAGCCACCGTTCTTCATCAGCTTCTCTGCCCGCTGCATCACCGAGGTGAAGGAATAGACCGAGATATCCATGGTCATGGTGAAATTTCCACGGCTGGTGTCGACATAGCGGCCGCGCAGCTCGTTCTTGTCGGAAAAGCCGATGGCGTGGACGATGAAGTCGAGCGAGCCCCAGGCTTGCTCGAGCTGGGCGAAAACCGCGTCGACGGAGGCATCGTCGCTCACGTCGCAATCGGCCAGCTGGGTCACGCCCAGTTGCTCGGCCAGCGGCACGACCCGCTTGCGGAAGGCATCGCCCTGGTAGGTCAGCGCGAGCTCGGCACCGGCATCGGCGCAGGCCTTCGCAATGCCCCAGGCGATGGACTTGTCATTAGCCAGCCCCATGATTAGGCCGCGCTTGCCGGCCATCAACCCTGTTGTCATCTGTCCCTCCACCGCTCGGAAATCCTTTCGGCCCGTTTAGGCCATGCAACGGGCCGGACGCAAGTGTGCCTGCTTTGCCGCTGGCATTGGCGCGTCCGGCGGTGTAGCCATCGCACATCACATTTGGACCGATATCTGGAGATGTTGATGAGCGACCGTAGCGGACTTTTCGCGGGCGACGATCCCTTCGAGCTGGCACGCAAGTGGCTGGCGGAGGCCGAGGCGAGCGAGCCGAATGACCCCAACGCCATCGCGCTCGCTACCGTGGACAGTGATGGCATGCCGAATGCCCGCATGGTTCTGCTCAAGGAGATCGAAGAAGACGCGTTTGTCTTCTACACCAATTACACCTCCACCAAGGCGGCGGAACTGGAACAGGCCGGAAAGGCCGCTTTTGTCATGCATTGGAAGAGCTTGCGCCGGCAGGTGCGGGTGCGCGGGCATATCACCCGCGAGGAGGGCCCGAAGGCGGATGCCTATTTTGTCTCGCGGTCGCTGAAGTCGCGGTTGGGGGCCTGGGCATCGCATCAGAGCCAGCCGCTCGCATCGCGTTCTGCCCTGATGGCGGAGGTCGCCCGCGTGACCGCGCGCTATGGCACAAATCCGCCGCGCCCCCCGTTCTGGGGAGGGTACCGTCTGCGCCCTGTAGAGATTGAGTTCTGGGCGGACGGAGCCTTCCGGCTGCATGATCGTTTCCGTTGGAGTGACGACGGGCAGGGTGGATGGCAGGTGGAGCGGCTTTCACCCTAAGATTGTTTCCGAGATGCTGACAGTCGAAGAAATCTCCGTCGAAACCAGCCTTTTCATCCGCGAAGCTTGATGTTCTCTGGACGTTGACCTAAGGATGCTGTCTCGTATTTATTGCCTGATGGCGATATTTTGAATTGTTCGACAAGCGATTTCATTGGTGCACTGGTATGTAACGAGGCTCACCCGAAATACGGGAGTGGTGCAATGGTGACCCGCTGGTGACCGAGAACGAAAAGACGACTATGGCCGACGCAATGCGCGGTCGTGTGAAATGGTTCGACCCGATGAAAGGGTTTGGATTCGTGGTGGCTGACGAAGGTGGTCCCGATATTCTTCTGCACGCAAATGTGCTGAGGAATTTCGGCCAGTCTTCCGTCGCGGATGGCGCTGAAATCGAGATACTGGTTCAGAATACGACCCGTGGCATGCAGGCGGTGGAGGTGCTTTCCATCGTGCCGCCAGTGGAGGAGGAGGGGGCCCCGCTCGAGGACCTCGCCACGATGTCGGCCGAAGACCTGGAGGCGCTGCCGCTTGAGCCGGCACGCGTCAAGTGGTTCGACAAGGGCAAGGGTTTCGGCTTTGCCAACGTGTTCGGCCGCTCGGAGGATATCTTCGTTCATGTGGAAATTCTGCGCCGGTCAGGGCTGGCCGATCTTCAGCCGGGCGAAGCCGTTGGGCTGAAGGTCGTCGATGGACGCCGGGGACTGATGGCGATACAGGTATCGGCATGGGAAAGGGCAATCCGGGAACGAGAGTGATGCGTAACTGGCAGAAACTGTTGATCATCCCGTTGCTCCTGGCAATCTGCTCTCAGCAGGCCTTGGCAGAGTGTTCGCTAGATCGTTTGGATCTGCGTGGGCCGTGGGGCAGTGCGCGCTTTTCAGTGGAGCTTGCCGACGACCCCGGGGAGCGCGCTCAGGGGCTCATGTTCCGGGATCATCTGCCCCGTTCTGCCGGGATGTTGTTCGTGTATGAGAAGGCCGGGCCGGTCAGTTTCTGGATGAAGAACACCCGTATTCCGCTCGACATGATCTTTGCCGACCAGCGTGGCGTCGTGACCCGGGTTCATTCAAGCGCAATTCCCGGAGATCTTACTCCGATTGACGGCGGTGACGGCGTGCTTGTTGTGCTGGAGGTCAATGGCGGTCTCGCGGAGGCTTTGGGAATTTCTGCCGGGGACGAGCTTCGCCATCCTGCCCTGGGACCGGAGGCCGCCTGGTCCTGCGTCCGCTGAACCGGCGATGATCCGTCTGGCGAGGCCGGCTGAAAAATTCTTGTCACTTACTTGAAAGCGAGTGCTTGTGATTTGCCCGATCTGCGGTCATACAGCGCCGATCCGATCACACCATCCCTTGGGCCGGTCGGAATGTGATGCGCCGGTTTTTCAGGGTGCATCCGGATCGGGGCGTAGCGCAGCCTGGTAGCGCGACGGTTTTGGGTACCGTAGGTCGCAAGTTCGAATCTTGCCGTCCCGACCAAACACTTACCAGATTTCAGATGGCGCGGTTTGCAGCTTGGTTTGCAAAACCGTTCTTCATTCTTCCCCATGGAGCTTGGCAATTTTGGCACCTAGAGCGTGTCGCGTTTAATCGGCCTCATAGCCTGCGGCTTTGAAGTAGTTGTAGCATTCTTCGTCCGAGAAGAGGTTGCAGACCTGTCCGACGGCGGCCCAGAGTTGGTCATAGGTTCGCGCGGCGGCCTTCCTGATCAGTGTCTTGAGTTTCGAGAAGGCCATCTCGATGGGATTCAGATCTGGGCTGTAGGGTGGCAGGAACAGGAACCATGCACCAATCGCGCGTAGGGACGCCGCTGCGGCCGGGGCTTTGTGGCTCGACAGGTTGTCGAGTATGACAACGTCGCCTTCGCGCAGCGTCGGCCCCAGTTGGGTTTCGATGTAGAGGGCGAACATTTCGG
>NZ_FNEK01000062.1 GCF_900099935.1 Aliiruegeria lutimaris | reverse complement strand
TTCGCCCTCGTTTAATGTGTCTGGCATTCGCAAGACGGTTTCGGCGTCCGGGAGCCGTCAAAGAGCGTGCTGGAGAGCGATGGAGCCTTTTCGGGTATTAAACCACCCGGGTCGGTGTGATCCAGCTGTACCACGCAAAAAGTCCAAGCTTGCGGCGCCACCTCCGGAAGCCTCCAGCCGAGCGGAATACTGCTCGGCCGCGGGGGGCGTGCACCACTCCTTGTCGCTGACGCCGCCATGTTGGTGCCGACGCGGGCCGGGGCTATTCGACCGCTGCGGTACTCTTGTGCGACGCTCCAGGACATTCGGCAGCGTCTTGATCAGAGCGACAAGATCCCTTTGAAGGCGCTATATCGACAGGGTAGGCACTCTGATTTTTTTCATCTCTACGATACTTATCATGAGGCCACCCGGGAGGTTTTCCGCCATACTTACGCCACAAATAGCGAAGGGCCGGGTTGGATGGGGGGTCTCCGTTAAGCCTTGGCGGCCGGAGTTGTCCTCCCGGGTATCGTAGCGGCCCTTCGTTGTTCTCGGGAACTGGGAAACCGATGGTTGTTGCAACGACTGGGACGGCTACTAGCCCTTGGAGGAATGTGCGGCGCGTAACCTTAGGTCTCTTTTCTGAACCTCTCTGACCGAAAACCCGGTCGGCGCCCGCCTCGAACGACCAAGTGTGATCGTATCGGCCAGAAGTTCGAAACCGGAAGTCGGGTTGGAAGATGACGGTCCCAGTTTCGAAGGGGTCATTGCTGCGCGGCGGGCAGATTGTTTGACGGGGATAAACGCACATGGCGGGGCCTCCTTTAGTTGCCTGTTTCAGCCGCATCGCCCGTTGTGGGCTACCACCTTGCCGGAGTGGGCAGGTTGGTGCCGGAATGGATCCGGCTCTTGATGCACGTGAAATTGTAACACAGAGATCGGAGCAACCAACGGAAAATTTTCCGGACCTTCGAAAATTTTCTCTGGGGGTGGGCCCTGTTCCACGTGCCCCCTAGCCGCGGCAGGGTGGGGGGCTTCAGGGCCATTTTTTCGCCAGATTAGTTGCCTACAAATTGCCTTGGGCCGAAATCCCGCAAGGATATCAACAGGGCTATTCTTTTAACTTGTTTCTGTAGCTTGGTTATTTTGGCTCCGGCGGTAGGGATCGAACCTACGACCAATTGATTAACAGGCGATTTTATTGTCCATTTTAGATGTCTGAAATGGTGACAAATTTTCGAAACGATACTTTGTAACTGACTGTTTAATTGTGACAAATACCTCTGACCAATTGACGGTTGACGACAGTCAATGCCATGCGCTACCTGTTGAAGCAGTGACAAATCCGGTGACAAATCCGGTGGCACGGTTTTGACCTGTGACCAATCGCAAAGCCGGAAAATGAACAGAGGTAAGGCCAGCATGGCAAAGCTGACAGACGGAAACAGGGGTACGATTGCCAAGGCGGAACTGCCCGCAAAAGGCCAACGCTTTGTCTTTGATGATCACCGGGACGCGCCGCGCGGTTTCGGGCTGCGTATCACGGCGGCAGGGGGCAAAGCCTTCATTCTGAAATACAGCTTCGACGGGCGCGAGCGCCGGAAGACGATAGGCGACTGGCCGACATGGACACTTGAGGCCGCACGGGCCGAGGCCCGCGATTTGTCCCGTGACATCGCCCAAGGCAAAGATCCATTGGAAGCCAAGCGACGCAGGCGCCAGGAACCGTTACTCAAAGACCTTGCCGGGGAGTGGTTGGATAAACACGCATCCGGACTTTCAAGCGAGAAGGCAATTCGCGGATACATCAACAATGATCTGTTGCCCGCGATTGGCAACATGAAGGTTTCGGACATACGCCGTCGCGACGTGATCGAGGTTATCGAGGACAAGGCGGAAAAGACGCCACGCGCGGCCGCGCAAGTGCTGATCTACGCTCGCCGCCTGATGGATTATGCGACCGACCGCGATTATATCCCGGCAAACCCGCTGGCCGGGTTGAAGCCTTCCAGCATCACCGTGAAAGGCAAACGCGATCCTCTCAAAGCCAAGGTGCGCGCGCGTGTACTGGACCATGACGAAATCCGGGCCTTCTGGATCAATGCAGAGACATGCGACCTTCACCGGCTGACCGCTCTTGCGCTCAAGATGGTGCTTGTGACAGGGCAACGACCGGGCGAGGTGTCCGGGATGCGTGAGGATGAAATCTCGGGCCGCTGGTGGACTATTCCGGCCGCTCGACGCGGAAAGACGGACAGCGCGCATACCGTCTATCTGACCGATGCAGCCTTAAAGATTGTTACGGATGCCAAGGCCGAGATAGAGCGCTTGTCACGGCGTAGAGACGAACCATGGAGCGGCTTTATATTCGAGGCTCGACCGGGCAGGGCGGTTACAAATGCCGCCTTGTGCCGTGCCGTCGATCGGCAGCATGTCGCGTTAGGTGCGAAGACTGTGCAGCCTTGGGGGCGGTGGACCCCGCACGACCTGCGCCGCACCATGCGCACCGGACTTTCCGCGTGCCGTGTACGACCTGACATTGCCGAACTCACCATCGGGCACGTTAAGGGCGGAATCATAGCGGTTTACGACCAGCACAGCTTTGATGCCGAACGACAAGTCGCGTGGGAAGCATGGGAATCCCGCTTGTTGCAAATCGTGGCTGGGAAAGATCCGGATACCACGGAGGCTGGAAACGTGTTGAACTTAGAAAGGACGCGGGCATGAGCAAGAGGGCCATTGCTCCAGAAAATTTTGACTGGGCCAAGGCGGAGGCCCAGATTATTGACGAAATACGGCTGGGGGTGGAGAACAAGACTGGATGCACGGATTCGCCAAAATTACTTGCGAAAGAAATTCTGCAAGTGTGGAGAATCCCTTCGGCGATGAAAGTCCAACGTTTCGCGAAAAAGGCCGAATTGAACAAATTGCGTGAGTTGCGGCAGGCAGTACATAAAGTCAAAGCAGTATGGAATGACCTTGATCCAGAGGTTGCGGAATGCCTTGGAAATGCCGTGCGCGGAGATCGGTTTAGAGGGCAATCTGGTGTCAGTTCTGCGATGGAATGGGAATTGATGGGCTTTATTCATTTCGGCCCAGAAATGTTTGACCGCATGATCCCCGAGGTTGAGGATTTCATAAATGAAGGTCAGCCGGTCGGAAGGCGCAACTATGCCGAAATCCGGCTTGTCCATCAGTGCGCCAAGGTTTGGAAGTGGCGCACAGGAAAGCGGCCGAAATCTGCGCGCAACCAACGCTTTGCACTTTTCGTAACTGGAGTTTTCTACGCCATTGGAATCGACCCGGATCAGGTGTCGGTAGACAACACTATTCGTTCATGGGCCGAAATTGTTGCGGATTGAGACGCAACTTTCTTCGGTATCCTCAACCAACAAAAACGCCAATCGCTGACATTGGCCTCACTTCCACCGCAACACGCGAAAGAGTGAGGCCATACATGACCATTCAAGATCTTATCACGGAAGCTGACTACGCCACCGCGCGTGGCGTTTCCGTCCGCACGGTGCAGCGCGAACGTGCGCAGCGCATCGGCCCGCCGTTCATTAAGCTGGGCCGCAATATCTTCTATCGCCCGCAGGCAATCGAGAACTGGCTGCTGGAACGGGAGCAAGCACAGCCCCGTGCCGACGCCTGAAAAAGAAAACCCCCAACCGGGCTATCGGTCGGGAGTTTTCGGCATTTCAGACCTGCTGGAATTCTACCCCAAACCGATGGCCCTCACAAGGATTGAGGACATCGACAGTATGAAATCTTCACAAATCAAATTGCTTATGCGCCGCTTCGGTTTGACCGAGGCGCAGGCCCGCCTGATCGCCACCCTGGCATGGGGAGGCGCGGCATGACTGGCATAACCGTAGACATCAACAAGGACTTGTCGATGACAGGCCCGGCTGCCGTTTATCCGGCTAGCCCGATAAAACGTCGCCGCGCCACGAAAGACGAGATGGAGGTGAGGGCACAATTCCTGATCGGCTATGCCGTGGAACACGCCCCGGTCACCGTCCGCCAGTTGTTCTACGCCGCGACCGTCGCCGGCGTGCCCGGCATCGAAAAGACCGAGGCGGGTTACAACAAGGTGCAGACTCAGGTGCTGGATCTTCGCCGTGCGGGACGGCTGCCATATGACAGCATTTCCGACGCAACCCGCTACATGCGGAAGCCTCGCACTTTCGACGGCTGGGAAGCCGCGCTGCGGAACACGGCGCAAGTCTATCGCAAGAGCCTCTGGGCCGATAGCGACGTCGAGGTGGAAATCTGGTTGGAGAAATCGGCCCTGGCCGGCGTGCTCTTCCCGGTCACGTCCGAATACGACGTGCCTCTCATGCCGACCGGCGGCTATACGTCCGAGACCTTCGCCTACGGCTCCGTCAGTGACATGCGCGACACCGGCAAGACACTGGTGATCTACGCGCTGTACGACTTCGACCGCTCCGGTCAGGACGCGGCATATTCCCTGCATGAAAAGGTGGACCGTTTCGGCGCCGAATTCGATGTGCCAGTCTGGTTCAATCACCTCGGGCTGACCTACGAGCAGGTGACCGACCTCGCCCTGCCCACGCGGCCAGCTAAGCGCAAGAGCGCGGCGGATCAGCGTTGGCCCTATGACTTCGCCGCCGAACTGGATGCCATACCGCCCGACACGATCCGCGACATGGTGCGAGACGCTATCGAGGATCATCTTCCGGCGTCCGAACTGGAATACCTGAAAC
This sequence comes from Aliiruegeria lutimaris, assembly GCF_900099935.1. Lineage (GTDB taxonomy): Bacteria > Pseudomonadota > Alphaproteobacteria > Rhodobacterales > Rhodobacteraceae > Tropicimonas > Tropicimonas lutimaris. The sequence goes on along the minus strand of NZ_FNEK01000062.1, from coordinate 25,787 downwards.
GCGTGGAACAGGCCGAGCGCGAAACGCTGATTAAATTCATCGGGAGGGACGTGTAATGGCAGAGACCGTCCGCAAGCCTTCGCGTCAGCAACAATGGCGCAAGCGCAATCCGAAGAGCTATCTCGCACACCTGACCGTCGAGAACGCCAAGCGCCTCGGGTTGATCTGCCGCCAACCCTGCGCGGTCTGCGGCGACCCGAAATCGGATGCACATCATCCCGACTATGACCGCCCGCTGCATGTGGTCTGGCTGTGCCGGAAGCATCACAAGCAGCTGCATGCGCGGGGTGGCAAGTGATGGCCCGGAATTCCGATGGTGGCGAGCACTGGACCAAGATGGTTCGGCAGAACATGGAGTGTCCCGCCTGGCGGGCGCTCTCCCTTCCGGCGCAGGCGATCTATCCGTGGCTGAAACTGGAGTGGAAAGGACCTAAGGCCAACAACAACGGCAAGATCAGCCTTTCCTTGCGCCAGATTGCCGACCGCGCCGGGTGCAACATCAAAACCGCCATGCGGGCGCTGCACGATCTACAGCGCAAGGGGTTCGTCGTGGTGAAGCGGCCTGCAAATCTAGGACTTGATGGCGAGGCGCGCAGCCATCTTCTGGAACTGACCGAGGTTGCATGTCCGCCCGAAACGCGCCCGAGAAACCTCTTCAAGGAATGGGAGCCGGGGGCGGATTTCCCGGTTGCCGAGGTCTCGACCAACAACCCCGAAGGCAGGAACGGAAAGAAAATCCCTGTGCCCTCTCGGGGCATGAAACGTTCCCTGAAAGGGCACGAAAAAAACGAGCACGTTCCCTCTCGCGGAAAGGACCGTTCCCCCAAAGGGCACGAACACGCCCAAATCGACCCCGCCCACGTTCCCTCTAAGGGGACATCCTTAGTTACCAGGGGGCTGGGGGAAATCATCGACATCGAAACCAAGAGCAGAAAGGCACAATGACCATGAAAGACGAAAAGCCCAACCGCCGAAAAGAAGTGCGGCGCGTCACCGCTCATGAGCACGAGCGCGCCAAGTTCACCTTGGAAGCGGCCATCGAAGAGATGACCGCGACCGGCGGCAACATCGAGGTTTTTTCCTGGATGATGCTGTTTGGCTCGGCGCAACTCTTCGCAGAGATACACGGCCCCGACGCTCTCGGCGACGCAATGGCAAAGCTGGTGCGCAACGAGACCTTGCGTCTCAAGCCGAGTGGGAGCGCTTGATATGGAGAAGAAGAATAACCGGCGGCGTAATTTTAGCGCCGCACGTATTCGTAGAAAGCTACGCATGCGCCGCGCAACGCTTGACGCAATGCTACGTTATAACGTATCGTTCAGTCAGTGTGATTTGCCCGATCATGGATCGGAGCACGCCTCCGCAAAAACGGATGGCCACCCTTCGCCAGAGGCGACGGAGAAAGCACAACCCCAATCAACCGGGGCGGCTTTCTCTGAAACGCGCCTCGACAGCGAAGGAACACAAGGTGAACATCCAGCAACTTCAAACCGAACGGCGCGCCAAGCTGCGCGAGGCTCGCGCCCTTTCTCGGAAGATGACAGCGGGCACCCCGGAGATGGAGGCACGGCAGATCGAGCAGGAATTCGATATCGTCATGACCGAAGTTGACGAGATCGACGCACAACTGGAAGAGCAGCGGGACGCGGCCCCGGCTGCGCCAGCAATCGGCGTTGACGTCACTGCGCGCGGGTCGGACGGCGGTGTCACCGACGTTCCCGAGGTTCGAACGGTCGGCCTCAAGCCCGAGCAGCGTATGGCCGATTGGATCAATCGCGAACAGCCTCGCTCGGAATATGCCGACCTTGAACTCGGCGCCTACTTCCGCTCGATGGTCAATGGTGCCCACACCGACCTTGAGAAGCGTGCCCTCACCGAAGGCACCGACAGCGCAGGTGGCTATACTGTTCCGGCGAACCTCTCGGCCCGCCTTATCGACCTCCTGCGTTCTGAATCGGTTGTCAACCGCGCCGGTGCGGTCACGGTTCCCTTGACCAGCGACCAGAACGTCATCGCCAAGCTGGCCACCGATCCGGTTCCGGCATGGCGCAGCGAGAATGCGGCCATTGCCGAGAGCGACCCGACCTTTTCGAGCGTGACCCTGACGCCGCGCTCGCTGGCGGTCATGATCAAGGTATCCCGCGAACTTCTGGCCGACTCGCTGAACCTTGAGCGCGAATTGCCGCGCATCATGGCGGTGGCGATGGCAAAGGAATGGGACCGTGTGGCCCTGCTGGGCAGCGGTACGGCACCGGAACCCGAAGGCGTGGCAAATGCAACCGGCATCGGCACTGCGGCCCTGTCGGGTGCCCTGACGTCATACGCGCCGTTCATCACGGCTCGCACCGCCATCAAGACCGCAAACGCCAACCCGACCGCCTACATCCTGCACCCGCGCGACGAGGGTACGCTGGCGGGACTTACGGCGAGCGACAGCCAACCGCTCATGGCGCCGAAGGCGGTTGAACAGATCCCGATGCTGACGACCACGGCCATCCCGACCAATGGCGGCACCGGAACGGATGAATCGACCATCTTCTGCGGTGACTTCCGCCACCTCATTCTCGGGATGCGGGCGCAGATCCAGGTCGAGGTTATCCGCGAAGCCTACGCGGCCAACCACCAATATGCGTTCATCGCGCATTTCCGTGGCGACGTGGCGCTGGCGCAGCCTGCGGCGTTCCACACGACCACCGCTGTGCAGGGGTAAGCCTGATGTGGCCGTTTTCCAAACGGGCAATCACGCAGGGGGACGGGAAAGTCTTCCTGCGTGATGACAGTTCCTGGGCAACCGCGAGCATCGGGGACGGTGTGACGGTCGAGAAGGCCATCGGCCTGCCTGCGGTATGGGCGGCGGTCAACTTCATTGCTGGCACGATTGCCGGTTTGCCGCTGCACATCTACGAACGCACTGGCGAGGGCCGGAAGCGCGTGGATTCGCCGTTGGCAACCATGCTCAACGAGCGCGCAAATCCCGGCGCCACATCGTTCGATTGGCGGAAATACAGCTTCGAGCGCGTGCTTACGAGCGGGCGGGCCTTCACCCTCATCGACCGCAACGCAGCGGGGCGCGTGTCGGGCCTGTATCCGCTGGACCCGGATATGGTGGAAGTCGTGCGGGAGCGCGGGCGCGTGTACTACCGCCATTGGCAGAACGGCGTGAAGGTCACATACCAGGCGGCGGAAATCCTCGACATTCCGTTCATGCTGAAACCTGACGGGATCGGGCACTGGGGACCTGTCTCTGCCAACCGCAACGCCATCGGCCTTGCCATTGCCTCCGAGCAATATGTCGGGCGCTTCTTTCAGGGCGGCGGCGTGCCCCCCTTCATCGTCACCGGAAACTTTCAATCCGGTGCCGCGTTGGGACGTGCAGCGGATGATCTGACCAATGCCGTTCACAAGGCGGCCCGAGAAGGTCGGCCTGCTCTCACTCTGCCGAATGGGCTGGAAATCAGTTCGGTTGGCACGGACATGGAGAAGGCGCAGCTGGTCGAGGTTCAGCGCTTCCAGGTTGAGCAGGTTGCCCGCATCTACTCCTTGCCTCCGACCTTCCTGCAAGACCTTACGCATGGGACATTCTCGAACACCGAGCAGCAGGACCTGCATTTCGCCAAGCACACTCTCAAGCGATGGGTCGAACAGTTCGAGCAACAGCTTAACCTCAAGCTGTTCCGCCCTGGCGGTCGACAGTTCGCCGAGTTCAGCATGGACGGCCTCCTGCGTGGCGACGTGAAGACCAGGATGGAGGCGCACGCCCACGCCATCCAGAACGGCGTCTATAGCCCTGCATACGCCGCCAAGCTGGAGAATGCGCCATACCACGCAGAAGGCGACAGGCTGATGATACAGGGCGCCACCGTGCCGATTGCGACCGTCGGTGACGCCGAATGAATGCGAGAGGGCACTTGATTGAGGGCGACGCAGCCCGCCCGACAACGGGAAGCCGGATGCCGGCCCTCGCAACTCGCAGAGCGGTTCAATCCGGCATGGCTGCACATCAATGCAAAGGGGGGTGGGTCAAATCTCTCCCCCTTCAAACCGGAAACCGTCCGCCCCCCTTCCTTCACACGTCCGCACTTCAGATATTCGAGGTTCCTCATGCCAGCCCGAAAGAAACCCCTCAGCCTTGCCCGGATCGACGGCAGCGCGGCCAAGGACCCGCAACGCTACCGCGACCGCAGCGAGCCAAAGGTCATACCCTTGGGAGAACCGCCCTCATGCCTGACAGGCCCGCAGAGCGCCGCCTGGGAAGCATTCGTCGCCGAGGCACCTTGGCTCGCGGAAAGCGACCGCGCGCTTGTGTCGAGTGCCTGTGCGCTGCGGGCGCAGGTTCAGGCCGGTGATTGCAACGCGTCTATCATCCGTGAGCTTCGGATGCACTTGACGGCGATGGGCATGACACCGACGAGCCGGCAAGGTGTCCAAACGCCGGAAGAACCGGAAGACGATCCGTTCGCGCAATTCGGATCGTGAGCATGTCGTGGGGCGCGCCCGCTTCCTGCACTGGGCCGAAATACGGATGACCTAGATTGGGTCCGCGTTCAACTAAACTAAAGAGGTCGCCGTCTCTACTCTTGACAAGAATACCACTGATTGTTTCGCTTCCGTTGAAGCAAACTGGAGGCGATTTTGGTCCAAGCGTATGTCAAGCCTAAAAGGCTTTGGTTGAAATCCCATCCGGATTATTCTGAGAAATGGGTCCAAGCGCTCATAGCTGACGATCCGTCGATTCTTGGCCTCGGCGATCTTATTTTGCGTGATCAGGAGCGCATTCAGCCCCGCGCCGGAAGGCTTGACTTGCTTCTTCAAGACCCTGAAAGCAAGCGTCGTTATGAAGTCGAGTTGCAACTCGGGGCCACGGACGAAGCGCATATTATAAGGACGATTGAATACTGGGATATCGAGCGAAAAAGGTACCCACAATATGACCATTGTGCAATCCTTGTGGCTGAAGATATAACCAGCAGGTTCCTAAATGTCATCTCGTTATTCAATGGTACGATTCCATTGATTGCGGTGCAAATGCATGCTGTACAGGTCGGCGACAGCATAACGCTTATTTTCTCTATTGTGATGGATGAATTGACCCGAGGCGTCGTGGATGAGGATGAGGACGCCGAAGCTGCCCCAACTGACCGAGCGTTTTGGGAAACCAAAGCCACAAAAGAGACTGTGAAATTGGCAGATCGGCTTCTTGGCATCGCGCAAGAGTTCGACCCAACATTGGAATTGAAATTTAATAAATTCTACTTTGGCCTATCGAAGGACGGACAGCCCTTTAATTTCGTGTCGTTTCGACCCAAAAAAAATCAAATAAACCTAGAGGTGAAGATTCCGGAAACGGAGGAGATGGACACTATGATAGAAAATTCTGGCATAGAAACTCTGGAATATAATAAACGCTGGGGGCAATATCGATTTCGTTTGACCAAATCAGATATTGAAAGTAAGCCTGATGTTTTGAGGGAATTGATAATGGCAGCATATGAGCGACGTGCGGGGTAAGCTTAATTTCCATTTCGAGCGAACTACATCCGGAAGAATATGAATCTGGCGTTGAGTTTGTTGAATAAAACGGGGCAGGTAGGAGCGAAGTTAAAGAAATGACTGCCGATGAACTCTTCGCCGCTGTCCAAGTGCCGGAAACCGCCGAGGAACGGTTTGCCTTGGCCGAAGAGCTTCTTGCCGAATACAAGGGAGACGACAAGGAATTCATCACACCTTACCTTTGGGAGATGCTAATCGTGTTGGGGATTCCGACGCAGAAACGTGACAATGAGTAGCCAGAAGGCCTTGCCTTCCGGCTTTAAATCGCCCTGGCTCACATACCATGCAATGCCGCGCGGCACGCGAGGGAACCCTCTTTTCCGAGGCAATAATTCACTCACAGAGGGCGTTCCGGGTCTTCGCCCCAACGGCTATCGAGATTACCTACCCTTTCCTTTAGCCCAAAATGCTCCCGAAACTTTTCGGATGGTTTAATGCAAGGAAGGTTAGGGTAGGGACCAGCGAACGGGAGCGACCACTAGGTGCCCTCGATTGCTTTAGATGAAAAAATTTGGCTTCCAGCCAAAGTGGCGTAAACTTGCCTAATTCCCACAAAAACGAGAGCGGCAGTTAAAAAGGCAATTTGCTTGTTGGTTCTCAGAGAGTCATTGTGGCGGCGGTTGTCTTCTTCAGATTCAGCGAGAGTGTGCAATCCCTGGCCTTTGAAGCGAAGGAGTGCGTCCTCCTTATTACTTTCTAGATCTCCACTTTCGACAAGCGAATTCAGTACGATCTTGTAATATCGGCAAAGTTCCCTGTACTTCGGATGACCTGCCCCCCGAGGCTCCCTCATTCATAACGAGAGTCTTCGGGTCTGGGTTTCATATTCCTCGGTTTCGAGTTGGGCAAGCGCGCCGCTGAAGCCGTGTTATCCGTTGCAATCAATTGTGTAGAAAACGTCGTAAATTCCCTTTCCCAATAGACTATCGACCTTCTTCGTCGCGGCGCGGTTAGTTATACGATAGCCTTGGTCGCAAGGCGGGTTCATCCTCGCAATTTTATCCAACTGCTCTAACCGTTGTTGCTCGGCTCTCTCAGAGTTTACTGGGTAGACCGTGTCCGCGATGGTACGCCACTGGAACATGTTCGGTTCAGGCAGAGGCGTATAAGTCGAAAGCGCACCTAAATCGTGCTCAGCGCAACCATTGGCAGCGAGTACCAATATGCTCAACAAAAGTTTTTTCATTTTCCTAACCTCACCCCGGCGCTTCTGCTATCCTCCACAATGAACCCCACCCCGGCGGTTTCTAGGGCGGCCTGCACTGCGGAGATGTTGTTCGAGATTGGCACCCACTTCTCAGCCTCGAAACTGGTCACAGTGGCGCGGGACAGGCTTCGTACGTCGAAGAGGCGTGTTTTCTTTGGGTGGCCGAGGTAGTGGCGAATCTGGTGACAAATTCGGTGACAAGGCAAACAAACGAGAAAAGCCCCCGAGGGGGCTTGCCAATAAACCTCTGTATTCTGAGAGATTTTTGGCTCCGGCGGTAGGGATCGAACCTACGACCAATTGATTAACAGTCAACTGCTCTACCGCTGAGCTACGCCGGAACACGGGGGGCGATATAGCAACAGGGGGTGAGGGCGTCCAGAGGGATTTTACGAATTTGTCTCAAAGTTTTGGTCGCCGGTTTCCGGATGCCGGAGCGAAATCATCCCGTCCGGCAGGGATGTCGCAAATATCATTTTTTTAGTACTTAAATCAATGATGTGAGCGAGAACGTTCCGCGCTGCTGCGGGGAAGAGCGCCTCGGGCGTATCGGTATAGATGCCACGCACAAGCGTTTCCACCGTGCGGGGCGCGCGTGACAGAAGCTCCAGTATTTGCCTCTCGCGTTCGCGTCTGTGGTGGATCAGCCAAGCAAGCCGCTCCTGCGGATTCTCCACCGCGTCGCCGTGACCTGGATAGTACCGACGGTCCTGTCGCGTCTTGAGTTTTTCACAGGACGCCATGAAGGCGGTCAGGTCGCCGTCGGGGGGCGAGATCAGAGAGGAGGCCCACCCCATCACGTGGTCGCCCGTGAAAACGGCGCCGTTCCACGCGAAACTCAGGTGGTTGGCGATATGGCCCGGCGTCCAGAGCGCCTGCAGGCTCCAGTCGCCCGCCTCGACCGTGTCGCCATCGGCCAGGCGGATATCTGGCGCGAATTCCGTGTCGATGCCCTCTCCACCGCCCAGCATGCCGTCCGCTGCAAGCGCTGCCATGATCGGGGAGCGGCCTTCCTCATGCGTGCCGAAGGCCAGGACGGGTGCCCCGGTTCGTTCGGCAAGCGGGCGGGCGAGGGGGGAATGGTCGAGATGGGAATGGGTGATGAAGATGTGGCTGATGCGCTCGCCCGGCTCCAACGCCGCGAGCAGCGCGTCCAGATGGGCCGGCATCGCGGGGCCGGGGTCGATTACGGCCACGTCGCCCGTGCCGACGATATAGCTGTTTGTGCCCCGGAACGTCATGGGCGAGGGGTTGGGCGCCAGCACCCGGCGCAGCCCGGGTTCCAGCTGCGTAAAACGCGTGTCTCGTGACATTTCCCGTTCCTCTCAAGCGGCCCTGACGTTAGCGTTGTGGCATGAAATTCGGCTGGCTAAAACGTTCCATGCCGCGCGGCCTCTACGGACGTGCGGCGCTCATACTGATCGTGCCCATTGCGGTGCTGATCTTGGTGGTCTCGGCCGTTTTCATCCAGCGGCATTTCGAGGATGTAACGCGGCAGCTGACAAATGGCGTGGTGCTGGAACTGCGCGAGATCATCGAGTTGATAGACGAGGCGCCGGACATGGAGGCCGGGATGGCGGACATCGCCTCGCTTGTGGACACGCTCAACATGGAAATCTTTCCTGCGCCGGAAGAGCGCCATGGCGTTCAGCGGGTGTTCTACGATGTCTCCGGACTGGAGGTGATAAAGACCTTGCGGGACGGGTTCGACGATGTACGCGCGGTGGATCTCAGCAGTTCGAGCCGGTGGGTGCAGGTGCAGATCGGGACAACGAAAGGCCCGGTCGATATACGGTTCCGCCGGCAACGCGCCTCGGCCTCCAACCCGCACCAGTTCCTGGTTCTGATGGCGACGATCGGGGTGCTGATGGCATCCATCGCCTTTCTCTACCTGCGCAACCAGCTGCGGCCGATCACGCGGCTCGCGGATGCCGCCGAGGCTTTCGGCAAGGGGCAGGTGGTGCATTACAAAACCTCGGGCGCGCTGGAAGTGCGGGCGGCGGGGCGTGCGTTCCTCGATATGCGCGGCCGGATACTGCGGCAGATCGAGCAGCGCACGCTGATGCTCTCTGGGGTGAGCCATGACCTGCGGACCCCCCTGACGCGGATGAAGCTCACCCTGTCGATGATGCCCGAAGACGAGGAGACCGCGGATCTGAAGCAGGATGTGGACGAGATGGAGATGCTGATCGATGCCTTTCTCGATTTTGCCCGCTCCGACCAGCTCGGCGATCCGGAGCCCGTGGTGCCGCAGGAACTCGCCCGGCAGGTCGTGGACAAGGCGCAAAGGCTGGACGGGTCTGTCACGCTCTGGCACCTGGCCGAGGAGCGGCCGACCCTCATCCTGCGCCGCGCGGCGGTGGAGCGGGCCCTCAGCAACCTGATCGGCAATGCCATCCGCTATGCGGGGACGGCGCGGGTTTCGGTGGAGCTGACGGAGCGACGGGTGATCTTCAGCGTCGAGGATGACGGGCCGGGCATTCCGGAGGAACTGTGCGAGGAGGCGCTGAAACCCTTCTCCCGGCTGGATGCCGCCCGCAACCAGAACCGCGGCTCCGGCGTCGGGCTGGGGCTCGCGATTGCGCAAGACATTGCGCGACGCCACGGCGGGACCTTGCGGCTGGGAGTGAGCGAAGAGATGGGTGGGCTGAAAGCGGAGCTGGTGTTGGCGCGGTAGGGGGCAGCTATAGGGAGAAACTCCTTGGCGACCTTGCCGCCGTTTGCCCGGGACTCGTCCAAACCTGGTTCTTGTGCCGAACTGTCATCACCGTTCTTTTGATCTTTGTCGTTCGATTGCCTGTTTTCCCTGACTTTCATCTGTGATGTGTTTTGATTCTTCCCGCGATTGGGATAGGACGCGACGATAATTCCTCAACTGGTGGCACCACGATGAAAATGCGCGACACATTCCTGAAACCGATGCATCCGGAAGGGCGGAAGTTTGTCGCCATTTTCATGGCTATAACTGTAATTCTGTTCCTGATCTCCACGTTCCTGGGGTGGGTCGGGGCAGGGCTGACCGTATGGTGCTATTACTTCTTTCGGGATCCGGTGCGCGCGACACCATCCCGCGACGGCCTGATCGTCAGTCCGGCCGACGGCGTCGTTTCGCTTATCGAGAAGGCCGTGCCGCCGGCAGAGCTGGGTATGTCCGACGAGGCACTGACCCGCGTGAGCGTCTTCATGAGTGTCTTCAATTGCCATGTGAACCGGGCCCCGATCGCCGGCAGGATTGCCGCGATCGCCTATCGACCCGGCAAGTTCTTCAATGCCTCCCTGGACAAGGCGAGTGCCGACAATGAACGCAATAGCCTTTGCATTGAAATGGCGGATGGGCGGCAGGTTGCCGTTGTGCAAATCGCGGGGCTGGTTGCGCGGCGGATTGTCTGTTTTTCCTCCGAGGGGGACGAACTCCAGACCGGTGAACGATTTGGGCTGATACGCTTCGGATCGCGCCTGGATGTCTATTTGCCGGAAGGCGTGCATCCGATGGTCAGCCTCGGGCAAACCATGGTCGCGGGCGAGACGGTTCTTGCCGATCTGACTTCAGCAGAGCCCGCTCGGTCGGCTCGGGCAGACTGACCGATGCCCGAGCGATCGACAGACAAGAAAAAGGACGTTCCCGTCCTGCAGTTGTTGCCAAACCTGCTGACCATCATAGCCATTTGCGCGGGCCTGACGGCGATCCGGTTCGGGTATGAGGGGAACTATGAGATGGCTGTCCGTCTCATCCTGGCAGCCTGCGTGCTGGACGGGTTGGATGGTCGGTTGGCGCGCTTGATGAGAGCGGAAACGCCGATCGGCGCAGAGCTCGATTCGCTCGCCGATTTTCTGAATTTCGGCGTGGCACCGGTCCTTATCCTGCACAGCTGGACACTCCACGATTTTCGTGGCGCCGGTTGGTTGGCGGTTTTGAGCTACAGCATATGCTGCGTTTTGCGACTGGCCCGGTTCAATGTCAGCAGCCGGTTGGATGCAGAAGGAGGCGCTGGCGACTTCTTTGTCGGTGTTCCCGCGCCAGCGGGTGCCTTGCTCGTGTTGCTGCCAATGGTTCTCTCCTTTGCCATCTCCGATCTTCCCTTGATCTCGCCCGCAATCATCGCCGTTTACGTTGGTCTTGTCGGACTGTTGATGATCAGTCGCATACCGACATATTCCTTCAAGAATGTTGCCGTTGAACGCCGGAAAACCACATACGTCCTGCTGGGCACGGTGCTCCTGACCTCCGCTTTGCTGACTTATCTCTGGGCGACCCTCGCCATTCTGACGTTCTTCTACATCGGCTGCATCATCTGGGGGCTCAAATCCGAGCGCAGGAAACGTCGGGCCGAGTAGTGAAACACTACTGGCCGAGGGATGACAGGTTCTCGTGGCAGCATCGCTCCAGCTGCACCCTTGAGAGCCGGTCGCTCTTGAGATCACGCCTGAGCAGGACGAGCCTTCAAAGCATCCACTCGACCGGCAACCACCGGACAACGGCCGTCAGACCGCGTTGGAAACTGCTGGTTTCCGGCTCCACCGTGTGCGTCGTGGATGTTCCGTCTTCTCCCTCTTCGATCCAGATCAGCGCGCCGTCATCCGTCCTTTCGACGCGATACGTGGAGTCGGTGTTGTCGAGTTGCGCTGCGAGCGTGGCGGCGATCGTGGGGCTTTCGATCAGCAAGCCCATTTCCGTGTTCAGGCGCGCGGATCTCGGGTCGAGATTGTAGGAGCCGATGAAGGCACGTTCTCCGTCGGAGCCGAACATTTTCGCGTGCAGACCCGAGGCGGAACCCGCAAGGATCTCGGGTAACCTGCGGTCACGATGCTCCTTGCGAAGGGCTCGAAGCTCCAGAAGTTCCACGCCGCTCTCCAGCAGGCCGTCCCGATACCGCATGTAGGCGGCGTGCACGGGCATCACATCGGTCGCGTCGAGCGAGTTTGTCAGAACCCGGACCTTTACCCCGGATCGGGCAAGACCTTGCAGGATTTCGGCCCCTCGGCTGCCGGGAATGAAATAGGCCGAGACAAGATCGAGCGAGGTCTTGGAGGTTTTCGCGAATTCGACCAGGCGCTCGACCATCAACTCCTCGCTCTCAACCTGTCCAAGCCCCTTGGCCGGGTCATCGACGAGGAGCGTGACTTCACTCCATTCGAAGGTGAGATCCCGGTCGGCGATCCGGTCGGTGAGTTCGTTATCCAGAATGGCTTTCTGATAGCCCGCACCGGCCGCCGACTGGCGCGCGGTTTCGGCCAGTGCCTGAATGCGCATTTCCTCGGAAGGCTCCAGGAACAAGGCCGCGTCATAGGAGGAGGCACTGTTCCAGTAGGCATCGAAGGAGTCCGAAACCTCGTCGACGATGGGGCCGATCGCGATGGCATCGACATCCAGGTAGTGAGTTCCCGGACCGTAGCTGAAATAGATGTCGCCGATATTGCGTCCGCCCATGATCGTGGCGACACCGTCGAAGGTCATGGACTTGTTGTGCATGCGCCGGTTCAGGCGCGTGAAATCGAAGGCGTAGGACATCAGTTTTGGGTTTCGGAGCGTGAACGGATTGAAAATGCGCACGCTGGCCGTAGGCAGGGCGTCGAGTTCTGCCAGCAACGGGTCCATGCCCGAAATTCCGTTGTCGTCAACCAGCAGGCGCACCCGAACACCGCGTTCCGCGGCGGAGCGAAGCTCGTCCAGAAGCATCAGGCCGGTAACGTCGTGCTGCCAGATGTAATATTGTGCATCGATGGAAGAGGTGCTCTGCCGCGCGAGGATTACCCGCGCCGCAAAAGCCGTGCGCCCATCTCCCAGGGGGCGCACACCATCCAGTCCGGGATTGCGCGCCTGCGCGGGCTGGATCGTTGTGCCGAGCGGTCCCGACCAGGATGCAGGCTGCTTTTCGCCAGGTTCGGAGAAATTGGTGCTCGGCAGGGGAAACGCCAGTTTCAGTCCAATCACGCAGATCGCGATAACCGCGACTGCGTAAAGAGATACCTTGATCAGTCGCATGCCGCGCTCCGAGTTCGATGGGCCAGGTTATCGTCGCGTCCAACCTTGCCGCATGACCAGCTTGGTTTTCAAGATAATCGCGTGATTCTCGAACCCGATCGGCGTGTGTAGCATCCGATCGGGACTTCTGGCGGTCCGTTCGAGCCGTTTTCATCCGATCCCGGGTTCAGAACCGGGGGCGCGCTGTTGCCGGTGCGCCGTCAGCGAAACGGCGCATCAAGGCCAACGAAAACGTGCCGGTTCCCGTCGGCCATCCCCGAAACAGCTCGCCGGTGATTCTAGGCTCTGCGGCCGAGGAAATCTTCCATGCGGTTCAGCGCGCGGGAGATGTTTTCCGCCGAGTTGGCATAGCTCAACCGGATATAGCCTTCGCCCAGTACGCCGAAATCCGGCCCGCCAATGGTGGCCACGCCGGCCTCTTCCAGCAGGGCGGAGGCGAGCGGTTTGGCCTTCCACCCGGTCTCGCTGACATTCGGGAAGGCGTAGAAGGCGCCCTTGGGGGTGATACAACTGACCCCCGGAAGGGCGTTGAGGCCGTCCACCACCAGCTTCCGGCGCTTGTCGAACTCCGCCAGCATCGTGGCCACCGCGTCCTGCGGGCCGGTCAGCGCTTCGAGGGCGGCGAATTGCGACGGCGCGTTGACGCAGGACCAGGCGTTGACCGCGAGCTTGCGCACCTTGTCATAGAGCCCGTCCGGCCAGACCGAGTAGCCCAGCCGCCAGCCGGTCATGGCATAGGTCTTGGACCAGCCATTGAGCAGGATCAGGCGGTCGCGGATCTCGGGGTAGTCGAGCAGGGTGACGTGTTTCTCGCCGTCATAGAGCATCTGGTCGTAGATCTCGTCCGACAGGATCGCGACCTGCGGATGCGCGGCGAGGCCGGCGACGAGCTTGTCGACCTCCGCCTTGGGCGTGACGCCGCCGCAGGGGTTGGCAGGCGAGTTGAGGATGAGCAGGCGGGTCTCGGGCGTGATCAGCGCGAGCGTCTCCTCCGCCGAGAAGCCGAAGCCGTTCTCCTCTCGGATGGGCACCGGGATGGGTCGGGCGCCGGTAAACTCGATCATTGAGCGATAGATCGGGAAGCCGGGGTCGGGATAGAGGATATCCGCGCCCGGCTCGCCGAACATCAGGATGGCGGCAAACATGGTGACCTTGCCGCCCGGCACGACGATGACGTTGTCGGGGTTCACTTCCGCGTTGAAGCGCCAGTGCAGATCGGCGGCGACGGCTTCGCGTAGCGGCGCGATGCCGACGGCCGGGGTGTAGCCGTGCTGGCCGTCCTTGAGCGCCTTGATCGCAGCTTCGACGATATTGGGCGGCGTCGGGAAATCCGGCTGGCCGATGCCAAGATTGATGATGTCCTTGCCTTCGGCGGCCAGTTGTCCGGCGCGCGCCAGGACGGCGAAGGCATTTTCCTCGCCGATACGGTCGAAGCCCGCGATTGTCTGCATTGTTATTCGTCCTTGTTGCCGGTGAGGCCGCTGGCGCGGCCTGCCTTCGGCGAGGATATTTGTAGAAAGAGGATGCGCTCAGGCTTGCCAGGCTTTCACGCTCTGGTTCTGTTCGCCGAGGCCTTCAATGCCGAGGCGCATCGTGTCGCCGGCGCGCAGGAAACGCTGGGGCTTCATGCCCATGCCGACGCCCGGGGGGGTGCCGGTGGAGATGATATCGCCCGGCATGAGGGTAATGAACTCGCTCAGGTGGCTGATGATCTCGGCCACGCCGAAGATCATGGTGGCGGTGTTGCCGGTCTGGCACCGTTCGCCATTCACGTCGAGGAACATGTCGAGCACCTGCGGGTCGGGGACTTCGTCGGCTGTGACGAGCCAGGGGCCGACCGGGCCGAATCCGTCGCAGGATTTGCCCTTCACCCACTGGCCGCCGCGTTCGATCTGGTAGCTGCGCTCGGAGAGGTCGTTGACAACGCAATAGCCGGCCACGTGATCCAGAGCGTTCTCGACGGTCGCGTGCTGCGTCTTCTTGCCGATAACGACGCCAAGTTCGACCTCCCAATCCGATTTCTCGGAGCCCTTGGGGATAGTCACCGGGTCATTTGCGCCGGTGGCCGGGCAGACCTTCATGAACAGGATCGGTTGCTCGGGGATCGCCATGCCCGCTTCTTCGGCATGGTCGGAATAGTTCAGCCCGATGCAGAAGATTCGACGGATATCCGAGACGATCGGCGCATAGTCCGGCGCGTCGAGGGCGGGCAGGGTGGAGAGGTCGGTTGCGGCAAGTTCCGCGAGTTTCCCTTCGGCGAGGGTCTCGGCGGTGATGTCGTCGATTACCCCGGCCAGGCTGCGTGCCGTGCCTTCGGCGTCGATGGCGGCGGGGATGGTGCCGGACTCGGTGCGGATGCGGCAGAATTTCATGGTCTCTCCTCCTGGGCGGTCAGCCGCCCTTGCGAATGCGGAATTCAAGGTGGCCCGCGCGCTCGGACTGTTCCAGCAGCGCATGGCCGGCTTCGGTGCAGAAATGCGGAAAGTCGATCACGGCGGCCGGATCGTCGGCCAGAACGTGCAGCTCGGCACCGTCGGGCAAGGGTTTGAGCGCCTTGCGGGCCTTCAGAACCGGCAAGGGGCAGAGCAGGCCGCGGGCGTCGAGCGTGGTCGGATCCTTCATGGGGAAAATGTCTAGGGCCAGATCGGCGTGGCGTCTACAGGACATCCACGCCAATGTGACCTCGGGGGCCGTGACCTTTTGCGCTCGAGCGTCTAGAGCGTTTGGAAAGGAGAGGACATGTTCGGATTTGAAATCATCGACGCCGCGCTCTTGCCGGCCATGGCGATTGCCCTCGTGGCGGGGTTGATCTCGTTTCTGAGCCCTTGCGTGCTGCCGATCGTGCCGCCTTACCTGGCCTATATGGGCGGCATCTCCATGTCCGACATGAGCGAAGGCGGCACGGGACGGCGGCGGGTGATCCTGACGGCGCTGTTCTTCGTGATGGGGCTGTCGACGGTGTTCCTGTTCCTGGGCTTCACGGCCTCGGCCTTTGGCGCGTTCTTCCTGCAGAATCAGCAGGTTTTCAACACGCTGGCAGGCCTTCTGGTGATGTTTTTCGGGCTGCATTTTCTCGGCATCTTCCGCATTCCCTTCCTTGAGCGCGAGGCGCGCCTGGATGCGGGCGACCGGGGTGGCTCGGCCTTCGGTGCCTATATTCTCGGCCTCGCCTTCGCCTTTGGCTGGACGCCCTGCATCGGGCCGCAGCTCGGGGCGATCCTGTCGTTGGCGGCCTCCGAGGCCAGCATCACGCGCGGAACGCTGCTGCTCGCGGTCTATGCGGCGGGGCTTGGTATTCCCTTCCTGTTGGTGGCGGCCTTTTTCCCGAGCCTGACAGGGTTGATGAACTGGATGAAGCGGCACATGGCACAGATTGAGCGCATCATGGGGCTGCTGCTCTGGACCATCGGCTTGCTGATGCTGACGGGCGGCTTCAGCCAGTTCTCCTATTGGCTGCTGGAGACCTTCCCGGCGTTGGCGCAACTTGGCTAGGCGCGGTGATCGGGCGGAAGAACGGCGCGGGGAGCAGATGTCCATGCGAGAAGACCTTCTGCGTGATGCCTTTCGGCTGGGCCTCCTGCTCAAATTCCTCCACAGCCTGATCGAGGTTGTCGGCGGGTTGGCGCTTGCCTTCATGACCCACGACACCGTCGTTCGCATGGTGCAGGTCCTCACTGCCGGCGAACTGCTCGAAGATCCCGGCGACATGGTTGCCAATACGCTTCTTCATTGGGCGGTCGGGTTCGGGGTCGATGCGCAGAGCTTTGCGGCCTGGTATCTGATGAGCCACGGCGCGATCAAGCTTGTGCTCGTTGCCGCCGTTCTCGCCGAGCGTGCCTGGGCTTACCCCACCTTCATCGTGGCCCTTGCCGGTTTCATAGCCTACCAAGGATACCGGATGTTGCTTCACCCAACATGGTTTCTTGTCGCGATCACGATTGTGGACGTGGTTGTGCTGGCCCTTGCCTGGCACGAATGGAAACAGCGCCGGGCGGAAATGTCCGGCTGAAACACCGAACGCTTGCCTTGGCTTCTCCGTTCCAGCTCCTCAGGCGCCATCCAGGTCGAGCCAGAGCTTTCCGTCTCGGTAGCCGCCCCGAATGACGTGACCGGGCTGCTTCAGTTCCGGGTGCTCGTCCACCCAGTCGCGGAAACGGTCATTGCTGACCACGCGCGCTCCGAGGTTCCGGGCGGCGTCGAGCAGGACTGGGTCGGCGGGGACACCCTTGTCAACCACGATGACCCTGTTCCGATGCAGGTAGAGCATCTGTGCCAGTGCCCTGTCCCCACTATATCGACCTTCCAGCTTGTAACCCGCATTGGCGTCAAAAACGACGCCGGGAGTGAAACCGAGCGCGGACAGCCGTTCGATCACTTCCCGCACCGTTTCCAGGCGGGCCTCGCCATCCTTCCAATGCATGACGTTCGAACCGTCCAGAACGACCACGTTGGCCGGGTGCCCCCGGCGCAGAATGACCCGGACCAAGAGGTAGAGGCTTGCCAGCGCCGCAGGTCCGGCAACCAGGATCAGGTCGCCGAGTTCAGGACGTAGAAAAGAAAGAATTGCGGCCGCGAAAGCGATCAGGAAAAGCACCAAGGGAACGATCATGGCGGTACCTTAGCCCTTTGCGTGCTGCGTGCAATCGGGGGTATTCGCGTTTGTCGGAATGTCACCCTGGGATCGGTTGACCCCCGCAATCTGAAAATTGACGCAACGATAACCTGCTCCTAAGCTGAAAGGGCGCAAAGACAGGACGACTACCTTTATTGGGAGGAAAGGAAACGCATGTCTGATACTCCATATGACGGAAATACCAATTACGAACGTGTCTTCGAGACAAGGGCGGACCGCGCCGCGAATGCCGGGATCGAGCCCGGGCAGACCCGCCAGAGATCGTATTCGATCGAACGGCGGTATCGGTCGGGGTCAATTGACCGTGTACATATCCATGACAATGCCCGCAGCGGAAACCGGCAGTTTCGCCATGTGATCGGCGGCTGGGATCGCGACGGCAACCAGTGGGGGCGCAACGACATCTAGAGCCTGTCGCGTTCATCCGGGTTTACCTGAAACCCTCTGGCCCGTTGATTTCGGGGGGTAGGAACGTTAGTTCCGCGCCCCTTTAACGAGCAACATGCTCTGGGGCCTGCCGCATTGAAACGGGCCCGTGATGTCGCTGGGCCAAGCCTGAACCACCCCGGCCGAATTCGGTCGGGGTGTCGTTTGATGAGTTGGCGGCCGGCCGGTGGCTCAGGCTGCAGACCTGGCCAGGTTGCGCAGCACGTAATGCAGTACACCGCCATTCTCGATGTAGTCGATCTCGACAGCGGTATCGATCCGGCATTTCAGCGTGATCTCTACCGTCTCGCCACCTACGCGCGTTATCGTGCCGGGAACCTCCTGCAGCGGCTTCACGCCCACCAGACCATCGATCGCCACCGTCTCGTCGCCGGTCAGGCCGAGCGACTTGCGGGTGTCGCCGCCGGTGAACTCGAACGGGATGACGCCCATGCCGACCAGGTTGGAGCGGTGGATCCGTTCGAAGCTCTCGGCGATCACGGCCTTGACGCCCAGCAGGTTGGTGCCCTTGGCCGCCCAGTCGCGGGAGGAACCGGCGCCATATTGCTCGCCGCCGAAGATCACCAGCGGGATGCCGGCTTCCTGGTAGGCCATGGAGGCGTCGTAGATCGACGTCACCTCGCCATCCGGGCCCTTGGTGTAGCCGCCTTCGACCCCGTCCAGCATCTCGTTCCTGATGCGGATATTGGCAAAGGTGCCGCGCATCATGATCTCGTGGTTGCCACGACGCGAGCCGTATGAGTTGAACTCCCGCGGGGCGACCTGGCGCTCGGTTAGATACCTGCCAGCCGGGGTGTCCTGCTTGAAGGAGCCTGCGGGCGAGATGTGGTCGGTAGTGATCATGTCGCCCAGAAGGGCCAGAACCTTGGCGCCTTCGATATTGTCGATGGGCTTGGTCTCCATGCCCATTCCCCGGAAATAGGGCGGGTTCTGGATGTAGGTCGACTGGGTCGGCCAATCATAGGTCTCGGCATCGGTGGTCTCAACCGCCTGCCACTTCTCGTCGCCCTTGAAGACATCCGCGTATTTCCTGAGGAAGGCTTCGCGCGTCACGGTCTTGTGCACCAGATCGGCGATCTCGGCATTGGAGGGCCAGATATCCTTGAGGAACACGTCATTGCCGTCCTTGTCCTGGCCGAGCGGCTCGGTGGTCAGGTCGATATTCATGTCTCCGGCCAGCGCGTAGGCGACAACCAGCGGCGGCGAGGCCAGGTAATTGGCGCGCACGTCCGGGCTGATGCGGCCTTCGAAGTTGCGGTTGCCCGAGAGCACCGCGGCGGCCACGAGGTCGCCCTCGTTGATCGCTTTTGAGATCTCCGGCTGGAGCGGGCCCGAGTTACCGATACAGGTCGTGCAGCCGTAACCGACGAGGTTGAAGCCGATCGCGTCGAGATCCTCCTGCAGGCCGGCGGCCTCCAGATACTCGGTCACGACCTGCGAGCCGGGGGCCAACGAGGTTTTTACCCAGGGCTTGCGGTTCAGGCCGAGCGCACGCGCCTTGCGGGCCACCAGACCGGCGCCAATCATCACATAGGGGTTCGACGTGTTGGTGCACGACGTGATCGAGGCGATCACGACCTTGCCCGAGGACATGGTGTACTCCTCGCCCTCGACGGCGACGTCCTTGCCCATCGGACGCTTGAAGGTTTCTGCCATTTCCCTGGCGAAGGCTTGCTTGGCGTTGGTCAACGGCAGGTAGTCCTGTGGGCGCTTCGGGCCGGAGATGGCCGGAACGATGCTGCCCATGTCGAGCTCCAGCGTGTCGGTATAGACGGGCGCGTAATCGACGCCGCGCCAGAAGCCGTTCTCCTTCGCATAGGCTTCGACCAGCGCGATGCGGTCCTCGTCGCGTCCCGTCTGGCGCAGGTAGCGCAGCGTCTCGTCATCGACCGGGAAGAAGCCGCAGGTTGCGCCGTATTCAGGGGCCATGTTGGCGATGGTGGCGCGGTCGGCCAGCGGCAGCTTGTCGAGCCCCGGCCCGTAGAATTCCACGAACTTGCCGACCACGCCCTTGACGCGCAGCATCTCGACGACCTTGAGCACGAGATCGGTGCCGGTGGTGCCCTCGATCATCTCGCCGGTCAGCTTGAAGCCCACGACCTCGGGGATCAGCATGGAGATCGGCTGGCCGAGCATCGCGGCCTCGGCCTCGATGCCGCCCACGCCCCAGCCGAGAACGGCGGCACCGTTGACCATGGTGGTGTGGCTGTCGGTTCCCACCAGCGTGTCGGGATAGGCGACTTCCTTGCCGTCCTGGTCAAGGTCGGACCAGATAGTCTGGGAAAGATATTCGAGGTTCACCTGGTGGCAGATGCCGGTCCCCGGTGGCACGACGCGGAAATTGTTGAACGCCTTCTGGCCCCACTTGAGGAAGGTGTAGCGCTCCATGTTCCGCTCGTATTCGCGGTCCACGTTCATCTGGAAGGCGCGCGGGTTGCCGAAGGCGTCGATCATGACGGAGTGGTCGATCACGAGGTCGACCGGGTTCAGCGGGTTGATCTGCTGGGCATTGCCGCCCAATCCCTCGATGCCGTCACGCATGGCGGCGAGGTCCACGACGGCGGGAACGCCGGTGAAATCCTGCATCAGAACCCGGGCGGGGCGATAGGCGATCTCGCGCGGGTTCTTGCCGCCCTTGGCGCCCCATTCGGCGAAGGCCTTGATGTCATCGACGGAGACGGTGAAGCCACCGTCCTCGAAGCGGAGCATGTTCTCCAGCACCACCTTGAGCGCGGCGGGAAGCCTGGAGAAATCGCCAAGCCCGGCGGCCTCGGCGGCGGGAATGGAGTAATAGGAATAGGTTTTTCCGCCAACGACAAGATCCTTGCGGGTCCTGGCGGTATCAGTGCCTACTTTGATCGGCATGTGTTGGCCTCCCTTTCAGGTCCAGGGTTCGTTGTACTCGCGTATTTCCAAGTGACAGGCTTCAACAAAAACTGGATATCGGTGCTGGCGCTTTCAAGCCATCCCGTGCCCGACGCTTGCCTGTCGCTTGCTTTTCGCCGACCCAGTTGGGCATGTTGGCGCGCGGTCCGCTGACCGGTTTGCCCGGACGGACCCCGCGCGCGCCATGCCGTGCCTTTTCAAGGGGGGCGACGAGCGTTTTGAGCGGCTCCCGGTGCCTTCATGCTTTGCGACCGACGGGTTTGGATGTATGGGCATGTTCAGATGCAATGCCGGCGTGGGAAGCGGGTGCCGCCACAAGTTTGTGACAACCTGTCGCGCCGATCATATTGAAGATCGGATCGCTTTAGTATACCATCGCATACAGCAAGCTTGTTCAGGCCCGCCAGACGATTCTGAGATTCGGCGTTCAAGCTACAACTGACATCACAGCGGCGAGAGAAGACATGAGCTTGTACACTGAATATCTGGACGAAATCAGCACCCGCAAGGCCCAGGGCCTGCACCCCAAACCGATTGACGATGGCGCGCTGGTTGGCGAGCTGATCGAGCAGATCAGGTATACCGGGAACGCGCATCGCGCGGACTCGCTGGAGTATTTCATCTACAACACCCTGCCGGGCACCACGAGCGCGGCGGGCGTGAAGGCGAAATTCCTCAAGGAGATCATTCTCGGCGAGGCTGTCGTCGCGGAAATCACCCCGGAATTCGCTTTCGAGCTGCTGTCGCACATGAAGGGCGGCCCCTCGGTCGAGGTTCTCCTCGACCTGGCGCTGGGCGAGGACGTGGCCATCGCGGAGCAGGCCGCCGAGGTGCTCAAGACGCAGGTCTTTCTCTATGACGCGGATACCGGCCGTCTCGAAGCCGCCTACAAGGCTGGCAACAAGATCGCGCAGGGCATTCTGGAAAGCTACGCCAAGGCCGAGTTCTTCACCAAGCTTCCCGATGTCGAGGAAGAGGTGAAGGTCGTCACCTATATCGCCGCCGAAGGCGACATTTCCACCGACCTGCTTTCGCCCGGCAACCAGGCCCACTCCCGCTCCGACCGTGAGCTGCATGGCAAATGCATGATCTCCGAGGCGGCGCAGCAGGAAATCGAAGCGCTGAAGGCCCAGCATCCCGATAAGCGCGTGATGCTGATTGCCGAGAAAGGCACCATGGGCGTCGGCTCTTCGCGGATGTCAGGTGTGAACAACGTGGCGCTGTGGACCGGCAAAAAGGCCAGCCCCTACGTGCCGTTCGTGAACTTCGCCCCGGTCGTCGCCGGAACCAACGGCATCTCGCCGATCTTTCTGACGACCGTTGACGTTACGGGCGGAATCGGGGTCAACCTGAAGAACTGGGTCCGGAAGACGGACGCGGACGGCATGCCGGTCCTTGATGATGCCGGAAACCCGATCCTGGAGCAGAAATACTCCGTCGAGACCGGCACCGTCCTGACCATCAACACCAAGAAGAAAAAGCTCTACAACGCCGATGGCACCGAGGAACTGGTTGACCTGGCGGGCTCCTTCACGCCCCAGAAGCTCGAATTCATGAAGGCCGGCGGCTCCTATGCCATCGTCTTCGGCAAGAGGCTGCAGACATTCGCCGCCGAAACGCTTGGCGTGGAGCCGACCCCGGTCTTCGCACCCTCCAGGATCGTGACCAAGGAAGGTCAGGGCCTGACCGCGGTGGAGAAGATCTTCAACCGTAACGCCGTGGGTGTTCCGGCCGGCACGGTCATGCATGCCGGCTCCGATGCCCGCGTGACGGTGAATATCGTCGGCTCGCAGGATACGACCGGCCTGATGACGTCCCAGGAGCTCGAAGCGATGGCCGCCACGGTTATTTCGCCGAAAGTGGACGGTGCCTACCAGTCCGGCTGCCACACTGCCTCGGTCTGGGACCTGAAGGCGCAGGCCAACACGCCGCGCCTGATGAAGTTCATGAGCGATTTCGGCCTGATCACCGGCCGGGATCCGAAGGGCGAATATCACGCGATGACCGACGTGATCCACAAGGTGCTCAACGACATCACCGTGTCCGACTGGGACATCATCATCGGCGGCGACAGCCACACCCGCATGTCCAAGGGCGTGGCCTTCGGTGCCGACTCCGGCACCGTTGCGCTGGCGCTGGCAACCGGCGAGGCCTCCATGCCGATCCCGGAATCCGTGAAGGTGACCTTCAAGGGCAAGATGGCCGACTACATGGATTTCCGCGACGTGGTGCACGCCACCCAGCAGCAGATGCTCAAGCAATGCGGCGACAACGTCTTCCAGGGGCGTGTCATCGAAGTGCATATCGGCACGCTGCTGGCCGACCAGGCCTTCACCTTCACCGACTGGACCGCGGAGATGAAAGCCAAGGCCTCGATCTGTATCTCCAATGACGAGACGCTGATCGGCTCGCTGGAGCTGGCCAAGCATCGCATCGGCATCATGATCGAGAAGGGCATGGACAACGAAGTGGGCATGCTCCAGGGCCTGATCGACAAGGCAGATACGCGCATCGCCGAGATCCGCTCCGGCGTGAAGCCGGCGCTGACCCCGGATGAAGACGCGAAATACTTTGCCGAAGTCGTGGTCGACCTGGACCAGATCGTCGAGCCGATGATCGCCGACCCGGATGTCAACAACGCCGATGTCTCCAAGCGCTACACCCACGACACCATCCGCCCGGTTTCCTTTTACGGGGCGGAGAAGAAGGTGGACCTGGGCTTCGTCGGCTCCTGCATGGTGCACAAGGGCGACATGAAGATCGTCGCCCAGATGCTCAAGAACCTGGAGAAGGAAACCGGAAAGGTCGAGTTCAAGGCGCCGCTCGTGGTCGCCGCGCCGACCTACAACATCATCGACGAGCTGAAGGAAGAGGGCGACTGGGAGATCCTGCAGAAATATTCGGGCTTCGAGTTCGACGATTTCATGCCCAAGACAGAGGCACGCACGGAGTACGAGAACATTCTCTACCTTGAGCGTCCGGGCTGTAACCTCTGCATGGGCAACCAGGAGAAGGCCGCCAAGGGCGACACGGTGCTGGCCACCTCGACCCGCCTCTTCCAGGGCCGCGTCGTGGCCGACTCGGCTGAAAAGAAGGGTGAATCGCTGCTCGCCTCGACCCCGGTCGTCGTCCTTTCCGCCATTCTCGGTCGCACGCCGAGCATGGAGGAGTACAAGCACGCCGTCGAAGGTATCGACCTCACCAAGTTCGCGCCGCCGCTGACGGTCCCGGCGACGTCGAGATCCGTTCATTTCTGACGGGCTCCACAGGACGTGTTTCGCGGCCGCCGGCTTGACGCCGGCGGCCGTCTTCTGTTCTGGGCGTAGGGACACGCGCCGGGGCGGACCGATTCACGCAGAGCCGTGGCAGGGGATTGCGCCCCCGCACGCTCTGTCACAAAAAGACAGGCAGGCACGGCGTGCCGGCGCGCAAGGGCGTGCGGGTGAGTCGCCGGACCGAACGGGAGGGAGACATGTCGGATCGCGACGCGGCGGAAGAGGTTTCGCTGAAGGAACAGTTGGACCGGATCGAGCAGAAGATAGACCGGATGCTCGGTCTTTACGATGCATTGGGCGATATCGCCGCCGGCCTGCCGCCGCGGCTGGTTGCGGCGCTGCACACCATGTCGCCGGCCGAGCACGTCGCGCTGCAGATGGTGCTGGACAACCGCTCCAATCATGAGATTTCCGTCTGCCTCGACGTTGAGGAGCCGCGCGTGGCCGAATGGGTCGACGCGGTGCTTGCCAAGCTGGGCGTGAACCGGCGGGCCGAGATCCGCAGGCTGATGCAGCCGCTGATGGCCGCCATTCCGCCCGAGAACTATGCCCGCGCCAGTGGCGGCATTCCCAAGGACTGGAACGACAAGTACGGCGTTGGCGGCGTTCCGGACCCGTATCGGCGCATCTATCACCCCAACCCGGACTGACGGTCGCGTCAGCCGTGAGCAATCGTTACCAAAATCCCACGGGTTCTTGATTGGCTGTTGCAGGACGTGGGCGCTATTAAGGGCGTCAACGACGGATGAGAGGCGCCCTATGAAACCGAACCATCTGCTGGCAGGTATAGCTGCATCTGGCATGCTACTGGCACAAGCCGTTTCGGGTTGGGCCGAGTCCGCGGCCAACGATGCAGGCTCCTCCCCGGTCGTGGTCGAATTGTTCACCTCGCAGGGCTGCTCCTCCTGTCCTCCGGCCGATGCGCTTCTGGCGCACCTGGCCGAGCGCTCCGACATCCTGCCGCTGGCCCTGCATGTGGATTACTGGGATTACATCGGCTGGGCCGACAGTTTTGCCCGCCCCGAGCACACCAAGCGTCAGAAATCCTATGCCCGCGTGGTCGGCTCGCACACGATCTACACCCCGCAGATGGTGGTGGGCGGCGTCACCCATATCGTTGGCGCCAAGCCCATGGAGCTGGCCGAGGCGGTGATGGAACTGATGCCAAGGGCTTCGGAGATCAAGCTCAGCGCGGAACGGAGGGGCGACATTGTCCACCTTTCAGCGCCGGCGCTGACGGAAAGCGGGGATTACGCGGTGCAGCTCGTGCGCTTCCTGCCCAAGAGCAAGGTTGCGATCGAGCGGGGCGAGAATGCGGGCAAGACGATTGTCTATTCCAATATCGTGACCGACTGGGAAACGCTCGGCAAATGGTCCGGCGATGAACCCCTGGCGCTCGAACTTCCGGTCGCGGGCCCTGAAGAGGGGGCCGTGATCGTGCAGGAACGGGGATACGGCCCGATCCTCGGGGCGTTGCGGCTTCCCTGACCGGTGTGGTGTCGCTTGCGCGCGGCGCGGTTGTTAGAGCACCCCGCCATTAACCTGAGACATATCCGGCAGCCTTGAAGTAGCTCCAGCATTCTTGCGGAGAATAGAGATCGCAGACCTGGGCGATGGCGCCGAACAATTCGGTGAAGGTGCGAGCGCCGATCCTGCGGAGGTGAGCCTTGAGCTTCGAGAACGCCATTTCGATGGGGTTGAGGTCGGGGCTATAGGGCGGCAGGAACAGGAACCAGCATCCGGCGTCTCGCATGGCCTTGGCCGCGGCGGCGCTCTTGTGTGTAGCGAGGTTGTCCAGAATGACCA
>NZ_FNEK01000058.1 GCF_900099935.1 Aliiruegeria lutimaris | reverse complement strand
AATTCCGCTGCCAATTCGCCGAGTGTGATCTCTCCCTTGTCGGCGATGCGCGCCTCAATCCAGCCGGTCACGCCGGCCAGTTTGCGGTGACCACCTCCGTTACCTTGCGGTCGTGGTGTCAGTGATCCGGTTTCCCGCCGCAGCTTGATCAGATCGTTCACAAATCTCGGCGAAACCCGGAAGTGCCGCGCCGCCTCGCGGTGCCCGTGACCTTCATCGACAAAAGCGACGACGCGCTCGCGTAGCTCTATTGGATGTGGTTTGCACATCTGAGACCCCTATATCTGCCTCAACAGAAGGGAATCACATCACAACCAATCTGGGAAGCCTGAATCAGATAGGCCGCGACACGCTCTAGCGAAAGCGGTCGGCGAGCCTTTGCAGCGCGGATCGCGTATCGGGTTCATCGGGCGGGGCCTGGGTGGAGGACGCCTTGGCCGGCGGTTCGGTCGCGGTTTTCGGCTGGCTGGTGGAGGAACGCGGCGGGTTCACCCGGAGCGCGATGGCGTTCATGAACTTGCCGGAGTCGCCGGTGGCCAGCGCCGGTGCGCCATCGCCAATACCGCGCAGCAGGTCGTCGAGCCAGTCCGCGTCGGCCTTGGGAAAATCGCGCAGGACATAGCCGGCGACGGCGTCCTTGTGTCCGGGATGGCCGATGCCGAGGCGGACGCGGCGGTATTCGGGGCCGATAGCGGCATGGATGGAGCGCAGCCCGTTATGGCCGGCATGTCCGCCGCCCTGCTTCACCCGCACCTTGCCGGGCGCAAGATCCAGTTCGTCGTGAAAGACGGTGACATCTTCGGGTTCGAGCTTGAAGAAGCGCATCGCTTCGCCGACGGACTGGCCGGAGCGGTTCATGAAGGTCTCGGGCTTGAGCAGCACGACGCGGTTGGAGCCGAAGCGGCCCTCGGAGAACTGTCCCTGGAACTTGCTCCGCCAGGGGCCAAAGCCGTGATCGGCGGCGATCTGGTCCATCGCCATGAAACCGATATTGTGCCGGTTGCGGGCGTATTTCTCGCCCGGATTGCCGAGGCCGACGAAGAGTTGCACGGGGCGTGGCTCCTGTTTCGCTTGCTTTGGCGCTTCATGCCGTGAACCGGCCGGTAATGCCAGCCCCGGGGTGCAAAAGGGCTTCTTGTGGCAGAGGGGGCTCTGCCCCCCGCGCGCGGGCGCGCGTCCCCCGGGATATTTTCGGAAAGGTGAATGCTCATGGTTTCGCGCGGAAATTCGCGTTGAGAAACTGGCAGAAAAAAAGGCGCGCCAGATGGCACGCCCTTTGCCTTTTCCCGAGGGGCGGAAGGATTACTCCTCCGCGCCTTCCTCCTCGTCGTCTTCGCCGTCGCCGCTGGCGGCCAGGCCCGACGGGGCCGAGATCGAGGCGATGTTGAAGTCGCGGTCGATGGTCGCTTTGGAGCCTTCCGGCAGCTTGACCATGGAGATCGAGATGTGGTCGTTGATGTCGAGACCCGCGAGCGAGATTTCCACCTTTTCAGGGATCTCGCCGGCCGTCACGACCAGCTCGATTTCGGGACGAACCACGGTCAGCACACCGCCGCGCTTGATGCCCGGGCTGTCTTTCTCGTCGGTGAACTCGACGGGAATGAAGAGGGCCACTTTCGAGGTGCGGCGCAGGCGCATGAAATCGACATGCGTCGGAAGGTCCTTGACCACGTCACGCTGCACGTTCCGGCAGATGACGCGCACGTCTTCCTGGCCTTCGACCTGAAGGTTGAAGAGCGTGGACAGGAAGCGTCCCGCCTTGAGGCGCTTCAGCAGTTCGTTGAAGGGAAGGTTGATCGCAATCGGATCAGCGCCGCCGCCATAGACGACGCCCGGTACAAGCCCGTCACGACGAGCTTGGCGAGCGGCCCCCTTGCCTGTCCCCGCGCGAACCGTGGCATTAAGATTCGGAATCTCACCAGCCATTGGTATCTCCTGATATTTGGGCATCCTCCAAGGGTGTATGCCCGGTTGAATGAAGCTGGGGCTATAGGTGGGATTTGTCGTTTTGGAAAGGGGAAACGTGTTTTTACGTGGCCAAATGTGAGTACGGTCAGCGGTTTGCCGGCAGAGGGGGGGGTTGATCGAGGTCAAGGACAGCCTGTTTACCCATAGTAATGCTGCGAAGACCGGTTCGACGAATCGCGTGCGAGGGGGGAGACTTGCAATGCCCGAAATGAATACGACCGCCCAGGCGGTCACGGAACAGATGATGTCTCTGTTCGAGGA
Source organism: Aliiruegeria lutimaris (assembly GCF_900099935.1). Lineage (GTDB taxonomy): Bacteria > Pseudomonadota > Alphaproteobacteria > Rhodobacterales > Rhodobacteraceae > Tropicimonas > Tropicimonas lutimaris. Next base: position 29,743 of record NZ_FNEK01000058.1, on the reverse strand, counting down.
TTGGCAGAAGGCCGGGCTCGGCGCCTGGGCATGGGCCAATCCGCTCTGGTATCAGATGGTCGTTGAGATGAATTCCGAGATTGCACGATTCATTTCCGATCGCCTGAAACAGGATTTCGATTTCCAGGCCCAGCTCCTTCAATGCAGGGATCCGGCGGCTTTGCGGGAATTGCAGTGCCGGTTCATGAAGGAAGCGTTCGAACAATACAGCGCCGAGACGGGCAAGCTGTTCAAGATGAACAATGCCGCGCTGGACGCGGTTACGGGCAGGGGGAAAGACAGCTAGCCTTCGATATTAGACGCGGAAGCCGGGGAGGACCCGTACGGGGCGGCTTTCGCGCGGGACTGGAACCTATCCGGTCCCTGACCGCCGCTTTTCTGCACAAGAATCGCGGCGGTCATTTTTTCACTTTGTCTCGTCCTGGAATTGGCAGGCCGTAAGGCGTTTCCCTTCCGGACCTGCCGCGATACTTGGATGCGCTCTCCGGCAATGGCGTGTGTAGCGGGACGGCCCCGCGCGGATACGATGGGCCGGGTTGTCCATTCGACGATGGGGGGGAATGCCCGGCTGGTCGATCGCCCGACTCATGGTGATGCGAAGTCGCCCGCTTTGGTGTCGTGAGAGGACAGCGAAACTAATGAGAAACATATTGCCCGGCGAGGGCGTGGCAGATTGACGCCAGTGATACCGCTACCCTTGCCGTTTGATGTCCATTCCGTCGGGAATTTGCGCAATTTTCCGGTTTCAAAGCGCCAAAAGCCGGAAAGCGTGAGACTGTTTCATGGCAAGGAAGCGTAAGCTTTTCTGTGTGCGCAAGGTCTCAAAAAAATCAACAAAATCAGTCAGGACGCTCGTTGGGAGAGTTTTGTCCGCCGTTTCTGAGCGCCCCGAAAGCGGGACAGCGACCTGGGGCTATGCCATCGCCTTTCCCGCTCGTGCCGTGCCAAGGGCCGTGCCGTCTCAGCTGTGCCATGCAGTGAGTGAGGACCCGTTAGCGGTATTTGAATGGTGACAAAACTGCCTATCTCGGTAAGACAACGCCCAAGGGCCTGAGCCTTCCGCAAGGGACCTTGGACCAACAGTTTCGGCGCCATGGAAGATTGCCATTGGCGCTACGATGATCCTGCTCTGAAATGAGGAAAAGACCATGACAGTGAAAGTTGCCATCAACGGTTTCGGCCGCATCGGACGGAACGTGCTCCGCGCCATCGTGGAGAATGGCCGTGACGATATCGAAGTCGTTGCGATCAACGATCTGGGTCCGGTCGAGACCAATGCCCACCTCATCCGCTTCGACTCCGTGCATGGCCGTTTCCCCGGCACGGTCACCACGACCGAAGACACCATCGATGTCGGCACCGGCCCCATCAAGGTAACCGCGCTCCGCGACCCCAAGGAACTTCCCTGGGAAGGTGTCGATATCGCCCTCGAATGCACCGGCATCTTCACCGCCCGTGAAAAGGCCGCGATGCACCTGGAGAACGGTTCCAAGCGCGTGCTGATCTCGGCTCCCGGCGCCGGCGCCGACAAGACCATCGTCTATGGCGTGAACGACGACGTTCTGACCGCCGAAGACACCGTCGTGTCGAATGCGTCCTGCACCACCAACTGCCTCTCCCCGTTTGCCAAGGCGATCAATGACGCCATCGGCATCGAGAAGGGCATGATGACCACGATCCACTCCTACACCGGCGACCAGCCGACGCTGGATACGCTGCACAGCGATCTCTATCGCGGCCGTGCGGCTGCAATGTCGATGATCCCGACCTCGACCGGTGCTGCCAAGGCCGTTGGCCTCGTTCTGCCCGACCTGGCCGGCAAGCTCGACGGTTTTGCCATTCGCGTGCCCACGCCGAATGTCTCGGTCGTTGACCTTAAGTTCATCGCCAAGCGTGCAACCTCCGTCGAGGAAATCAATGCCGCCGTGAAGGCCGCTGCTGATGGCCCGATGAAAGGTGTTCTGGGTTACACCAACCTCAAGAACGTCTCCATCGACTTCAACCACGACCCGCATTCGTCGATCTTCCATATGGATCAAACCAAGGTCATGGACGGCACCCTGTGCTCCGTCCTGTCCTGGTACGACAATGAATGGGGTTTCTCGAACCGGATGGCCGATACGGCCGTCAAGATGGGTTCGCTTATCTGAGTTCCCTCGCGGTCAGGATGAACCACCTGACCGAAACTAAAGGAAGCCCCGGTATTCTTGCCGGGGCTTTCTTTTTTGGTGTCGCTGCCGTGCAAGTTCGGCGGTGATGCCGCAGAGGCGCATGTTTCTGGCGTTGTCGGGGGCGCTGCCCCCGGGCTACGTCCAGTCAGAAGAAGCCAGCAGCGATCCAGTTTTCTTCTGACTGGAAATATCCTGGGGGTTTGGGGGTGAAACCCCCATGGTGGCGCTCCGATAGAGCCTTGGTTATGTCCTCCAGTTCAGGAGACGCTTCTCGATTGCCCCGATCACCGTACTTACAAGGATACCAAGCGCGGACAGGATCACCACGCCAGCGAAGAGCCGTTCAAGGTCATAGAGCGCGCCTGCTTCGAGGATATAGGCACCAATGCCGTATTCGGCGCCCAGCATCTCGGCGGCAACCAGCAGGATGATGCCGATGGCGAGCGAGATCCGGAGCCCCGAGAGGATGCCGGGCATGGCGCCGGGCAACACAATCTTGCGCACGATGGCGAACCAGCCCATTCCGAAACTCTGACCCATGCGGATCAGCGTGCGATCCACGTTGTCCACGGCACCGTAGGTAGCCACGACCGTGGGTGTGAAGGTGCCGAAGGCGATGAGCGCGTATTTGGAACCCTCGTCGATGCCGAACCAGATCACGAAAAGCGGTAACAGGGCGATCTTGGGGATCGGGAAAAGTGCGGCGACGAGCGGGACGAGGCCTGAACGGACATAGGAGAACAGCCCGATCAGGATGCCGGTCGAGACGCCCAGCGTGACGCCGATGGAGGCTCCAACAACGAGGCGCGTGAGCGACGGAACCAGATGCTTGAACAGCATCCCCGTGCTCCAGAGTTCGCCGAAGGTTTTCACCACATCGCTCGGCCGGGGCAGGGTGAGGGCGGAGATCCACCCGGAACGGGTGCCCCATTCGGTCAGGATCAGCAGGCTGGCAAAGACAGCCAGACCAGCCCCACGGATTGCCACCGGGCGGAAACCGCCGCCGCGAAAGGGTACGGGTTGGGCGTGCGTTTCAGGCATTGAGCAGCTCCGCATCGGCCGCGCGGGCCTCTTCACGCATCAGGTTCCACAGGTGCTCCTGCGTCGATTCAAGCTCGGCATCCATGTGGATGCGATCGGCGAGAGGCTTGTCGATGTGCACGATCTCGCGGATCCGGCCGGGACGGCGCGAGAGCACCGCGATGGAATGGCCAAGGCGGACAGCTTCGGCGAGGTTGTGGGTGACGTAGACGGCGGTGAAGGGAGCGCGTGTCCAGAGTGAAACGAGGTCTTCCATCAGCAGTTCGCGGGTTTGCGCGTCCAGCGCCGAGAGCGGCTCGTCGAGCAGCATGACGGCGGGGTTCACGGCCAGCGCCCTGGCGATCGCCACGCGCTGTTTCATGCCGCCCGAGAGTTGCTTGGGCAGGGCCTCGGCGAAATCCGACAGGTTGGTGCGGGCCAGCACGTCGGAAACGATCTCGGCCATGCGTGCCTCCGGCAGCCCATGCGCCTCTAGCCCGAGTCGGACATTTCCGGCAACGCTGCGCCAGGGCAACAAGGCGAAATCCTGGAACACGTAAGTGAGCGGGTTCAGGCAACCCTCCGGCGGGGTGCCGAGTTGCATAACCTGTCCGCTCACTGGGCGCTCCAGCCCGCCGATGATCCGCAGGAGAGTGGATTTCCCGCATCCCGACGGGCCAACCAGGCAAAGGATCCGTCCCGTGGCGATGTCGAGGTCTATTCCGTCGAGCACCGCCATGCCGTCATAGGCGTGGCTGAGCCCTTCTACGCGCAGATCCATCCGCGCTCCTTTCCTTCACAAGCGCGGAACGCGCCCGGTCAAAAGAACCGGCCCGACATGTGGGCCGGTTGGGGATTGGGAGGAGAGCCGTGCTGTCCTCGATGTTTTCGACCCGCTCAGAGCGTTTCGACGAAGCTCGGGTTCACCAGAATGTCCATGGTGATATTGGCATCGACCAGCCCTTCGGCCTGGAACCAGCTCAGCTGATCCTCGACCGAGGTCATGTTGAGAGCGGCACCCTCGTTGAGCCGCATCGTGCCGTTGATGATGCCCGGAGCTGCCTTCTCGAGCGGTTGGTCTGCGTAGACATATTTGTGGAGCAGGTCGACCATGGCGTTGATGCCATCCTCGCCGCCGGCCTTGTCGATCATCGCGCTGTTATAATCCGTGACGCCCTTGGAATAGGCGCCGAGGAAGGACTTCACCAAGTCGGCTTCACCAGCGGCGTTCTTCTCCGAGGTGAAGACGGTCGTGACCTGGTAGTTCGGGATGTAGTCGGACACGTTGCCGATGATGTGGACCGCGCCGGAGCCCGCCAGCGGCTTGGCGATATGGGGCACGATTGACCAGGCGTCGATCTGACCGGATTTGAGCGCACCGATGATCGCGCCGACCTTCTGCAGCGGCTTGAACGTGACGCTGACACCCTCGGCAGCGGCGATCTTGGAGCCCATGTAGTGGAAGGAGGAGCCGGCGGTGGACATGCCGAAAGTCTTGCCGTCGAGCCCCGAAGGCGCGGTCAGCCCGGCCTGGAAGGCTGCGTCTGAGGCTAGGATCTTCTGGCCGTCAATGCCGTCTTCCTCGGAGAGTGCGCCGCCGATGACCTTTACCGCGCCTTTCTGTGCCAGCGAGATCAACCCGCCGGAAATGGCGGTGACGCCGAAATCGACATCGCCCGAGGCGATGGCCACCGCCATCGGCTGGGCGGCCTGGAAAAACTTCAGCTCCAGGTCGAGGCCGGCCTCGGTGAAATAGCCGTTCTCATAGGCGACGAACGAGCCGGCATGGCTGGTGAAACGCAACGCGCCCACCGTGATCTTGCGGTTTTGCGCTATCGCAGGGGCCGCAAGGGTCGCTGCGGTCGCGCCTCCAATCAGCCCGATGGCGTGGCGGCGGTTAAATTTCTGCATGAGTTTCCTCCCTCTCACCGTGATCGCTTTTGCTTCCGGCACCGGGCGGGATCGGCCCACGCACCGCGCGGGCGAGTCAAACCGTTTGACGCCGGGTCTGCAAGGGTGAAGCAGAATTCAGGAAAGGTGAAACTGCCGCAGTCGGAACCGATCCGGGGAATTCCCGCCGGTTTTCCGCGCATCGCAGAAGCTTGCGAAACGGTCAGGCCGAGTGCGCTGGCGGCTGGAAGCATAAAACCTTCGAGGCCCTTCGCCGACAACGAAACGCCAGTTTTTCCTCTTCCTCTTTCCAGAAATATCCCCGCCGGAGGCGCAGTCCAAAGGACTGCTCGGGTCCCTCAGCTGCCGCTTCGCGCGGCCTCTGCCGCCGCGCGGATCGCCCGGATGTTCTCGCCATAGGGGGCTGGGTCCGACACCGATCCGCCCCTGAACACGGCCGAGCCGGCGACGAGCACATCCGCGCCAGCTGCGGCCATCAGCGGGGCGGTTTCGGGTGTCATGCCGCCATCGATCTCGATATGGATCGGGCGGTCGCCGATCATGGCACGCAGATTGCGCACTTTCTCAACCTGGGAATGGATGAATTTCTGCCCGCCGAAGCCGGGGTTCACGCTCATCACGCAGATCAGGTCGATCATGTCGAGCATGTACGCGATGTCCTCGATGCCGGTGCCGGGATTGAGCGCCAGCCCTGCCTTGCAGCCCGCGCCCCGGATCGCCTGCAGTGTGCGGTGGGTATGTGGGCCGGCTTCGAGGTGAGCGGTGATGATGTCGGAGCCGGCCTCCGCGAAGGCGTCGATATAGGCATCGACCGGCGAGATCATCAGGTGCACGTCCATCACCGTGGAGATATGCGGACGGATCGCGGCGCAAAGCGGCGGACCTAAGGTGAGGTTCGGCACGAAATGCCCGTCCATCACGTCAACATGGATCCAGTCGGCGCCCTGCGCTTCCACGGCGCGGATTTCCTGGCCGAAATTGGCGAAATCCGCCGACAGGATGGATGGTGCGATCTTGATGGAACGGTCGAACATGGCTCTCTTCCCTTTGGCCAAACGGGCCTTCGGGAGCGGGTTTTACAGGTTCCCGCGCCGCTGTCGAGCCGGTTCCGGCCCGCGCCCGCCGATCAGGCGACGTCGAGCCGTTTCCAGTGCAGCATTTCCGATTCCACCACCCGCCGGGCAAAAGGCGCCATGCCGGCGGGCCCCGAGGCGCGGTCCTTTACGTGGATGCACAGATCGGGTCGCCGGGAGGCGATCACGCCGATCAACTCGCCCCGGATCGCGTCGTCCAGCCCGGCGCCCATCACGACGCTCTGGACATTCGGCTCGGCGTCCAGTTGCGCGATAACCTCGTCACGGTCATGCGCGCCGAGCCACTGGATGGGCAGATCCTCCAACTCGTGGATGACATTGCGCATCACATCCGGCAAACGACCGATCAACAGGACAACAGGTCTCATTTCTCCCTCCCTGCAATTGCAAATTGGAAGATCGCCGCCGAGGAGCGGCGCTCTTGCTCCAGCCTAGCACATCCGAACCGGCGAATCGCTGATCCGGCGCAAGGACGGGGCATGTTTTCCCCTTGTGTCCGTTGCAGATAGCGCTTGAAGTGGCTTGGAAATCAGACGGGGCTTCGCATGCTGAGCAATTCCGACCTTGTCGAACTGACCGCATTCCGCAGGGAGTTGCACCGCCATCCCGAGCTTTCGGGCCAGGAGGCCGACACCGCGCGCCGCATCCGCGCGGCACTCGAACCGCTGGGACCGGACGAGTTGCTGAGCGGGCTGGGTGGGCACGGGGTTGCAGCGGTGTTCGACACGGGCGTCGACGGGCCGACCGTCCTGTTTCGGGCCGAGTTGGACGCATTGCCGATCGAGGAGATCTCGGAGACACCCTGGCGCTCAACGGTTCCCGGCAAGGGGCACCTGTGTGGTCATGACGGCCACATGACCATGCTGCTGGCGCTTGGCCGCCTGCTACAGCGCAAGCCCGTGGCGCGCGGCCGCGTGGTGTTGATGTTCCAGCCTGCCGAGGAGGACGGCAGCGGTGCGCGTGCCGTGGTGGCCGATCCGAGTTTCGAGGTAATCCGGCCCGACTGGGCCTTTGCCATCCATAACGAACCGGGCCGGCCCTTCGGCACTGTCTCGACCCGTGCCGGACTGATCAATTGCGCCTCGCGGGGGCTGGAAATCCGACTGACGGGCAAGACCGCCCACGCGGCGAACCCGGAGGACGGCACCTCGCCCGCCCATGCCGTGGCCAGGCTCATCCCGGCGCTGGAAGGGCTGGGGCAGGGGGGCAAGCTGGACGATGATTTCCGGCTGGTGACGCTTACCCATCTCCGCGTCGGCGAGCCGGCCTTTGGCGTGGCACCGGGCGAGGCGGTGCTCTTTGCCACCCTGCGCACGGCACATGATGAAGCGATGGCGGCGATGGAGCAGGATGCGCGGGCGCGCGTGACGGATATCGCAGAAGCGGAGGGGCTGGAGATCTCTTTCGCGCTGCACGACATCTTCGCGGCCTCGATCAACGATGCCGAGGCGACGGCGGTTGCTGTTGCGGCGATGGACGCCATTGGCGTGGCCAACGGCGATCAGGGCCTGCCGATGCGCGCCTCGGAGGATTTCGGCGTTTTCGGCTGGGGCGCAAAGGCGGCGATGCTCTGTCTCGGGCCGGGCGAGGATCACGCGGCCTTGCACAACCCGGATTACGATTTCCCGGACGACCTCATCCCCATCGGCGCGGCGATCTTCGAGCGCATCGCGCGGGACCTGCTGGGCTGAGCTTTTCCTTCAAGCCACGTGACGGGCGCGGAAACGGGCAAATTCCGCCTCGCTCGGCTCACGTCCCGTGAACACGGCGACATAGGCGGGGATGCGGGCAATACGTGTCTCGGGGCACTCGTCGATCTGCATCGAGATATAGCCGAGCTGAGTATAGAGTACCGTCATCGCGCGCACCTCCGCCTCCTGTGGCGGATAGCCGAAGCGGAGGAAGGCCCCCGTAATGGCCTCAAGGCGCCGCTGGTCTGCCTGCTCGACGCGTGGACGCAGTGCCGGATCGGTTCGAGCCCAGTTGCGGATTGCCAGATCCAGCCGGGAGTCGAACAGCTCCGGCATCAGCCAGCAATCGCAGATATTCAGCATCGCCTCGCAGATCGTTTCAGCATAGGCCACGCACTGCGCTTCCAGGTTGCCGGTATTGCGCGCCTCCCAGCGGGTCACCATCGCCTCCAGTAGCGCCTCGCGATCCTTGAAATGCCAGTAGAAGCTGGTCCGCGACAGGCCAAGCGACTTGGCCAGCGGCATCACCTTCACGGCCTCCACGCCGCTCTCGGTCAGCAGCCGATAGGCCGCGTCCAGCCAGAGCTCCTCGGTTCCGCGTTGCTTGGGATGTGACACTGCATTCATGGCCCAGACGTAGCAAGACTAGACAGGTATGACAACTTTCTTGACACATATGTCGAGATATTGCCCGAATGACGCGCGGCGACTCAATTCCGATCAGAACCACATGCAAGCGCAGGAGAAAAACATGTCGAACGATCCGCTGTTGCAGCCCTACCAGCTCAAGCACCTGACGCTTCGCAACCGGATCATGACAACGAGCCACGAGCCCGCCTATGCCGAGGACGGCATGCCCAAGGAGCGCTACATTGCCTATCACGAAGAGCGGGCAAAGGGTGGCGTGGCGATGGCGATGACGGCAGGCTCGGCGGTCGTCTCGCGCGACAGCCCGCCATCCTTCAACAATATTCTCGCCTACAAGGACGAGGTGGTGCCATGGATCCGCCGCCTCACCGACGCGCTGCATGAACATGGCTGCGCGGCAATGATCCAGCTCACGCATCTGGGCCGGCGGACGGGCTGGTCCAAGGGCGACTGGCTGCCCTCGGTGGCGCCGGGACCGCATTACGAGCCGGCACACAAGTTCTTTCCCAAGGTGCTGGAGGATTGGGATATCGCGCGCATTATCCGGGAGTTCGCGGATGCGGCGGAACGGATGCAGGCAGGCGGCATGGACGGGATCGAACTGGAAGCCTATGGCCACCTGATCGACAATTTCTGGTCGCCGCTGACCAATGCGCTGGACGGGCCTTACGGTCCGCAGACGCTGGAAAGCCGAATGAAATTCGGCCTTGAGGTGATCGAAGCGATCCGCAAGCGGGTGGGCGACGAATTCATTCTCGGCGTGCGTTTCGAGGCTGACGAGGCTTGCCAAGGTGGTATCGATCCGGCGATGGGGCTGGCCATGGCCGAACGGATGAAGGCGACGGGGCAGGTCGATTTCCTCAACATCATTCGCGGGCGCATTCATACCGACGCGGCGCTGACCGGCGTGATCCCGGTCCAGGGCATGCGCAACGCGCCGCATCTGGAATTTGCCGGATCGCTGCGTGAAGCGGTGGGGCTGCCGACTTTCCATGCCGCCAAGATCCCCGATGTGGCGACGGCGCGCCACGCGGTCTCGGCCGGGCTGCTGGACATGGTCGGGATGACCCGCGCCCATATCGCGGACCCGCATATCGTGCGCAAGATCATGGCCGGGCGGGAGGCGGACATACGCCCCTGCGTCGGCGCGAACTACTGTCTGGACCGGATCTACCAGGGCGGCGAGGCGCTGTGCATGCACAACGCGGCCACGGGGCGCGAGCTGACCATGCCGCATGACATTCCGCCCGCCGAGGTGAAGAAGGTGGTCATCATCGGCGCCGGACCCGGCGGGCTTGAGGCCGCGCGCGTCGCGGCGGCGCGCGGGCATGAGGTGTTGGTGTTCGAGGCCGCGCCCGATCCAGGTGGGCAGGTCCGGCTCACCGCGCAATCTGAGCGGCGGCGCGAGATGATCTCGATCATCGACTGGCGCATGGCGCAATGCGCGGCCGACGGGGTGGAGTTCCGCTTCAATACGTGGGCGGAAGCCGCTGACGTCGAGGAAGAAAATCCTGATGTCATTATCGTTGCGACGGGTGGTCTGCCGAATACGGAACTCTTCGAGCAACGCGGCGAGAATGCCTTGCTGACCACGACCTGGGACATCATCTCGGGAGACGTGAAACCGGCCCGCTCCGTTCTGGTCTATGACGAATCCGGCGATCACCCGGGACTGCAGGCCGCGCTGATTGCTGCGCGGGCCGGCGCACAGGTCGAAATCATGACGCCGGATCGGAGTTTTGCCCCTGATATCATGGGAATGAACCTTGTTCCTTACATTTCCGAGCTGCAGGAGAAGGGCGCCACCCTGACTGTCGCGCGCCGGCTTCTTTCCGTCGAGCGGGACGGAAACAGGCTGAGAGCAACGATCGGTTCAGATTACAACAGGGCGACCACCGAGCTTCCCTTCGATCAGGTCGTGGTGAATTATGGAACGCAGCCGCTGGATGCGCTCTATTTCGATCTGAAACCCGGATCGAGAAACCTCGGTGAGGTGGATTACGATGCACTGCTTTCGGGAGAGTCCCAGCGGGTCTGCACCAATCCCGAGGGGCATTACCAGCTCTACCGCATCGGCGATGCCGTCGCCCCGCGTAACACCCATGCCGCGATCTATGATGCGTTGCGCCTGCTCAAGGACATCTGACGCCTCAGCCTGAGCAACAGGTGCGCCCATTACCGGCACATGGACGATTCTGCGAATCGTGCCTCCGGCGGAGGCATTTGGGGAAAGATGAAAACGGAGAGCACCCGGCTTCATCTTTCTTCAAAGCCCCTTCTATGCTTTGGGCCCGAGGACCACTCTCCGGCTTGATGTGCCCAAGCTGAAAAAGAAACGGCGCGCCTTTCTTAGACGCGCCGCTTTCCAATTCCCGGGGGCCGGAAATCAGCCCACGATCATCTGCTTGAGCTTCAGCGCTTCGTATTCGAGTTCACGAAGGCGGAATTTCACCACGTCGCCAATGGAGATCAGGCCGGCGATGTGTTCCCCGTCCAGAACCGGGATATGGCGGAAGCGGCCTTCGGACATGCTGCGCAGAAGGTCGAGAAGGGGCGTGTCCGGCGTGGCCGTTATGACCTCCTTCGTCATCAGGTCTGCGGCGGTCTCATCAAACGTGTCATCGGGCTCGTCGGCGAAGCCGCGAACGATGTCACGCTCGGTCAGGATGCCGACCATGTGGCCATTCTGATCCTTTACCAGAACCGAGCCGATCCCGTGCTCCTTCATCACCTCGGTGACCTTGTGGATCGTGTCGGTGGGGCGGACGGAAATCACATCGTGCCCCTTGCTGGAAAGAATTGACTCGGCTGTCGCCTTGGACTGTTCCACAACCGCGGCCTCGACCGACTGGCTGTGGGTGTGCATACTTTCATGCCCGAAATGGGGCTTCTTGCTCTTGGATACCATCTATCCCTCTCATGTATTTCCCTGGGGCGTGGCTACGCTTCTGCGGCCTGGGACCTGACGCGAGTTTAGACCGAGAAGCTGCTACGTCCCAAAGGTAAAATGGACAATGCTGCCTTGTTGTTAGCGGCGTGCATGAAAAAGGGCCAATGCGTGTCCGCACCGGCCCCCAATCCTTGTTCTGAGCCGCCTCAGCCGCCGAAATCGTCGAGCATGATGTCTTCGCGATCGACGCCCAGATCCAGCAGCATGTTGATCACGGACTGGTTCATGATCGGCGGGCCGCACATGTAGAATTCGCAATCTTCCGGCGCGGGGTGGTTCTTGAGATATTCGTCGTAGAGCACGTTGTGGATGAAGCCGGTGTAACCGGTCCAGTTATCCTCGGGCAGCGCATCGGAGAGCGCCACGTGCCACTCGAAATTCGGGAACTCGGCCGCAAGCTGGTCGAAATCCTCGACGAAAAACATCTCGCGCTTGGAGCGGGCACCGTACCAGAAGGTGATCTTCCGATCCCTGTTCTGCAACCGCTTGAGCTGGTCGAAGATGTGGGAGCGCATCGGCGCCATGCCGGCGCCGCCGCCGATGAAGACCATCTCCTTGTCCGTGTCGCGGGCGAAGAACTCGCCGAACGGGCCGGAGATCGTGACCTTGTCGCCCGGCTTGAGGTTGAAGATGTAGGACGACATCTTGCCCGGGGGAATCTCCTGCGTGCCCGGAGGCGGCGAGGCCACGCGGACGTTGAGCATGATCATGCCCTTCTCGTCGGGATAGTTGGCCATGGAATAGGCGCGCTCAACCGGCTCGTCGACGACCGACTCGTATTGCCAGAGATTGAACTTGTCCCAGTCCTCCCGATACTCGTCCTCGATCTCGAACTCGGTATATTTGAGCTCGTGGGCCGGAGCCTCGATCTGGATGTAGCCGCCGGCGCGGAATTTCACGTCCTCGCCCTCGGGCAGGTCCAGAACCAGCGCCTTGATGAAGGTGGCCACGTTCTCGTTCGAACGCACCGTGCATTCCCATTTCTTGACGCCGAAGACCTCTTCGGGAACCTCGACCTCCATGTCCTGCTTCACGGCCACCTGGCAGGAGAGGCGGTCGCCCGCGGCTGCCTCCCGCTTGGTGATGTGGCTCTCCTCGGTCGGCAGGATCGAGCCGCCGCCGGAATGCACGCGCACCCGGCACTGGGCACAGGTGCCGCCGCCGCCACAGGCGGAGGGCACGAAGAGCTTCTCGGCCGCGAGCGTCTGCAACAGCTTGCCGCCGGCGGGGACGTGGATGGTCTTTTCGCCGTTGATGGTGATCGCAACGTCACCGCTGGCAACCAGCTTCGAGCGGGCGAACATGATGAGCGTGACCAGCGCGATCACGATCAGGGTGAAGAGCAGAACGCCTAGGGTAAAGGTTTCCATTGCGCGCCCCTTAGAGTTTCACACCGGAGAAGGACATGAAGCCCATGGCCATCAGGCCGGCGGTGATAAAGGTGATGCCGAGGCCCTGAAGCCCGTCCGGGATGTCCGAATATTTGAGCTTCTCGCGCACGCCGGCCATCGCGGTGATGGCGAGCGCCCAGCCGAAGCCGGAGGAGAGGCCGTAGGTGACGGACTCGGCGAAGTTGTAGTCGCGTTCCACCATGAAGAGCGAGCCTCCGAGGATGGCGCAGTTCACGGTGATGAGCGGCAGGAAGATGCCAAGCGCGTTGTAGAGCGGCGGAAAGTACTTATCGAGCACCATCTCGAGGATCTGCACCATGGCCGCGATCACGCCGATATAGGAGATGAGGCCGAGGAAGGTGAGGTCCACGTCACCGAAGCCCGCCCAATCGAGCGCGCCGGGTTTCAACAGGCCGTTCAGGATGAGGTTGTTGGCGGGCACGGTGATCGTCTGCACTACCATGACCGAAATGCCGAGGCCAAGCGCGGTGGCCACGTTCTTCGACACGGCGATGAAGGTACACATGCCGAGGAAGAAGGAGAGCGCGAGGTTCTCGACGAAGATCGCCTTTACGGCAAGGGAAAGAAGCCCTTCCATCAGTGCGCCTCCACGTGCTGGATCTTGAATTCACGCTCTTCGACCTGTTCCGGCTTCCATGTGCGGAAGGCCCAGATGATCAGACCGATGATGAAGAACGCCGAGGGTGGCAGCAGGAGCAGGCCGTTGGGCACGTACCAGCCGCCGTTATTGACCGTCGGCAGCACGGTGATGCCGAAAAGCGTTCCAGCGCCGAAAAGCTCGCGGAAGAAGCCAACAAGCATCAGGATCAGGCCATAGCCCATCCCGTTGCCTATCCCGTCGATGAAGCTGTCGATCGGCGGGTTCTTCATGGCGAAGGCTTCCGCGCGCCCCATCACGATGCAGTTGGTGATGATCAGGCCGACAAAGACCGAGAGCGTCTTGGAGATGTCGTAGAGATAGGCCTTGAGGACCTGGTCCACGAGGATCACGAGACTGGCGATGATGACCATCTGTACGATGATCCGGATTGAACCCGGGATGTGATTGCGCAGCATCGAGATGAACATCGAGGAAAACGCCGTCACGGCGGTGACTGCGATGGCCATGACCAGCGAGACCTGCAGGCTCGATGTCACCGCGAGGGCCGAGCAGATGCCCAGCACCTGCAGCGTGATCGGGTTGTTGTCGACCAGCGGGTCGACCAGGTAGGTGCGTCTTATCTGCGCCATTCAGAGGCCTCCCGCCTTGAGGTTGTCGAGGAAGGGGGCGAAGCCCTCTTCCCCCATCCAGAACCGCACCAGGTTGTCGACGCCGGTCGAAGTCAGCGTGGCGCCGGCCAGTGCGTCGATATGGTGGGTCTCCATGTTGGGCGAGGGCACGCCCTTGGCCACGGAGATCTTAAGCTCGCCGCTCTCGTCGCGCAGCGTCTTGCCCGACCACATGGCCTTCCAGCGCGGGTTGTCCACCTCTGCGCCAAGGCCGGGCGTTTCCGCGTGGTCGTAGAATTGCAGTCCGAAGATCGAGTTGCCGTCCTCCTCCAGGGCAATGAAGCCATAGAGCGTGGACCAGAGGCCGTATCCGCTGATCGGCAGGATCACCTTGTCCAGTTCTCCAGCCGCGTCATTGAGCAGGTAGACGACGGAATAGTTGCTCTGGCGGCCGAGCCCGGCGGGGTCTTCTGTCAGCGCCCGGCTCAGATCCGGATCGGACACCGCAGCGCGGTCGTCGAAACTTGCCGCGTCGAACTGGTCGGTGAAGGTGCCAGTCGTGAGATCGACCACCTTGGGCTCGAAGGCGGAGAAGGCCTCGCGGATGTTGATCCCATCCTCGTAGAGGCCCGCGACCTGCAGAATGTTCATCTGCTTGTCCTTGAGCTTGTTCACCTCCTGGATGGGCCGCAGGCTCACCGCGGCGGCCGAGACCACCATGGAGCAGAACAGGCAGAGCGCGGTGGCGACGAACACGGTCTTGGGAACCGAGTCGACCGGAAGCGCCTTCCAGCGGGCCAGCAGGCCCTCGTTATTGGCGTCGTTCTCAGGCATTTCGCTTTGCCCTCCGAGCGATGTTGGCCCGCACGACGAACCAGTCGATGAGCGGGGCGAAGATATTGGCGAACAGGATGGCGAGCATCATGCCCTCGGGGAAGGCCGGGTTGATCACGCGGATCATCACGACCATGAAACCGATCAGCGCTCCATACCAGAAGCGGCCGACATTGGTGTGCGAAGCGGTCACCGGCTCGGTCACCATGAAGGCAAGGCCGAAGGCCCAGCCGCCCAGCACCATGTGCCACCAGAACGGCATTGCGAACATCGGGTTGGTGTCCGACCCGATCACGTTCAGCAGGCTGGAGAAGGCGATCGTGCCGGCGATGCAGCCCACGACCAGCCGCCAGTTGGCGATCTTGGTGACGAGCAGAAAGGCAAGGCCGATCAGGCACATGAAGACCGAGGTCTCGCCGAAGGAGCCCTGCATGTTGCCCCAGAAGGCCGACATGAAGCTGATGTCATGCGCCGCGAGTCCCTGCACGCCATCGGAAGCGGTGATACCGAGCGCCGTGGCACCCGAGAAGCCATCCACAGGCGTCCAGACCCGGTCGCCCGACATCTGCGCGGGGTAGGCGAAATAGAGGAAGGCGCGTGCGACAAGCGCCGGGTTGAGGAAGTTTTTCCCCGTTCCGCCAAAGACTTCCTTTCCAATCACGACACCGAAAGAGATACCGAGCGCCACCTGCCAGAGCGGCGTGGAGGCCGGCACGATCAGCACGTAGAGGATCGAGGTGACGAAGAAGCCCTCGTTGACCTCGTGCCCGCGGATGATCGCGAAGAGGATCTCCCAGAAGAGCCCCACAATCATCGTCACCGCGTAGATCGGCAGGAAATAGAGGAATCCGTGGAACATGCTGGCCAGAATGCTGTCGGGGTTCAGCCCGAAGCCCAGCCACTGCATCAGCGCGATGCGCCAGCCGGTATGGGCCTCTTCGCCGAGCGCGGCGAGCGCCACGTTGGCGCCGTGGCCGGTATTCCACATCCCGAAGAAGGCACAGGGCATGGCGGCCAGGAAGACGTAGATCATGATGCGCTTCATGTCCGTGTAGGAACGGGCATGCGGCGCGACGGTCGAGACCGTCTTGGGCGAATAGAAGAAAGACTCCACCGCTTCGTAGAGCGGGAAATACTTCTCGTATTTTCCACCATCCACGAAATTCGGTTCGATCTTGTCGAAGATGCCACGTACGAATTTCATCGCTCAGCCCTCCTTCTCGATCTTGATCAGGCTGTCGCGAAGCGCCATCCCGTATTCATATTTGGCCGGGCAGGCGAAGGTGCACAGCGCGAGATCTTCCTCGTCCAGCTCCAGCGCTCCAAGCTTCTGGGCGTTGTCGGTATCCATCACCAGCAGGGAACGCAGAAGCTGCGTCGGCAGGTAGTCCTGCGGCATCAGCTCTTCGAAGATCCCGATCGGCACCATCGCGCGGCGTCCGCCGTGCAGGTTGGAGCCCATGTTGAACTTCTTTGACCGGGTCAGCGCGGAGGCCAGCACGGGCAGGAAACCGAACTGGTCGCGCCGCGGCGCGATCCAGCCCATGAAGGTCTGCTTGCGGTCCTCGTCGATCAGCGTCACCGAGCGGGCATAGCGGCCAAGATAGTCGAAGGCACCGCCATCGGTCATACGGCCACTCAGGACCGAACCCGAGATCGCCCGAAGCGGCGCATCGCCGCGCACCTCGCCTGCGATGAGATCGGCCAGCGAGGCGCCGAGATTGGTTCGAATCAGACGCGGGTTGGAGGCGCGCGGACCGGCCAGCGAAATCACCACGGAGGTATCGAGCTTGCCTGTCTCCATGAGGGTGCCGATGGCGATGACATCCTGGTAGGAAATGGTCCACACGACACGCTCAGCGGTGGGCGGTTCGAGATAGTGAATATGCGTCCCGGCAAGGCCCGCGGGATGCGGCCCGGTGAAGGTAGCCACCTCGACGCCCGCGACATCGCCGCCCGGAACGGAGGCGCCGTGCGCATGGCACAGCCATGTCCGGCCTTCGCTCAGCTGCGCCACGGCCTTGAGGCCGGCCACGAAGGCTTGCGGTCTCTCGGCGATGATCAGGGCCGGGTCTGCGGCCAGCGGCTCGCTGTCCATCGCGGTCACATAGATCGCTGCCGGCCGTGTTTCGGCGGCGGGAATTTTCGAATAGGGTCGTGTACGGAACGCCGTCCAAAGGCCTGATCTCAGAAGTTTTTCAGCAATCTCATTGCCGCCGGCACCTGCCGGGAGAACACCGAAATCCACACCCGCGTCGAACATGTTGTCAACGTCGATCACCACGCTCTGCAACACCCGCCGAGCGCCCCGATTGATCGCGCGCACCCGCCCCGTGGCCGGCGCGGTGAAGACGACTTCCGGCGAATCCTTGTGGCAATAAAGCGGTTGGCCGCGTTGGACGCTTTCGCCTTCGGCGACCAGCATCTTGGGTTTGAGGCCGATGGAATCGGCCCCGATCACCGCGACGGTGCCAATGGCTGGCCCATCGTGGATTGTCTGTTCCGGCGCCCCGTTTATGGGTAGGTCCAGACCCTTCTTGAATGAGAATTCGGGCATGTATCTCGCTGCGGTTTCCGTTCCGGTTCGGTCGTTCCTGCGATCTGCGGACCATACGCCCCGTGCTGCTTCCCGGGGGCATTGTATGCATTGGCCTACAGACGTTCCTGATCCTATTACGGAGTTCCACGCCGCAGCGCAACATTTTGCCCGGAAGCCGATTGTCTCAGCGCGGCAGGCCGTTCCTCTTTCCAGAAATATCCTCGGGGGGAAAGCGCCGCCTCCAGGCGGCGCGCGGGGGGCAGACAGCCCCCCTTCCGGCCTCACCGTCCGGCAAGACGCTGCCCGCGTTGACAGAGGCCCCCCAAAGGTGCCAGACCCCCGCCAAAGCAATACCATCCGGGAGCTTCCCCATGCGCGCGATCTACCTGCTGCCTCTTGGCCTCCTGCTTTCCGGCTGTTTCGGAGAGCAAAAGGGCGAAACCTATCGCTTTTCCGGCGAGACGATGGGCACGACTTATAACGTCGTTGCTGTCGACGTGCCCTCCGAGGTCACCGAGACAGAGATCGCCGTGGCGATCGAGGAGACGCTGAAGGCGGTCAATGCGTCGATGTCGAACTGGGACAAGCAGTCGGAAGTCTCCCTCTTCAACGTCAGTGACAGCACCGAGCCGGTCGAGATCTCGGCCGAATTCGCGCATGTCATGGCGGCGGCGAACGAGGTTCACGCGCTCTCCGATGGCCGGTTCGACGTGACGCTGTTCCCGCTGATCGAACTCTGGGGGTTCGGTGCCAAGAAACCCGGTGAGCCGATCCCCTCGGACGAGGAGATCACCGCCGCGCTGGAACATGTCGGGCAGGCAGATCTGCTCAGGCTCGACGGCACGACGCTGACCAAGATCGATCCTGCCGTTTCGGTCAACCTGTCGGCCATCGCCAAGGGCTATGGCAACGACGCGGTGGCCGAAACGCTGCGGGAATTCGGGATCGAGAACTACCTTGTCGAGATCGGTGGCGACCTTGTCTCGGCTGGCCGGAACGACAAGGACGAGGCCTGGAAGATCGGCATCGAGACGCCGGACGCCAAGACGCAGACGGTGGAAATGGTGCTGCCGGTATCCGATCTGGGTATGGCGACCTCAGGCGATTACCGCAACTTCTTCGAGCAGGACGGCGTGCGGTATTCGCACCTGATCGACCCGACCACAGGCCGACCAGTGACCCACCGGGCGACCTTGGTGACGGTACTGGCGGAGAACGGCATGATGGCAGACGCGCTGGCTACGGCGATGATGGTCCTGGGCGAGGAGGCCGGGATGGCCGTTGCCGAGGCGAACGACCTGGCTGTGTTCTTCATATCGCGTGCGCCGCAGGGGGCGGATCAGGATTACGTGAAACATGCCAGCGCGGCGTTTGAAAAACTGCGCAAGGCGGAGTAAGTATGGTCCATCGGCCGCAAGGACAGACTCATGGCAACATTCGTGCTCGCATTCCTTCTGTTGACGACCATCGTCGTTGCAATGGCCATCGGCGTGATCGTCGTTGGCCAGAAGATGCGTATCAAGGGAAGTTGTGGCGGGCTGAATGCCATTGCCGGGGCGGATAAGTGCGTGGTTTGCAAGAAGGATATCGATCCGGATTCGCCCTTGCGCGACAAGCTGCAATGCAAGCGCGCGCGGCGGATGGTCGATGAGATGAAGGCCTCCTGACGCCGTCGGCATTGTAGATCGCAGGTCGAAGCCAATGGCTTCGATGCCTTCGGCGAGGATATTTCCGGTCAGAAGAAGACGGCTGGCGTGGCTCCGGGAGACACTCACATGTCCATTGGCAAGAAGGCCAGGGCGAGAAATGCAGCGAGCGCGGGCAACCCGTAGGCCCAGGATTTCAATTTCCAGTTCGGACCCTGTGCCTTCCAGTTCTGCCGAAATCCGCGCCCGCAAAAGACAAGCAACAGAAATAGCGGCACGGCCGTGATCGGTGTCAGGAAGAACGTTTCGGGCATGGGCGCAATCCGGTAGCAGGGAGCGCCCGTCTTGGCACAACCGGGCCTGCCGGTCCAGAGGTGAGGGCTGCCTTCGCTTGGGCTGAAACAGACGAAAACGCCCCGATTGGAGGCGCGCGAAAAGGTCTGGTTTTCGAAAGCGGGCAGGGGTCAGCCGGTCCTGAGCATCTTGTGCTGGGTCTCGATCTCGTTGCGGCTGATAGTGCCGAGGGTCCTGTGATCCGGTTCACTGAGAAGCGTGGCGCCGGAATTGTCGATCATCGCGGAGAAGGCCCGGGTTGCGTCATCGGCGACGATCATCACCACAGCTTTCAGGCCGCCATCGGTGGCCTTGCCGATGGAATGCACCGACGCGCTGGTCAGCGTGGCCGGTTCCGGCAGGCGGTCCAAAAGAAGGTGGATCGCACAGGCGGCATGCAGGTGGTGGCAGACCTGGATCGCCAGCTTCGCTCGCGATGTCGGGATGACGGACAGGCGTTTGCCCAGTTTATGCGGGTGGTGGAACAGGATTTCGTCGATCCGGTCGAAGCGGAGGCGGCGCAGTTCGGCGAGGCTGGGTCCGGGCGCAGTGGCTTCCGGCAGTTCAGGGACCGCCTCGAACAGGGCGAATCCCTCCTCGATCAGGACACCGAATCGTTCGCCGGCAACCGTGCGCATCCAACGCGCGGGGGCGATCTTGTCCGGTCCGGTGGTAAGGTGCTGGACGCAGCCGATATGGATCACGGGTTCGGGAACCTTGCGGGACGCCGCGGCCATGCCAAAGCCGACATTCGCCGGGTTGGACAGGAAACGATCGATGTCGGCAATGGTTTCGGCAGCGCCGGACTCACGGCGGCGCCGCGCCGTCGTGACTGCGCGCCGCTGGGCGCGGCCGAATTCGGAATCCTCGACCACTTCGAGCCATGGTTGCGTGACGATCCATTCCGCCAGCGCCGAGACCAGCAGGCCCTCGGCTTCCAGTGCCTGGAACTGTTGGTCGAGCCGGCTCAGTTCCGGCGCTTCGTCTTCGTCTTCGCCGGTAAGGTCTGCCGCGTCTTCAGGGTTGAGCGCGATCCAGGTCTGCATCTTTTCGAACAGGTCGCGATGGAGATCGGCGCCACTGGCCCGAAGCGCCTTGCCGGCATCGGACAGCGCGTCAGCGAGGTTCTGTTGGGAGCGGCCAATGAAGCCGGCATGGCCCCATCTGTTCACTTCGCGGCGATAGAGATCGGCGTGGTAGAGCTGCAGCGCCTCGGCGGGGAAGTCCTCCCGGCGGTAACGTGCCTTCTCGGACAGGACCGAGACATGGGACGAGATATCGGCAACCAACGCACCGGGATCCGTGGCGATGGAGCGGATGGAGCACGAACGTACGATGACCGGTTCAAAGGTTTTGGGGGCGGGGTCTTTTGGGAGGAAAAGAGGGGGAGTCGTTTCGGGCGCGGCGGGGGAAACTCTCCGAAATCTTGAAAGAAGCTTCCTGAGCATCCTGTTTTCCCCTCATCTCGTGTGCCGGTCTTATATTTGTCCCCAAGTGTGAGGGCAGAAACATGGCGAAAGCGGGGATTTCGTCTGAACTTTGACCCAAAGGAAGGCGGTTCTGTGGCGTTCTCACGTGGCAAAAACGGGGGCCCCGCCGCGGCGAGTCCGGCAGCGGCGGGGCGGTCATTGAAAGGGGCGTTCAAGCCTGGGTTTTGCTTGGACTGTATCTTGCATTAGTCTTTGAAAACACGAGAAAAGATCGTATCAACATGCTTGGTGTGGTAGCCGATATCGAACTTCTCCTCGATCTCTTCGGCCGACAGCGCGGCGCAGACATCGGCATCGCCCAGAAGCTCGGTCTTGAAGTCCTTGCCTTCTTCCCAGACCTTCATCGCGTTGCGCTGCACGAGGCGGTAGGCATCCTCGCGACTCACGCCTGCCTGGGTCAGCGCCAGAAGCACACGCTGTGACATGACCAGACCGCGGAACTTGTTCATGTTGGCGATCATGTTGTCGGGGTAGATCACCAGCTTGTCGATCACCGTGGTCAGGCGTGCCAGCGCAAAATCGAGCGTGATGGTGGCGTCGGGGCCGATATTGCGCTCGACCGAGCTATGCGAGATGTCGCGCTCATGCCAGAGGGCGACGTTTTCCATCGCCGGGACGACGGTCATGCGGACGAGGCGGGCGAGGCCGGTGAGGTTCTCGGTCAGCACCGGGTTGCGCTTGTGCGGCATGGCCGACGAGCCTTTCTGGCCCTTGGAGAAGAACTCCTCGGCTTCCAGCACCTCGGTGCGCTGCATGTGACGAATCTCGGTGGCGATATTCTCGATCGAGGAGGCGACAACCCCGAGCGCGGCGAAGAAGGCGGCGTGGCGGTCGCGCGGGATGACCTGGGTCGAGATCGGTTCGATCTCCAGCCCGAGCTTGGCGCAGACATGCTCCTCGACCGCCGGGTCGATATTGGCAAACGTGCCGACGGCACCGGAGATTGCGCCGGTAGCGATCTCCATCCGGGCCTTCTTGAGCCGGTTCAGGTTGCGGTCCATCTCGGCATAGAAGCGCGCGAAGGTGAGGCCCATCGTGGTCGGTTCGGCATGGATGCCGTGCGAGCGGCCGATGCGATTCGTGTCCTTGTGCTCCAGGGCGCGACGCTTGAGAGCGGCCAGAAGGCCCTTCACATCCTCGATCAGGATATCGGCGGCGCGCACGAGCTGGACGTTGAAGCAGGTGTCCAGCACGTCCGACGAGGTCATGCCCTGGTGGACGAAACGGGCCTCGTCATTGCCGATGATCTCGGCCAGATGGGTGAGGAAGGCGATGACGTCATGCTTGGTGACGGCTTCGATCTCGTCGATGCGGGCGACGTCGAACTC
This sequence comes from Aliiruegeria lutimaris, assembly GCF_900099935.1. Lineage (GTDB taxonomy): Bacteria > Pseudomonadota > Alphaproteobacteria > Rhodobacterales > Rhodobacteraceae > Tropicimonas > Tropicimonas lutimaris. Next base: position 7,467 of record NZ_FNEK01000058.1, on the reverse strand, counting down.
GACATCCCTGGCTTTCCAGACGGCCTCGGCATTTGCCTTCGGGATCACGCCAAGCGCGGCCTGGGCGTCGCAGGCATGGGCCTCGATCTCGTACCAGATGCGGAACTTGGTCTCGGGCGACCAGATGGCAACCATGTCGGGGCGGGAATAACGAGGGATCATGCGGGCGGCCTTGGGTTTGATATGAAAAGCGCCGGTGTCATAGCGGGCGGCGCGGGATGGGGCAAGCGTTCAAGGGTTCGGGGCGCGTGCTTGCCGGGCGAGAGGCGAGCGGATAGTCCCTTGGGAAAGGGTGAGGCGCGAGACGGACGGATATGACAGGAGCGGGAGGAAAACCGATAGGCGGGCCGGATCTGGACGATTTCCTCGGCCTGTGGTGGATGGAGCGCGTGATCGAAGACCGTCGCGCGGGCGAGACCCTGCGGTTGAGCGGGCGGGCGGAGCTGTCGGCTGCGGGCGACGGGCGTTTGCATTATTGCGAAACCGGGCAGCTGGATCTGGCTGACGGGCAGAAGCTGCAGGCTGTACGGCGCTATTTCTGGCATGCTGAGGGCGGAACGATCCGGGTGGATTTCGAGGATGACCGCTATTTCCACAGCTTCGATCCTGCCGCGGTGGCGCCTGATGCCGCGCATTGGTGCGACCCTGACCAGTACGATGTTCGTTACGATTTCGCCCGGTGGCCGCGCTGGGCATCGGTCTGGCAGGTCCTGGGGCCGCGCAAGGATTACACGATGACGACCAGGTACCGACGCCCGGAAGACAGCTCAGCGTAGGCCGGTTTCTTCCAGCATTCCCCGGCGTTTGGCCTCGTAATAATAGCCGCGCGAATACCATTGGACGGCGCGGTCGAAACTGCCATCGGCCAGCATCCAGGCGCCGCGCAGGTATTTCACCGCGTATTTCAGGTTAGTCTCGGCGTCGAGCAAAGCGCTGGGCGGGCCCTCATGGCCCATGGTGCGGGCGGTCTGTGGCAGGATCTGCATCAGCCCGTAATAGGGGCCGTTGCGCGCGGCCGGGTTATAGGTGCTCTCGCGGATCACGACGCGATGCGCCAGAGCCGGGGGCACCTCGTAAAGCAGCGCGTAGCGGTTGATCAAAAGGCGCAGTTCGGGGGTTTCGTTCGGATGCAGCGGCGCGTCATAGGCCGACATCAGCCGGGTGACGTCGACATCCTTTCCCGAACCGCCCGTGCTGCAAGCGGCCAGACTTACAAGCAACAGCAGGAGGACTAGGCGCAGCAGGCAACTCGGCATGGCAGATCTCCTTTGACACGGGGAAGTGCTAAGCCGTCGCCGCGTCTCCGGGCAAGCGAAACTTTCAGGCGGAGCAGTTCGCCCCGCCGAGTACGCAGAATTTCGCGCAATGCGGATGATTGAGTGCCACCGCGCCCTCGGCCTCGGCCAGCGTCTCGCCCAGCTCGAATTCCGGGTCATAGGCCAGCAGTGTGCAGGCCAGCACGGACGGCTGTTCCGCGCCACGGCGTTTGACCACCATGCGCGAGGAGGCGCACATCACGGAGGAGGGCGATTTGCCCAGGATGTCCCAGCAAGCGGTGGTGATCTCGGGCACCTCGACCGACATGTCCATCTCCGGGAACAGCACCGTCATGGCGGGATCCTGTGCATCGATGGCGAAATCCTTCGCGGCGAAGAGGCGGGCATAACCGTCGCGGGCCTCGGCCTCGCTCTCGCCCCAGACCGTGCGCCCGGCCACCGCCATGCGGAACCCACCGTCGCGCAACCATTCCATGCCTTCGATCGTGCGGTCGAAACTGCCGGCGCCGCGTTCCTCTTCATGATGTTCGGGCGACCAGTGGTCGAGCGAGACACGCAGCGTGAGCTTGTCGCCAAAGCGGTCGCGGAGCATTTCCAGCCCCTTCTGCATCTGCGGGCGCATCATCGGCCGCATCGCGTTGGTCAGGATCAGCACCTCGTAGCCGCGCTCCAGACTGCGGCGGGTCATCTCGATCATCTCGGGGTTCATGAATGGCTCGCCGCCGGTGAAGCCGATCTCGCGCACGCCCCAGCTCCGTTCCTCCAACTGGTCAAGATAGGTTTCGACCTCGTCGGCAGTGATGTGGACAAGTGCGTCATTCTCCGGCGAGCTGTCGATATAACAATTCCGGCAGGTGATATTGCACAGCGTTCCGGTGTTGAACCAAAGCGTCTGCGGGTCGCTCAACGCCACCTGTGCGCGTTCCGCGCCATCCGCCGTCCGGTTGGGATCGGCGAATTTGCCAGTATTCGCCTCTTCCAGCCCCCTGTCCAGATCCAGGTCCTTCACCCGCGTCACTCCCTGCAGTTGCGCTGTTTCACCAAGTGCTAATCCCTGCTAACAGGAACCGAAAGGGCACAACCGGTCTCTGACGTGGATGTGAACCCCTTGGATAAAGGTCGTGTTTGCGCTAACGGTGCGGGCGAAACCAAGCCTACCCAGTTTGCCGCGCGCTCGCGGCTTCGCTTTGCAGGAGCTCGAAAATGGTAGCACGCATTATTCCGGTGGAGCCGTTCGATCTGGTGATCTTCGGCGGGACGGGCGATCTGGCCCGGCGCAAGATCTTTCCCGGTCTTTACCGCCGTCTTGCCGATGGGCAGATGCCACCGGAGGCCCGGCTGATTGGCGCGGCGCGCAGTGACTCCGACGATGCGGAATTTCGCGCGTTGATATCTGCCGCATTGGAGGAATTCCTGCCCGCGGAAAATTTGCGGCCCGAGATCGTCGCGCAGTTCCTCGAGATGCTGTCCTATGTCAAGATCGATGCGCTCGGCGAAGGCGGCTGGCCAGAGCTCAAGGGGAAGATGCGGGAGGGCGTGGTTCACGCTTTCTATTTCTCCGTCGCGCCGTCTCTTTTCGGCCCGATTGCCGAGCGGCTCAAGGAGCGCGGCATCGCGGACGGACAGGCGCGGATCGTGGTGGAAAAGCCTTTCGGCCATGATCTCGCCTCGGCCAAGGCGCTCAATGCAAGCCTGGCGGCGCATTTCGACGAAACGCAGATCTACCGGATCGACCATTACCTGGGCAAGGAGACGGTGCAGAACCTGATGGCGGTCCGCTTTGGCAACATGCTGTTCGAGCCGCTCTGGAACAGCCAGTATGTCGACCACATCCAGATCACCGTCGCCGAGACGGTGGGCGTGGGCGGCCGGGGCGAATATTACGACCGGATCGGCGCGATGCGGGACATGGTGCAGAACCACCTTTTGCAGCTCGTCTGCCTGATCGCGATGGAGCCGCCTGCGCGCTATGACCACGACGCGGTGCGCGACGAGAAGCTCAAGGTGATCCGGGCACTCGACCCGATGGAGCCCGACGACATCGTGCGCGGCCAATATGCTGCGGGCCCGGGCGGGCCGTCCTACCTCGAAGACGTGGGAGACCCGCGGAGCCGTACCGAGAGTTTCCTTGCGATGCGGTTGGAAGTGTCCAATTGGCGTTGGGCGGGTACGCCCTTCTACGTGCGCACCGGCAAGCGGCTCAAGGCGCGCGCCTCCGAGATCGCCATCGTCTTCAAGGACGCGCCCCACTCGATCTTTGACGTGCCGCGAGGTCGGCATTCCAACATCCTGTCGATCCGGTTGCAGCCCAACGAGGGCATGCAGCTTGGCGTGACGATCAAGGAACCGGGACCGGGGGGCATGCGGCTGATCGACGTGCCGCTCGACATGACCTTTGCCGAGGCGCTCGGCGACGACCATGACGCCATTCCTGATGCCTATGAACGCCTGATCATGGACGTGATCCGTGGCAACCAGACGCTCTTCATGCGCGGCGACGAGGTCGAAGCGGCCTGGGCCTGGACCGATCCGGTGATTGCAGGTTGGGAAGCGCGGGGGCATATTCCCTCACCATACGATCAGGGCTCGTCCGGGCCCGACGACGCGCTGATGCTGTTGCATCGCGACGGCAGGAGATGGAGGGAAATCCGGCCATGAATTTCATCGAGTACCCTGACAGGGATCTGATGATGATCGGCCTTGCCGATCGATTGTCGAGCGAGTTGGAAAACACTCTGCTGACGCAGGCCCGTGCGACGCTTTGCGTGCCCGGCGGTACGACCCCGGGGCCGGCCTTCGATTTGCTCTCGGCTTCCAACCTCGACTGGAGCCGCGTGAACGTCGTGCTGTCGGATGAACGCTGGGTGACCGAGGACCAGCCGCGCTCCAACACGCGGCTTCTGAAGGAGCGCCTTCTGGTCGGCAATGCGGAGCGCGCCTATCTACAGCGCATCCGTGCCGAAACCGCGACGCCCGAAGAGGCGATGGATGCGATGATCGCCGAGGTGCGGCTGATCCTGCCGATCACGGTTCTGCTGCTGGGTATGGGCAATGACTACCACATTGCCTCGATCTTCCACGATGCCGACAATTTCGAGAAAGCGCTCGCGCCCGACGCGCCGCCGCTGATGGCGATGCGTTCGCCCACCGCGCCGGAACCGCGGGTGACGCTGACGGCGCCCGTGCTCGCCAATGCCATGCATACGCACATTCTCATCACCGGGCCGGAGAAACGCGAGGCCCTTGAGCGGGCGCGCAATCTGTCGCCTCGCGAAGCGCCGGTGAAGCTCGTATTGAACGACGCAACCGTTCATTGGGCAGAATAGAGGTCCCCATGTGGAATGAACTGAAGGCCTACCGGGCCAGTGTCGACAACCGCTCCATCCTGTCGCTTTTCGACGCCGATGCCGAGCGTGCCGGCAATTTCTCCGCCAGCTTCGGCGATATGCTTTTCGATTTCTCGAAGACCAATATCGATGCCAAGGCGCTCGATCTGCTTATCAAGCTTGCCGAGGGCGCGGATCTGGCGGGCCGACGCGATGCGATGTTCTCGGGCGAAAAGATCAACGAGACCGAGGGCCGCGCCGTGCTGCACACCGCGCTGCGCAATCTCGATGGCGGCCCGGTTTTCGTAGATGGCGAAGACGTGATGCTGGAAGTGCTGGCCACGCTCGACCGCATGGAAGGTTTCGCCGCCGACGTGCGCGACGGGATTTTCAAGGGGCAGGGCGGCAAGATCACCGATGTCGTCAATATTGGCATTGGTGGTTCCGATCTCGGCCCGGTCATGGCGCTGCAGGCGCTGATGCCCTATGCGGACGGGCCGAAATGCCACTTCGTTTCCAACGTGGACGGCGCGCATGTGGCGGACGTGCTGCGTCCGCTCAACCCGGCCACGACGCTGGTGATCGTCGCGTCCAAGACCTTCACCACCATCGAGACCATGACCAACGCGCAGACCGCGCGGGCCTGGATGAGCGAGAAAGTCACCGATCCGGCGGCGCAATTCGCGGCCCTCAGCTCGGCCACCGAAAAAACTGCCGCTTTCGGCATCGATGCCTCCCGCGTCTTCGGTTTCGAGGATTGGGTCGGCGGCCGCTATTCCATGTGGGGGCCGATCGGCCTCAGCGTGATGCTTGCCATCGGTGGTCCGGCTTTCCGCGCCTTCCTGCGCGGCGCGCAGGCGATGGACAATCATTTCAAAGCGGCGCCGCTGGCGGAAAACCTGCCGGTCCTGCTGGCGCTTGTCGGCATCTGGCATCACCAGATCTGCGGCTACCCCTCGCGCGCCGTGCTGCCCTATGAGCAGCGCCTGCTGCGGCTGCCGGCCTATCTCCAGCAGCTGGAGATGGAGAGCAACGGCAAGCGTGTCTCCATGGACGGCGCCGATCTGGAAGTGGTCTCGGGTCCGATCGTCTGGGGCGAGCCCGGCACCAATGGCCAGCACGCCTTCTACCAGCTGATCCACCAGGGCACCGGCGTGGTGCCTTGCGAGTTCATGGTCGGCGCGCAGGGGCACGAGGCGGACCTCGCCCATATGCACCGGCTGCTGGTGGCCAACTGCCTTGCCCAATCCGAAGCGCTGCTGCGTGGCCGGTCTCTGGAAGAGGCGACCGCGATCATGGCGGCCAAGGGGTTGGAAGGGGCCGAGCTGGAGCGCCAGGCGCGCCACCGCGTCTTCCCGGGCAACCGGCCCTCCACCACACTGGTCTACCCGCTGCTGACGCCCGAGATCTTTGGCCAGATCGTGGCGCTCTACGAGCACCGCGTGTTTGTCGAAGGGGTGATCCTCGGCATCAACAGCTTCGACCAGTGGGGCGTTGAACTGGGCAAGGAGCTTGCCACGGCGCTCGGCCCTGTCGTGGCCGGCGAGAAGGGCACCGAGGGCAAGGACGGCTCCACAGCGCTGCTGGTGGAGACGATCCGCAAGCACGGCGGCTGATTGCCAGATACAGCCGGGGGCCGTTCGCGCGGCCTCCGCGAAAACTGGATGACGGGGGCGGGCAGATAGGTTTGGTGCCTGCCCTTTGCCGCTATTCGGGAGCGAAAGTCGGTCCGACAGAACTCCACGAGACATTCAGGTGGGTCACCAGCGCCTCTTCGGCGGCGTCCGGGTCGCGTTCCAGAATCGCCGTGTAGATCGCCAGATGGCTGGCATAGCTTTTCCGGTTGAACTCCGGCGAGCCCTTCATGCGCCGCCAATGTGGCGCCAGCCACGTGGTATAGGCGCTGTGAAGCGTCGGGAAGATCGGGTTTTCGGGGATCGTGTAGAGAACCCCGTGAAAATCCATGTCGGTGTCATAGAAGGCATCGGAATCCATGATCGCCGCTTCATTGGCAGCCAGTGCTTCCTTCAATTCGGCGATATTCTCCCGAGTGGCCGATGTCGCGGCGTCCCGAACCAGCCCCCGCTCGACAAAAACACGGCTCAGAAACAGCGATTCCGCGCCCTGTTGATGCTGCAGCATGAGTTGCACGATCGAACCGACGGTGTTGAGCGCGGTATCGAAGCCGGGTTTGCGGATGATCGGCCTGTAGCGCGGCTTCGCTTCCAGCAGGCCGCGCCCGGCAAGCGTCGCGACGGCTTCACGCACGACGGTCCGGCTAGCCGAGAACCTTTCCATGAGGTCCCGTTCCGACGGCAATGGCGTGTTATGCAGCAGCGCCCCCGACAGGATCTGTTCCTGGATCCGCTCGACGATCGCGTCCGAGGCGCGTCCGTCCGGTGCGGTGTTTTCGGTGGCTTTTGGGCGACTCGCCTTCGTCACGTTTCTGAGCCTTTGGTCTGATGATACGGGCTAGATATAACGTCTTGGGCCGTCAATACCAGTGAAAACCTACCAAATCCAGTTGATTAATGATGTTTGCGCTAAAGGAGATTGACCTTTGGCCGCTAGTTCGTTTAGGTTCTCCCCAATTTGGTCAGTCCAAAACTTTCGGGCGGCACGGGGGATTTCTTGAAATCCGGCGGATGATCCCGCAACTCGTTGTCCGCGCCCTGCCATGTGGGCCCGACCTTGCTTCATCTGTCGGAAAGGGAAGCCGAAATGGCCAGGATCGTTTCTCTCCAGGCGCAGCGCTTTGCGCTCCCTCTGGATGAGGTGCTTTCTGATGCCAGGCATGGCGAGCACACCCATTTCGAACTGATCACTGTCACCATCGGCTTCGATGATGGCAGCGAGGGCACGGG
>NZ_FNEK01000157.1 GCF_900099935.1 Aliiruegeria lutimaris | reverse complement strand
TCGGTGAAACGGCTCTTCCTCATTCGAATCTCCTCGGCTCTCGCCACGAGAAAATTCTACAATCTCATCCCGTTAACCATGGGGAGGATTACCCCATCATCGCCGAAACCTCCTCTCAATTGAGAAGATTGAATCAGCGATCATGGCCGAAAACAACGGGAGTTTTTCAACGAAATAAGCCCAAAGCAGACACTTGCCAAACAAGTTCAGGCCTTTGACTTTTGCAGGTGCGGTTGGTCTTAGGGGTTAAGGCTGGATTGAAAGCGGCGAAAAATCAGCCACAGCATCAAACAAATCGCCATGGTCCCGGCCGCTGCGAAAAGGGGAGCGGACAAACCCAGGCTTTCGCGCAGCGCACCGAAGACGGAAGGGCCGATACCCATAAGAGCGTAGTAGATCGCCATGTAGATTCCCATTCCAATGGCTCGAACATCAGGCCGCGTAGCTTCGACCGGCAACGTCATCACCATAGCCGCCGCCGGACCGACCACCAAACCCAACAAAACCAAAAGCGGTAAGCTGGCCGCAGGGCTGTCTAATAACACAAACGCCACCAGACCAATCGCCGACAATCCGAAACAGGCTATCGCCGCTAAGTCTGGCTGACGAAGCCGTGTCGCCAACCAACCCCCTGCAGCAACCGATAGTACCGCCACCCAGCCGGTTATGCTGACGATTCCGGATGCATCGACATGGCTCAGACCAGCCGCCTGCAAGTGCCCAGGAGCCCAGCTCATAGCGGCGATGAAAGCCGAATTGTAGAGCCCCCAAATGATGCCTGCGAGACAGACAAGCTTGAGCTCGGTCGGAAGCATCCTTTTTTGTAGGCCGACCAATCCAGTCGGGCGCGTTTTTGCTTGATCTGACCAAGTGGCGACCATCAAGATAAGGGCGACAAGGCTAAGCCCGGCCGGCAGTGCCAGAACCAATCGCAAATCAACAAACGTTGCAAGAACAGGTAGAAGCAACATGGCCAAGGCGAGCCCTGCTGGCCAGCTTGATACCAAGATTCCCATGGCCACTGGCAAATCCCTGCGACCTTGGAACATGTCGCCGACCATCTTGGTCACCATCACATTCAGTGCGACCGCCCCAGTTCCAGCGAAAAAGCGTGCCGCCAACTGTGCTTCGAAACTAAGAAACAACGCGCCTGCAATTCCGCCGGCGACCATCAGCGCAAGGCCGGCCAACGCGGTGCGAAAGTCGCCCAATGCCTGGCCCGCCCAGCCGCCAAGAAGCGCCGTTATGGCGCCCGGTAAAAGGTAGATGCCCGTTATCACACCAATGGCACCAAAACCTATTCCTGTTTGGTCCACGATCGAAGTAGCCAGTGCCGGGACGGACTGGAACTGAACGCCCATTGCCGCTCTCGCCAACGTCAGCGCCGCGAGGGCGATCCATAGTTGCATGATTGCCCTCCCTGGGCGGAGCTGTCGCTCAGATTTCTTTTGCCAACCCCCTGACGTGTCTTAAATGATCCGTCTTGAAACCCGCACTTTGCGTTCTCCCACGTTACATGGCCTAAAGTCTGAGCGCCTGTCCATTCAGCTATCGGCCAGCTCAGTCTTGAGGGACTATTTGGGTCTAGGAATACATTCTCAACGGAGTTCCACTATTTCGCCCTTATAGCGGACGCACAAGATTGGTATTGCTATTCCGTTTTCAGTCTAATGCGAGCCGTCGCCTCCGAGAGATTTCGAGAATTCGAATGTCGGAAAGGTCCGCACACCAGACCGTCGCGGAAATGTGTCCGGCGGCAGCAATGCGCAGATTGCGCTCGTCGCGGCCCCGAGCACGGATGGTAGCTTTGTCCGCGGAGCTGCCGATTGGAGCTTCTGCGGTCTTCGGCTGCAATTCGTAGGAGCGGACGTAAGCATGGAGGCAGAGAATACCAGTTGAAGAGCCCGTGGCGCGCGCACAATGACAAGATGTATGCCTCGATCCGTCACCTCGCTCATTTCAGCTGGGGAACCTTGCGCGCCCCCATCGACGACCCGACAATCATGGCTTTCGCTGAGGCCGTTCCGAGGGTCAATGCCCGAGCAGAGGCTAGGTGCCACAACTCGGTCTTCGAGCGCGAGACGATCTCGTGGGTCTTCGACAGTTCCTGTATATCGTTGGTGCCGGCGCAAAGCGGGTCGTGGAAGAACTGCACCGCGCCAATCTCCAGCATGTGCCGGATGACCTGCGCGTCCTTCGGATCGTTCTTGTCCCAACTGTTGGGCAGAGCCTCGCGCGTCCGGGCCAGCGCGACCGAGGACACGAGCTTCAGCTCGAAACCTGACTTGCCGAGATGATGCACGAGTGTCCGGTTATAGTTGCCGGTGGCCTCGAAACCGATGCTGACCGGCAGCTCAAACTCAGCGAGAATTCCGGCCAGACGCGCAAAATCATCCAGCGTGTTCAGGATCGTCATACGCCGCCGGCGCTTTCTTCCGGGAACGGCAATCAGGACCTCGTGCCGATGCTTGGAAATATCAACGGCTACAAGCACGGTCGAGGCCGCGATAGAATTGATGACGGTCATAACCGGTCTCCTCATCAATGTGGTTCGGCAAAACCACTGTTGAGACCTGAAAACCGGTTATGGCCACCTGCTGCGCAACTTGGGGGCTCCGCAGGTGGCCATAGCCTACCAGAACCGCCTCATTCCCGACGTGCTATGGCGCGGAATTCATCGCCAAGAAGGTGCGCGCCTGGCTCGGCGCCGTTGGTGCAAAAACCGCATTCATTGTGCCGGGCTCACCGTGGGAGAACGGATACTGTGAGCGCTTCAACTCCCGTTTCCGAGACGAGTTGCTAAACGGCGAGATTTTCTACACGCTACGCGAAGCACAGATCCTGATCGAACGATGGCGGCGCCACTACAACACGGTCAGGCCCCACAGTGCCCTGGGCTAGCAACCACCGGCACCAGAAAGCATCGTTTCGATTTACTAAAGGCTGACAAGATATTAACAATGCATGAGGACCACTCGATGGGGGCAGTCCAATTGGAACTAGTCACCTGGAACTGTAGTTCGTATCATTGATC
>NZ_FNEK01000064.1 GCF_900099935.1 Aliiruegeria lutimaris | reverse complement strand
TAAGGTTTGACATAGGCCGCCGGCATGAGCCGAACATCATGGCCAAGCTTGCGCAGTTCGCGACCCCAGTGATGGGCTGAACCGCAAGCCTCCATTCCAACCACACAGCGTGGCAATGTCTCGAAGAAGGCGAGCAGCTTCGCGCGTTTGATTTTCTTGTTGATGATCTTACGCCCGGTAGCCGAAACGCAGTGCACCTGAAAAACGTCCTTGGCCAAATCCAGGCCCACCGTCTTTACTGTCATTGGATGGCTCCTTTCCTCGCAGTCGATGACAACTGCACTTTGGCACGTTCGATGCCGGTGGAGCAGGAGCCATCCACCTCATCCGCTTAGCTGTTTGGGCCCATGCTAGATACTAAGCGTCCCAGATGTTCGGCAAAGGTCAAATCCAGCCCCCGCAACCATTGTTACGAACAGCCCGTGGCGTCGCCGCGGGCTTTCGTTTTTTCGGACAGCGTCATGAGACCGGCGAGTTCTCCGACCAGTTCGATCTGAAGGCTATCTCCCTCGGGAACAATGCGAATCTCGGAGATGAGGCTCCGGATCTGGTTGGCGGCGGCGGTCCGGAGATCGGGTTTGTTCAAGGCCGCGGTCAGATTGGCGACCTTCTCGCGGTAGAGATCGGACAGGCCGGGATGAACCCGGATGGGACTTTCCTCATCCATCCCCGACAACTTGCCTTCGAACGCCGCCTTCTCGGCTTCCAGCGCCGTCATCTTGTCCTTCATGCTCGGGTGGGACATGCCCTCGGTGATGGCATCGATGATCTGATCGATCTTGCGCTTGACCTTGGCGAGGTCGCGCTCCGTCTTGACCCGTTCTTGCCCGATCTCCTTCGCGAGTCGGTTGTATTCCGCCTGATACTCGGTGACGAAGGCGGCGATCAGATCGGGATGCAGAAGCCGATCCTTGAGGCCGCCCAGGACCGTTTCCTCCAGCTTGTCCCGCCGGATGGTCAGCTTGTTGTCGCAGGTTCCCTTGTTCCGGGCGTCGGCTGAGGGTGCTGAAGTCAGGCACAGACCAGTCGAGCCCGGCGAGCTTCAGCAGGCACGCGACGAACCCTGTGGCTTGACGAAGCGCCATGCCAAAAAGGACTTTGATCGTAAGGAAGGCCTGGATGGCCCCATTACTGTAGGTCTGCTGCCGATCTCGCTTCCCGGATGGTGATGCCTCCCAAACAATCGCTGGATCGAACCAGACGGTCAGTGACCCACGCTGCCTCAGCGCCCGATTGTAGTCATGCCAGTTCGTAGTCTTGTAGATCGTCTTGGCGGGTATGCTCATCCCCGCCAGATACCACACTGGATTCAAGCAGGAAATCCCAAGCGTCCTTTGTGCAACTAGGTCCCACTATGGCAGCAGCTTTGATCTTGATCACAGAAACAGCGGCTTTGCAGACTGCAGTGTCATTGGAGGCCGAACGGAGGGTTCGGAAAGCATCGTGAGCAGGTGTTGCGCCATCAAGCGACCAGCCTGCTCGACGTCCTCCTGAATCGTGTCTGCTTCCGGGTCGATTTGAGAAATCACGCCCGAAATCGACTTCGAAACCACCCACAGGTCCCGCCCAAGAACAAGCCCGCATTTCTGGCAGGCGCTGCGGATGGCAAGGTATGATGCCTCGCCGGGGCACAAAAATCCGTCTGGTCGGTTCGGCCCATCCAGAATGCCGCAGGCCCAGTCGCGGATTTCGTCTGCCGGAGTGTCGAGCGTGATGACGTCAGGAACCAGAGTATCGATCCCGAATTCCCTGACGGCGCGCATGAAGCCATATTGAAGATGTTGCCGGAAGGTGAGCGTTTTCGGGGGCAGGATCGCACAGACCTTGCGACAGCCCTTTTCGATCAGGCGCAGCGTTCCCCGATAGGCGAACTCCTCATTGTCGAAATCGACCCAGGAATGCTCCTCCGTGAAGTCCGTTCGTCCATGACTGACGAAAGGAAATCCGTGCTCCATGAGGAAACGGGCACGTGAATCGAAGGGCGCGGTTCTGGTAAAGATGACGCCGTCTGCCTGCCGGTTGACGACGATGTGCCGGATGGGGGCCAATTCATCGGTGTCGTCGAAATGCGGCGTGACGACGAGGTTGTAGCCGCTGCCTTCGAGCGCTGTCGTGAGGCCGATCAGGAGCGCATTTCCGAAGCCTAGGACTTCGAAATGCGGATCGAGGATGAGGTTGATGACCATGGTCCTACCGGTGCGCAGGCGCCGGGCGGCACGGTCTGGTTCATAGCCGATCTGCCGGGCGATCTCGGCCACGCGCCGGCGTGTGGACTCGGCGATCTTGGGGTCCTCCGCCAGGGCACGGGACACCGTCGCCACCGCGAAGCCCGAAAGGTCTGCGATGGTCTTCAGGGTGGGGCGATCTGCCGCTGTTTTTGAGGCCGGTGGGGACGGCGCGTCCGATCGCATGTCTGAGGCCCTCATATGAAAGGTTAAATCGATGCATATTCTTGCACTTTCAATCGAGCACGTCGAGCAAATGCATAAAGAAACCCTCTAGAAAAAAGGTGTTTGCGCCAACGGTGTTGACAGGTGAAGAAAATTGAATCGTTATAACAATGCAACAATACGCTACGCCTATGTTTCATTGGGAGGAAAACATGAAACTCAAGCTTGCTCTGTCCATGACCACCGCTCTGGCCCTTGCGGCATCGGCCGTATCGGCTGCCGAAGTGGAAGTCCTGCACTGGTGGACCTCTGGCGGCGAAGCCGCTGCGCTCAACGTGCTCAAGGAAGATCTCGAGAGCAAAGGTGTGACTTGGAAGGATATGCCGGTCGCCGGCGGCTCCGGTGTCGAGGCCATGACCGTGCTGCGCGCCCGTGTGACCTCGGGCAATCCGCCGACCGCCGTGCAGATGCTGGGCTTCGATATCAAGGACTGGGCGGCCGAAGGCTTCCTCGGGGATCTCGGCGATGTTGCGGAAGCCGAAGGCTGGAGCGAGGTGGTCCCGCCGGCGCTGCAGGAATTCTCCAAGTTCGACGGCAAGTGGATTGCCGCCCCGGTGAACGTGCACTCCACCAACTGGATGTGGATCAACAAAGCCGCGCTGGATGCCGCTGGCGGCAAGGCCCCCGAGACATGGGAAGAGCTGATCGCGGTTCTCGACGCGATGAAGGCCAATGGCATCATCCCTCTCGCGCATGGTGGACAAGCCTGGCAAGACGGCACGGTGTTCGACTCGGTCGTGCTCGGCCTTGGCGACGATTTCTACAAGGCCGCCATCATCGATCAGGACCCGGACGCACTGAGCGGCGAGAAGATGGTCGAAGCCTTCAAGCGCATGGAAGTGCTGCGTGGCTATTTCGACGAGAACTTCTCGGGCCGCGACTGGAACCTGGCCTCGGCCATGGTCATCAATGGCGAGGCTGGCATGCAGGCCATGGGTGACTGGGCCAAGGGCGAGTTCGTGAAGGCCAAGCAGGTTCCGGGCGAGGATTTCGTCTGCATCCGCTTCCCGGGCACCCAGGGCTCCGTCCTGTTCAACTCCGACCAGTTCGCGATGTTCGACGTGTCCGAAGAGCAAGTCGCAGCCCAGAAGATGATGGCGTCCGCGGTCATGAACCCGGACTTCCAGGTCGCCTTCAACCTGGTGAAGGGCTCGGTGCCGGCGCGTACCGACATTCCCGACACCGAGTTCGACGCTTGCGGCAAGAAGGGCATGGCTGACCTCGCCGAAGCCGCCGCGAATGGCACGCTGCAAGGCTCGATGGCCCACGGCCACGGTGCCAGCTCGAACATCAAGTCGGCCATTTTCGACGTCGTCACCGCGCATCTGAACGGTGAATACGGTGCCGAAGAAGCCGCCGAGGAACTCGCCGCCGCTGTTGAGGCCGCGAAGTAATCCCGTCAAGGGCGCGCGCTCCTTCCCCTCCTCCCGCGCGCGCCAAATCTGACTGGCGGGCCCCGTGGCCTGCCAGTCGCACTTCCCGAAGGGGGTCCCATGAGAGAGCGACTGCAGGAATGGGTGCCGCGTATCGTGCTCGCGCCCAGTTTCGTGGCTGTGCTGATCGTCGTCTACGGCTTCATCCTCTACACCGGGTGGCTGTCGATGACGAATTCGCGGATGCTGCCAAATAACGAGTTCATCGGCCTTGCCAATTACACCAAGCTTTTCGGGTTGAAACACTGGAGCATCGCGCTGACCAATCTGGCGATCTTCGGGACGCTCTATATCCTGATCTCCAGCGTGCTCGGTCTTTTTCTCGCCATCCTGCTCGACCAGCAAATCCGGACTGAAGGCTTCATCCGAACCGTCTATCTCTACCCGATGGCGATCTCCTTCATCGTCACCGGCGTTGCCTGGAAATGGTTCCTCGATCCCGGCATCGGGCTCGAGAACACTATGCATCAATGGGGCTGGGAGAGTTTCGAGTTCAAGTGGATCAAGGACCGCGATTTCGCGATCTACACCATCGTCATCGCCGCGATCTGGCAAAGCTCTGGCTACGTCATGGCCATGTTCCTCGCCGGTCTGCGCGGTGTCGACAACGAGATCATTAAGGCCGCGCAGGTCGACGGCGCCTCGGGCTTCCTGATCTACCGCCGGATCATCATCCCGATGATGCGCCCGGTCTTCCTCTCCGCCTTCGTCGTGTTGACCCACCTCGCCATCAAGTCCTACGACCTCGTCGTGGCGATGACCGGCGGCGGCCCGGGCCGGGCGACGGAAATGCCCGCGACCTTCATGTATTCCTACACGTTCACCCGCAACCAGATGGGGGTCGGGGCAAGCTCCGCGATCATCATGCTGATAATGATCTTCTCGATCATCATTCCCTATCTCTACAGCGAAATTCGGGTGGGGGCCGACAAGCGATGAGCCATCCATCCCAAGACAACGCCATTGAATCGGGCCGTTTGATCCGGGCACTGATCTACACGCTTCTGATCTTTTTCGTGATCTACTACCTGCTGCCCCTCTGGGTGATGGTGGCCAACTCCTTGAAGACGCTGGACGAGATCCGGGGCGGCGACATGCTCGCTCCGCCGAAGGACATCACCTTCGAGCCCTGGCGGCAGGCCTGGTCAAAAACCCAGATCGGCGTCGAGGCGACGGGGCTCAAACCCTATTTTCTCAACTCGATCATCATGGTCGTGCCAGCGGTGTTCCTGTCCACCTTCCTCGGGGCGCTCAACGGCTACGTGCTGACGAAATGGGCCTTCCGCGGCTCCAACCTCATCTTCGGCCTGATGCTGCTGGCCTGCTTCATCCCGTTCCAGATCGTGCTCATCCCGATGGCGCGCATCCTCGGCATGCTGAACCTCGCCGGAACCATCAGCGGGTTGATCCTGGTCCACACGGTTTATGGGCTCGGCTTCACCACGCTTTTCTTCCGCAACTACTACGCGGCCTTCCCGACAGAGCTGGTGCGTGCGGCGCAGATCGATGGCGCGAGCTTCTTCCAGGTGTTCTGGCGGATCCTGATCCCCTCATCGGGGCCGATCATCGTGGTCACCATCATCTGGCAATTCACCAATGTCTGGAACGACTTCCTCTTCGGGGCGTCCTTCTCCAGCTATGATTCAACGCCCATCACAGTGGCGCTGAACAACCTGGTGAACTCCTCCACGGGGGTGAAGGAATACAATGTCCACTTCGCCGGCGCGATCCTCGCGGCCTTGCCCACCCTCATCGTCTACATCGTCTCCGGACGCTACTTCGTGCGTGGCCTGATGGCCGGCGCCGTGAAGGGATAAGCCCATGGCCTCTCTGACAATCGACAAACTCATCAAGAGCTTCGGCGCCGTCGAAGTGCTCAAGGGGATCGACCTTGAGATCGAGGATGGCGGCTTTCTCGTGCTCGTCGGCCCTTCTGGCTGCGGCAAGTCCACGCTGCTCAACTGCATTGCTGGCCTGGAAAAGACGACCTCCGGCGAGATCCGCATCGGGGAGCGCAACGTGGAGGGGCTCCACCCCTCCAAGCGCGACATCGCCATGGTGTTCCAGAGCTACGCGCTCTACCCGAACATGACCGTGCGCGGGAACATCTCCTTCGGCATGGAGATCCGCGGCGTCGACAAGGCAGAACAGGAGAACGCCATCCAGGAAGTGGCCGACATCCTGCAGATCGGCGAGTTGCTCGACCGCAAGCCCTCGCAACTCTCTGGCGGGCAACGGCAGCGCGTCGCCATGGGCCGCGCGCTTGTACGCCATCCGCAGGTCTTCCTTTTCGACGAGCCGCTCTCCAACCTCGACGCCAAGTTGCGCGTCGACATGCGCACCGAGATCAAACGGCTGCACAAGCGCATGGGCACCACCATCGTCTATGTCACCCATGACCAGATCGAGGCGCTTACGCTGGCGACGAAGATCGCCGTGCTCGAAGCCGGCTACCTGCAGCAATTCGGCACACCCGACGAGATCTATAACGATCCCAACAACATGTTCGTCGCCGACTTCATGGGTTCACCTTCGATGAACCTGATCGATGGCACGCTGGTTGAGCGCGATGGCGCGCTGGAAGTGCAGATCGCCGGCCATGGCGGATCCTCGATCTCCCTGCCTGTTCCGGACGGTGCCGAGATGCGCAAGCATGTGGGAGGTCCGATCGTCTTCGGCATCCGCCCCGAGGCGATGACCGACCCCGACGGTGCCGACCGCACTTCGCCGCATATCGAGACGCGCGACTGTTACATCGAGGTCAGCCAACCTGCGGGCTCTGACACCTTCGCGCTCACACCGCTTGGCGGCAAGGAGTGTATCGCCCGGTTCCGCGCCGATGCCCGCATCGAGCTTGGCGCTTTCTCTCCGATTTCCTTCAACATGACGAAAGCGGTGTTCTTCGACCCGCAGACGACCGGGCGCATTCGATAAGCGCCCGGGATTCGAAAGAGGACCTCTCATGAAACGCTCCACCATCAACGAGATCATGGCCGCGGCCGACGAGATGATCCGCCACTACGGATTTGTCCTGCCGCCCTTTGCCTATTGGACCCCGGACGAGTTCAAGGCCAGGGGCGAGACCGCGCGTCGGCTGATCGACGCCCGCATGGGCTGGGACATCACCGATTACGGGCAGGCGGACTTCGAGAAGCTCGGTCTGTTCCTGTTCACCCTGCGCAACGGTGAACTGGCCGATCTGCAGCGCGGCGGCGGCATGTGCTATGCGGAGAAACTGCTGATTTCGCGGCAAGACCAGATCAGCCCCTGCCACACCCATGTGATCAAGGCCGAGGACATCATCAACCGCGGCGGCGCCACGATGGCCATCGAACTCTACGGCTCGGATGCGGACGGCAATTTCGACGAGACCGCCGGCGGCAGGGTGATGTGCGACGGCATTGCGCGAGACTTCAAGCCGGGCGAGGTGCTGCTGTTCCAGCCGGGCGAGAGCGTGACGTTGATGCCGGGCGACTGGCATGCCTTCTGGGGCGAGGGCGGTGATGTCCTGATCGGGGAGGTCTCGACCGTCAATGACGACCTGACCGACAATATCTTCCGCGCGCCAATCGGACGGTTTGCCAAGATCGAGGAAGACGTAGATCCGACCCATCTGCTGGTCAGCGACTACGACATCTGGTTGAAATAGGCTCGCCGGACGCCCATCCACCTGCGCGCCGCGCGGGTGGGCGGGTCCTTCCTCGCTCCAGAGCCGCGCGATCTTCTTGTGGTTCACATGCCAGCCTTCGACGCGAAGCAGTTCGGCCACCTTGCGGTAGCCGTACCGGCCATGGCTTTTTGCCAGCCGGATCATGGCCAACTGCAACGGTTCGTCGTCCCTTTCGATGGCCAGGTGCTGCATCGAGCAATCAACTTGCAGGTCCGGCGTTCGGACGCGGAAAACCTCTGGCGGGTCTGAATGACGGCCTGACGAAGCGGGCTCGTCGTCAGGCCTTGGGCTTCAGGTTTTCCTTGAGGATCAGCTTGTCGAGTTCCAATGCGGCCACGATCTTCTTGAGCCGAACACCAGGAAGGCGGCCAAGGGGCATAGGACCTATCCATATCTGCTGCGTGGCCCGCGTGTGGATCGGCAGCACCAAGTTTGGCGCGGCGACATCACCTGCCGGGCAACGGATCAGCAGGACCAGGGAGTGGCTTAAAACGTGCCAGATCCTGTCAATGGATCAATCCCGTAGTTCCTTAAAGGGGAAACTCTGTCCGGGATCGTCAGGAAAGGCAGCCTGCGTAGGCTTCCCTCAAGGCGTTCTTTTGCACCTTGCCCATCGTGTTTCGGGGAAGGCTGTCCACCACTACCAGCCTGCGGGGATGCTTGAAGCGGGCGAGCCGCTCGGAGATCCCGGCCAGCAGGCTGTCGGGGTCGATCTGTGCTCCCGCGATTGGAACAACGACTGCCACGACTGTTTCGCCAAGATCCGGATGCGGCACGCCGATCACGGCGCTTTCCTGCACCCCTTCCATACTGTCCAGCAATACTTCGATTTCCTTGGGGTAAATGTTGTAACCCCCGGCGATTATCAGGTCCTTCTGCCGACCGACGATGTGCAGGTAATCCTTTTCATCGATGAGCCCGAGGTCGCCGGTGAGGAAGAAACCGTCGGCGCGCAACTCCTCCGCTGTCTTCTCGGGCATCCGCCAGTACCCTTTGAAGACATTGGGGCCGCGCACTTCGATCATGCCGGTTTCGCCCCGGGGCAATTCGTTCTCGCTGCCGGGCTCCGTGATGCGGATCTCGACGCCAGGAAGCGGCATGCCCACGGTTCCGGCGATGCGTTCGCCCTCGTAGGGGTTGGAGGCGTTCATGTTGGTTTCGGTCATGCCGTAGCGTTCGAGAATTCGGTGCCCGGTCCGGGCTTCGAATTCCTCGTGCGTTGCCGCCAGAAGCGGCGCACTGCCGCTGACGAAGAGGCGCATTGCAGAGACGCGTTCGCGTGTCAGGCGCGGATCGGCCAAAAGCCTGGTGAAGAAGGTTGGCACGCCCATCAGGGTCGTCGAGCCCGACAGCGCCTCGATGATCGCGTCCAGATCGAATTTCGGGAAGAAACGGATGGCGGTGCCGGATAGAAGGCTCACGTTGATTGCCACGAAGAGGCCATGCGTATGGAAGATTGGCAGCGCATGGATCAAGGTGTCAGCATCGGTGAAACGCCAAAGGTCGGTCAGGGCTTGGGCGTTGCTGAGCAGGTTGTCATGGCTCAGCATCGCTCCCTTGGAACGCCCGGTGGTGCCCGACGTATAAAGGATCGCGGCCAGATCCTCAGCTGAGCATTCGGCGACGTCGTCAAGTGGGGCGGTTCTGGCGGCTTCGGACGAAAGGATGCCATTGCCATCGGCGTCCAATGTCATCAGCGAGGCGCCGACAGAGGCCGCGATTTCGGCAAGCGACTCCTGGGAGCGTGGATCGCAGATCAACATTTTCGGCTCCGCGTCCGAGACGAAATAGGCAACTTCTTCGGGTGTGTAGGCCGTGTTGAGCGGCAACAGAACTGCACCGATCCGGATCGAGGCCGCGTAGACGGCAAGTGCCTCTGGCGTCTTGGCGACCTGAAGGGCGACCCGATCACCTTTCGCCACGCCCATGTTGCGCATAACCGATGCCTGCCGGGCGGCAATCTGTGCAAATTCCGCGTGGGAGAGCGTGCTGCCGTCGGGGTGATGCAGGAAAACCTTCGCGCTGTCGTTTCGTGGCGCGAACATGGCGTCAAACAGGTGATTGGGCATTTTCGTTCCACTTCTCGGAAGCAATGTGAGCCTGTCCGGCACGGACCAGGGAATGGACATTTCGTGACAGGCTGACGGTGTGATCGGTTGCGAAACGTTCGCTGTGTGCCTCGACATGCGGCGCGTCGTACCGATAGTTGGCCATTGCACCGAAGGACTGCCGTATCCCGTTCGCGGAGAGGTCGGCGTCGGCAAGCACGTTCTCGATGGATGCGCCGTTTGACAGGTGGAACCGAGCGACCGGATCACGTGGCAGGTTCTCGTGACGTTTTGCAGCGGCAAGATAGGTTGCCGCGAGTTGCCTTAACGCCTCTCCCTCAGGCGGGGCGGCAGTCTCGCCGGCCTGCTCCTCGAACCAGCGGCGGAGACCGGGGATCGGTGAGAGCGTGACAAAGGTCTTCAGGTTTGGAAGTTCGAGCGAGATGTCCGAGACAACGTGCTTGATTAGCGAGTTGCCGAAGGAGATTCCCTTCAACCCGACCTGGCAGTTCGAGATGGAATAGAACACGGCGGTGTCTGCCTGCGTGGCCGGGATTGGACTGCGATCAACCGCGAGCACGTCCTGCACCGAGACGGGAACACCCTTCGTCAACGCCACTTCCACGAAGATTAGCGGTTCCTCGGGCATTCGCGGATGGAAATAGGCATAACAGCGCCGGTCGTTCGGCTGCGTGCGGCGGCGCAGGTCCTCCCAGTCGTCGATCTCGTGCACCGCTTCATAGGCAATGATCTTTTCAAGGATCGTCGCGGGCGTGCTCCAGTTGACCCGGTCCAACATCAGAAAGCCGCGATTGAACCAGGATGTGAAGAGGTGCATGAAGTCGAGATCGATCCGGCCAAGATCTGGGTGCTCTGTCATCATGCACAACAGGTCTTTGCGCATGTTCACCAAGTGCGTCGTCGCCCCGTCCGCCTGGTTTAGCTTGCGGAAGAGTTCCTGCCGCTTGGGTTCGGATACGATCAGCAACTGCTCAAGCGTGCCCGGGCTGGGCGCATCGGCATAGGCGCTGGCCGCAGCCATGATTTCGGCCGGCGCCACGTCCAGTTCGTCGAGAAGGTAGCGGAAGAAGGCAAGCTTTCCGGCCTCGGGCCGATCCGCGTAGGCTGCCAGAGCCGAGACCGCGAGGCGCAGGGTCGAGGATTCGCCACGGGCCGAGATCAACTCGCGACAAAGCTCGACGAGAGAGCGGTCGTCATCGGCCGGGCGGACGGCGGGACTGGCCTGGAAGATCCCGGACAGGAGACTGGCAAGGGGAGCCGGGGCGCGCATCAGTCCGCCCTTGTCCGTTTTGCAATCACCGGAAAGACACCGACTTGCCGGAGAGGCCAACATTCAGGGTGAAACTGCCTTCGTTTATCAGCCAGCGACGCAACTCGTAGCGGCGAGTTCCGTTACTGTGCATCGGGTCCGCCTCTGCCAGCGCACGTGCCGCTTCGAGAGATTCGGCACGGTAGATGATCATCCCCTCGCCATGGAGTTCCTCTCCGCTTTCATCGGAGACGGGGCCGGCAAAGGCCAGTTTCCCAGCGGCTTCCAACTCTGCCTGGTAGGCGAGGTGTGAGGGGAGCATTTCTCGCAGTTTTTCAGGCGGCTTCGCGGGCACGCTCCGCGCCACGTAGAGTTCCAGCGCCAGCGCGCCGCGCTCGCGGGCTTCCCGCTTGTAATCGTTCCAGGCAGGCATGACTTCCTCCGTGTTTTCTGGGCGCAATTCTAAATTATCGATTTTATTTGACAATGGCAAAAATAATCACCAAAAATTAGGTCAAGCTGTCAAGAGGAGCAACCATGCGTTTCAGGGTCGGAAAGAGCAGTGCCGGATTCGGTGTGCATGTCGTGGATGGAGACGAAGCCGTGAACCTTACGGCCCTCGATCCTGCCGTGGGTGAGGATCTTATGGGGCTTATACAGGGCGAAGCCGATTTGGATCAGTTGTCGGGCAGGATCGCTGAAGCGACAAAGATGTCCCTGGACGCCGTGACGCCCGCCTTGCCGGTCGCAAACCCCGGCAAGGTCATCTGCCTCGGCCTGAACTATGTCGACCACATCAAGGAGGGCGGCTACGACATTCCGGAGTACCCGGCGCTCTTCTTGCGCGTGCAGAACTCGCTGATGCCCGCCGGCGCACCGATGATCCGACCATCTTGCTCGGAACGGCTCGATTACGAGGTCGAGTTGATGGTGATCATCGGCAAGGGCGGCAAACACATCGCAGAGGCCGATGCGTTGGACCACGTGTTCGGCTACACGCTTTTCAATGACGGCTCGGTTCGCGACTACCAGCGCAAGACCCACCAGTGGACGCCGGGCAAGAATTTCGACGCCACCGGCGCAATCGGCCCGGACGTGGTGACACCGGACGAGCTTCCCGAGGGTGCGGTCGGGCTCAAGATCGAAAGCCGCGTTGGCGACGAGATCCTGCAATCGTCCACGACCTCCGACATGCTGTGGTCGGTTGCCAAGACCATCGCCACGATCTCTGAATTCACCACGTTGGAACCTGGCGACATGATCGCGATGGGCACGCCGCCGGGTGTCGGCCACGCCAAGACGCCGCCGCGCTGGCTCCGCCCGGGCGAGACCGTGGATGTGGAGATTGAAGGCATCGGAATCTGCTCCAACCCCATCGTCGCTGAAGAGGACATTGCGACTTTTGAGGCAGCTGAGTGACAGCCCTGACCGGAGAAGCACTGGCGCGGGCACGCGCCGAGGCACAGGAGGCGGTGCGCAAAGTTCGTATCGCTTGCCCGAAGTTGGATGACGCCGCCATCGACCTGATCCTGCGCGACGCCCGCTCTCACTACGCCTGGACGGATCGGCCGGTGCCGCGGGAGTTGCTGGAGGAGATCTACGAGATTACTGCCAACGGCCCCACGAGCATGAACTGCTGCCCGGCACGTTTCCTCTTCGTGGAGAGTGCAGAGGCGAAGGCTCGGTTGGCAAAGTCACTGAAGGCCAAGAATATCGACAAGATGATGTCGGCTCCGGTCACCGTGATCATCGCCCATGATCTCGATTTCTGGAAAGAACTGCCTTTCCTGTTCCCACATGAGGACCGGCGCCCGCATTTCGAGGGCAAGCCCAAGCATTCCGAGACAACGGCATTCCGGAACGGTACGCTGCAGGCGGCCTATTTCATGATTGCCGCGCGGGCCGTTGGCCTCGACACAGGCGCGATGTCCGGCTTCTCCAACGAAATCGTGGACGAGGAGTTTTTCGGGGGCTCCACGCTGCGTTCGAATTTCCTTGTCAACCTAGGCTATGCGGACGAGTCGGCGCTGTTCCAGAAACTGCCCCGCTTCCCGTTCGACAAAGCCTGCAAGTTCGTCTGAAGGGACAAGGGGATGGCAATTCGGCAGAAGACCGTGATCACCGTGAATATGCAGGGGCAGGCGTCGAGCCATTCACTTGTCGAGGTCGGCGTTCGCGATCTCGCGTCGAAAATCGACGAGCCGTTGGAGCGCGGCGGCACCAATTTTGGATTCTCGCCGACCTAGACCATGAAATACAGCGCGATATTTCAAACTATACGAAAGAGCCGGGACCAACCTGGACATTAGCTGGCGCAAGACCTGACGCCGAACCAATATCATCAAGGGAGGACATGATGATTGCTACCTGGACACGACGTGCCGCGATCGGCCTGCTGGCTGCAACGGCCCTGACCACCCCGGCGCTGGCCGCGGAGAAGATCACCGCCGTGGTTATCGACGGCTACCCGGCCAAGGCGCTCTGGGTGAAGGAGTTTTCCGATTTCTTCATTCCGGAAGTCGACAAGCGGCTGGCCGTGGCCGGCAACTACGAGATGGACTGGCAGGAGAGCTATGGCGGCGCCATCGTGAAGCCCAAGGGCGTGCTCGAGGGCGTCAAGCTGGGCTTGGGCGATATCGGAATCGTCACCACGATCTTCCACAACTCAAAGCTGCCGAGCCAGGCGATTGCCGCCGTCACGCCCTTCGTCTCGTCGGATTCGCGCGCGGTTGCGAAAGCGGTGGACGAGATCGCCAAGGAATTCCCGACCATGCAGGAGGAGTTCGGGGACGAAAACCAGGTCTACCTTGCCACAGGCGTGGTGCTCGACACCTACCAACCCTTCTCCAGCAAGGAGTTGACCGGGCTGAAAGATCTTGAAGGGATGAAGGTGGCCGGCGCTGGCATGAACCTGCGCTACCTTGAAGGCATCCAAGACGCCGCCGGCGTCCGGGGCGGTCTGACCGACTTCTACAACATGGTTCAGACCGGCATGACGGACGGGGCGCTGCTCTGGCCGGAAGCCGCCCAGACCTTCAAGATGGCGGAAGTCGCGCCCTACATGCTCAAGGCCGACCTCGGCGCGGTCAACACCAAGACCATCACCGTTAACAAAGACTACTGGAACGCCCTGCCCGACGAGGTGAAAGGCGTGCTTCAGGAGGTGGCGGTGCTCTACCGTGACCATGTTGCCGGCATCGCGATGGACCGCGCGAGCGAGAGCCTGGAGGCCTACAAGGCGTCCGGCGGGACGGTAGTCGAGATGTCGGAGGAGGACCGCAAGGCCTGGGCCGCCGCGATGCCGAACATCGCTGCGGAATGGGCGAAGTCGCTGGATGATGCCGGCGAGCCGGGCAGCGAGATGCTGAAGGCCTATATGGACAAGCTCAAGGCCGCCGGTTTCGAGCCGGTGCGCGACTGGTCCGCAGACCTCGCCACGAACTGACACCAGGCAGGCCGGAACCATTCAGATGAATAACGGGGCATTCAAGACCGCCGTCACCGGCCTGTCGAAGCTGGCCAACGGCATCGCCATATCGGCGAATGCCGTTGGCACGATCGTCGTGCTGCTTCTTGTGCTGGTCGTAAACTACGATGTCGTGGCACGGGGCATCTTCAACAAGCCCTTCCTCGGCGCCGTCGAGGTCGTGCAGTTCTCGATGGTTCTCATCGTGTTCCTGCAACTTCCGGACGTTGTGCGGGTGAACCGTCTGACACGCTCGGACGGGTTTCTCGCGGTGATCGGGGAGCGCCGCCCGGGGCTCGCGCGCAGCATGCGCCGCGTCATCAATTTCGTCTCCGGCGTCTTCATGACACTCATCGCTGTCGCCATCTGGCCGGAGTTTGCCGAGAACTGGGAGAGCAAGGATTTCTTCGGCATCCCCGGCGTGTTCACGGCCCCGTGGTGGCCGATCAAGCTTGTCATCTTCCTGTCCGCCACGCTCTGCGTTGTCATCTTTGGGCTCAAGGTCATCACGGGGCGGGAAAGTCCCGAGATGATCCGAACCCTCGAACATGAGGAGCCGGCCGAATGAGCCCTATCGAGATCGGCCTGACCTCCGTCGCCGCCATCGTGATCCTCGTCTATCTGGGCGTCTACATTCCCATAGCGCTTGGTGTCGTCTCCTTCGTCTCGATCTGGTTGATGCGGGATAATTTCGACCTCGCCATGAACCTGCTGAAGATCGCCGTGGGCGACTCGGTGATGGAATACACCTTCGCCACTGTGCCGCTCTTCACCTTCATGGGGTTGATCGTTTCCAAGGCGGGGCTGGGGGCGGATATCTACGAGGTCATGAATTCCGGTTTCCGCAAGGTGAAAGGCGGGATCGGGATGGCGACTGTCGGCGCGAACGCCGTCTTTGCCGCCGTGACCGGCTCCTCCATTGCCTCGGCCTCGGTCTTTTCCAAGGTCTCGGTGCCGCAGATGCTCAATTACGACTACAACCCGCGCTTTGCCGTGGGCGTGGTCGCCGGCTCCTCGGTGCTGGGCATGATCATCCCGCCCTCGGCGATGCTCATCATCTATTCCTTCGTTGCCGAGCAATCGGTTGGTGACATGTTCCAGGCCGGGATCGTGCCGGGGCTGATGCTGGCGGCGGCCTATGTCGGCTGGATCTGGACCATGGGCAAATTCGCTCCCTCCTATATCGGCGGGCGCAGCTTCGACGAGACCGAGTGGATGAGCTGGGGCGAGATCGCAGAGAAGACCTTGCCGATCACCGCGCTGATCGTCGTCGTTCTGGGCGGCATCTATACTGGCTGGCTGACGCCGGTGGAGGCCGGTGCCACGGGATCGCTGCTCGGGCTGACCATGGCCGTCCTTCGCCGGAAGATCGACCTGAAAGGCTTCTGGCAAGCGCTGCTGGAAACCGGCCATATCACCGCCGCGATCCTGTTCCTGATCACCGCCGCGTCGATCTACAGCCGCATGCTCGGGATGGCGGGCGTGCCCAATGCGCTCGGAGATTTCCTTGAGACGGCACAGTTCAGCTTCTTCTGGATCATGTTCTTTTACGTGGTGCTGATGATCTTTCTCGGCACGCTCCTCGACACCGCCTCGATCATCCTGATCGTCGTGCCGCTCTTCCTGCCGCTGATCGAACCAATGGGTCTCAGCCTGGTCTGGTTCGGAATCGTCACCGTAGTGGGGGCCGAGATCGGCCTCCTGACCCCACCGCTGGGCATCTCGTGCTTCGTCATCAAGGCGACGCTGAACGACCACCGCATTTCGTTGAAGGATGTCTTTATCGGCGCCTTCCCCTTCGCGGTGGTCATGCTGATCGTTCTGATCGTTCTGATCCGCTTCCCATCGCTCAGCCTCGCAATCCTGAACTGAGGTCTCTCTCATGCGCAACGTTACCACCGACAACATCACAGATGTCTTTGCCGCCTATTTCGGAGAGGAGACCGACCCACGCACCCGTGACGTGCTGATTGCTCTGGCGCGACATATTCACGACTTCGCCCGCGAGACCAAACTCACCCATGACGAGTGGCGCAAGGGGTTGGAGTTTCTCGAATGGGCCGGAAGGATCACCACCCCGGAGCGTAACGAGTTCGTGCTCCTGTCTGATGTCCTCGGCCTTTCCTCGCTTGTGGACATGCTGCATTCGCGCGCCGATGCCACCTCCTCTTCGGTGCTCGGCCCTTTCCACGTTTCAAACCCGCCGGCGCTGCCTATGGGCGGCGATATGAAGCGGGATTTCGAAGGCGAGGTGCTGTTGGTGACGGGCACCGTCCGCGACACCGCCGGCAATCCATTGCCGGGTGCCACGATCGACATCTGGCAGACCGCGCCCAACGGCATGTATTCCAGCCAGGATCCGGATCAGGACATCCATTCCTTCCACGGGCTTATGACCTGCGACGAGAATGGCCGCTACGCTTTCACCACCGTTCGCCCGGTAAGCTACACGGTACCCGATGACGGTCCGGTGGGGGAGATCCTGCGCGCGGCGGGGCGGCACCCGTGGCGCCCCTCGCACCTGCATTACATCGTTTCGGCCGAAGGCCACCGGCAGCTTGTTACCGAGGTTTTCCCCGACGACGATCCATATCTTGATCAGGACACGGTTTTCGGTGTGCGCGATGACCTCGTCATGACCTACGTGCTGCAACCGGCCGGAAGTTTTCCCGAGGGTTTCGCGCTTTCCGGCAAGGTGGATGGAGCCTATTCCAGCGTCGATTTCGACCTCGTTCTTGCGCCTCTCTAGGCTGACTGGCAGGCTTGAAACCACAGCCGCATCGGGAGGAAAAAGCAATGGCGATCGTTACTATTCCCAGAGCCGCGCTGGCGCTTCCGATCCTGCTGTTTCTGTCCTGCGGACCAGCCGGGAGTGGCGAGGCGCCGATCGGCGCGGCGGTACAGGATCTCCCGATCTTCGATGCCCATATCCACTACAAGGAACCCGCCTGGGAGGCATACCCGGTCGAGAGCATCATTGAGTTGATGGACCGCAACGGCGTGGCGATGGGTCTTGTCTCCTCGACGCCGGACGCGGGCACGATCATGCTATGGGAATACGCACCGAACCGCGTCGTGCCGGAACTTCGCCCCTACCACGACGACGCCAATTCCTCGAACTGGGCCAAGGCGGAGGGAATGAAAACCTATCTGCGCGGCCGGCTGGAGCGATACCCTCATCAGGGGATCGGCGAGTTCCACATTCACCAGTTAGACACATCGGACGAACCATTGTTTCGTGCGGTAATCGAGATGGCGAAGGAACGGGACGTCCATCTCCATGTCCATTCCGGCCCAGAACCGATCCGCTGGCTCAAGTCGCTCGATCGGGACGTGAAGATCATCTGGGCCCATGCGGGGCTTTCGACTCCAGCCGAGGGCGTCCATGCCCTGATGAAGGAATTTCCGGATCTGCTCGCCGACACGTCGTTGCGAGAATGGGATATCGATGCCGATGGCCGTGGTCTCGACCCTGACTGGGAGCGGATCATCCTCGACTTTCAGGACCGGCTGATGGTGGGGTCGTATACTTGGGTCAACAGCCAGTGGGACAATTACGATGCCATTATCGAGTCCAACCGCAAGTGGCTGGCGAAGCTGCCGCGCGAAGTGGCTGAAAAGATTGCCTATCGCAATGCGGAGCGCGTCTTCCGGCGAACGATCTCGATGGATCAGATCGGGACGCGCTGAACTTTGGGACGGCCCGCCCAAGCCGCCACTGATCGTCAGTCTTGGTCCGTCTGGCTGAACAACCCGTTCAGGAAAGCACCCGTCTGGCGGTAGTGGTTCAGCAACCGTTCCGAGGCGAGATTGGCATCGCGGTCGAGTGCTGCTTCGAGGATTGCCGCATGTTCGGAGGCAACGTCGCGTTTCTGATAGTTGAGCGCCTTGCCGGCGAGGTATCGGTAGCGGATGTTCAGGTCGTAAAGCTGGCTGCAGAACTTCATCAGGATCGGCGAGCGGCAATTGGCCAGAAGGGCCATGTGAAAATCCTTGTGGCGCGCCTCGAAGGCTTCAAGATCGGTGGGTTGCTGACGGACCATCTTGTGATGGGCCAGCACCAGTGCGTCTTCCCATTCTTCGTCTGCGTTGGAGATGCTCTGGCGTAGGGCCATCTCCTCCAATTCGCAGCGCAGCGTCAGAATCTCGACAAAATTCTCGTGGCTTGTATCGGCGGCGCGAAAACCGCGTTGGTCCAGACGTTCCACCAGAAGGTCGGAAGTCAACAAGCTCAGCGCCTCCCGAACGGGCGAGGCGCCGGTGTCCAGCACGTTGCGCAGACGGTCAATCTTTAGCTTTTCACCGGGTTGCAGTTCGCCAACCACGATCATTCGCCGCAAGGCAAGGTAAGCCTTGTGGGTCGCCGAAACCTCGTTCGTCATGGATTCCGGGGAGCGCTCTGAAGTGCCGTTTTTCATGAGAGTCATAATATCGTTTTTTCCGTGAGCGACAATTGGCGTTTGGCCCCGCAGCCCTGACCCTTCCCGATTGCTTTAGTCGACAGTTTTGGTTCAACGGTTTCTCGGCGACCTCACCGACGCCTCTGTCAAGTCTGTATGCCAAGGATAGTTTTAACGATAAAAATTTAAAAGAACTAAAAAAACGACAAAATGAGCGGTGAATGCATGAGGGTATCCAGGGATGAGATGCCTGCAGAAGTCGGGGAAACCCTCACCAAGGTGACCTATACCGAGGAACAACTCGCCGAATTCCGCGAGATCGCCGGCAAGCCGGTCTGGGATACCTGGATCGCCGAGAACCAGGACAAGTTCGACGCCGTCTGGCAATATGCCGAAGAGGCCCCGAAGTAAGACCAATCAGGGTCGCCACCCAGGCGTGGCGACCCACTGGCCCAAGGGATGCACATGTCGGACAGCACGAGCTCGAAAGGGGCGCTTGCCGGGGCAACCTGCGCCGCCGCCGTCTCGGGCGCCTCCACCGCCACAGCTGCCGTCTTCTCGCGCGTCACCATCCCGGAGGTGCTGAAATACAGCTATGATCGGAAAATGGCCGATGGAGTCGTTGCCGCCGGCGGCACGCTAGCCACGCTGATCCCACCCTCGGCCGCCATCGTCGAAGAATCCGTTGGCGCGCTGCTGCTCGCCGGCTTCCTGCCCGGCATCGTATCCGCGTTGATCTATGCCGGCATCATCATCGTCTGGGCGATGATCAAGCCCGAGCATGCGTCCGCCGTTACCGGCTAAACTTGGGGCGACCGGTTCAAGTCCCTGCCGGGAGTTTCACCAATCTTCCTCGTGGTGGCGATGAAATGCGAGGACGGTTCCGGGATCATCCGGTTCGACGTGGCCTTCGGCAAGGCATGGCGCGCGCTCGGCATGGGGATCTCGAGCCGGCTGATCGGCGACCGGCTGTCGAACCGGCCGACCTTTCAGTTCGCGCTGGCCACGGCTTCCGATGGTCAGTTGATCCCACTGCCGGGAGGCGTGCTGATCCGCGACGCCGTGGGGATCAATATCGGCGCCGTCGGCATTAGCGGCGACACCTCGGACAAGGACGAGTACTGCGCGATCAAGGCGATCCATGCCGCGGCGCTTACCTCGGA
The DNA here is from genome assembly GCF_900099935.1 of Aliiruegeria lutimaris. Taxonomy (GTDB): domain Bacteria; phylum Pseudomonadota; class Alphaproteobacteria; order Rhodobacterales; family Rhodobacteraceae; genus Tropicimonas; species Tropicimonas lutimaris. Next base: position 10,218 of record NZ_FNEK01000064.1, on the reverse strand, counting down.
ACCGGCCGAGCCCGACCCGGGCTGGCACGACTCTTCTTTCTCGGATCACTCCCCTTGAGGCAGGCGGACCACCTGGTCGATATGCCGGTGGGTCACCTGGAGGCGTGGCCTGGCGGCGTATTCCGCGTCCAGGATCCGGATGCTGTGATGCCCCAGTAGCGTGACCGGCAGCACCATGAAGCGCACGAAGCCGGATTTTTCGAACGCGGTGCTCGCCGCCTCGAACCAGCAATCGCGCGCGCGCATCGTCGTGCGGTGATCATCGGCTTCCGAGGAAAGCTCGCCCTTCAGGAGGAAGCGGACACCCGGGCCCGGATGGACATGCCGCCAGGCGGTCGCTCCGGGCGGGAAGGTGACCGTGTCGAGACGCAAAAGCACTTCTTTCTCCGCTATATCGATTTGCGCGACATGGAGAAGCGCGTCGGAATCGGGCGGTGTAATTCCAAGACTGAAACGCAGCCAGCTTGCGGGCCCGCCAATGGCCCGGACGTTTCGTTGGGCGCGCCGTTTAGCACTGAAACCCCGCTCCAGAGGCTTGCAAGCTTCGGAAAGGTTCTGGAAGAGGCGGCACCCTCGTTGCTTCGCACGGCTGTCGTGCTGGGCCTGTCGGGGTATATCGGCCGGACGGCGGCACAGGTTTTACCAACGGCTGAGATCGCCCATTGGCTCGAGCTTCATTCGGTCTCGCCTTGGGTATTCCTTGCTTCGCTCCCGATCCTCGTGACGCTCGGTGGCCAGATTGCGCTCAGCCCGATCCTGCTGGTCGTTTTCTTCGGGGAACTGGTTTACCAACTCCCAGAGTTGCCAGCGGACCCAACCCTGATCGTCTATTCGCTTTCGGTTGGTTGGGCGCTCGGCCTGTCTGCCTCTCCCAATGCCACCGCAACGCTGCTCGTTTCCGCGATTTGCCGAATCCCCCCGACGACGCTGACTTGGCGCTGGAACGGCCGCTATGCGCTTCTGTGCTACGCCGTTTTCCTGTTTATTCTGGCGTTCCTCGTGTGAGCGGACGGGTTATGGGTTTCCCGGACTCATGAAAATTCGACAGAAAACTGACGATTGATTGATTGTCGCGTCCTTCCTGTGTGAACACGGGGAGAAGACGATGTTCAAAGCGACAAGTCATCTGGCGGGCGTCGCGGTTGTTGCGCTGAGCGGGACAACGGCCATGGCCGAGGATCTTCGGATCGGAACGGCGAGCCTGGGCGGGGCCTCCTATGCGCCGACGGCCTATGCCCAGGCCATTCTCGCAAACCCTGATATAGTCGGGATCGGCGGCACCGATGGCGACAGCGGGCAAGGGCGCCGCGATCGCGGTGACCGAGGCCGGCCGCAAGGGCGAAATCAAGATCGTCGGCATGGACCGCAATGACGATATGCTGCCCTATATCGAGGACGGCACCGTTGTAGGTGCAATCGCCCAGAAGTCCTTCGCCGAAGCCTTCCTCGCCGTTCATCTCCTCCAATGGCTGAACACCGATGGCATGAAGGTATTGCCGGACTGGCAAGCCGCAGCCGTGAATCCGCTGCCGGAGCAGGTCGTCGCCGGGGTCATGAAGATTACCCCGGAAAACGTGGCCCAGTTCAAACACAACTGAGCGCACCGGTCGTCTGCGATCCCTCTGCTGGGTCGCAGACGGCCCCAACATCTCGGCAGGAAACACCAGAAGGCACACCATTATGAAAGACCGCGAAATCATCGCCATCCTTCGTGGCGTTCGCCCAGACGAAGTTGTCGATATCGCTACAGCGATCCTCGACGCGGGCATCACCCGTATCGAGGTACCCTTGAATTCGCCGGATCCGTTCGACAGCATAGGGAAGCTTTCGGCGGCTATGGGCCTCCGGGCACTGATCGGCGCCGGAACGGTGCTGACGACAGAGGACGCGGCGCGGGTCGCTTCGGTCGGAGGCCAGATGGTCGTTTCGCCCGATTGCAACACAGATGTGATCGAGGCGACCAAACGCACCGGCATGGTGTCTTTTCCTGGCGTGATGACTCCAAGCGAGTGCTTTCGGGCATTGCGGCACGGCGCTGACGGCCTGAAAGTCTTTCCGGCATCGGTCCTCGGAATCTCCGGGTTGAAGGCACTGCGCGCCGTGCTTCCGAGATCCGCCAAGGTTTACACCGTTGGCGGCGCCTCGTCGGAAAACTTTGGCGAATGGATCCGAGCCGGGGCGACCGGTTTCGGAATTGGCACGGCAATCTATCAGCCCGGCGACACGTCAGAGGATGTGTCTGGCAAGGCTATCAAGATCGTCCGCGCATATGATGAGGCTAGGTAGGGCCTGATACCCGTACGATTTCGCGCTGGGTTTCCGACAGTTCGAAATTGACACGTTCCCGCGTTTCGTTGTCCTGGCTTGATTGATCGCTCCCGCCGGAACCGGCACTGCCATCAGGCAGGTTGCTGGCGACGGTAACCGCGCCGCCCGTGGCTCCCTGGGATGTCGAGTTGCGTTCTTCCGTTTCGGTGCTGATCGCCACGCGGCCTTCCGGATCGAAACGGCGCTCAATAACGGACTCGCGCTCGGTAACGGCTTCCAGACTCAGTTCGACGACGGCATTGCCTGGGCCGACCCGCGCCTCGAGCAGGCGTTCCACATTCCGCTTGAGCGCTGCAGCGCGCTTGTCCACATTCACCGCGGCCGAGACCTCTCCGCCCACGACAAGACCACTCTCGCCATCAATGACAGAAACCTGTTCCGGTTTCAGGCCGGGAACAGCGGAGGCCACCAGGAACCGCAGGGCGCGTGCATTTGCTTCCGTCAGCGCGGCGCTCGCAGGGGTCACCACAACGGACGCCGTCGCGCCCTGGTTTCTCCGAAACCCGCTGGAGGGAGGCGTCGAAATATGGACGCGCGCCCCCTTGATCTGAGGGCTTGTCACGATGGTCCGGGCGAGTTCCCCTTCCTTGGCCCGCCAATAAGCGGCGTCGAACATCTGTGACGTCGTTCCAAATCCGGACAGGTTGTCCAACAGTTCGTAGCCGGCGGAGCCATTGCTCGGCAGCCCCTGGCCGGCAAGAATCATCCGAAGTTCATCGCGACGGGTGGCATCGACATAGATCGAGTTGCCCCGAACCTCGAAAACGACTCCTTGCTGTTCCAGCGCAGCGACCACATCGCCCGCCGCGTGTTGCTCCAGGCCGGAGTAGAGCAGGTCGAGCCGTTTGGCTGATACCATCTGTGAGAGCGCCAGAACGGCTGCAAACATCGCAAATTTCGAAAAAATAACGATAAATTTGCGACGTGTGTCCAGGCCTGACCAAACTCCGAGTACATTCTGCACGCGACACCCTCCATACGGCGGCCCCTTTTGGGACTCGAGGCAAATCTCGGGGATCCTGTTTAAGATCTGACTAATGCGGACAGGAAGTTTTGCGCGTAGTGAGCGGCGGGAAGACAAAACCTGCCCTTGGCTTTAGCTCTGTGAAAAAGATTGCGATTTGTCCCGGTTGTGGATAATTGGGCGGCTTGCACGCCATGGTAGCGCTCAATCGGCCATGGTTTCGTATTTCCGACAGCGCCAAAGCTGACCGAATGAAAGAGGACTGGGGACTATGACGCGCAAATTCCTTCCCGGCATCCTGGCAATGGCCGGTGTTGTTGTGGCTTCGAACATCCTTGTGCAGCATCTGCTCGGCCAATGGCTGACCTGGGGAGCTCTGACCTATCCCTTTGCCTTCCTGGTGACCGACCTGATGAACCGAATCTACGGCGTTGGTCCTGCGCGGCGCGTTGTTCTGATCGGTTTCTTGGTCGGGATTGCCTGCTCTCTGGTTGGCAGCCAGATTCACGGCGAATTCGGTCCGCTCGTGACCCTGCGGGTGGCCGTCGGCTCCGGGACAGCCTTCCTGGTTGCGCAACTCGTTGATATATCGGTGTTCAATCGCCTGAGAGAGGGCCGCTGGTGGCGCGCTCCCCTGGCGTCGACGCTGGTGGGCTCGTCGCTCGATACAGTGATCTTCTTTTCGATCGCGTTTTCGGCGGCGCTCAACGGTATGGAGCCGGGAAATATGCCGGTCTGGGCGCAGGATAGCCTTCCTGTTCTCGGCATGGGGCCGGTCGCGCCGCTGTGGGTCTCGCTGGCTTTCGCCGACTGGATGGTGAAGCTGTCCCTTGCGCTGGTCGCGTTGATTCCCTTCCGCATGATCGTTCGGCGGCTCCTCGCCACCCCATCCGAAATTCATTGACTAGTAATGGATCTGTGTCACTCTGATCACAACCGAAGCAAGCGGAAGGAGGTGATCCAGTGTCGAGAGTCATGCTGGAGAGGGGTTTTGTTGATATCGGGGCGGCTCGCAATTAGGCAGGCCAATGGCCTTTGCCCCCTGACGGACTTATGGGTTCATGAAACCTGACCTCCATGATAGCTCGGAGGGCCGTTCCAAATAGGAGCGGCCCTTTCCATTTGTTCGCCGGTTGGCGTGACCCGGAAAAGTGGCTAGTCAGTCCTCAAGGCAACCGCCGTGCAATGCGAAACGGCAGGGAAGACGGCATGTTACGGGTGAATGACGAGATCACGATCGAAGAATGGGAATTGACCGAGCAGTTCCGCCGCGCCTCCGGACCCGGCGGACAGAATGTGAACAAGGTCTCCACCGCCGTCGACCTGCGCTTTGAAGCGGCGCGCAGCCCGAACCTGCCCGGAGCCGTGAAGAACCGGTTGAAGCGGCTGGCGGGGCAGAGATGGACAGCAGATGGCGCCGTTCTAATCCGTGTCGAGGATACGCGCAGCCAGGCTCGGAACCGGGAATTGGCGCGCGAAAGGCTCGTGGAACTGATCCGGAAGGCCACGAAGGCGCCCAAGCGGCGCATCGCCACCCGTCCGACACTCGCCTCCAAAAGACGTCGACTTGAAGGCAAGGCAAAGCGCGGAGAGGTCAAGTCGCTTCGCGGTCGTGTGGCGGACGACGACTGACATGCCAGCGACCGTTGTGCAGAGGCAAAATGCCGGATGCTCAGTCGCCTCTGCTCAAACGATCACTTCCATGGGTTCTTGCTCGCCAACGCCGAAGACACGCTTGTATCGCGCCACTTCATCGGCAGGCCCCATCGATTTATTCGGATTGTCCGAGAGTTTCACCGTTGGGTGGCCGTTCGCGGCGACCGCCTTGCACACGAGGGAAAAGGGGCGGAGCGCGTCCTCGGCAACGAGTCCCTGGAAGTCATTCGTCAGCAGTGTACCCCAGCCGAAGCTCACCCGTGTGCGGCCGTTGAAACGCTCGTACAGTTCGAGGATCTTGTCGACGTCGAGACCGTCGGAAAAGATCACCAGCTTGCGCTTGGGATCTTCTCCGCGGGATTTCCACCAGTCGATCGCGGTTTCGGCACCCTTCACGGGATCCCCGCTATCGATGCGGATGCCGGTCCATCCGGCCAGCCAGTCCGGAGCGTGTTTCAGAAACCCCTCGGTCCCATAGGTGTCGGGCAGGATGATCCGCAGGTTTCCGTCATGCTCCTCCTGCCAGTCTTCTAGAACGCGATAGGGGGCATCTGCCAGCTCTTCGTCATTTCCCGCGAGAGCAGCATAGACCATTGGAAGTTCATGGGCGTTCGTGCCGATCGCCTCGACTTCCTGCCGCATGGCGATCAGGCAATTCGACGTCCCGATAAAGGCGTCGCCCAACCCCTCGATCAGGGCCTGAACGCACCAGTCCTGCCAGAGGAAGGAATGGCGGCGGCGTGTTCCGAAATCCGCGATCCGCAGGCCGGGAACCTTGCGCAGACGCTTCACTTTTTCCCAGAGCTTTGTCATCGCCTGCGCGTAGAGCACCTGCAGCTCGAATTTCTCCATCCTGTTCAGAACCGCCCGGCCGCGCAGTTCCATCAGGATCGTGAGCGCGGGGATTTCCCAAAGCATGACCTCGGGCCAGGAGCCCTCGAATGTCAGCTCATATTGGCCGTCCCGTTTCTCGAGCTGGTATTCGGGCAGCCGCATCTGCTCGAACCATTCCATGAAATCCGGCCGGAACATCTGACGCTTGCCATAGAAGGTATTGCCGCGCAGCCACGTGCTCTCGCCCCGTGTCAGCGAGAGAGAGCGCGCATGGTCGAGATGCTCGCGCAACTCGGCCTCGTCGATCAGTTCCGCGAGGCGGATATTTCTCGATCGGTTGATGAGCGAAAACCGAACCTGTGCGTCCGGCTTGTTCCTGAACACCGACTGGCACATCAGAAGCTTGTAAAAATCGGTATCGATCATGGAGCGCACGATCGGGTCGATCTTCCACTTGTGGTTCCAGACGCGTGTCGCGATATCGACCATGAGCCGACCCCTTCTTTTGCGGTAAGGCGCACGCTATCGGGAGCGATGCCGGAATAAAAGAGGCCGCAGTCAGGCGGTCAGGCTGTCACGGTGGCTTTGGAGCGGATCCTGCTCGACGGCGAGGGCAGATGTGATCGCGTTCAGAAGATCCCGTTTGCGGAAAGGTTTCGTGATAATTCCGTCCATCCCCGACGCGATGCAGAGGTCCCTGTCTTCCGGAAACGCATTGGCTGTCAGCGCAATGATCGGAACCGGAGTTGCACCACTGTCCTTTTCGGCCTGGCGCATCAGGCCCGTTGCAGCCAGACCGTCCAAAATCGGCATGTGCAGGTCCATCAGAACGATATCTGGCGCATGCTGCCGGAACAATTCGAGCGCCTCCCGGCCATTTTCCGTAAGAAGCAGGCTTGCGCCGGTTCCGGCCAGCATTCGCTCCAGCAGCATGGTGTTCGTGCGATTATCTTCCGCGACGAGGATGCGCACGCCGGAAAGATCCTCGGTCACGGGCGGAAGTTCGGAGATTCTCTCAGATACGGATCTGCTCTCGGTATCCTGTTCTGCAATAGGCAGGGTGAGCGACACGAAAAACACGGTTCCCGATCCCGGCGCCGAGCTAACGGAAATCTCTCCGCCCATGGCCCTGACAAGCAAGCGGGAGATCGCCAGCCCAAGTCCGGTTCCGCCGAAGCGTCCGGCGATTTTCGAGTCCGCTTGCACGAAGCTCTCGAAAACCCGCTCGAGTTGCGACGCTTCGATGCCCACCCCAGTGTCGCGCACCAGCACAAGCAGGTCACAGGTTCCGTCCACCAGCCGTACGGAAACCTCCAACTCCACGTTTCCGATCTCGGTGAACTTGATCGCGTTTCCAAGCAAGTTGAGCAGAACCTGGGACAGCCGGCGTTCGTCGCCGATCAACCGCTGTGGCAAGCTCGACGGCAGCACCATCCTCAGCCGCAGGCCTTTTGCATCGGCCAGCGGCTGAACGAGATCGATGGCGGATTCAAAGCACCTATCGGGGTCGAAAGGATCTACAATGACCTCCAAGCGCCCCTCTTCGAGGCGTGAGAAATCCAGAATCTCGTTGATGATCGCCAACAGGGAGTCACCCGAGGAACTGATCGTGCGCACCAGTGTTTCCTGTTGTCTGTCGAGATCCGTCTCGAGGAGCAGTTCCGTTGTGCCGATAACACCATTCATGGGTGTGCGGATTTCGTGGCTCATGGTGGCCAGGAAATTGCGCCGGGCCCGAACGGAGTCTTCTGCAACGCGGCGAGCCTCTGCCAGTGCCTGCTCGCGCTCCTTTGCTTCACCGATATCTCTTTCGATGCTGACGAAACTCAGCAAGTCGCCTTGCTCGTCGAACAGGGGGCTCATGTTGACATCCACCCAGATCGGATTCCCGTCCTTGTGATGGTTGATTATTTCGATCCGGATCGGTCTCATCTCGTCGCGCGCCTTGTTCAGCCTCTCTGCCGAGGCCGCGTCCGTTTGCGCGCCGTTCAGGAAGGTGACGTTCCGACCGACCGCCTCGGCGTAGGAATAGCCGGTGATCCGGGAGAACGCCCGATTTACCCAGGTGATGATGCCGTTCTGGTCGGTCACGATGACACAGTCGCTGGCATGTTCGGCTACGAGCGCCAGCCGCCGTGTCGTCTGTCGGGATTGCTCGAGGGCTGCATTCGTATGTGCCAGTTCCCGCGCGTTTTCGAGCGTGCGCATGCGGGATTTGTTGCTTCGTTCCTGGGTCTTGAAGACGTGGCGGACGATCAGCCAGCAGACATAGATAAGGAAGCAGATACTCAATGCTTCGTAGATCAGGGAAGGGTCCGAAATGCCGTTACGGAGCCATTCCTGATATGTAATCACCGAGGCACTGATGAAATACGCGATAATCCGGATGATTGAGGCACCGCGATGGGCCGAAAAAACCAGCGCTGCGTCCAAGATTCCCGCGAAACAGGCGGCGCCGGCCAGAACGCGCGTGTCGCCGTGGCCCAATGAAAACATCAGCGTGATCGCAAAGGCATTCGCGCCGGCCTGCAGGCCGCCAGTCAGCGTGGTGAGGCCTATCGCGGGGGGGAGTCTGTCCCCGAGCGCGCTGCGCTTCGCATAGCGGCTAAGAACATAGCAATCGAACGCCTCACCAGACACCGAGACGGTTGCCGCCAGAATGGCCATCTGTAGACCGCCGAGGTGGTACATCACCGGAAAAAGGACGAATACGATTGCCTGCCGTGTTCGAAAAGATCTCGAGCGGCCCCGGCAATATGACAGGAACCGGCCCTCTGCTGTTCGGCTGGCCCGGAACTGCTCCAGGGCCTCGTCCGCTTCCTTCATTCTGGGGTCCATGCCCGCTCCGATTGCCTGGTGGGGAACCTTTTTAGTTGGCCCGTCGGAATAGAAAGCAAAAAAGGCTTCTGGAAAGGTTAACGCTCAATGAGTCACGTTTCGAGAAGGGTGACGCCAGCGGCTTTCATGCCCCCCAAAGCCGTTTCCAGTGAGCCGTCGAGGTCAATTGCGCGACAGGCGGCAAGTTCGACCTGAACGGCAAACCCGAGCCGCGCGGCGTCGATGGCGGAATAGCTCACGCAGAAATCTGTCGCGAGGCCGGCGAGGACGAGGGAGTCGACATCGCGGCTACGAAGATAGCCGTCCAGACCGGTAGGAGTGGTCCGGTCGTTTTCGAAAAAGGCGGAATAGCTGTCGATTTCGCGCCGGAACCCCTTGCGCAGGATCATGTCGGCCGGATCGGTTTGCAGGGCCGCGTGGAACGCCGCGCCTTCCGTTCCCTGGACGCAATGGTCGGGCCAGAGCACCTGCTGCCCATATGGCATCTCCGTCAGCTCGAACGGATTTTTGCCGCCATGTTGCGAGGCAAAGGAACTGTGATCGGCAGGATGCCAATCCTGTGTGAAGACGCGCACCGGGTATTTCGGCAGCATGGCATTGATTGCGGGTAGGATCTCGTCGCCGCCGGGAACGGCAAGCGCGCCTCCGGGGCAGAAATCGTTTTGAACATCAATGACGATCAGGGCTTGGGTCATGGGCCACCTCCTGAACACTGGCTAGGCAAGCTGGCCGGCCGGGTCAATGGATGGCTGATTCTCGAATGGTTGCCCGCCTGTCCGGGCTTTGAGGGTGGTGGCTTCGCTGGGCAGCTCGAGAAGATGCCCAGCGAAACTGTTGTGGCTTAGAAGCGCGCGAGAGCGTTGATGGTCGAGTTCAGCAGGCCCGGCGTGATCTGGGAGATGATCCGGTTCCACTGCGTGATCACCTGCTCGGACACGAAGATAACGTCGTCGGGGCGAAGTTCGAAACGTGTGGCGAGAGTGAAGGAAGCCGCGTTCTTGGCATCGAGTTGCCAAGCCGTCACCGCTCCGAATTCACGGGGGTCTTGCGAGGATCGCAGAACGTAGATCTTCCGGATATTGCCGGTGATGGTCGGGATGCCGGCGTCGGAATAGATGGCGTCGGCGAGACTTGCACGCTGGTTATAGGGAAGAACGAAACGGCGCTGTTTCGTAACTTCGCCCGTCAAATAGACGTAATCCCGGTCGATCGCGTCGAGATCCAGGCGATCCTTGAAATTATCGCGTGCCTCGTTCAGTCTCCACGTCTGGGTGCGAACCCTCCGACTTCCAGTCGGATCGGCTTCAGCGCGAAGAATCAGCTTATGCTCTTATCCTCCCGAAAATGAGCCGCCCGGTCAGGGCAAAGGCTCATTTTCGGGAGGATAAGAGCATGCAATACGACACGGGCAAGCATTGCGTCTTCTATCACCGCTACCACATCGTCTGGTCGACGAAGTACCGCTTTAAGGTGCTGACCGGCACCTTGCGGCTGCGGGTCCGCGACATTTGCCGCCAGGTGTGCCGGGAGAATGAGGTCGAAATCTTGCGCGGGGTTCTGTCGAGCGACCACGTCCACATGTTTGTGTCGGTGCCGCC
>NZ_FNEK01000057.1 GCF_900099935.1 Aliiruegeria lutimaris | reverse complement strand
CAAGGACGTTCGCGCCTGGATCGAGGCCGTCGGTGCCAAGACAGCGTTCATCGAACCGGGGTCACCCTGGGAGAACGGCTACGTCGAGAGCTTCAACGCCCGGATGCGGGACGAGCTGCTCAACCGCGAAATCTTCTATTCACTGAGGGAGGCCCAAATCATCATCGAAGGTTGGAGAAAGCACTACAACACCAAGCGACCTCACAGTGCATTGGGCTACAGGCCACCGGCACCGGAAACCATCATCCAGATGGAACCAAGGCCGGTCATGCACTAACAATCAAACTGGACCAGTCAGATCAGGCTACTCACGCCGAGATCCGTAAGAAACGCGCCGCGCGGTTGCGTTCTGGGCCGGAATGGCAATCGCTCCTCGACGAGATGTTCGTGAAGATCAACGGTGAACGCCACTACCTAGAGCGGGCCGTCGACCAGGAGGGCGAGGTTCTCGAGAGCTTTGTGACGAAGACGCGAGACAAGAAAGCTGCCGTGAAATTCTTGAAGAAAACGATGCGGCGGTACGGCCGGCCCGAGTCCATCGTGACTGGCTTGCTTCGGTCCTACGGCGCCGCTCTGAGGGAAATCGGCGCAACGGAGCTGCAGGATACGGGCCGTTGGCTGAACAACCGTGCGGAGAAATCGCATCTGCCATTCCGACGACGAGAACGGGCAATGCAGCGCTTCCGGCGGATGCGAAGTCTGCAGCAATTCGTCTCCGTCCACGCCTCGGTCCACAGTCACTTCAATCAGGAACGTCACCTCTATTCACGGACGAATTTCAAGCTCAACCGTGCCGCTGCTCTCACCGAGTGGCGTCAACTCGGCGCGGCATAAAGGGCAGCCTCACTGCCCATTGTCAGACTGGTTCGAATTCGTCTGGCAGCACCCAGTACCGAAATGTTGCATGAAAATCTGATACAACTGGTGAAGAGCGTATATCATCAGAAACAAGGAACACTGCCGTCGAAACTGGTTGAGACGTAACGGCAACAAGCAGTGGAGCAGCGACAAGCGGCAAACCGACAGGAAGCAGCCAGATAACGAGTGTCGGCGAAAAATGCAATCCCGCGGCCAGAAGTGCGGTGCCAGTCAGCGCGATTCCACGACTAGCGCGCCAGCTTTCGGCAAGCCCGAGGCTTCCTTCGCCGCGCTGGCCTGCCGGCCAGCCTCCGTCATGTCCCAACAGCACCTTGGCAACAGCATGTGTCTGGTAGGCCATCATCAACGGCGCCAGCAACGAACTGAGCAGAACCTCGGCTATGACAGAGAGCGAGGAGAGCGCAGCGCCGCCGAAAAACCGTACGCGCCCGGTTCGGACGACCCCGGCCCAGATCGCGATCTTGGGCAACAGAAGCAGACAGCAGATGCCGAGAGCCAATGCGATCAACCCGCCCGTAGGATCGTCGGGAAAGACCGGAAAGAGCCCTTGCGGTTCGGGGAAGTAATCCGGCAAGGGCGTTGTCACCGTTACAAGAACCGAGACCAGCAGGAACAGCGCCCAGAGCGGCGCGACGAGGTATGTGAGCGCGCCCTGAAGAAACTGGAACCGGCTCCAACCGCGAAGGCCCGGCGCCGTGATCAGTCTTGTGTGCTGAAGGTTGCCTTGGCACCAGCGGCGGTCGCGGCGCGCATAGGCGAGCAGGTTTTCCGGCCCCTCCTCGAAACTGCCACCAAAGCGCTCGTCGATCTCGACCCTCCAGCCTCCACGGGCCAGCAGCGCCGCTTCGACATAGTCGTGGCTCAGGATCGTCCCGCCGAGCGGCGGCTTACCTGGTAATTCTGGCAGCCCGCAGCAGGCGGCGAAGGCGCGTATTCGGAAGATTGCGTTATGTCCCCAGTAGGTCCCGGTGCCGCCCTGCAACCGTATCAGCCCGCGGGTGAAGAAGGGTGCGTGGAATGCCGACGAGAACTGGATTGCCCGCCCGAATAACGAGCGCGCGCCGATGATACGCGGCAGCGTTTGCAGGAGGCCGAGATCCGGTTCTGCCTGCATTCGCGCAATCATGCCACGCATGGTCTCGCCCTCCATGAGGCTGTCGGCATCTAGAACGATCGCCAGCTCGTAGGCCCCGCCGGAGCGGCGTATAAAGGACTCGATATTACCCGCCTTGCGACCGCGATTGTCCGACCGGTTCCGGTAGAAGATGCGCCCCGTCCCATCGGTTTCCGCCAGCAGAATCGCGAATATGGCCCGTTCGCGGTCGCGTGCTGCTTCTGTCTGACTGTCCGACAACACCGCGATGTCGATTTCCAGCCCCGCGGACCGTATCGAGCGATCCATTGCCGCGACCCGGGCGAATACGGCGACCGGATCCTCATGGCAGATCGGCAGTAACAGAACCGTGGGCGGTTGAGGTTGGGCCAGTTCGGGCAAGGGAGCGCGGTCGTCTCGCCCTGACAGGCCGAGCATCGCTTGCACCGCGCCCCAAGCCAGCCAGATCGTCGTGACGAAAAAGATTGCGCAGCGCACTATGTCCCAGATCGACACGCCATTGCGCGCAGAGATTTGCGCCAGTGCCACAGTTGCCAGCAATCCGCACAGCGCCGCCAGCCCGAGGCAGGCGACGCGCAGCGAGCCGGGCGCCCGACGGCGCGCGGTGATGTGACCGACATCACGCATTTGAGGGGAACAACAGGGAAAGCAGGCGCGCTCCCAGGGCGAGACGCTCCTCGCGTATCAGCACCTGCTCCGGCATTTCGAGTGGCGCTTCGGGCGGCACCCAGAGGTCCACTCTCGCCAAATCTTTCTCAATGGTTTTGGGATGTTCCGACATGGTCTTTATTCCCCGCCAATCCATTGATAGAGCCAGTTCTCTGTTACAGTCCGGTCATCAACAACAATGGCTGCCAACAACTCGACCAATTTGTCCGGCGAGGCCTCTATTTCGAACACCAGACGCCAACTGTCGGTCCCATCGATCCGGAACAGCACCGGGTCGTTCACCTCTGCACCGCTTGCGATCACACGAGGTTCAACGCGTTCTTCCTCGAAATGTTCCGCCAGCGATACGCCCTCGAAATCGATCGCGAACTTCCGCCGGTCTGTCCGCGGTTCCAGCCCGGCCACGCCGCCATGACCGGAAAGCGTGCGGACGACGTGGCCTTTCTCGGGCGCAGCGCCGGGCGGATCCAACCCCCAATGCAACCGGTAGGACAGGTCCAATTCGTCGCCCGCGGCGACAGGCTCCCCGGGCACCCAGAAAGCCACGATATTGTCATTGGCCTCGAGGTCCGAGGGGATCTCCACCAGCCGGACAGTGCCTTTGCCCCATTCGCCCAGCGGCTCCACGATCAGCGACGGGCGGCGCTCGTAATGTGCGCCTGCATCGAAGTAGTCCCGGAAGTCACGGTTTCTCTGGACCAGCCCAAAGGACGTTGGCGACTCCGCGCCGAGATAGGAATTGGCCAGCCGAGGCGGGTTGTTCAGTGGCCGGACGTAGTGTTGTCCGCCGGTCTCCAGTACCAGCATCTCACTGTCATGCACGCGCCGACGGTAATCGTCGAACGCCCCGGCGTCGTTAGGCCCAAAAAGAAACATCGAGGTCAGAGGCGCTATGCCGACCTGTTCCACCGCCGCGCGGAAGAACAGCCGAGCGGTGACATCGACCCGCGTCGTCTCGCCGGGAAATAGCTCGAAGCGGTAGGCACCGGTCACCGAAGGGCTTTCGAGCGCGGCATACAAGACAAGGCTTTCGTCACCCGGACGCGGCCGCTCGATCCAGAACTCCGTAAATCGCGGAAACTCCTCCGGCCCGCCAATCCCGGTATTGATCGCCAGACCGCGGGCACTGAGGCCGTAGAGCGTGCCCCGTCCGAGCGCGCGGAAATAGCTTGCGCCGAGGAAGACCACCATTTCGTCATAGACATCCGGCCGATTGAGGGGGGTGTGTATTCGGAAACCCGCCACGCCCGGCATGGTGAAATCCCCGGGTATCCGCTCCTCCAGCCCGTGGTCATAGGTGAAATCGGCCGGGGTGAAGTCGAGCGCGCGCGTCTCGCCCCCGATCAGTTCATGAATCCTCACCGGGTGCTCGAAAAGCCAGCCGAGGTGGAAGGCCTGTAGCGTGAAGGGCGTCCCTTCATCTGCCCAGCGGGCGTGATCCGGGCGAAATCTGATACTGCGGAAATCGTCGTAGTCGAGCTTGGACAGCGGCCCATCGATTTTGAGCGGCGGTTGGTAAGGGGCGGCGCTGGCCGTACGCATCCTTTCGCTCAGCCAGACGAAACTGAAAGGCGCCGGCTCCGCGGGCGTCAGAGCCAAAGTGGCCTCTTGGGCGCCGATTGGCCGTCCTGCGGCCATCAACGCGGCCGCCGCAACCGTGCAGAGCGCCTGCCGGCGGGTCGGTCGCATCCTTGGCGCGACATCGCAGAACACCTTAGTCTCAGAAATCACTTTCGAATTCCCCCGAAACTTTCCATTAATCCTGAGGCAGTTGGAAACGAAGTCAATTGGTCGAACGGTGTCCGTAAGGGGGCTTGGCGGGTTGTCGCCCGCTGCTGGGCTGCTAGAAGCCGTTTCCGGCCTGCGTGGCGAGTTGGTTGATCAATTTGCTGGCGATCTCTGTCTGCTGTGGCCAGCCCGGTTGCGCTTTTCCGGCCTGCAGGGCCGCTGCGGCAAGCCGCGTCCGAAGCTCCTTGTCTTCGAGTATACGCTGCAGCGCGTCCGCGAATGCCATCGCATTATCAGGCGGAACCAGCAGTGAAGCCGATGCAGGCAGCGTCTCCCGCACCGCCCCCGTATCGCAGGAGATGACCGGCAAGCCATAGCTCATGGCCTCGTCAAAGACGATGCCGTAACCTTCATAACGGGTCGCCAGCGCAAAGACTGTCGCCGCACGGTACAGGCGTTGCAACTCCTCCAACGTTACCCGGCCGGCAAGGCGTATACGGCCCCCGAAATCCAGCTTGGCTAACTGCTGCGCGAGCACCTCGGCATGTTCGGGGTCCCAAGCTCTGCCGACGATCACGGCGGTCCAGTCGTAATCTCGCAGGCTTGCCAGCGCCTCGATCAGAACGTCATGACCCTTGCGCGGGTGCAGGATTCCGACCGAGAGGATCAGCGGCGGTTCGATTGGCTCCGACCGGCCCACGGCAGGCGCAACACCGGGCCGCAGAACAGTTATGCGGTCCGGGGCCACCTCGTATCGATCGACGAGGATAGACTGCGTGTGCGGGCTCGGCACGAGGACGTGGGCGGCGAGGCCCAGGTTGTCTCGCTCGGTGCGGTAGAGATGCTCGCGCCGAGCCTCCGACAGTCCACTTTCAAGCGCCAAAGGATGGTGGATCATGGCGATGACGGGGGCAGAGACCTGCGCCAGTCCGGCTGTGTCGATCGCGCCGAAGACCAGCCCGTCCAGAATCAGTGGTTGGTCCGACGGCAGTGCGGCCAGCGCTGTAACGGCTTCCTCCATCTCCCGCGCAGAGGGATCGGGAAAGCTCTCTGCCAGAACGATATGTTCCATTTCGTGGCCTGCAGCGCGCAGGTGCTCCAGCAGGTGGCGCTCGTAGAGATAGCCACCGGTGAGGGTGGCGATGTCGCCCGGGATAGCGAAGGCGGCGGGCGCAGTCATCGTGCCACCTGCTCGGAAGCGAAAACGGTCAGTACGCGGCGTTCCACCCAGCCGATCCCGGCATATCCGAGCGCCGATAACACCGAGACGATAACGACCGAACTCCAAAGCATGTCGTAGTCCGACAGCGAAGCCGACAGCGCCATCAGGCTGCCGATTCCTCGGCCCGTGGCGAGCCATTCGACGACCGTAACCGCGAGGACGGAGGCCGGCACGCTCATCCGCGCAGCGGCGAAAAAGGCAGGCAGCATGACTGGCACCTGCACGTGCCAGAGCCGGGCGAAAGGGCCTGCGGCATAGGTGGAGAAGACGTCGAGAATCTGTCCGGGCGCCTGCC
Organism: Aliiruegeria lutimaris; assembly: GCF_900099935.1. Taxonomy (GTDB): domain Bacteria; phylum Pseudomonadota; class Alphaproteobacteria; order Rhodobacterales; family Rhodobacteraceae; genus Tropicimonas; species Tropicimonas lutimaris. Next base: position 26,215 of record NZ_FNEK01000057.1, on the reverse strand, counting down.
GCAGCCCGTGCAGGCAAGCGACGAAGGTCGGGAAGAAGACCATCACCGCGACCAGCGTGATCGTCCCTGCCGCGCCGCGCCCCAGCAGCAGCACGATCAGCGGTGCGGTGGTGAGGATCGGCACCGAGCGCAGTGCAACGGCGATGAGCGTTGCCGACGGGGTCAAGGCTGGCGCAAGAGTGAGCAGGATCGCCAGCCCCGCCCCGAGTGCCAGCCCTCCGGCAAATCCCGGCAGCAGGAAGACCACGGTCTCGCCAAGCGCCCCGGCAAGTGTTTCGCGGGTTTCCCTAGCATCAGTCGCAGTGAAGAGCGCCACCCAGACGTCGTCAGGCCGCTTGGCGAAAAACGGGTTCAGATCGAATGTCGTCATCGCGCCCCACCAGAGAAGCAGCGCCATCGCAAGGACGAAAGCCGTTCGCATGACAGTTGCCGCCAGCCCTTGCGCGTGGCCCGTGCGAGGGAGGGCGGGCGGGGCGAGGATCATCGGCGGCGGATCCCGCAGTACAGCGCGAGACAACCATCCCACCGCGGTATAGATCAAAATCGAGACCGCCGCGGAAATGCTGGCCAACGCCCAGATCCCGGCAATATCGAGGGCACGGATCGCGCGGATTGCCAACAGCCCCAATCCCCGCTCGGCGCCTGTGAACTCGCCAACCATGGCCCCGAGGAAAGCCGCAGGCGCCGCGATCTGCAACCCGGCGAAGAGGTATGGCAGGGAGGCGCGGGCGCGGATATGCACCAACTCGGCCAGACGCCCGCGTCCATAGCTGCGCAGCAGTTCGAACCAACTCGCTGGCGCGGCACGCAGCCCGACAAGCAGCGGCACGAATGTCGTGTAATAGACGGCGAGCGCGGCCAGCGTGATCTGCGGCCCCGGCCCGGGACCGTAGAGTACCCGCAAGATCGGCCCGGTCGCCACGAGCGGCAGGCAGAAAACCAGCAGCGCCAACCCGGCGACAACCGGCTCCGCGCGTGGCCAGGCGAGCGCCGCTCCCGCCAGCCCGATCGCCGCCAGGTTACCCAGTACATAGCCCAAGGTCGCATTGCCTAGGGTCTCCCGCAGTGCCCGCCAGATGAGATCGGAATTTTGCAATATATGCACTACAACGTCGCTGGGAGCCGCGAGGATATAGGCCCCGGCAAGCGCGCGCGCGGCAAGTTCCCAAGCCAACAGAATAACAATTGTTCCAACAATGCCAGATGCTCCTCGTCTCACGCGTTCCGGCAATGGATCCGCAAGCGCGATCATTGTGCTGCCAAAGGCGGTTTCGTGGCGCGGACGCCCTCAGCCAGCGCTTCAGAAACGGCCTCCACCAAGCGACGGAACTCCGTGCTTCCTGTCACGGCCGGCGCACGGGGCCGTTCGAGTTCGATCCGGATATCGGCGATAATTTCCGCAGGTCGCGGCGTCAGCACCAGCACACGGTCCGACAGTAGCACCGCCTCGCCAATGGAATGGGTAACGAGCAGCGTCGTTGTCTGCCGCTTCTCCCAAAGCGGCGGAAGATCATCGGCAAGCTGGCGTCGCGTCAGTTCGTCCACCGCCCCAAACGGCTCATCAAGTAATAGAAGTCGAGGCCTGGTCACCATCGAACGCGCAATCGCCGCCCGTTGCCGCATGCCGCCTGACAGCGCCCCGGGTCGGGTGTCGGCGAACCCTTCCAGCCCCACGAGGCGGATCAAGTCCTCGACCGCTCGTGGGTCCGCCGGGCGCCGCGCCAGCTTCAGCGCAAGCTCTATATTGCCGCGCACCGAGCGCCACGGCAGCAGCGACGGATCCTGGAATGCCACCGCCAGACCGGCATCGCGCAGCATCTCCGCTGGCGACACACCGCCGATCAGAACTTCTCCCGCGCTTGGCGTCTCTAGTCCCGCTATCAGCCTGAGAAGCGTGGATTTTCCGCAACCCGACGGACCGACTAACGCCGTCGTTTCACCACCTGCAATCTCCAGATCGAGCGGCCGCAGAACCTCCACGTTGCCGGGGAATGCCTTCGTCAAGCTACGGCACTGGATGTCCGGAGACGCACCGTTGTCAGTATTAGCCACCATGGACTTCTTCGAGGATGGAGCGGTCCCAGAGCGCGGGCGAAACCTTGCGACCAAGCAGCGCGAGCGTCTCGATATTCGCCTCCACCGTCTGGTCCGTCCACCAGCCGAAGCCATGTTCATCGGTCAATTCCGAGAACATTAGCGGCACCTGCCGCGCGGCCTGCAGCTTCTGTGTCTTCAGGTCGAGCCCTGCATCGGGATAGGCCTCCAGCGTCAGCGCGGCGGCGGCATCGGTATCGGCGCGATAAGCCTCCCAACCGCGCACCTCACCCGACATCAGCGCGACCAGCTGGTCCCGGCGCTCGGTCAGGCTCTCCTCGGTGGCGATATAGGTCTGTGAATGGACCGCGTAGCCGTAATCGGCCATCAGCATGGTCACGCTTTCGATACCTTCCATCGCCATCGCCACCGGCAAGTCGGTTTCCCAGCAGAGCAGGCAATCGACCTCGCCGGCCAATAGAGGCTGAGCGGAGTACTGCGTGGGAACAACTTCGATAGCCTCCACGTCCACGCCGTTGAGCGTGCAGAGCGCCTGCAGAACCGGCATGTTCGCCAGAGCCATGCCGATCTTCTTGCCAGAAAGGTCCGCCGGCTCCCTGACCGGGTTCGCAAGAAGCGAAGCAATCACGAAAGGGTTTTTCTGCATTGCCACACCGAGGATGCGGAAGGGCGCGCCTTGTTCGACGGCGGCGGCGGTGTAGTCGGCCGCCGAGATGCCGACAAGCGCGCTGCCCGAGACCACGGGTGGTTCCACCGGTGCATTAGGCCCGCCCTGTAACAGCGAGACATCGAGCCCGTCCTCAGCCCACCAACCGCGCGCGCGCGCGATGTAGCTACCGGCAAATTGAACGGAATGGAGCCAGGACAGTTGCAGGCTGACGGGCGTGGTGGCCCGGGCACGCGGTGCGGAGAGGCCTAGGACGGCGCTTGCCGCGCTGGCGGTTCCAGCCGCGAGAACGGTACGGCGATTCGGCTTGAAATATGCCATGAGATCCTCAATTTAAAACTTCACGTCTTCAGCTTAGTGGGCGATTCCTGTTCGGCAAGCGAGAAGGCGACGGCGAGCTGCTGGAGCGGCGCACCCTTGCCAGGAAAAGACAGCTCATGAGAACGACCAGCCCGGGAAGCGTGCTGGCGAGGAAGACCAGCCCGAAGACGGTACTGGCGGCGAGCCCCGCCGCCGCCGTGGCGCCGGCAAGCGGGAAGAGCGCCGCCGCCGCGCCCTCTCGCAGGCCCCAGCCGCTGATCGAGAGTGGAACAACCATCGCGTAAAGGATGAGCGGCACCAACGCCAGAACGTGCACCGGCGCCAGCACCGTACCGGTGGCCCGGGTGCAGAAAGCAAAAGCGGTGAGGTTGCAGACTGTTGCGCCGAGACTCAGAACCACCTGCAAGGCGAAGACGCGGCGGCCGAGGAAGGCGAGGAATAGTGCGCCGCGAACATTGCGGAACGCGCGTCCGACCCGTCCCGGCAGGCGAGGCGCCAGCCACAGCAGAACGATACCCGCCGCAGCGACGGCGGAGGCCGGCCCTGCCAGGGTGCGCGCCGTGTCGGGCGGAAGCGCGCCGCCCGACGAGAAAGCAGCCAGCGCCAATCCCGCGAGCATCACAACGAAAAGCATGACCTGTCCGGCGAAGCGCTCGAAAATCACCGCTTGCCCGGAGATGACCAGCCCTCCGTCGTTGCGCGCGCGATAGGCCCGACCCGCATCGCCAAGCATGCCGCCCGGGAGGACCTGATTGGCGAATTGAGACAGGTAACATTCCCGAAGAACCCGGCCGAGTGGCAGCGATTGTCCAAGCCGAGCGGCCGTGAAGCGCCAACGCAACGCGGAAAGAAACGTCTGCAAGGTCAGCGCGGCAAGTGCCGCGAACAGCCAGCCCGGTTTTGCCCCGGCGAGGTCGCGCCCGGCGGCCGCGCCGTCAAGTTGGCTCCAAAGCAGCGTCATCAGCACAATCGCGACGACGAGTTGACCGATCCAGATCCAGAGAACGCGTTTGCGCATCAGGCTCAGCCCTCCGTTCCGGGGAGTGGCGCGGTGGTGAAAGCGCGCAGGATCATGTCCCGCATCCGGTCCATCGGCACGACGGGCTCCGGCGCCGGCACGAGCCCGCTACGCCAGCCCCAGTCGTCGATTCGTGTCATCAGGGCGGGCGGCCCGATGACATGTATCGGCACGTCCGGCCGTTCGTCCTGCGCGATCGTTCCGGATGTCTGGTGATCGCCCAGCACGATCATCAGCGGCGGGTCATCCGCGTGTAGCGCGGCGTAGTCGAAGACGGTTCTGAGGGAATAATCCACCGCCTTGCGATACTGCACCTGGACCCGTTCCGGGTCGCTCCAGACAACGCGGGGCGGGTCGCCCGATGTCGCCATCTCGTCGAAAATCCTCCCGTCGCCGAGTTCCTCCCAGTCCAGCAGGTCCGGCACAGGTACCCAGGGTGCATGCGACGAGACGAGCGGTACTTCGGCGAAAAGCGGTGGCGCTTGCTGGTCATGGCGCAGCAGTCGATCCAGTGCAGCCAGGGTAAACTGGTCCGGCATGGTAACCCAGTTGAAGGGCTTGCCATTGTAGCCAAGATCCTTCGCCGCCAGCACGGTGTCGAAACCCATTTCCGCCGCTTCCGGCCATGGCATGGTAATCGCTGGGGCCGCCACAGCGGTACGTAAGCCGTTCCGTCTCGCGATGTGAAAGAGCGATTGTCGCTCGGATGCCAGCAGCGCTCGGTAGCGGGACTGGTCATTGACCCAAAGACCGTTGGCGAAGGTTGCATGCGAGAGCCAGCTCTGCCCACCCCGCGTTGGCGCGGAGAGATAGGCAGATCGAATCGCGAGCCCAAGCGCTTCCAGCCGATTCGTTTTTGCTTCCAGCGTCGCCCGGTGCCGTTCGGCGTAGAAGGGCGTGTCGAGGCTGGCCCGGCCATAGCTCTCGATGAAGATAACCAACACGTCGCGGTCGATTGCGTCGAACAGGACCGGTTGCCCTGCCAGTCCATCGCGTGCGGTGGCCTCGGTGAATTCCCGAAGGCCGGCCAGCGTTGACTGCACTTCGCGAACAGACTGGAACGCGTAATGGGTGGCGCCTGCGATGCCAGGAATTCCCGTGGTGTTCCATCCCGCGGGCAACAGCCGCGCCTCGCTCGCTGCAAGGATCGCCGCCACCCCGCAGCCGAGTGCTGCCAGCCAACGCCCCCCGGTTGGCAGCGCGATCCGAGCCCAGACACCCGTCGCCCACCAGACCGCCGCTACCACGCCAATGACCAGCAGAGCAGCAACGACTGTCGCGCCAAGGGCGGCGAGGCGGCCGAACGCGCCATCTATCATGCGGAAGGCGGCGTCGAGCAGGGGCACGTCGGAGACCAGGTCGAAAGGCCGCCCATGGACCATCTGCATCCCGAAATCGGCGGTTTTCAACAGGAAGATCGCCGTCATTGCGCCTGTCAGGGCAAAGCGGAAGACGACACCAAGACGCGACGTGCCGAGCACCAGAAGGGCTAGCAGGATCACCGGAAGCTCAAGCGTCGGCTGCAGCAACATCGCCCGCGTCAGGCCGCCCGGATGGTCTGGCTGCACCAGCAGAGCTTGCAACAGCAAAGCAGCGACAAAGGCGGCGATCCAGCGGCGCCGTGGTGGCTTCCCAGCAGTCATGCCCGCTGTCCCCAGAGCCAATGTATGTCGCGCGCGAAAGACGCCAGCACCGCAAGTGCCGCCCCAGTGGCAGCCAAAAGCCCGAGCCCCGCAGCGCCGGCGAGCGATGGTGCTTGCAGCGCCACGAGTGCCGCGATCTGCAGCGCGCAGACGGCCTTGCGACTGAACCGTTCCGGCAACGGCCCGCGCAGCCATGGTGCAACAACCATCGCAGCCAGGAACAAGAAACGTGACGCTCCCAGGATCACCGCAAACGGCCAGGCTAGCCCGTCGGCAAGCGCATGCAATGCCAATACCAGCGCAAGGCAAGAGTCCGTCTCCATGTCAAACCGCGCCCCGAAATCCGAGATAAGCCCGCTCCGCCGTGCCAGCCATCCATCCACGCCATCCAGCCCCGCTGCGACGGCCGCCACGGCAAATTCGGGCCAACCCCGCTCTGTCCCTGCAATCAGCGGCGTGACGAGAGCCAGCATTAGGGCCCCACGCAGCAGCGTCACCGCGTTACACGCACCTAAGACGGCATGCGGGTAGTGCACGGGCAATTGCCTTGCAAGCAACGACAGAGCCGCAATGCAAAGGCCCAGCCCGACGAGCCAGTAACTTCTCGCGATAGTGTCGAAAAACGCGAAATGCAGCCCCGCCCAGATCGTGAGCCCCAACGACCCCGAAAGCAGCAATCCACGCCATGGCAGCAGCGTGTCGCCGCTCGCCGCGCGTTTGACCGCTGTTCCAGAGATTTCTTGATACGGTGTTGCCATTGCGACAATGATCGGTCTTGCCACAGCAATATCAAGTCGCATCGCGACGCCGCTCGATACTTCGCGGCAGAAATCTATCGAATTGACGGGAATTACCGAGATGCAAGACAAAGCTAAAGGCTACACCACACCCGCGCGCCTGCTACACTGGACCGTCGCGCTTTTCGTGCTTCTGCTTATACCCGCAGGCTTCGTCATGGTTCAACAGGGGTTACCCCGGACGCTTCAAAACACCCTCTTTCTATTTCACAAGAATTTCGGAGTGATCGTTCTTGTCCTTATGCTTCTGCGGGTCGCCTACCGCTTCTTTGTACGGCCCCCCGCGTTGCCCGATCATTTGCCAGACTGGCAGCGAAAAATCGCCGATATTTCTCATCGGTTGCTATATGTTGCACTCTTCGTCATGCCGATCTCCGGCTATATCCGTGTCCGGGCGGGTGGCTTTCCCATCGAAGGGCTGGACGCACTCGGCATCGGCACTTTGCTGCCTCGCTCCGAGATGATCGCCAATGTCGCCAAGACGATCCACTACTTGACCGCGTTCGCAATTGTCGTGCTGCTTATGATGCATATCGGCGCCGCTCTCCAGCACGCACTGCTTCGGCGCGATGGCGTTTTCGAGCGCATGTGGCCGCCAACGCGTCGTTGAGCGGCCAATGCCTGAGAACGCGGGCGGGCGGTGTCAGAACAACTTGGCTTGTCGCAGGGCAGTGGGCTGAGTAGCTTCCCCAGATGGCAAAACGTGACCCGTTCAAGTACTTCAAGACGAGCCGCGAGATTATCCGCCTGGCTGTGATGCTCTACGTTCGTTTCCCGCTGTCGCTCCGAAATGTCGAGGACCTGTTGCACGAGCGTGGCGTCGATGTCAGCCATGAATCCGTCCGTTTCTGGTGGCATCGGTTCGGCCCGATGTTCGCGTCCGAGATCCGCCAGAAACGCGCGGAGCGTCTGCGTTCCGGACCGCAGTGGCGGTGGCATGTGGACGAAATGTTCATAAAGATCAACGGCAAGCACCACTATCTTTGGCGGGCCGTCGACCACGAAGGCGAGGTCCTGGAAAGCTTCGTGACGAAGATGAGGGACAAGAAGGCGGTATTGAAATTCCTCAAGAAAACAATGCGCCGCTACGGTCGACCAGAGACCGTCGTCACTGATCTGCTTCGCTCTTACGGCGCGGCATTGAAGGAGATTGGCGCTTCGGCACTGCAAGAAATCGGCCGCTGGCTGAACAACCGGGCTGAGAATTCGCACCAACCGTTCCGACGACGAGAACGGGCAATGCAGCGTTTTCGGAGAATGCGAAGTTTGCAGAAATTCGTCTCCGTCCACGCCGCGGTCCACAATCACTTCAATCAGGAACGTCACTTCTATTCACGGACGAATTTCAAGCTCAACCGGGCCGCAGCTCTCACCGAGTGGCGCGGTCTCTGCGCGGCATAAGGGACCGCTATCCTGCCCTTGTAGAGACTAGTTAGAATCCGTCTGACAGCTCCCAAATCATCCCTTGCGCCAACGGAGCCGTCCACACATGACAGCACCGACAAGAGTATTGGTCTTTATCTGGCTTTGAGCACAATTACCGACCGATCATCGAACCATTGAGTGCTTGTGGAGCCTTTGACGTTCGCAAACCTATCGACGCGGTGAAAGTCGTCGGCTTCAGTCTTCGCAAACGAAGCTTCCCACGACTCCACGGTTGGTTGGTCTGCCAGCGCTTCATATCCATCCGTGAACAACTCAATGCTGGCTACGTCCGATTTGGAACGGGTCACGTCCAAGAGCTCGGTTAGCTTCGACTCTGTACCATTCAGCGTGTCAAAACAAAGAGGGTTCCCTTCGGCGTTTCCGAAACGGTGCTGCGTCTGTATCCCGCCCCAGAGGAACGCACGAACGATCTCTGCGTGGGCAAAAAGGTCGGTCTTCCGGAGCACCAGATCAATGATGTTGCTCACTTCCGTTCCGCTCAACAGGCCCTTCTCTACGGCATTGTCGAACCCGAGAAGGATACAGGTCCGGGCGCCCAATTCCGTCTCGTGGGCGTCCTCGATACGGTTACGCAAGGCTTTGAAGGCCGCGACGCGAGCGATCGTCGCCACGGTGTCAATGAGCTTGCTGTCTCGAAAGACCTCCGTCGCGTTCAAGCGCAGACCGGTGTCGCCGAGGAGAAGAAACCGCCAGTTCTCCCCGCAATCGAGAACGAATGCGGCGGTCGTGGATGGTGGAATCGGCAGATCGGTGTCGTCGAACTCGCGGCGGAGCACCGCCTCCAACCTGCGGATGATTTCCCGGCCGTCCATCGCATCTACACCGGGCTCCTGCGCCAGCGCGGCAACTTCCGCGGCCACGGCGAGCGCTGCCAGCCGGCCCGTTGTGACACCATTCACCCGTGTGCCCCGTGGGTCGGTCGCGCCATCGAAAACACCGTAGACCCGTCCGGGGATCAGCAGCGGAACGTCGTCACCCGGATCGGCCTCGTCGCGGTACTTGGATCGGCTGAACAGTTCGGTGCGCATGGGACAACCTCAAAGGAAGGACGACTCGCGTTTCTCTGCGAGGCGGAATACGGCAAAAACACAGGCTCCGGTGCAGAGCAACAGAACCGTCGAAAGGGCGGCAGCCAGGCCGAATTCTCCGTCGAGGACTGCCAGGTAAATGGACACGGGCATGGTCAGGGTTCCGCTGTCATAGATGATCAGCGTGCCCGAAAGCTCATTGATTGCCGTGATGAAGCTCATCAAGGATCCGACGATCAGTCCCGGCAGGATCAATGGCAGCGTGACCTTCAGGAACGCCGTCAAGGGTGGCGCTCCCAGGTTGATCGCGGCTTCCTCCATCGAAGGCTTGATCTGCCTGAGAGAAGACGTCGTGGAGCGCACGCCATAGGGCAGCCGCCGGATGAAATAGAGCAGTATCAGAAGCCAGGCTGCACCCATTCCACTCAGGAAGCCGGTTCGGAAGGTCGTGACAAACCCGATGGCCATCACCACGCCCGGTACCAGATACGGCACCATCATCAGAAAATCGATTGCGCCCGCTGCGCGCGTCTCGCGCCGCACGATCACATAGCTGATGAATGCCGAAAAGATCGTGATCAGCGCCACCGCTGCAAGAGCGAAGAGGAAGCTGTTGCCGATTGCCTCCGGCGCTTGCCGCCACATGCGGGCGTAGCTCTCCATGCCGAACCCGCCCACGAAAACCGGGCCGTTTGTTTTCAGGAAGGATGTGTAAACGACAACAAGGTTGGGCAGCATCGCGATCAGTACGGCGCCGTGGCAGAAGAGATGAACCGCGATGTTCTGCCAGCCAGTCAGGTGCATCTTGACCGGCAGGTTGGTGAGGCCGCTGGCATACCGCCGCCGGGCCAGGATGCGGCGCTGCGCAAGCAGCGCAAGCATCGAGATCGCGATCATGATCATCGACACTGTCACCGCCATCGTTGGCAGGCCACCAAGCTCTGAGCGGTAGGCCGTGAACGCAATCGTCGAAAGCGTCCTGAACCCTCGTCCAAGGATCGCGGGTGTGCCGAAATCGGCAATCGACAAAACGAAGCAAATGATGGCGCCTGTACTGATGGCGGGGAACACAAGGGGCAGGGTGATCTTGACGAAGCGTTGCCAAGGCGTACAGCCGAGGTTTTCGGCCGCATCCTCGAAGGATTTGTTGACCGCCATGAGCGCCGTCTGGGTCATCAGAAAGACGAAGGGAAAGAACTTCAGCGTGAAGACGAGGATAATCCCGTGCGCGCCGTAGATTGTTGGTATCTCTATCCCCAGGCGTTCGAAAAAGTTGGTGACGAACCCGTTGGAGCCCAGCATCATGATCCAGGCGTAAGCGCCGATGAAGGGCGGGGCGACAAGAACAAGGATCGCCAGTGTCGAGATCCAAGTCCGCCCCCAAAGATGGAACCGTGCAGTGAAGAACGCGAGCGGAATACCGACGAGGCTGGCACCGATTGTTCCGAGCAACCCCACGAAGAGCGTGTTTTTCAGACCTCTAAGATAGAAGTTCCGGGTGAAGACCTCGACGTAGTTGCCCAGTGTCCAGTTGCCGGTATCGGCATCCACGAAGGACAGCACCATGACCCGGAAGATCGGGATCATGAGCAGAACAACAAGCACGGCGAGCACTACGCCAGTGACGCCAGTCCAGAAATCAAGTCTGCGTCCTGCGATTGTCATGCCAGCCTTCGCCCGGTTTCACTGTCTTCAAAAAAGGCAAGGTCATCCCTGCGAACGCACATGCTGACTGCGCTGCCCGGATCAAGCGCGATCACCGCGGGGTCAGGCCGGGCAAGGGATTTGACCACTTCACCGGAGTCGGTGCGCGCTAGGACCTCCATTTCCCGGCCGATGAAACTGACATTGCTCAGCTTCGCGGGGATTGAAACTTCATCCTCGGCAGCTTGAACCTCTCCGGGCGCCACGCGCAATACTTCGGGCCGTACGGCACAGACCAGCGTCTCGCCCTGCTCGCCAAGAGCTTTGTGGCTCACCAAGGCGCCGCCCGACGTGAGGCGTAGCTGGTCCGTGTCACGGGTGAGAGCCAAAAAGGAGTTGGCGCCCACGAAGGTCGCCACAAAGCGGTTTGCTGGCATCAGGTAGATATCGAGTGGGCTGGCTGCTTGCTGGATGACGCCCTGGTGCATCACACAGACCGTGTCCGACATGGCCAGCGCCTCTTCTTGGTCGTGGGTCACGTAGATCGTCGTGATGCCAAGATCCTTCTGAATGCGGCGAAGCTCCGCCCGGAGATCGACCCGCAACCGCGCATCCAGATTGGACAGCGGCTCATCCATCAGCAGGACCTTTGGCCGGACAACGATAGCCCGGGCGAGGCCCACGCGCTGCTGTTGACCGCCAGACAACTCATGCGGCATTCGGTCGGCGAAGGCGCCAAGCTGGACCACGTCCAGAACCTCGGTCACCCGCCGATCCATCTCCGCGCGCGGCACCTTCTTCTGTTTCAGCCCGAAGGCAACGTTCTCACGGACACTGATATGGGGAAAGATCGCGTAATCCTGAAACACCATGCCCACATCGCGGCGATGCGCCGGCAAGGTCTCGATCGGATTGCCATCTAGTGAGATGGAACCTGCATCCTGGTCATGGAACCCCGCGATGGTCCGCAAGAGCGTGGTCTTCCCACAGCCTGATGGACCCAGAAGCGTGTAGAAAGCTCCTGACGGGATCGAGATATTGATGTCGGAAAGGGCCACCACGTCGCCGTAAAGCTTGCGGAGCCCGGTGATGTCGACCGAGGCCATGAAGGCTACCTCACGAGAAGGAGAAGCCGGGCGCGACAGGTGCGCCTGGCAGCACTTGTGTTACTGCACGTCCAGAACCATGTCTTTCCACTGGTCGACAAGACGCGCCCGGTTTTCGGCCGCCCAAGCGGCGTCATATCCAACGGAGTTCACCTGATCGAGCGGCAAGAGCGCAGGATTGGACCCTACATCGGACCGCACGGGGCGACGGCCCTGCTCGGCAACCACGGCCTGCGCATCGGCAGATAGCATGAAGTCGAGGAACGCCTTGCCATTGTCGCCATTGGGCGCACCGGCGACCAATGCCATTGCATCGGGGGCGATGGCGGTGCCTTCGGAGGGGTAGACGATTTCGACCGGGCCGCCGCCTTCGACGTAGCGCAGAGCCGCGTCTTCGAGCGTTACACCAACAGCCAGTTCCCCGTCATTGACGAAACGTGGCACGGCGCCCGAACTGTCAGAGAGAACGAAGTTGGACAGCAGCCCCTTGTAGACGTCCCAGCCCGCCTCTTCGCCGCCAAAAGCCTGAAGAACAGTGGCTAGCTGGATATAGGCCGACCCGGATGCCTCGGCGCGGGCCGAGGAGATCTTGTTGTCATATTGCGGATCGGCGAGTCCGGCCCAGCTGTCGGGCTTGGGCAGCCCATCAAGTTCGCCCTCATTGACGATCAGAACCATCACGACAGCGGTGAAGGGTGTCCACATGTCGCTTTGCTTCATTCCGTCGGCGAGCATGTCCGAGCCGGCCGCCTCGTAGGCTTCGAAGAGGTCCGGGTTGAAGTCGATGACCGTACCGTCGACGCTCCAGAGAACGTCTGCCATGGGGCTGTCGGCTTCGGCCGTCAACCGGTTGAGCAGCTCGCCGGATCCTGCCTTGATGATCTCGACCGAGGTTCCCGTCTTCTCCTCGAACATCGGCACGAGTGCGTCGATGAAATTCTGAGGTACGGCGGTGTAAACCGTCACGGACCCTTCCGCCGATGCCATCGTTGCTGCAAAAGCAAGAGCAGACGAAAGCGCCATTGTCCTGAACACTGTCTTCATGAGGCCTCCCAAAATCGGATTGGCCGGGCATTGGCAGCCCGGTCTAATAACGCGGATGCGCATCATTCATTAGACGGGATCGAAGTTTCCATTCCAAGACAATAATTTACCCCGCGACATCACTAGCCAGCCTCTCATGAAATCCGACTGAGGCCGGCACATGCAACCACGCGCTCTAACCCCGCCGGCAATGCCAAGGGTTCGCCTGCGATTGGGTAAGAAATGTGTCCAATCGCTGGGTATCATCCGGTGACTATTCTTCATGAGCCCTCAAAGAGCGGGAAGGACTAGTCCAGGGTTATCCACATGGATGCCGAGCTTAGGCGGTCAACGTTTCCAAGGGCTTCCAGCATGCGTTTGGTATGCCCCATGGTCCGGTGAATTCGAAAAAGCAGCCACCGCCTCCCGGGCCTTGATCGTGTTCCCGGCTGATCGGAAGGCCGGAAAGGTGGCAAAACAGGAGTGTTCCCACGCCACCATGGCCGACAAACAGAACATCCCCCGATGGGCGCGATCTGAGGCATTCGCGAACCTCTCCGACAATCCGAGTTTGAGCCTGTTTTGCGGTTTCCCAGCCCCTGACGCTCTCCTCGGGGGAGGCGAAAAACTGATCTGCAACGGCTTCGAACTCCTCGGGAGGAAGAAACCCGGTCGCGCTGCGATCGTTCTCGTGCATCGCCTCGCGTATTTCCAGATGGCATCCGAGTGCTTCCGCCAGTGGTGTGGCGGTTTCAATCGCCTTGTTCTCAGCGCTGCTGATCACGTACCGGGTGCCAAGAAAAGCATTAGACGAAGCGAGCGCCGCAACACGTTTTGATCCCTGCTCGTTCAGCGACCAACTTGGAACAGGCTTGGTAAGATCGATAGAGACTTGAGGGTGTGAAAGGTATCGAACGATTTGTGACATGATCTCATGTTGCCGGACTAATGGAAGTCAGGAAAGTCCGCTGGACGAACTTTGGTGTTCTACGCTACCAACGGCCGGCATCCGCCCCGTTTGACGGATGTTGAGGTCGGTGTGTGGCAACTGCCGAACGGCCAGCGGTCATCCGATAATTTGACTCAAATGTCCGTGATTTCGGCAAACTAACCGCGCATGCGATGCTCTTTCTGGCCAATCACTGCGGCGGAACCGCCAGCAAAGCAATCTGTAGGAAATTCCCGTCCGTGGTCATCTCGACGGCATGCCCCGCACTCGCGCTGCCGAACTCCGCATCAGCTGCACCCGATCCGAAGGTATCCCCATAGTTCGTCCACTCGGTTCTTTCCGCGAGTCCCGTCCAGTCGATGTTCTGGCTTGCCGGATTGATGGATGCGCCGATGGCGAGCAAGGCACCGCCGGCGGGCGCGTCGATGGACGCCGAGGTTCCATTGACGGCGACGGAAGCCGCTCCGGTCGCATCGGCCCCGTTGATCGTCCAGGTGTGGATGCCAAGACGCGAGGCGACAGCGGAACAGGTCACAGCGATTTCGACGGTTCCGGCGGGAACGCCCACGGCTATGGCGAAGCGGACGTGGGAGTTGGCGCTGTTGATGTAGTCAAACAGCGTCGCAGTGACGCCGCCCACGACCACGTTCGCGGCGATCGCATCACCATATCCAAACCGGCCAACGACACCGACAGCAACCGTGCCGCCGGCCCCGACATCGACCGTGAAGGAATACGTGGACAGTTCAAAGCTCGTCCGTCTGATAGGAACCCTGCAAGCGGACTTCATCAAGGCCAGCGGTCATATGCACCGCATCAACAGGCCGGACACATGACCGCAACCCGCAATGATCGTCAGAAGCTCAAATCAACCCTTGCGCAAAAGGAGCCGTCCACAAATGACACCACCCCTTGCCGGAGAGGTTGGCAAGATCGAACGGCAATTGATGGCGTGGCATCGGCAGAACCAGGCAAGCCAACGTCTCGAGACGATCCCGGGTGTCGGCATCATCACCGCCACGGCCCTCGCCGCCAGCCTGCGGATCCGACCGTATTCCGATCTGGCCGACAGTTTGCGGCCTGGCTGGGGCTCGTGCCACGGCAGAACTCGTCGGGCGGCAAGGACCGGTTGGGGCGCGTGTCAAAGATGGGGAATGGGTACCTGCGTCGATTGCTGGTCGTCGGGGCTACCTCGGTGACGCAACGCGCGGAGACGACCGACACGCGGAACGGCGCCTGGGTCAGATCACTGCTCGAACAAAAACCGACACGACTCGTGACGGTGGTCATCGCCAACAAGACCGCCCGAACCGCCTGGGCGCTGCTCGTGAAGGGAGAGACCTACAAGGCCGCACTGGCCATCTGAACGAAGGAGGAATAACGCGGCGGCCCATCGGCACCGCGACGAGATGCAAGGGCAGATGTGATTGATGATGGTCAACAGGACCGCTACCAGGACACCCCGAGGTGCTGTCTGGGGTTCAAACCTTTTTAGTCTAATTGGGACCCGGCGTGCGGACTTCATCAAGGCCAGCGGTCAAACGTACCGCGTCAACAGGCCGGACAAATGACCGCAACCCGCGACGATCATCGTCAGTCGAGAAAACCCCTGTAAAACCGGGGCCGTCCACAAATGAAACCACCTGTCGACCTGCTAAGGTGCCCAAATGTCGAGACTGATCTTTATCACCCATCCTGAAGTTGTCGTCGACCCGCAGCTAGACATCCGACAATGGGGTCTTAGCGAAATCGGGTTCGCGCGCATGAAAGCATTTGCCGACAGCCCCGATGTCGCCGGTGTAACGTCGATATGGTCAAGTGCCGAAACCAAGGCAATCGAAGCTGCGGAGGTTCTGGCAGCGCGTCATCTGACGCGGATCCAGATCGATGAAGATCTTGGCGAAAATGACCGCAGCGCCACGGGATTTTTGCCGCCGGACGAATTTGAGAGGGTGGCAGAAGCGTTCTTTGCGGAACCAGACCGACGGGTGCGGGGATGGGAGCGTGCCGGGGACGCACAGCGGCGAGTCGCGCAGGCGGTTGCACGCATTGTTCGAGAGCATGGGGCCGGCGACGTAGCGGTGGTGTCGCATGGCGCCGTGGGTAGCCTGCTGTTTTGCCAATATCAGAATCGCCCGATCAGCAGGGCGGCGGACCAGCCATTTCAGGGTCACTACTGGCAGGCGACACTCGCTGGAATGGCCGTGGTGCATAGTTGGAAGCCGATCGCCCCGCGCCTGTAATTGGCCCATTTCATTGCTGATCTCAGTGCATTGTGCGCCTGACGCACGGGTGGCAATTGTATACTTCTGCGCTTCTAGAGTGATCATATAAGATCATACTTGACCGAATATGATCGCTATTATATGTTCATTTGTGTTCATTGATGGTTTTTCTTGAACGCTTGGGGGGAGAGTTACGTGTTGATCTGCAGCAAACGATCGCAGTCGATCGGAGCCATGCAATGAAGGACACCTTCGACTTGGCCGGTGTGCGGCGGCGCAAGATAGCCAAGCTCGTCGAAGAGCGCGGGTCAGTCGGCGTTCGGGATCTGTCCGAGGAATTCGGCGTCTCCAACGTGACCATCCGGCGCGACCTGAAGGAGCTGGGCCAGATGGGTGTGGTCACGCGGACCCATGGCGGCGTGATGATCAATTCGGCCATCATGGCCGATGTGTCCAACGAAGAACGCAAGAGTGTCGGGCACGCGGAAAAGGCCCGGATTGGCAAGGTAGCCATCGAGATGCTGTCAGGCGACGAGGTTGTATATCTCGACGCCGGAACCACAGCACTCGCGATTGCCGCCTACGCCCATCTTAAGCCCGACTGCCATTACGTAACGACCTGTCTCGGGATTGCAAACCAACTGATGGAGCAGGACATCCGGCATTTCTACCTGATCGGCGGTAGCTATCGGGACACAAACGATTCCTTCACCGGAACGCTGGCGATTGCGGCGCTGCGATCGTTGTCCTTTGACGTGGCCTTCCTATGCTGTTCGGCGATCGACATCGCGCGCCGGTCGATCTCGATCGCGGACGAGATCTATAGCCAGATCCAAAAGGAGGCGATCGCCTCATCTCGGCGCAACGTTGTCGTGGCCCACCACGGCAAAGTGTCGGCCAACGGTTTCGTGCACACGGCTGGTTTCGATCAGTTGAACTGCATCATCACGGATACGGGTCTTGATGAGGACAGCCATGTCCAACTCAAGGGGGCAAACATCGAGGTAATACTGGCATGAGCAACAGTGGCGCATCAATCGAAGTCAAGAACCTCAGGAAAAGCTGGGGGGCTGTCGAGGTCCTTTCGGATGTCAATTTCGGCATCGAACCCGGCGGGTTTCTGACCCTCCTCGGGCCGTCTGGATGCGGCAAGAGCACGTTGCTTCGGCTGATCTGCGGGCTCGACGAGGTCAGCGGTGGACAGATCCTGATCAACGGGGCGGATGTGGCGGGCAAACCAGCGGCAGAGCGCAACCTCGGCATGGTATTTCAAAACTACGCGCTGTTCCCGCATATGACCATCGAGGAGAACATCTCATACGGGTTGAGGATCCGAAAAGTTCCGAAGGCCGAGAAGAAAAAGAGTGTCGACCGAGTGGCCGAACTGATGGCGCTTGGCAATTTGCTGGACCGCAAACCGGGCCAATTGTCCGGTGGCCAGCAGCAACGTGTCGCGCTGGCACGGGTGCTGGTCTCGGGGCGTCCGCTTGTCTTGATGGACGAGCCCTTGTCCAATCTTGACGCCAAGCTGCGAGTGGAGATCCGCAGCGAAATCCGTTCGCTAAACAAGAAACTCGGGATCACGATCGTCTATGTAACGCATGACCAGAGCGAGGCATTATCGATGTCGGATCGCGTCGTGCTGATGAACGCGGGTGTCGTCGCCCAAGTAGGCACGCCAAAAGAGCTATATGAGCATCCCGCTAATACCTTTTCCGCGACCTTCATCGGAACGCCACCGACAAACATTCTGGATTCGTTGGAAGTGGCCTTTCCTGCCGATCTGAAGATCGCTGGCGGCCTCAAGCTATCGGAGTGCCTGTTCGGCATCCGGCCGGAAAGCTTGGCTTTCCCGGCAGAAGATCTGGATTTCAAGGTCAGGGCCCGCGTTCAAAGTATCGAATATGAAGGCAAGGTATTCCTGATTCATATGCGGACAGACGCTGGCACGGCCATTGTGGTGTCATATTCCGGCGGCTCGGTTCCTGATGAGGGCGAGGAAATAACCGTCGGTTGGAACCGCGACGCCACGCATGTTTTTTCAAGAAGCGACGGAAAGGCGACAACGCTCGTTTACTGAAAACACCGGGATCGGGAGTGTCCCATTCTATAAACCAGGAGGAGACGGATATGATGAGACTGAAATGCGCTTCGGCGATGCCTTTGGTCCTTGGGGCTTTGATTTCGGGTGGTGCGGCCAGCGTGCAGGCGGCTGATCTGGAGTTCTATTTCCCGGTTGGCGTGAACGCGCCGGCCGTTGCCACGATCGAGGAATTGACGAACAAATGGGCGGCCCAGAACCCGCAGCACACTGTGAAGGCGGTCTATGCTGGCAACTACGAAGAAACGACGACCAAGGCGCTGACGGCTGCACAGGCTGGCGATCCTCCGCAAGTGGCCGTTCTGCTGTCTATCGATCTGTTCACTCTGGTCGAGGAGGACGTCATCCTGCCAATCTCGGACATTGCCACCACCGCCGAAGATCAAGCCTGGATGGATGGCTTCTACCCGGCTTTCATGTCGGACTCGAGATTTGAGGGCAAGACATACAGCATTCCGTTCCAGCGCTCGACGCCGGTGCTGTATTTCAACAAGGATGCCTTCCGCGCTGCGGGTCTTGATCCGGAAACGCCGCCCAAAACATGGGACGAAATGATCGAAATGGGCAAGAAACTGGTCGTCAAGGACGACAACGGCAACGTCACGCAATGGGGCACCCGGATTCCGACCTTGGGGCTTGGCGGGGCATGGCTGTTCGGCGGGCTTGTGGTCTCGAAAGGGGATGTGCTCTCCACCGAAACCGGCACAGAAGCTCGGTTCGATACACCCGCAACGACGGCGGCACTGGAATTCCTTGTGCAGCTGTCCGATGAAGGTGTTATGCAGCCGGGAGGCATCTCCTGGGGCGATACACCGAAAGCGTTCCTCGAAGGTCAAACAGCCTCGATGTGGACTTCAACCGGCAACCTCGCTTTCATCAACGAAAACGCGGAATTCGACTGGGGAGTGGGCTTCCTGCCCGGTGGCGATGGCCCCGGCGCACCGCTTGGCGGCGGCAACTTCTACATCTTCAAGGAGACCACCGACGAAGAGCGTGAAGCAGCACTGGATTTCATCAAGTTCATGACGGCGCCCGAGAACGCCGCGCGCTGGAGCATCGCCACAGGCTATGTCGCACCGCGTCCTGACACTTGGGAAACGCCGGAGATGAAAGCCTATTCCGAAAAGCTGCCCCAGGCGCTTGTCGCCTTGGATCAGTTGCCATACGCCTACCGCGAGTTCGCGACATTCCAGCGTGCCAAGGTCACTCAATACCTTGTGGACGCGATCGAAAGCGTCGTGACCGGTGGCAGCACTGCCGCTGAGGCGCTTGCAAAGGCTCAGGAAGGCGCCGACAGCGTTCTGAGCGACTATAAGTAAGGATTCTTTGGTCTTAGGGCCAAAAGTGCTGACCTGCGCGCGCGCCACCCTGCGTGTGCGCAGGCAACTCCCCATGAAGTGGAATGGAACGCCATGAACAAGCGTTTGCCTTTGGGCCTTGGGTTCGTATTGCTGGTCATGCCGTGTTCGTTACTTGTGGCGTTCACCCATTATCCGGCCGTGCGCGCCTTGATTAACTCGCTCTGGAACAACGCAAGTTCCCGCCGCCCGTCGAAGTTCGTCGGCATCGAGAATTACGAGGCGTTGATCGCGGACGAAAAGCTGATGCAGGTGCTGACCAATAGCGGGCTCTACGCGCTTGGCACCATCCCGTTGGCGATCTTCCTGTCGATCAGCATGGCGCTTCTGGTGAACTCTAAACTCCCGGCAACGGGGCTGATGCGCTTGTCTTTTTTCATGCCGACTATGCTGCCGCTGGTGGCGGTCGCGAATATTTGGCTGTTCTTCTATGCGCCTGGCATCGGACTTGCTTCGCAGATTATGAACTTCTTCGGTCTGCCGACGATCAACTTCCTCGGCAGCACCGAGACCTCACTGGCGTCGATGATGGTGGTGGCGGTCTGGAAAGAGGCGGGGTTGTTCATGATCTTCTATCTTGCGGCGCTTCAGGCGGTGCCCGAGAACCTCAAGGATGCCGCGCGACTTGAGGGTGCGGGTCCGGTCCGGGTCTTCATCGATGTGGTGTTTCCGCTGCTGCGGCCTACCACGATCTTCGTGGCAGTGAACGCGCTAATCAACGCTTTCCGGCTGGTGGACCACATCATCGTCATGACGAAGGGCGGTCCCGACAACTCCAGCGCCCTGCTGCTCTACTACATCTACGAGGTCACTTTCCGGCAGCGCGATTTCGCCTATGGAGCGACGCTGACCGTCTTGATGGTGGCCATACTCGGGGTCCTGGCGGCCTTCCAGTTCTGGGTTCTTGACAGAAAGACGCACTACCAATGACCAAGGGATTGAACAGAATATTCATGACCACGCTGGCGTTCGTGCTGGCGGGTCTCTGGGGACTTCCGTTCCTCTATTCGGTCTGGACAGCCTTCCACGAAGAGAAGTATTCTGCCAACTTCAAGTGGAATGCACCCATCACCTTCGAAAACTTCGCGCAGGCCTGGAACGCCGCACCCTTCGCGCTCTATTTTTTGAATACCTTGATCCTGATCACCATCGTGATCATTGCGAACTTCATTCTCTGCACGCTCGTGGCGTATGCTTTCGTGCGCTACAAGTTCCGCTGGGCCGGGCTTGCCTTCGGGCTGGTGATGGTTCAGCTGCTGATCTCGCCAGAGATTCTGATCGTCGAGAACTACCTGACGCTGTCGAGCATCGGATTGACGGATACGATCATCGGGATCGCACTGCCGTACCTTAATTCGGCCTTCGGGATCTTCCTGCTGCGCCAGACCTTCATGACCGTACCGAAATCGCTCGACGAGGCGGCGCAGATTGAAGGTGCCGGGGCCTGGCGGGTGCTTTGGAACGTCTATGTTCCATTGGCCAAGCCAGTGTACTTGGCCTACGGGCTGGTTTCGATCAGCTTCCACTGGAACAACTTCCTTTGGCCGCTCATCGTCACTAATTCGCCCGAGGTGCGCCCCGTGACCGTCGGTCTCAGCGTGTTCGCGACGGTGGAAAGTGGCGTGGAATGGTCCCTGGTAAACGCAGCGACCCTGATGACGACCGCGCCGCTGATCATAGCCTTCCTCATCTTCCAGCGCCAGTTCGTCGCGAACTTCATGCGCGCCGGGATCAAGTAATCCATCATTCCGGCGGCATGCGTGTCGCTGGCCACGGAGCACTCATGCGATTTGCCCATCTGAGCGATTTACACCTCAGCCAGACCCCGGTTGATGGCGTTCTGGCCGATGCCGATACCATCGTCACGCATCTCGTGCACGATGTCTGCCGGATCCGCGAGGGGCTGGATTTCGTGGTGGTGTCCGGTGACATGACCGATGACGCGGATGCCACCTCGTTCCGCCGGTTCGAGGCACTCTTCGCGCAGATCAACCTGCCGGTCTACATCGTTCCAGGCAATCACGACGGCCCCGCTGGGTATCGCGCCTATTGCTCCGGCTCCGGGCAATTCTCTGACTGGGACATCACCAACCGGGTCGTGCCCCTTTCGGGTCTTCGACTACTGGGGATCGACACCTGCATCGAAGGCGAGACGACCGGCCGCATCGATGCCGAAGCGCTACGCCTTGTCGCGCAGGAAAGTGCGCGGCGGGATGCGGGAACGCTGGTCGTCGTGATGCACCATCCGCCGATATCGCCGGGCATGCGGGATTTCGATGCGGTGGCGCGGCTGGACGGCTCTGGCAAGATGTTGGGAATTTTGCAACGCGCAGACGGACGGCAGATAATCCTGTCGGGCCATGTGCATCGCCCGTATCAGGGGTTCTGCCACGGGGCGGCCTGTTTCGTGACCGGCAGCCCGACCAGCGCCCATACCTCGGAGCTTCCGTTCGGTGCATCTCCGATCCGGTTCGAAGGACTGCAGGACTATTACCATGTCCACGAGGTCGACGACGCCGGTCGCCACGTCGTGACGCCGCAGCATTTCCAGTATGCACCACAGACGTTCTCCCACCCCGAGAGGCCCGAGACATGAGCTTGACCACCCGCCAGATCGACGCGCTGATCGACGCCGTTCGCGACACCGGCCGTCGCGAGATCATGCCGTATTTTCGCAATCTGTCGCCGCAGGCCATCTCGACCAAAGTAGATGCCAAGGATCTTGTGACCGATGCGGATCGGGCGGCTGAACGGGCAATCACCGCTGCAGTTTCGAAGATTCTTCCCCATGCCGTTGTCGTGGGCGAAGAGGCCGTGGCCGATCGGCCCGAGGTACAGAATCTGATTGCAACGGCAGACACCACTGTGATCGTCGATCCCATTGACGGAACCGGCAATTTTGTCTCCGGACTGGCCATTTTCGGGACGATCCTAGCGGTGGTGGAGAAGGGTGAGACGATCTTCGGTCTGCTCTATGATCCGGTGCTTGACGACTGGATCGTAGGAGTTCGCGGGGGCGGTGCCTTTTTTTCAAGTGAAACCGTGGCCGCGCACCCGGTGATGTCCGGCGCGTCGCGCAGGCTCGAGACGGCCAGAGGATTTCTTCCGTTGGACAATTACGCGGCAGCGGAGCGAGCAATCGTGATGCAGACTTTCGCGCCGGTCTACCAGATACAGGCGATCCGGTGTTCCTGTCACGAATACCGGCTGGTGGCGGCCGGAGAGGCGGATTTCCTCGTTTCTGCGTCGTTGAACCCATGGGATCACGCTGCGGGATTGCTGGTGGTGAATGAGGCCGGCGGGTGGTCGCAGGTCGACGGTCACAGGGATTATGCGCCGACCTTGCGCCACGGCAGTGTGATCGCTGCCAGTTGTCAATCCGTCGGAGAATGCGTCAGGGACCTGTCCAAATGCGTGACTTGAAGGCAGCCTGCGTAAAGGCAGCCTGCGTAGCCGAACGGCCGCGGACGTTGCGGGGGAATGCGGACGCATGCCACCTTCGTACAATGTCGCCGCAGTCATGTGGACCAATCCTGTGAGGATCACATGGTAGGGAATACAATGGTAATCCTGCTCAACTTGGCCAGTGCCGCCGCGCTTCTGATCTGGTCGGTTCGTCTGGTGCGCACCGGTTTTGAGCGGGCGTTCGGTGGCCAATTGCGCCGCTGGCTGCGACTGTCGACATCCAGCCGGTTCAAGGCGGCGGCATGCGGCAGTCTGGCGGCGATCCTGCTGCAAAGTTCGACTGCGGTGGCGGTGCTGATGGCCGGTTTCATGACGGCGGGAACGATCGATGGTGTCGTTGGGCTGACAATCCTGCTGGGGGCTGACCTCGGCTCTGCGATTGTTGCGCAATTGCTCAATTCCTCGCTGTCGGTGGTCGCGCCGGTCTTGTTGCTGGCGGGTGTCGTGACGTTCCTTCGTAGTTCGCGGCGTCGCCTGCGCCAGATCGGTCGCATTTCAGTCGGCCTTGCGTTGTTGTTCATGTCGCTGGACCTGATCCGGGCCGCCAGCACACCGTTGATAGATGGTCAGCAAAGTATGACTGTTATCCTGTATCTGGCCGATGAACCCTCTGCCGCGTTCATCGTTGCCGCGGTCTTCGCGTGGCTGGTGCATTCCAGCGTTGCAGCTGTGTTGTTGTTCGTGACCATGGCGGGGCAGGGGATTATCCCGCCCGAAGCGGCATTTGCCATGGTGTTGGGTGCCAATCTGGGCGGGTCCTTGATCGCCCTGGTGCTGACCTTGAAATCCGGCGTTGCGGTGCGCCGCGCGGTTCTGGCCAATCTGCTTCTGCGAGGCGGCGGGGCGGCGGGCCTTGTGTACCTTCTGTCGGTCTTTCCGGAAATACCGCGCGCCCTCGGGGCGGAGCCGGCCCAGCAGGTACTGAATCTGCATCTGGCATTCAACGCCGCTTTGCTGCTGCTTTGCCTGCCCCTTGTCAGCCTCATCTATCGCGCTGTTTCACTGATTGTTGCGGACAGCAATGCCGAGGCGGATGCTGCCGCGCGGGATAGTGCTCTGGACCCCGACGCCTTGGACACGCCCAAGCGCGCGTTCTCTTGTGCGGTCCGCGAACTGGTGCATATCGGCGGTCAGGTCGAGGCAATGCACCGCAAGGTAATCACGCTGTTCGATGGTTTCGATGAAATGGCGGCGCAGGCGATCCGCGCGCAAAACCAGAGTGTCGCGCAGCGTTCGCTGAAGGTTAGGATCTATCTGGCGGGGGTTCACGGCAAGGAGGGCGAAGAAGAAATCGGCACACGCGCCATCGATCTGGCCGGAATTGCGGCGAACTTGGAAGCTGCAGCCGACATGATTTCGCGCAAGATGGTCGGGTTGGCAGAAACGATGAGTCTCGAAAACCTCAGGTTTTCACAGGACGGTTGGTCCGATCTGACCGACTTTCACGACACTGTATATCGAAACCTGCAGTTGTCGATCTCGGTTATGATGAATGAAGACCCCTCGCTTGCACGCGCCTTGGTCGAACAGAAGGAAACCGTGCGCGATATCGCCCAGAAGCTGGAGAAGAAGCACCTGTATCGCCTGAAGCAAGGACTTTCGGAATCAATCGAGACTAGCAGCATCCATTTGGATCTTCTGCGCTCTCTCAAGGCTGTCAATACGAGCTTCGCGATGATAGCCTATCCTTTGCTGAGCGACAGCGGACAATTGTTGGAAAGCCGTCTTGCAGCAAGCTGAGAGGTTCTGTCAGAAGAACCCGACTTGAGTGGGGCGGGGGGCTTGCTTAGCTATCTGTGATGACCACGCGCAGCCCATTCCGCTATTTCAAGACATCGCCCGAGATCATCCGCCTTGCGGTGATGATGTACATCCGCTTCCCGCTTTCGCTCCGGAACGTCGAGGATCTGCTTCACGAGCGGGGCATCGATATCAGCCATGAATCGGTCCGGTTCTGGTGGCAGCGTTTCGGGCCGATGTTCGCTGCCGAGATCCGCAGGTGTCCGTCGTCAGAGTTTTTCGGAGATCGCGAGGCGATTTCGTAACGTGAGTTCCGGTTCGCTTTCTGTTTGAGGTTACGCGGCAGCGCTGTCGTGCTGCAAGCGGCGTTTCCGGATGGTCTGTTTCTTGATCTCCTCTCTCATTGACAGGATCTGAGCGCCCCGACCGTGGTAGACGTCAGCGGGTGTCAGGTTGCCCAAGCTCTCGTGGTAGCGGTGGTTGTTGTAGTGCTCGACGAAGGCTTCGATCTGCCGTTCGAGATCTCCGGGCATGTAGTAGTTTTCCAGCAGAACTCGGTTCTTCATGGTCTGGTGCCAGCGCTCGATCTTGCCCTGTGTCTGGGGATGATGCGGTGCGCCGCGAACGTGCTCCATTCCCTTGTCGTCGAGGAAATCGGCGAGATCTCCAGCGACGTAGGACGAGCCGTTGTCGGATAGCAGGCGCGGCTTGTGAACGACCGTGGCCCGGTCACAGCCCGATGCCTCCAGCGCCAGCTCCAGGGTGTTGGTGACATCTTCGGCCTTCATCGTCGTGCAGAGCTTCCACGCGACGATGTAGCGGCTGTGATCGTCGAGGATCGTGCTGAGATAATACCAGCCCCAACCGATAACCTTGAGATAGGTGAAGTCGGTCTGCCAGAGCTCGTTGGGCCGGGTACGCTCCCGGACGAAACGAAGTTCGTTCGTCGCGTGCAAAGCTGGGACACCGCTGCCAAGGACAAGCCGCGGAGCGACTACTCCGTCGGCTTGACCTTCGGCTGGCACTGTGACGAGGAACGCTGGTATCTGCTGGATGTCTTCCGAAAAAGGGTCGATATCACCGAACTCAAGGCGTCGGTCCGGCGCCTGCGCAAGCAATGGTATGTGGACAGGGTCCTGATCGAGTCATCGGCCCTGGGGATCGCGCTGCTGCAGGAGTTCCGTCGGGAAACCAACGGTGTCTACCTAGCAGTCAACGTCGTGACCAGCAAGCTCGACCGGTTCATCCCGCATACCGACTGGATTAAGTCGGGGCAGCTGGTGATCCCGACCGACAAGCCCTGGTTCGATGACTTTCGCCGCGAACTCCTGGCGTTTCCGGATGCAACGAAAGACGATCAGGTCGACGCCCTGACCCAGTTCGCCGAGTACATGCGCCGGTCGCAAGGCCCCTACCTCGACACAGATCCCGTCACCGGGCAGCGGATGGGCAACTACCGGCCGGAACGCCCGCGGCGGGAGGATCGGATGCGGTTTTGAGCAGCGGGGGAAATTGGGGTCGGCGGCCATCATTAGCTCATAACCTGAAGGTCGTAGGTTCAAATCCTACCCCCGCAACCACTTTTACCGAACTCAGCGATGCCTTGGTCCTGCCATGGCCATCGCGAGT
>NZ_FNEK01000050.1 GCF_900099935.1 Aliiruegeria lutimaris | reverse complement strand
CTCCAGGTTTCATCAGAAACCAGAAGCCGCCAAACAGTGAAGCTGACACTCTATCATCGGGGCGAACCCCTAAGAGCGTTGGATTTGATGTGCAGTGTTGATCCATCGAATGAACCAAACCGCCCACAAATCTCTTCAGTCACCAGCAATGTCAAAGAGCAGAGAAAACAAAGCCAACCGTTGCGCCCAATCTTACTCAAGCGCGCCAGCCTGCCCATCCTATCTATGTTATTTCCACTTCGCTCATCGGCCTCTCAACCGCCCCGCTCCGTGTCCCGCCGTGCGCCTCAGCGCCGCCGGTGAAGGGGGTTCTACGGATACCAACGGGGGGTCGCAAGTGCTTTTTCAAGAGAATTGCGAAATTTTTGGGAAATAGCACCCATCCAATTGAAAATTATTAATTTTTCTTACACAAAGAAATTCAGGAAAACGTTTTCCAAAGCGAGTTACCTAGGGGCATAGGGGCGACTCGGTTCCCGAATCCAGACTTACCCACAGAGTCTTCCACAGAATCCGGAATGAGAACCTCGGAATCGGACCGGAATCACGACTTCAGGGCCCGCCGTCTTGCCGGAATCGCTGTCGGGACGAGTCGCAGCACCAAAAGCACCAAGACAATCCCGAGGTAGTAGAAGGGTTCCATCTGCCATCCCTTCACGACCATGACGAAGTGGACGGCCCCCAGCGGCACGAGGATATAGGTCAACCTGTGAAGCCGCCGCCAACGCACCGGGCCAAGCTTGCGCAGCGACCAGTTGTTGGACGTCAGGGCAAGTGGCACCATCATGACAAATGCCGCCATGCCGATGGTGATATACGGGCGCTTGACGATATCGGCCCAGATCTGCGCCGGGATCTGCACGTCGAGCACCAGCCAGACCAGCAGATGTGTCAGAATATAGAAGAAGGCGAGCAACCCGATGGCCCGCCGAAACTTGATAAGCCGCAACCCGGCAAACCGCCCAAGCGGCGTGACGGCCAAGCCTGCGATCAGCAGCCAGAGCCCCCAGAGGCCAAGGCGGTGCTCAATGGCCTTGGCCGGATCGACACCCAGCCCACCCTGGACGCCCTGCCAGAACAACCAGAGTACCGGCAGGGCGCCAAGCGGGTAAAGCGGCCAGGCCGGAACCCTGCGCAGCGCTTTGTTCATCGCCTCGATCACGAGCAACACCCCCGGCCTAGCTGGACCGGAGGACAGGGGGTGTCTCCATAGGAGCAGAAGACACAGCAATCGCCCGGCAGCGGCCGAAGCACGGCCTTGCAGGCCGGGCATTCATAGAACCACTGGCAGGCATCCGTCGGCATCTGCTCCGAGGAGGTTTCGCCGCATTTCGGGCAGGTGATCCGCGAATCTTGCTTCATGGCTCAAAAATACTTGGAAAGGTCCATGCCGTCATACAAATCGGCAACCTGCGCACCGTAGCCATTGAACATCAGCGTCGGCAGTCGCGGAGCCCGCAAGCCCCCGCCAATACGGCGTTCAGTGGCCTGGCTCCACCGCGGATGGTCCACGTTCGGATTTACGTTGGAATAGAAGCCGTATTCGTTTGGCAGCGTCTTGTTCCAGCTTGTCGGCGGCTCGTCCTCGGTCAGCGTGATGCGGACAATCGACTTGATCGACTTGAAGCCATATTTCCAGGGAACCACGAGACGGATCGGTGCGCCGTTCTGGTTCGGGATCGTCTCGTCATAGAGCCCAGTGGCCAAAATCGTCAGCGGATTCATCGCCTCGTCCAGCCGGAGCCCTTCGACATAGGGCCAATCGATCACGCGCGAGCCAACGCCGGTCATTTCGTCCGGACGAAGTGCGGTTTCGAAAGCGACATATTTCGCGCCCGGTTGCACGCCCACGCGGTTCAGCAGGTCCGACAATTCGAAACCGACCCAGGGGATGATCATTGACCAGCCCTCGACGCATCGCAGTCGATAGATACGCTCTTCAAGAGTGGTGCCTTTCAGGATGTCGTCCATCGTCCAGGTCCCAGGCTTGTCCACCAGTCCAGCTATCTCCACTTGCCAGCCATCTGTCGTCAGGCGATGCGCATTGCGCGCCGGGTCATCCTTGCCGGTGCCGAACTCGTAGTAATTATTGTAGGAGGTTATGTGCTCGAGTGGATTGGGCTCCTCCATGGTCGAATAATCCGACTTCACCGCCCCAAGCCCGGCCATAGCCTGTCCGGCAATCCCTCCGGCGGCCAGCGCGCTGGCTCCCATCATGAGTTGCCGCCGGTTCATCCAGGCGGCTTTCGGGGTCACATCGGACCAGTTCAGATCGTTCTTCCAGCGTCCAGCCATGCGTTCTCTCCTGTGCCTTTCGCCAAAGATAGAACATCCTGAACGCTTGTGGGGGCTTTGACACCAAATCTCACGCGATCGTTGGATTGCGTCAGAACCTTTCCGAAGACGAAAGACCCATACCGTCATCTTTCCGCAAATACCTCGGGGGGAGCGCTCGAACCAGCGCGAGGGGCAGCGCCCCCTCTCTCGACAGCGCAATACGACGAGGCCACAAACGAAGAAGGGCGCAGCCTGCGCCGCGCCCTCCCTGTCCTATGGCAGATCAATGCACCACGGCATCCTCCGGCGGTTGCCGGTTGGTGCTGCCGATGTGATCGCCGACGATCAACCCGTCGGCCCCGGCGCTCACCTCGACGGTCGAGCCATCCATCACGTCACCCGCGAGGATCATCTCGGCCAATTCGTCCTGAAGCGCCTTCTGGATCACCCGCTTGAGCGGGCGCGCGCCGAAGACCGGATCATAACCCTCGTCGGCCAGCCATTTCTTCGCCGCCTCGTCCAGCGTGAGCGTAATGCCCCGCCGCTGCAGGCGCCGGTCAAGCTGCCCAAGCTGGATGTCGACAATCCCGTCCATATCCGCCCGGCTGAGCCGGTCGAAGATGATAATCTCGTCGAGTCGGTTGAGGAATTCCGGCCGGAAATGCGCCTTGACGGCATCCATCACGTCCCGCCGCGCATCCGAAACATCCGCCCCTTCCGGCAGCTGGCTGAGCGAATGCGCTCCAAGGTTGGATGTCAGGATGATCAGCGTCTGCTTGAAATCGACAGTCCGCCCCTGACCATCGGTCAATTGACCGTCATCCAGAACCTGCAACAGCACGTTGAACACGTCTGGATGCGCTTTCTCGACCTCGTCGAACAGCACCACCTGGTAGGGCCGGCGCCGCACCGCCTCGGTCAGAACGCCCCCCTCGTCATAGCCGACATAGCCCGGAGGCGCGCCGATCAGGCGGGCAACCGAATGCTTCTCCATGAATTCCGACATGTCGATGCGCACCATCGCGCTGTCATCGTCGAACAGGAACTCGGCCAGCGCCTTGGTCAGTTCCGTCTTGCCGACACCGGTCGGCCCGAGGAACAGGAAGGATCCAAGCGGACGCGTCTCCTCGTTGAGACCGGCACGCGCGCGGCGTACCGCGTTGGAAACGGCCTTCATCGCCTGCCCCTGGCCAATGACCCGGCGCCCAAGCGCCTCTTCCATCCGCAGGAGCTTCTCGCGCTCGCCTTCGAGCATCTTGGAGGTCGGAATGCCGGTCCACCGCTCAACCACTTCGGCGATCTGCTCGGGGCGTACGGCTTCCTCGACCATCAGGCGACCTTCGCCTTCCTCGGCCTCGACAAGCTTCTTCTCCAGCTGCGGAATGATGCCATAGGAAAGCTCACCGGCCTTGGCCAGGTTCCCCTCCCGCTTGGCGATATCCAGCTCGGCCCGCGCGGAATCGAGCTGCTCCTTGAGCCCACGCGCCGATTCCAGCTTGTCGCGTTCGGATTGCCACTGCGCCGTCATCTCGGCCGAGCGTTGCTGCAGGTTCGAAAGCTCCTCTTCCAGCTTGTCCAGCCGGCTCTTGGAGGCCGCATCGTCCTCCTTCTTGAGCGCTTCCGCCTCGATCTGCTTCTGCAGGATCTCGCGGTCGAGTGCATCAAGCTCCTCGGGCTTGGAATCCACCTGCATCCGCAAACGGCTTGCCGCCTCGTCCATCAGGTCGATCGCCTTGTCCGGCAGGAACCGGTCGGTGATGTAGCGATGTGACAGCGTCGCCGCAGCAACAAGCGCCGAATCCGAGATCCGCACGCCATGGTGCAGCTCGTACTTCTCCTTGATGCCGCGCAGGATCGACACGGTGTCCTCCACCGTCGGCTCGGCGATGACCACCGGCTGGAAACGACGGGCCAGCGCCGCGTCCTTTTCCACGTGTTTGCGGTACTCGTCCAGCGTGGTGGCACCAACACAGTGCAACTCGCCCCGCGCCAGCGCCGGCTTGAGCAGGTTGGAGGCATCCATTGCCCCATCGGATTTGCCCGCGCCAACCAGCGTGTGCATCTCGTCGATGAACAGGATGATCTCGCCGGCCGCCGACGTCACTTCCGAGAGCACGGCCTTCAGCCGCTCTTCGAACTCGCCACGATATTTCGCGCCGGCAATCAGCGAGCCCATGTCGAGTGCCATCAGCTTCTTGTTCTTGAGGCTCTCCGGTACGTCGCCATTGACGATCCTGAGCGCAAGCCCCTCGGCGATGGCCGTCTTGCCGACGCCCGGCTCACCGATCAGCACCGGGTTGTTCTTTGTCCGGCGGCTCAGAACCTGCATCGAGCGGCGAATTTCCTCGTCGCGGCCAATGATCGGGTCGATCTTGCCCTCGCGGGCGGCCTCGGTCAGGTCGCGTGCGTATTTCTTCAGCGCGTCATAGCCTTCCTCGGCGCTCGCGCTATCCGCCGTGCGCCCCTTGCGCACATCGTTGATTGCCGAGTTCAGCCCCTGCGCGGTCACCGCGCCGGCCTCCAGCGCCTCCTTGGCGCCAGACCGCACCACGGCAAGCGCCGTAAGAATCCGCTCGACGGGAATGAAGCTGTCACCTGCCTTGGTGGCGATCTTCTCCGCCTCGATCAGCACGCGTTGCAGCGACTGGTCCATATAAGTCTGGGCCCCGTCGCCCGTCACCTTGGGCACGGAGTCAAGCTTGGCATCGACAACCTCGCGCACGCGCTCGGGCGAACCGCCCGCACGTTTGATCAGGTTGGAGGCCAGCCCCTCTTCGTCATCCAGGAAAGCCTTCAGCAAATGCACCGGCACCAGACGCTGGTGCTGCTCGCGCATCGCGATTGTTTGCGCGGCCTGAAGGAACCCGCGCGACCGCTCCGTGAACTTCTCCATGTTCATCGGCATTCTCCTTTTCACAAGCGCCTGCCGGAATTCCTCCACCCGTCAGCGGCGTGGAGATTGCACAGGCCTCGAATGCGATATGGGGCCGGGACCGCTCCGGCTCAAGCACCACTGTCACATTTTTCCCACAGTGTTTTTTCGGGCGGTGCTTGACCGGTGCGCGCCCGGGACGGAGCATGACGCCGACCTATAACGCGGAGATGACCATGTCCCGTTTCGACCAGATCCGCGCCAGAAGCCGGTGGAGCGATATACTCGAGGGCCAGCCGCAGCATCTCCTCATGCTGGCGCTCATGCTCTGCGGGGCGGCATGGCTGCTGGAAGACAGCCCCGGACAGGGGCGCTTTCTGGGGCTCGACAGCCTCGACTGGGCCTGGGCCTCCATCTGGCTGGCGGTGCTGCACCAGGCGGTTGTCGCCTTCGGCTTCCGGATGCAACTGCACCGCGCGATCTTCACCAGGCTCTGGGGCAAGCGGGATTTCGCGAATTGGCAATGGATCTTCCTTCCCCTGCTCGTCGCCCGCCCGATCACGCTGCTCGTAACCGCCGTGCTGGATGCCGGCAGCCTCTCGCTCTGGCGTCCGGGCACTCTCCTGCTGGGCGTCTTGCTGATCCTTCCCGCCGCATGGACCCTGAATTCCGTTCTCCGCCACTTCACCATCAGGCGGGCGACTGGCGGCGATCATTTCCGCGCGCGCTACCTGTCCATGCCGATGGTAAAACAGGGCAGCTTTCGCTGGTTCGACAATTCCATGTATGCGCTTGCCTTTCTCGGCCTCTGGGGGATCGCGCTGATCGCCGGGTCTTGGCAGGCACTGGTCGTGGCCTGCTTTCAGCACGCCTATATCTGGGTGCATATGTACACGGTCGAGGCGCCGGACATGCGCTGGCTCTACGGGCCGCTTGATGCGGAAGACGGGACGGACTAGGCAGGCGCAACCGCATTCAAGGAGCCCCAAGATGTCCGACGACCGCCTGATAGTCGCCCTCGACGTGCCCAATGCCCTGGCCGGGCTGGAGCTTGCCAAAAAGCTCGGCGATGCCGTCTCTTTCTACAAGATCGGCCTCGGGATGCTGACGGGCGGCGGGCTGGCGCTGGCCAACGAGCTCAAGGGTGAGCACGGCAAGCGCATCTTCCTTGACATGAAGCTGTTCGATATCGGCGCCACGGTAGAAGCCGCGGTGCGCGGGCTGGCCCAGTTCGACCTCGATTTCCTGACCGTGCATGGCGATCCGCACGTGGTGCGCGCCGCGCAGGAAGGCAAGGGCGAAAAGGATCTCAAGATCCTGGCCGTGACCATCCTGACATCGCTCGACCGGGCCGACCTCGACGCCAGCCTGATCAAGCCGGGCGATGTGCGCGATATCGTTCTGGAGCGAGCTGCCAACGCGCTCAATGCCGGTGCCGACGGGCTCATCGCCTCACCGCAGGAGGCCCCGCTCATCCGCGCCTTGCCGGAAGCGGAAGGCAAACTGATCGTCACGCCGGGCGTTCGGCCAGCCGGTGCCGATTTGGGCGATCAGAAGCGGGTTGCAACCCCGGCGCAGGCCATTGCCAATGGCGCGGACCACGTGGTGGTTGGCCGCCCCGTCTGGCAGGCCGGTGACCCGAGAGCGGCGGCTGAGGAAATCCTGCGCGAACTTGCCAGCCCGCAAGCGCAGCGTCCCAATAACTGAGCCGACAGGAGGGCTTCCCCTCGAGCATTGACGCCTTCGGCGTCGCAACCCCTTGGGGCCGGGCGCGCCTGCGGCGCGTGGGACATCTGAACTGGCCGCGCAAGAAGCGCGCTGTCAGTTCTCGTTGATATCGTGATCGAAGGTCTTCACCGAGCCGCCGCGCAGTCCAAAAACCTTTCTCAGGACAACCCAGGACACCAGCGACAGAATCGCGAAAACCAGCAGGGTAAGCGGCAAGGAGCCCTCGACAAACGCCATGAAGGGGCCGCCTATCCAGAGCAGCGCGCCCGTCACCGCAGAGCCGATGGCAAAGCCGAGGAATATCCATCCCGGCGCCAAGACCTCCAGGATCGCCAGCGCAAGGCCCGCGACCATCCAGACCCACCAGGCCGTCCACCACATCAGCCGCGCCCTTTCAGAAGCTTGAATGCGTCGCCAAAGGCCGAGACCGCTTCGGCCGGCAGAACGACGGTGTGCTTGCCCTCGCCAGCGCCGAGCGCCTGCAAGGCTTCGACCTGCTTCAGGGCAACCTGGTATTGCGCGGCTTCCAGGCCGTTCTCCTGGATCGCCTTGGCCACAACACCGGTCGCATAGGCCTCGGCATCGGCCTGTATGCGCCGGGCCTTGGCGATCTGCTCGGCGGAATACAGCTGGGCATCGGCCTGAAGCTCGACCGCCCGCTTCATGCCTTCGGCCTCCGTCACATGGGCACGGCGCGAGCGTTCGGCGTTGAGCTGCTGAAGCATGGCTTCTCGCGTCGCCTGATCGAGATTCACATCAAGAAGCTCGGCCCGGGTAACCTCGATCCCCCAGTCGTCAACGGCATCCTCCACGGATTCCTTGATCCGGGCGATAAGCTGGGCGCGGTTGGACTGAACCTCGTCCAACTCCATCTTGCCGATTTCGGCGCGCACGATACCGGCCACGGTCGTGGCGATGGCGCTGTCCACGTCACGGATCCGGTAAACTGTCCGGGCCGGATCGTTGATCCGGTAGAAAACGGAGGTGTCGATCTGGACGAGAACGTTGTCCTTGGTGATGGCGTCCTGCGTCGCATTCGGCAATTGCCGCTCGAGAATGGAAACCCGGTGCGCGACGCGGTCGAGGAAGGGCACAATCAGGTTCAGACCCGGCCCGAGAACGGAGTGCAGCCGCCCGAAACGCTCGATGACGAATTTCTCGGACTGGCCGACGATACGAACACCGAGCAGGACGCAAAGAATGATAAAGAAGGCAAGCAGGATGGTGACGATGTTGCCGCCGGAAAGAGGTAACTGGTCCATATCGGTTCCTTTGGAGTGCTCGTCGCCTGTATACAGACAGAGCTCTATATCAAGGTAGGAAAAAAGAACCTTAACAGGCCCAATCCTGAAAGACACTTCCGCTCGGAAGGAAAGTAAACGCCGGCACGGCGAAACAAGGCCTTCACGCCCGCCTCATCCGAACAAGCGGAGCACTCTCTTCCCGGGCCAACGGCGATCCAATCGGCAAATTGTCGAGTCCGCCGGGAACGCAGTCGGGCTAGAAAACCACCGATCGCTTTGGGATCTCCACGCTCCGAATCTCCGCACCACTCCAACGACGGACATGCATCTGGGGCGCCTGCAACTGGACAGCGAATCCGGCCAAACGGTGCTCCGATCCAGAGACCCTCCTGTAGAAGCGCTTCATTACAGTGCGTTATGAGAAATTCGTCGCATTGATGCCGCCCGCATGACGGGTGAGGGAAACAGTGCGCACGGCCTGCCATGCCCCCCGTCTCCGCCGGTTGACCGCCGGCACTGATATTCCGGCGCCGCGGCGCAGTCGTCGCGGTCCAACCTTGAAGAAGAAACCGCGATGAAAGACATCGTCCTGATAGCAAACGGAGACCTGCGCGAAAGCGCGAATATCGCGTGCTGGCCCGCCCAGAAGACGATGGAAGACCGCTTGATGGCGGGGATCGCCGCTAAGGGGCGCACGGTCACCCGGGGCATCCGGAGAAGCCGCAGGGCCACGGCTTCATCGGCAGTCAGCGCGAAGGCATGGATGTCCTTGCCGGTATCGACCCGGAAGCGCCGCTGATCGTCGCCGAGGCGGTCTGGCAGTATTCGCACCATTTGCTCGCCGGTCTCTACCACCACCGCGGCCCGATCCTGACCGTGGCCAACTGGTCCGGGCAATCGCCGGGGCTGGTGGGGCTGCTCAATCTCAACGGCTCGCTGACCAAGGCGGGCGTCGCCTATTCGTCGATCTGGAGCGAGAATTTCGAAGACCCGTTCTTCGAGCGCGCCCTTGATGAATGGCTTGAGACCGGGACGATCACCCACGAGACAGATCACGTCATCCCCTGCACCGAACTGGACCTGCCGGAGGCCGACGCAGCAATCGTGAAGGGCATCGTCGAGTCGATGCTGCACCAAAAGGTCATCATGGGTGTCTTCGACGAGGGCTGCATGGGCATGCACAACGCCATCATCCCCGACGAGGCGCTTCTGCGCATGGGCGTGTTCAAGGAGCGGCTTTCGCAATCCGCCCTCTACTACGCCGCCCAGCAAGTGCCCGAGGCGGAGGCCCTCGACGTCTCCGAGTGGTACCGGGCCAAGGGCCTGAAATTCCATCTCGGCGAAGATCACGCGGAGGACCTGACGGAGGCGCAGGTT
This sequence comes from Aliiruegeria lutimaris, assembly GCF_900099935.1. Lineage (GTDB taxonomy): Bacteria > Pseudomonadota > Alphaproteobacteria > Rhodobacterales > Rhodobacteraceae > Tropicimonas > Tropicimonas lutimaris. The sequence goes on along the minus strand of NZ_FNEK01000050.1, from coordinate 28,291 downwards.
CTCGAACAGTGGAAGATGTGTATTGCCGCCATGCGCATCGCCGACGCGCTCGGCTGCGAGGCCATCGGTATCCAGTACCAGCAGGGCCTGAAGGACCTGATGCCGGCCTCCGACCTTGTCGAAGGGACGCTGAACAACGCCGACCGGCCGGATGTGACCGGACCGAACGGCGTGATCCGGCAAGGCGAAGCAATCGTACATTTCAACGAGGTCGACGAATGCGCAGGGCTCGATGGTATCCTGATCAATCGCCTGCACAAGGCGCTTGGCCAACCGGTCGAGAGCACGCTGCATGACCTCCGCTGGGGCGGCCCCGACGAGAGCGGGACGACCGACGCGTTCGTCTGGGTGTTCGAAATCTCCGGCGCCGTGCCGCCCGCGCATAACGAGGGCGGCCGGGCCGGCTCCGAGAGCTTCCTCCAGCCGCCGATGTATTTCCCCAACGGTGGCGGAACGCTGAGCGGGTGGCCAGGGCGGGCGAGATCATCTGGTCCCGGATCTTTGTCGCAGACGGCGCGCTGCGCATGGATATCGGGCGCGGACAGGCCATCGTGCTCCCCGAGGCGGAGACCCGGCGGCGGCTGGACGGCACCACGCCGAAATGGCCGATCATGCACGGCGTGCTGACGGGCGTGACCCGCGACCAGATAATGGCGCGGCACAAGGCCAACCATATCCAGGTCGTCTATGCGCACTCCGCCGAGGAGGCAGACCGCGTCATGATCGCCCGGGCCACGCTCGCAAAGGAACTGGGCATCACCGTCTGCTTCTGCGGCGTGAAACCCGGCTAAGGGCCAAAGGCGGGGCGCCGGAACATGCGGCGCCCCTCTCACCCATCGAGACCGTCCCAGAAGAGCGCAACGCTGGCCTGTAGCTCCCGCACGCCGAACGGGTGGGACAGGAAGCGCGCAACGGGCATCATCTCCCAGCATTGTCCTTCGTCACCGAAAACAATCGCGTCGACCAATTCCTGCGGGATCTGCCCCGCCAGGAAAGCCCCCTCGATCCGTTGCGGCTCGTATTTCAGGAAACGCGACGCGTAATCGAACCCCTGCGGCGACAGGTGGATGCCGAATTCCTCCTGCACTTCCCTCAGCGCGCAATCGAGGATCGTCTCGCCCGGCTCCCGAAGGCCGCCGGGCAGGTCCCACCGTCCGGGATCGGGAATATGGGCAAAGTCATCGCGCTGGTAACAGAGGATCGTTTCCCCGCGGAACAGCGCCACCTTCGCGCCGATCAGGGAGCGATCTTCGAGCAGGGCGGCGAACCCGTTCCGGGACATGGCAAACTCCTTGCGGCGGCCATGGCGACCGACGCGGAACCGATACTCCGCCAAGGCTTTCCAACCAAGCCATTTTGCCCGGTCGGGCAGCAAAGCACCGCCTCTGGCTTGCCGCATCTTTCCCAGCCAGCTATTGCTCCGCGAAACGGAGGAGAAAAACATGGCGCGAAACGGGCCTGAGTCAGAACACCAGCGCGCGAGCTCGAAGAAGGTTGGCTCTCTCAGAGCGCTCTTTCCGTTCTTCGCCCCTTACCAGCGCTACGTGATCCTCGCGGGCATCGCGCTCGTCATCACAGCAAGCGTCTCGCTGCTGCTGCCGGTGGCTGCCCGCCGCGTGGTGGACGGCTTCGAAGACGGCGCACTGGCGCTGCTCGACGGCTATTTCCTCGCCGCCATCGGCATCGCGGCGATCTTCGCGCTTGGTACGGGCATGCGATATTACGTCGTGACCCGGCTGGGCGAACGGGTCGTGGCCGATATCCGCAAGGCGGTCTTCGCGCGCATGATCTCCATGAGCCCCGCCTATTACGAGAACCTGCTGACCGGCGAGGTGATCAGCCGGATCACCACGGATACGACCCTCATCCTGCAGGTAATCGGATCTTCCGTCTCATGGTTTCTGCGCAACTCGCTGCTCTTCGTGGGCGGGCTGGCGATGATGTTCATCACCTCCGGCAAGCTGACGCTGATGGTGCTGGCCATCATCCCGGTCGTGATCCTGCCGATCCTGGCGCTCGGGCGGAAACTGCGGAAGCTCTCGCGCGTGAACCAGGACTGGATCGCGCAAAGCTCTGGCAACGCTTCCGAAGCCCTGCAGGCCGCGCAGACCGTACAGGCCTATTCGCATGAAGCGGCCAGCCGCGCCCGGTTCGGCGAAGTTACCGAGGCCAGCTACGCCACGGCCAAGACCCGCATCGGGGTGCGGGCGCTGCTGACGATGATCATCATCTTTGTCGTTTTCTCCGGCATTCTCGGCGTTCTCTGGATCGGCGCGCGTGATGTGCGGGGCGACGTGATGACCGCGGGCGAGTTGGTGCAGTTCCTGATCTATGCCGGCATCATGGCTGGTTCCGTCGCCGCGCTCTCCGAGATTTGGGGCGAGCTGCAACGCGCCGCCGGCGCCACCGAGCGGCTGGTCGAATTGCTGGGAGCCGAGGACAGCGTGTCCGACCCGGCCAAGCCGAAGGCACTGCCCGCACCCGTCAGGGGCGAGATCGCCTTCGAGAACGTCGTCTTCCACTATCCAAGCCGCCCGGAAGAGGCCGCGCTCAACGGCATCTCCTTCACCGCGCGTCCCGGCGAACAGATCGCTCTAGTTGGCCCCTCCGGCGCCGGCAAATCGACGATCCTGCAATTGCTGCTGCGCTTCTACGACCCGCAACAGGGCACGATCCGCCTTGACGGCATTGCGCTGGCCGACATGGAACGCGCCGCTTTCCGCCAGAACCTCGCCCTGGTCCCGCAGGACCCGGTGATCTTTGCTGCCACCGCAAGAGAAAACATCCGTTTCGGCCGCCCCGATGCGAGTGACGCCGAGGTCGATGCCGCCGCGCGGGCCGCGCAGGCGCATGACTTCATTTCGGCCCTGCCGCAGGGCTATGACAGCTATGTCGGCGAACGTGGAGTGATGCTCTCCGGCGGCCAGAAACAGCGCATCGCCATCGCCCGCGCCATCCTGCGAGACGCGCCAGTGCTGCTGCTGGACGAGGCCACCTCGGCGCTCGACGCCGAGAGCGAACGCGCGGTTCAAGATGCCTTCGCGACGCTGACCGAAGGCCGCACGACCCTGATCGTCGCCCACCGGCTGGCTACAGTGAAACAGGCCGACCGCATCCTCGTCTTCGAGCAGGGCCGGATCATCGCCGAGGGCAACCATGACGAGCTGGTCTCGCAGGGCGGCCTTTATGCCCGGCTGGCGCGACTGCAATTCACCGAGGGACTCGCGGCCGAGTAATCGCCGTTTCTGTCCCTTCGGGTTCCAAAAACGGGCCATACCTGCGGGTTTTGCGGAAAAACTCCGAAAAGCCCAGTTGTTCGTTGCGCAGCGTCAGACTTGCGAAACATACTTGTTTTACCCCAGTTTCCGGGCAACGCCGCGACAGGCGACTATAGGGAGGACAACGGGATGGGCTTTGCGACCGTCGCCGACAGGGATGCGATTCATAATGAAATGGCGTGGGAGGAGCGCGACGTTCCCACCACGATGTACCAGTTTCTGGACCGGGCGAGGCAGAAATACGGAGACCGTCCGGCCGTCTCCTACCAGCTTCTCTCCGGCCCGAAGGATCCAGCGGAGACGCTGACCTGGTCCGAACTTTTCGCCAAATCCGTTCAGACAGCCAACCTGCTGCGCGCGCTCGGCGTCGGCGAAACCGATACGGTTGCCTTCATCCTGCCGAACTCCAGCGAGACCGTCTTCGCGCTGCTGGGTGGCGCCATCGCCGGTATCGTGAGCCCGATCAACCCGCTGCTGGAGGCCGACCAGATCTCGGCCATCCTGCGCGAGACCGGGGCCAAGGTCGTGGTCACGCTGAAATCCTTCCCGCGCACGGACGTCGCCCAGAAAGTTGCCGCAGCCGTCGACTTTGCCCCGAACGTCAAGCACGTCCTCGAAATAGACCTGTTGCGCTACGTAACCGGCATCAAGAAACTCATTATCCCGCTGATCCGCCCCAAGAACGTCGTGCACCACACCGCCGCCACGCGCGATTTCAACAAGGAAATAGCCAAGCATCCGTCAGATCGACTGACGTTCGAGGACAGCAAGGCCGACCGCGTGGCTGCCTATTTCCACACCGGCGGAACGACCGGCATGCCCAAGGTCGCCCAGCATCTCTATTCCGGGATGGTCTATAACGGCTGGCTCGGCGACCGGCTGCTCTTCGGTGAAGAGGACGTGGTGATCTGCCCGCTCCCGCTTTTCCATGTCTTCGCCGTGGAGCCGGTGCTGATGTCGATGATCTACTCCGGCGCGCATGTCGTCTTCCCCACGCCGCAGGGCTATCGCGGCGACGGGGTATTCGACAATTTCTGGAAGCTGATCGAGCGCTGGCAGGTCACCTTCATGATCGGCGTACCGACCGCCTTTGCCGCATTGATGCAACGCTCGGTCAATGCCGATGTCTCGACGCTGAACAAGGCCTTCTCCGGCTCCGCCCCCCTGCCAATCGAACTTTACAACCGTTTTGAAACGGCAACCGGCGTGGAGATCATCGAAGGTTACGGGCTGACCGAGGCGACCTGCCTTGTCTCCTGCAACCCGATCGAAGGCGCCAAGAAGGTGGGCTCGGTCGGCATCCCCTTCCCACATACGGACGTGAAGATCCTGCTGCATACACCGGAGGGACCGCGCGAATGCGCCACCGACGAGGTGGGTGAGATCTGTATCGACAATCCGGGCGTCTATGCCGGCTCGACCTATACCGAGGCCGACAAGAACCACGAACTGTTCCACCACGATGTCTACCTGCGCACTGGCGATCTCGGGCGGATCGACGAGGACGGCTATCTGTGGATCACCGGCCGGGCCAAGGACCTGATCATTCGGGGCGGCCATAACATAGACCCGGCGATCATCGAGGAAGCGCTCGCGGGCCACGAGGCCGTGGCCTTTGCCGGCGCCATCGGACAGCCGGACAGCTTTGCCGGTGAACTTCCCTGCGCCTATGTCGAACTGGTGGATGGGGCCGAAGTGACGAGCAAGGAGTTGCTGGACTACATCCGGCCGCGAATCACCGAGCGCGCGGCGATTCCGAAATACCTGGAGATCGTCGACGGACTGCCCAAGACGGCGGTCGGCAAAATCTTCAAGCCGGACCTGCGCAAGATGGCGATATCGCGAGTCTTCAACCAGGTTCTGGAAGAGGCGAAAGTCGCGGCCGAGGTGGTTGAGGTGGCCGAGGACAAGAAGCGTGGCCTCGTCGCAAGGCTGAAAAGGACAGGCGAGGTCGACGAAGAGGCTCTGAGCCACCTTCTCGGCAATTACACGACGCCCTGGGAATGGGCAGCGTAAGGCCCGGCTATTCTGCCTCTGCTCCAGCGTAATCCAAACGTCGTTCGCAAGGTGATATCAGACGCCCTGGGGGGCTTTGCCCCCCGCGCTCTAGCGAGCGCTCCCCCCAGGATATTTTCCGGAAAGATGATAGCGGGATCTGCCTCTTTTCCTCTTTCCCCAAATATCTCCGCCGGAGGCACGATCCGCGGGATCGTTCACACGCAGGACAAGCACGCTCTCTAGCCGCCCTGCGGCCAGTGCCGGTGATAGTCGTCGATGACATAGGTGTGGCTGTGCCGGTGCCCGCCAGAGAGATGCGGGTGATCGTGTGGCAGGTCGTCATGACTATGCTCGAAAACCCGTTGCTGCCCCGCCCCCCAGAGGCGTCGCGCCAGCAGGATCCCCGTTACGCTCAGAGTGCCGAGGCCCGCCAGCGCCACGACGGTTCCGAAAGTGGTCTGCAGCCAGCCTGAAAGCGGGTAACAGACCAGCCAGCAGGCATGGGAGAGTGCGAATTGGGCGGCGAAGGTGGCCGGGCGATCTTCGGGATGGGCCGAGCGGCGCAGCAAGCGCCCCGAAGGGGTAAGAACAGCCGAATATCCGATCCCGATCAGTAACCAGCCGACCAGCAAGCCGCGCCAGGAAACGCCGGTTGCAGCCACCATTATGCAGAGCCCGATCAGGATCGCGCACAGCAAGGTCGCACCTGCCAGCATGACTTGCCGGTCGGGCCGGCGTTGCAGCAGCTTCGGCAGGAGCAACGCCGAAACCATGGAGCCGCCACCGAAGGCTGCCAATGCAAGCGCAACATCGCCTTCGGCCAGCCCAAGCGTGCCACGCACAAGCACGACCGTATTGACGATCACCATGGAGCCCGCCGCGGCAACCGACAGGTTGAGCGCCAGCAACCCCTGCAGCCGCGGCGTGTTCAGGTAGATCCGCAGACCTCGGGTGGTCCGCTCGTAGATGCCACGCGGCACAGAGGTGACGGGAGTAGGCAGGACGACCGACACTACGAGCAGCGCGGAAGCGGCAAAGCCCATTGCCGTTCCGAGGAAGAGCGAATCGAAGCTCACGAATACCAGCAGGAAGGCAGCGAGCATGGGCGAGAGAAGCGATTCCATGTCATAGGCCAGGCGGGACAGCGACAGGGCCTTGGTGTAGTCCTCCTCATCCGGCAGCAGGTCCGGAATGGTCGCCTGGAATGTTGGTGTAAAGGCCGCCGAGGCCGATTGCAGCACGAAGATCAGCAGGTAGACTTGCCATATCTCGGTTACGAAGAGCAGCAGCAGCGCGACCGCGGCCCGGACAAGATCCAGCGACACCAGCATCGTCCGCCGTGGCCACCGGGTGGCGAAGGCACCGGCGATGGGTGCGATTCCCACATAGGCCACCATCTTGATGGTGAAGACTGTACCGAGAACCATCGAAGCGTTGGCACCCGCGAGATCATAAGCAAGAAGGCCGAGCGCGACAGTTGCCAGCCCCGTGCCGAGAAGCGCAACAATCTGAGCTGTGAAGAGATGGCGATAGGAGCGACTGGCGAGGACGGCGAGCATGGTGGCGGCTCCGGCTGACCGGGAAAGAATATCCCCCCGGGGGGATACATCAAGCACGCGGGCGATAGCCGAAACCCAACAGAGTACAACCGCAACTCTCTGTAAATGAGCAAAGGCCAGAAAGACCATTCTCACGACTTCGGATCAAGCAATAGCTATCTGCGGCCTTTTTGACGTTGAGCGGCCTTTGCGCAGTTTCCGATTGTCAGGAAATGCCGTCTGTCAAACCAGAATACCTGGACGCGAGATCGCAGAAGGCGACCCGTTCGGTTCACGTGCCTGTTTCAACTCTCCAAATCAATCAGCTCCCCCTGAAGGAGACCTTCTCTTTGAAACTCGGTCCCCTTTCGATCCTGACGTTGACCGTATAGCTCCGTCCCCTTCCCTTGATAGATCCGGTACCGGTCTGACCGTTCTCACAGTACAGCGGCACCCGGACACCAATCCGCTTTCCTTTCAGGAAAACCCCGGCGCCAGCTTCGAATGGCGGCGACCAGCAAAAATTTCGCCTGTCCGGGTCCACCACCATCAAGGTGGTGGTTGGATCGTCATTGACCACGGAAAACGAAAGGGGCGATGCTGCCCGCCCGAGAGACGACAGAACCGACTTGGCGATTGCTGCGTCATCTGGATAACACGGGCCGAATTTGCCATCGGCCGATACTGGACCGGCTGGGAAAAGCGAGATGATCGCTACAAGAAAAAGTTTAGCCGGTACAAAGACGGCCCCACGTAGGGTTTGCGGAAGCATCCAAGCCTCCCTTATTGCACGGCCCCGATTTTACGCCTTCTTGGTCCTGTAGGTTATGACTGGCATCATGATTGGCTTTGCCAGTTTGCTCGCTTCTCCGACTTGACGAACGGGATGAGCGCGCGGTCAACCAAGTCGAGGCATGGCTGCATTGAGGAGCAGTCCTGATCCGCACCGCAGCCACTGGCGGCAATTTCGGCCTTAGGGAGCCGGGCCGGGCAATTCGGTACAATATACCCAATGGGGACTGACCGCATATTCGAGCAATGCAGCCGGGTAGCCCGCATCACGCGCCACAACCGTTTCCCCATCTACCGGCCTTGCGACCCGCGCAAGGCGCGGCTAAACCCGTGCCGATCATCCGCCCGACCCCGGAGGCCCCAATGTCGATCGACACAGATACCGCGCGCCGCGTCGCCAAGCTCGCCCGCATCAAGGTCGAGGACGACGCGCTGCCCGCCCTCGCCGGCGAGTTCAACGCCATCCTCGGCTTCATCGAGCAACTCAACGAAGTGGACGTGGAGGGCATCGAGCCCATGACCTCCGTCACGCCGATGCGCCTCAAGCGCCGCGAAGATGTTGTCACCGATGGCGGCTACCAGGAGAAGGTGCTCGCCAACGCCCCCGATGCCCGAGAGGGCTTCTTTGCCGTGCCGAAGGTGGTGGAATAATGTCCGAACTGACCAAGCTGACGATTGCCGAGGCCCGCGACAGGCTGCGCGCCGGGGACGTAACCTCGACCGAGCTGACCCAGGCCTGTCTTGACGAGATCGAGAAGGCCGACGCGCTCGGCGCCTTCGTCCACAAGACGCCCGAAATCGCGCTGAAACAGGCCGCGGCCGCCGACGCCCGCATCCAGGGCGGCGCCGAGAACCCGATGTGCGGTATCCCGCTTGGTATCAAGGACCTGTTCTGCACGCAGGGCGTCCCGAGCCAGGCCGCGTCGAACATTCTCGACGGCTTCAAACCGGAATACGAGTCCACCGTGACGACCCAGCTCTGGCAGGCGGGCTCCGTCATGCTCGGCAAGCTGAATATGGACGAGTTCGCCATGGGCTCGTCGAACGAGACATCGACCTATGGCGATGCGGTCAACCCCTGGCGCCGTGGCAATGAAGAGACCGCGCTAACGCCGGGTGGCTCCTCCGGTGGCTCCGCCTCCGCTGTGGCCGCCGATCTGTGCCTCGCCGCGACCGGCACCGATACCGGCGGCTCGATCCGCCAGCCGGCCGCCTTCACCGGCATCACCGGCCTGAAGCCGACCTATGGCCGCGTCTCCCGCTGGGGCATCATCGCCTTCGCCTCCTCGCTTGACCAGGCCGGCCCGATGACCAAATCGGTCCGCGACGCCGCGATCATGCTGGGCGCGATGGCCGGTCACGACCCGAAGGATTCCACCTCCGCCGACCTGCCGGTGCCGGATTTCGAGGCCGCCATCACCGGCGACATTCGCGGCAAGAAGATCGGCATTCCGAAGGAATACCGCATCGACGGCACCCCGGCGGAGATCGAGAAGCTCTGGTCTCTGGGCGCCGAGATGCTGCGCGACGCGGGCGCCGAGATCGTCGATATCTCGCTGCCGCACACGAAATACGCGCTGCCGACCTATTACGTGATCGCCCCCGCCGAGGCATCCTCGAACCTCGCCCGCTATGACGGTGTCCGCTTCGGCCGCCGCGCAAAGTTGGCGCAGGGCGACGGCATCACCGAAATGTACGAGAAGACCCGCGCCGAAGGCTTCGGTGCCGAGGTGCAGCGCCGAGTCATGATTGGCACCTATGTGCTCTCCGCCGGCTTCTACGACGCCTATTACAACCGCGCCCGCAAGGTCCGCGCGCTGATCAAGCGCGATTTCGACCAGGTCTTCGAGGCCGGTGTGGACGCGATCCTGACGCCCGCCACGCCGTCGGCCGCCTTTGGCCTCGGCGAGATGACGGATGCCGATCCGGTGCAGATGTATCTCAACGACGTTTTCACGGTTACGGTAAACCTTGCGGGCCTGCCGGGGATCTCGGTTCCCGCTGGTCTCGACGGCAAGGGCCTGCCGCTCGGCCTGCAGCTGATCGGGCGTCCATGGGAAGAGGGAGACCTGCTCAACATCGCCGGATCGCTCGAAACCGCGGCTGGTTTTATGGCAAAGCCCAAGCGCTGGTGGTAATCTGCGCGCAATCAAGCAGAACGAGCAGGTGCTCCGATGAATCGAACTGGACTGGCGGCGGCCCTCGTGCTGGCGCTTTCGGCCTGTGATCCTGAAGTTCCGGACAGTGCCGCGGGGGCGGGCATCGGAGCCTTCGATTCCTATGCCACCCAGCAGGAACGCGCGGCACGCAACGCCCAGTTGGCAAACTCTTCGCTAACCGGATCACCGGAGGCCACCGGCGCACCTCAAGCGTCGTCAAGCTCCGCCACTTCTGTGGTCAGCACGGCCGACCTGGCCGCTGCAGGCATCGGAACCGCGACGCCCACGCAGCCGCCGGCGACTGTTTCGGAACCGGTCGGGGCACCCCTGGCGGCAACCGCCGCGGGCGCGGCCTATGTCGCGGGGAACAATGTCGCTATTTCCGACGAACAGGATTTCAACGCGGTGAGCGCACGTGAATCCATCCAGAGCGACGCCGAAAGGCTCGCCCGGCAACGCTCGCAATATGCCGACGTGGCGCCGACCGCTGTCCCCGAACGGCCACGGGATACCGGGCCCGACATCGTCGCCTATGCGCTTTCCACGACCCACCCGCTGGGCCAGCCGGTCTATCGCCGCACCTTGCCGAACCAAGCCAAGGCAGAGCGGAAATGCGCAGGCTACGGCTCCGACGACCTGGCACAGCTCGATTTCCTCGAATCGGGCGGACCGGAACGGGACCGCCACGGCATCGACCCCGACGGTGACGGCTACGCCTGTCGATGGGATCCGGGCCTCTACCGGCGCGCAGTCGGTGGCTGACGAGGCCGAAACCTGCCTATGGCACCCCTCGCCGAATTTCGGCGACCGCCGCGGCGCGGTCCGGCCGGACATGGTCGTGCTGCACTACACCGCCATGATCGATTCGAAGGCGGCGCTTGAGCGCCTCTGCGACCAGGCGGTGGAGGTTTCGGCGCATTACCTGGTTGGGCGCGACGGCAGATGTTGGCAACTCGTGGACGAAAGCAAGCGCGCCTGGCATGCCGGCGCGGGCCACTGGGGCGGTCGAGCAGACGTCAATAGCCACTCGATCGGCATCGAACTGGACAATGATGGCAACAGCCCGTTCAGCGAGCCACTCATGACGCGGCTGGAACGGTTGCTGCCCGGAATCCTGCAGCGCTGGAAAATTCCTTGCGAACGCGTGATCGGCCATTCAGATATGGCCCCCGGCCGCAAGATAGATCCGGGCCGCCGCTTCGACTGGCAAAGGCTCGCGCGACAGGGTCTGGCCTGCTGGCCTACGGCCAGCGCGGCTGACGAAGGGGCTTCCGCCCCTGAGGAGGCCGCTCCCCTCGGAAAAAAAGACGACACGGTTTTCAGAGAAGCCGCCAACCGGCTGGGCTTCCCCACCGAAGGCCCGCTGGACGACCTGCTGGACGCATTCCGAGCCCGTTTCGCGCAACAGGCAAGGGGCCCCCTGTCTGCGAAAGATATCGCCCTCGCCCGGCACCTCGCCCGGCGCTTCCCGGTTGACCCCGCCCGCCGCGCCACCTAAGTGCAGCGAGCGCGGATGGCCGGATGACCGCGGGGTTCGGCGGTGCTTGCATCGCCTGCCGCGAGGAAAGTCCGGACTCCCTGAAGCAACGGTGCCGGGTAACGCCCGGGCGGGGAAACCCGACGGAAAGCGCCACAGAGAACAGACCGCTGCGTTCGCGCAGCAAGGGTGAAACGGTGGAGTAAGAGCCCACCGCGGGGCTGGCAACAGTCCCGGCACGGCAAGCCCCACCGGGAGCAATGCCAGATAGGACCTCCGCGGGGCCAGACCCCAGGGCCGCTTCAGCCCCAGGCAGGTCGGGTAGGCAGCTTGAGCGTGTCGGCGACGGCACGTCTAGAGGAATGGTCATCGAAGGGGCGCGAGCCCTGGAACAGAATCCGGCTTACAGGCCATCCGCGCTATTTTCGAACGGAGAAACGCCCGCATGCGGGCGTGCCTTCGGCGAGGATATTTGTTGTCAGAAGAACTCTCCGTCAAAGGCAACAGAATCCCCTGTCTTTGCTGTTGACTCCGGCGCCAGAGTGCTTAAACGACAGGGTTCCAGTTTCACCCGGCCAGCGCGCGGGGCCTTTGGCGAACCGATCTCGGCGGCAAGGGCAAACGATAGCCGGCCCCGCAGGAGATTCGAACGATGGCAAAACCGACGACGATCAAGATCCGGCTGAACTCCACCGCCGGCACCGGACACTTCTACGTGACCAAGAAAAACGCCCGCACCATGACCGAGAAAATGGTCGTGAAGAAATACGACCCGGTCGCGCGCAAGCATGTCGACTACAAGGAAGGCAAGATCAAGTAAGATCTGGCCAACCAGACCTCCGATGAGGCCGCCGGGAAACCGCGCGGCCTTTTTGGTTTTAGGCCCAAACGTAGTCCTCGCCGGTCCATATTTCGGACGAGAAAAACGCTCACGAACCAACATGCAAACGATCCTGCGGATCGTGCCGCCGGTCGAGGTATTTATCGAAAAGATGAAAAAAGGCGGCACTCCTCCCCTCAACTCTCGCAGCTTCCCTCGGGGGGAGCGCTTGCAATAGCGCGGGGGGGGCAGAGCACATCGGAACAAAAAAGGCCGGGTTTCCCCGGCCTTTCGAAATCACGTCTGGAGCGGTTTGCTCACTCGCGGTTGCCGAAGAGCTGCAACAGCATGAGGAACATGTTGATGAAGTCCAGGTAGAGGCTCAGCGCTCCCATGATCGCGGCTTTGCCCAGCCATTCCTGATCGCCGGTCATGGCCATCTGGATGTAGGTGTTCTTGATGTTCTGCGTGTCATAGGCGGTCAGACCAGCGAAAATCAGCACACCGATGGCCGAGATCGCGAAGGTCATCGCATCCGACTGAAGGAACAGATTGACGACCATCGCCACGATCAGGCCGATCAGGCCCATCATCAGGAACGTTCCCATCCCCGAAAGGTCCTTCTTGGTCGTGTAGCCATAGAGCGACAGACCGGCAAAGGAGATCGAGGTGATCAGGAAGACCTGCGCGATGGAGGTCGTGGTGTAGACGAGGAAAATCGAGCTGAGCGAAAGGCCCATCACGGTTGCGAACGCGTAGAACATCAACTGCGCGGTGGCCGCAGACATGCGGTTTATCGCGGCGGACATGCCGAAGACAAAGGCCAGCGGTGCGAACATGATGACCCATTTCAGCGGTGAGGCGTAGATCGCCATACCGAAATTGGTCATATACAGGTCAGGGCGCAGTTGCGCGGCGGCAAGTGCCGGGTCGCTCGTGGTCGCCAGTCCGGAAATCGCCCAGGCGGCGAGCGCAGTAATGAGCATGCCCACGGACATCGTGCCGTAGACCTTGTTCATGTGGGCGCGAAGGCCCTCGTCGATCTGGACGGCGCGGGCGCCAGAAACGCCAGCCGTCCGGATCGTGTCAAATTCAGCCATGATTACCTCCGTTCGTGTTCCGAGAAACGCCCGCTGATTTGCAGCGGGCGTATTTAGGATGAATATCGTCGGGCGGAGGCCCCATTTCAAGTCTTTCCCGTCCGCTTTCGTAACCAACGGCGAGAAAGGCCAGATCAATCCATCCAGTGATGCGGCACATCCCAGGCCGGGCGGGACGATTCGACTTCGGCCTCGTAGCGGCTGATGCCGATATCCTTAAGGGCGCGATCATCCAGCTTGGCCAGGTCCCGGCGCTGCTTGTGAACTGCGATCATCTCCACGATTCGGGAGAAGAAGCCCATGTGGTGCATCGCACCGACGAGCGGTGTATTGGTGCTATGTGCGCTCATTGCGGTTTCCTTAACTTCTCGTGAACAAGGCTTCGCCTGCCATCAATTCTATTGATCTATATGGGGGACTATGGTTAATTTTAAAAACGAATGTTTTTGAACCGATTCATAACGGAATATGATGCATGCCCCGCAATCTGGATTTGACAGCTCTACGCTCCTTCGTGGCGGTGGCCGATAGCGGCGGGGTGACCCGTGCAGCTGGTTATCTCAACATTACGCAATCCGCAGTTTCCATGCAGATCAAGAGGTTGGAAGAGTCTCTCGATGTCGAGTTGCTGGAACGATCCGGACGGGGCGTTTCATTGACCTCGAACGGAGAACAGCTTGTTTCCTACGCCCGCCGAATGTTGAACCTTAATGACGAGGCCATCGACCGGCTCACCGCGCATGATTTTGGGGGCGAGATCACGCTCGGCGTGCCGCACGACATCGTGTACCCGCATGTTCCGGAGATCCTGCGCCGCTTCAACGCGGCCTTCCCGCGTGTGCGGGTGAACCTTGTCTCGTCCTACTCCCGGGCACTCCTGAACCAGTTCGCGCGCGGGCAGTTCACCATGATCCTGACCACCGAACAGAGCCACCCGGAAGCGGCGGAAGTACTTAGCGAGAAGCCCCTTGTCTGGATTGGCGCAAAGGGTGGCTCCTGCTGGCGCCAGCGGCCTTTGCGCTTCGGTTCGGGCCGTCAATGCATGTTCCGCGCCGCCGGCATTCGAGCGATGGAGAAATGCGGGATCACCTGGGAACTCGCCGTCGAATCAGAATCGGACCGCACCATTGAAGCCACCGTCCGGGCCGACCTTGCAATCGCGCTCATGCTGGAAGGAACCGAGCCGCCCTTCCTGGAGAGGATCGAGCATAACGGAAACCTGCCCGATTTGCCGAGCTACTCGATCAACCTCTACGTCTACGAGCTCGCCCGGGGCCGTGCCGAGGATGCCTTGGTGGAACTGGTGCGAGAGGCCTATCGCAGCGACGCGCTTACCGCATCCTCACCACGACCTTCCCAGTCGAGCGTCGCTGCCTGAGCAACTCCAGCGCCTCCGCTGCCTGATCCAACGGCAATTCGTGGCTGACATGCGGCTGCAGGCGCCCCTGCGCGTACCAGTCGAACAGTTGCGCAACCGAGTCCGTCAGGACGGAGGGACGAAAGGCGAGATAGCCCCCCCAGTAGAGCCCGATCACCGAGAGGTTCTTGACCAGAAGGTGGTTCGCCTTGATCTGCGGCACCTCACCGCCGGCAAAGCCGATGGCAAGGATCCGGCCGTCCGGGTTGGTCGCCCGGAAACACTGGTTGAAAAGCTCTCCGCCGACCGCCTCGTACACCACGTCAGCGCCGCCAAGCGCCTTGATCTGGCCGCGAATATCTTCGCTCTCTGCATCGATGAGATGAGTCGCCCCGGCCTTGCGGGCAACCTCCAGCTTCTCGGGGCCGCGGGCGATGGCAACAACTTCCGCCCCCATCAACGCACCGATCTCCACCGCGGTCAGCCCGACCCCCCCGGCCGCACCGGTCACGACCAGCCGCTCTCCCGGTTGCAGTCGCGCCTTGTGCGCAAGCGCCACATGCGAGGTTCCATAGGCCACCTGAAAGGCCGCGGCATGGCTCGCGGGCATTCCTTCGGGCAGCTTCAAACAGCGTTCAGCTGGCACGTTCGCCTCTTCGGCAAGCCCGCCCTGACCATTAAAAACGGCGACCCGATCGCCGGGTACAAGCCCCGTGATACCTTCTCCCAGACGGATGATCGTTCCGGCCATCTCCATGCCGAGCGTCACCGGAGGCTCCGGCCGTTCCTGGTATTTGCCCCTGGACATGAGCAGGTCGGCGAAATTCAACCCGCAGGCTTCGATCTCGATGGTCACTTCGCCGGCCGCCGGTGGCACAGGCGGCAGCTCCACCAACCGCGGAGGGGACTCGAAGTCCGGGATTAGAAAAGCACGCATCGTCTGCTCCGTGAAACTGGCTCCAGCCATCCTATGGAGAAACCGACCAGACCGAAACTCCGTTTCACAACAGCTATCGACAGGGTGCGCACCGGTTCTGCGCGATGTATTCCCGAAAAAACGCACGAGAGATCTGCAAATTGCAATGCAGTTCGCGACTCTCCCATCGCTCGAATGCGGCCAGACCGCCCACTCTTTAAAGACGACGAAAATTTTCTTGGATTCTTCCCGATTTTTCCGCGATATCCGTGGCGTAAGTTGTTTACTGTCCTGCCGTCTCGATTGATACCGCCATCCCTTTTCCGGCGCTCTCCAGATGGCAAGCTCTGGTTGAGAGGGAAATTCATGACTCATCCTGTTGACACGCATGTCGGAAAACGAATTCGCCACAGACGATGGATGCTGGGAATGACCCAGCAACAGCTCGCCGAGAAGGTCGGCATCAAGTTTCAACAAATCCAGAAATACGAAACCGGCGCCAATCGCGTCAGTGCCTCCCGGCTTTGGGACATTTCCGACGCGCTGAATGTCGGTGTCGCCTTTTTCTTTGGCGGACTCGACAATGCTGCCGATCAGAAAGCGCCGGCCGGAGACCTGCTGGCGGATCGCGAGGCGCTCGAACTGGTCCGCGCCTATTACGCGATCCCCGAGAATCAGCGCCGGCAACTCTTCGAGCTGGCAAAGGTCCTGTCCAACGCCGCCTGACCGGGTTGACCGGGACGCATCACACCGCTACCGCGCAACGGGGGGCTCGCGCCCCTGCCCTGCCGGACCGGAGCCTCAGATGACAAACAGCCCGCTCACCCCAGAATTCTTCCGCGATATCAGCGAAACCGCGAATGCGCTTGCCGACGCGGCCCGAGGGACGACCCTGCCGCTGTTCCGGTCTTCCGGCCTCGATATCGCCAACAAGCTTTCCTCCGGGTTCGACCCCGTGACCGAGGCCGACCGCGCCGCGGAGCAGGCGATGCGGGCCACTCTCGCCGAGCGCCGCCCACAAGACGCCATCCAGGGCGAGGAGTTCGGCTTCACGCCCGGCACGAGCGGATACCGCTGGGTTCTGGACCCGATCGACGGCACGCGCGCCTACATGGCCGGCACGCCCACCTGGGGCACGCTGATCGCGCTGTGTTCCGCGGACGGCCCGGTGCATGGCATCATCGACCAGCCCTTTACCGGTGAACGCTGGGAAGGTGGCACCGCTATCGCGCGCCATTGCAGCCCGCATGGGAACCGGGATCTGTCCACCCGCGCGCCGCGCCCGCTGTCGGATGCGATCCTGTTTTCGACCTTTCCCGAGATCGGCACGCTCGACGAGCGCGCGGCCTTCGAGCGGGTCTCGGGCAAGGTCCGCCTGACGCGTTTCGGCACCGATTGCTATGCCTATGGCCTGCTGGCGCTAGGCCAGATCGACTTGGTGATCGAGGCCGGGTTGAACGATTACGACATCTGCGCCCCCATCGCGGTGATCGAGGCCGCGGGCGGTTGCGTGACGGACTGGCAGGGCGGCCCGGCCCATGCCGGCGGTCAGGTGGTCGCCGCGGCCAACCGTCAGATCCTCGCAGAGGCGCTGGCACTTTTGGCATGACACACAAGCTGATTCGCAACGCCGCGCATCTCGTGACGATGGATGAGACCCGCCGGGAGCTGACCGGCGCCGATATCCGCATAAAGAACGGCGTCATTGCCGAGATTGGCCGCGAACTGCCGCTGAACGGAGCGGAATCGCTGGACGCCTCGGGTTGCCTGATTACGCCCGGCCTTGTGAATACGCATCATCACTTGTTCCAGACCCTAACCCGCGCCGTTCCCGCCGCGCAGGACGCGCTACTCTTCGGGTGGCTCAAGGTGCTTTACCCGATCTGGGCCCGCATGGGCCCGGAGGAGATCCGAGTTTCGACCCAGCTCGGCCTTGCCGAACTGGCGCTGTCGGGCTGCACCATGTCGTCGGACCACCTCTACCTGTTCCCGAATGGCGCGCGGCTGGACGATTCGATCGAGGCGGCAAAGACGATCGGGCTGCGCTTCCACCCGACGCGCGGCTCCATGTCCATCGGCGAGAGCAAGGGCGGTCTGCCGCCCGACGCGCTGGTGGAAGACGAGGCCGCGATCCTGCGTGACAGCGAGCGCCTGATCGACGCCTGTAACGACCGCGCCGAGGGTGCGATGCTGCGCGTCGGTCTCGCCCCTTGCTCGCCCTTCTCGGTCAGCCGCGAATTGATGCGGGATTCGGCCATCCTGGCGCGGGAAAAAGGCGTTCGCCTGCACACGCACCTGGCCGAGAATGACGAGGATATCGCCTATTCGCTCGAAAATTTCGGCTGCCGGCCCGGCGACTATGCCGAACAGCTTGGCTGGACCGGCGAGGATGTCTGGCACGCTCATTGCGTCAAGCTCGACGGGCGCGAGATCGACCTCTTTGCCCGCAGCGGAACCGGCGTTGCCCATTGCCCCTGCTCGAACTGCCGGCTCGGCTCCGGCATTGCTCCCGTACGCGCGATGCGCGATGCCGGCGTGCCGGTGGGGCTCGGCGTCGACGGCTCGGCGAGCAACGATGCCGGGGACCTCGCCTCGGAAGCGCGGCAGGCGATGCTGCTGCAACGCGTGGGCTTCGGGGCCGATGCGATGTCCGCGCGGGAGGCGCTGGAAATTGCCACGCTGGGCGGAGCGACGGTGCTCGGGCGGCCGGATTGCGGCGCCATCGCGCCCGGCAAGCGGGCCGACATCGCCATCTGGGACATCTCGGGGCTGGACAGCGCCGGTTCCTGGGACCCAGTCGCCCTCCTGCTGGCTGGACCGCGCCGGGTGCGGGATCTGCTGGTCGAGGGGCGCGCCGTTGTTTCGGGCGGCGTTCTAACGGGTCTCGATGCCGGGATGCTGGTGGAGCGCGCCAACAGGCTCGCCCGGCAATTGGTCAATGACTGAGAAACCTCTGCCGGGTAAACTCCCCCGAAACCACAGGAGGCCACCATGTTCCAGACGCTCGTTGCCCTGATGGCATCGCTACACCTTTGGGCCACGCCCGCGCCGCAGGAAACGACAGATCTCTGGCTGACCGCCGAGGTGACATCGGGCATGACGACGCTTGTCAACAAGCAGCGGCAACGCAACGGGCGGGCGGCCCTGAATCGCTCGGCGGCACTCGATCGAATCGCGGCCGATCACGCCACGGACATGGCGAAGCGGGGCTATTTCTCGCATCAGTCCCCCGATGGCCGCCAGTTGCGCGACCGCGCCGCACGCCGAGGTTACCGGGCGTGCCTGATGGCGGAGAATATTGCCAAGGGTTACTCCACCGCCCCCCAGGTCGTGGAAGGCTGGATGAAGTCCAAAGGACATCGCAAGAACATGCTGCATCGCAAGGTCTCGGAGTTCGGCGTGGCCGAGGCCGGTGACCGGATCTGGGTGATGGTGCTGGCACGCCCCGGCTGCTGATCCCTCAGAGCCCCAGACTGTCGGAAATCAACGGGTGGAGCTTGCGGCTATGCCCGCCCCCGTCGCCGCCCGGAACCAATGCGTCGTAACGCTCCCCCGCGATATAGACCGACGCGATGGCCCGGTCGTCGCCCATCATGATAGTCGGGAAAACCGCCTCCCAGATCGTCTCGGCCCGCGCCACGCGCTGCGCGATGGCCGGCGTCGAGGCGAGATCGAGAACCACGAGATCGGCATCCGTTCCCGGCCGCAGCGTCCCGATCCGACCCTCGGCGCGCATCGCGCGGGCCGAACCTTCGGTCGCCAGCCAGAGTAACTGCGCTGGATGCAGGGCGGCGCCCGCGAGCTGCCCGATCTCGTAGGCTGCAGCCATGGTGTGCAACATAGAGAAATTCGAACCGCCCCCGGTATCGGTGGCGAGCCCGACGATTTGTCCCTCGCCCATGGCCCGTGCGGTGTCGAAGATCCCCGAGCCGATGAAGGTGTTCGAGGTCGGGCAATGGATCAGCGCCGCGCCACTGGCGCGCAGCCGGGCGCGCTCGTTATCGGTGAGCCATATCGCGTGGCCGAACATCGCGCCGGGACCCAACAATCCATGTGCCTCGTAAGTGTCGAGGTAATCGCGCTTGCAGGGATACAGCTCGCGCACCCATTCCACCTCGTCGGTCTGCTCGCTCAGGTGGGTCTGCATCGGGCAGTCCGGGTGCTCGCTCCACAGGCTGCCAAGCGCTTCGAGCTGCTCCGGCGTCGAGGTCGGCGAGAAACGCGGCGTGATCGCGTAGATTCCCCGCCCGCGCCCGTGCCAGCGCTCCAGCAGCGCCTTGCTCTCGTCATAGGCGCTCTGCGCATCGTCACGCAGCCCGTCGGGGGCGTTGCGGTCCATGCAGGTGCGCCCGGCCGCTACAGCCATGTTGCGCGCCGCCGCGGCCTCGAAGAAGGCATTCACCGAAGCCGGGTGAATGGTGCAGAAACTGGCAACCGAGGTGGTGCCATGTGCGAGCAGCAGGTCGAGATAGCGGTTGGCGATCTCGGCGGCGTATTCCGGGTCGCCGAAGCGCATCTCTTCGGGGAAAGTATAGCTGTTGAGCCAGTCGATCAGCCGCTTGCCCCAGGAGGCGATGATCGCCGTCTGCGGGTAATGCGCGTGCGAATCCACGAAGCCGGGCAGGATCAGCGCGTCTCCGTGGTCGATGACCTGCGCCCGGGGATGGGCCTTTTGCAGCTTCTCCGCCGGGCCGGTCTCGACAATCGCGCTGCCTCGCAGCAGCACCGCGCCGCGGCGCTCGTGGCGGGCGGCTTCCTCGGGCGGGGCCTCGAACGGGTTGGCGTGGATATCCAGCACCTGCCCCAGCAGCAATGTCTCTGTCTCGCTCATGAGAGGGAGCCTAGGGACAGGACTTGCGCTCGGCAACGGGCAAGGCAGGTTGCACCCCGCTTCCGCGGCCTTATTCTATGTCGAAAGTGAAACCGGAGGACGCTGCCATGGCCGAAGAGATTGCCGAAAAGGCAGGTCGTGACGACGACGCCTTCGTACTGCGCAAGGATCGGGTACGGGAAATTCTGCTGGCGATCAATCGCGGCGATTCGGCCGGGCTCGGGCGGATGCTCGACCAGCTCCACCCCGCCGATGTGGCCGACCTCATGGAACAGGTGGGCGACAAGACGCGCCACCTGCTGCTGCGGTTCTGGGGCCGCGACATCGATGGCGAGATCCTGTCGGAACTCGACGAGGGCGTGCGCGCCGAAGTCATCGAGATGCTGCCCGACGAGGTGCTAAGCGAAGCCGTTCTGGACCTCGAATCGGACGATATCGTCGACCTGATCGAGGATCTCGGAGACGAACAGAAGGATATCCTGCTCGATGCCCTGTCCGCCAGCGAACGGGTCGCGGTCGAACAGGCGCTCAGCTATCCCGAAGGCTCCGCTGGCCGCCTCATGCAGCGCGAGGTGGTCCGGACACCGGAACACTGGACGGTTGGCGAGGCCATCGATTTCGTGCGCGAGGATGCCGAGGACCTGCCGGAGCAGTTCTACCACGTGATCCTTGTCGATCCGAAGATGCACCCGACCGGCTATGTCACCCTCGGCAAGCTGATGTCGATGCCGCGAGCCAAGCCGCTGCGCGAGGTGAGCGAGCATTCCTTCCGCTCGGTTCCGGTCGATCTCGACGAGGCCGAGGTGGCTTATATATTCAACCAGTACCACCTGATCTCGCTGCCCGTCGTGGACAGCGAGGAGCGGCTGGTCGGCGTGATCACCATCGACGACGCCATGGCGGTGCTTGATGACGAACACGAGGAGGATATCCTGCTGCTGGCCGGCGTGAACGAGGAGTCCTCGCTGTCGGACAACGCGATCGAAACGACGAAACTGCGCCTGCCCTGGCTCGGGGTGAACCTGCTGACGGCGATTCTCGCCTCCATGGTCATCTCCTTGTTCGAAGACGTAATCGGCCAGGTCGTGGCGCTGGCCGTGCTGATGCCGATCGTCGCCTCGATGGGCGGCAACGCGGGCACGCAGTCGCTCACCGTCGCGGTGCGGGCCATCGCGACCAAGGATTTGACCGGCTCGAATGTCTGGCGGGTGGTCAGCCGGGAGATGGTCGTCGGGGTGCTGAACGGAATTGTATTCGCGGCTGTCATGGGGCTGGTGGCGCTGTTCTGGTTCGGCTCCTCGCAGATCGGGTTGGTCATCGCGGCGGCGATGATCGTCAACCTCGCGGTGGCGGCGCTGGCGGGCATTCTCGTGCCGGTGACGATGGAGAAACTCGGGGTCGATCCGGCGCTGGCATCGGGCACGTTCGTGACAACCGTCACCGATGTGGTGGGCTTCTTCGCCTTCCTCGGGTTGGCCTCGATGGTGCTCATGTGAATCTGGGCGAATTGAAGAAAGCGGCGCGAAAGCGGGCCTTCGCCCTGCGCAAAGCTGCCCATTCCGAACACCGCGCGGCCGCATCGCAAGCGCTGCGCGATCACCTGGCCGGGACGGCGGGGCAGATCATCGCGGGCTACCTGCCTATCCGCACCGAGGCCGACCCGCTGCCGGCGATGGAAGCGCTGTGCACCGCGAACCGGATTGCCGTGCCGATTGTCATCGGGCCGGGGATGCCGCTCGTCTTTCGGGAGTGGAGACCGGGCTTCCGGCTGGAGGAAGGCGCCTTTGGCGTGATGATCCCGATGGATGGCGCGGAACTGGTTCCCGACCTGATAATTGCCCCGCTCGTCGCCTTCGACCGGAACCTGTTCCGTCTCGGCTATGGCGGCGGCTTCTATGACCGAACCCTTGAGGGTCTGCGCCAACGGGGAGCGGTGAAAGCGCTCGGCTTCGCCTATTCGGCGCAATGCCTTGAAACGCTGCCCCTCGAAGCGACGGACCAACCCCTCGATGGCGTGCTAACCGAGAGGGGGGTGTTTCCCCGCGCCCCTTGACGCTGACGCGTCGCGGCGCATTGGGGCCGGGCGCGCCTGCGGCGCGTGGAACATCTGCGCCGTCAGCTTTCAGGAGAGAGGGGGTTGCTCCCTTCCCCGTGCGGAGCTAGGGCGTTGGCCATGAAAATTCTCTTTCTTGGCGATGTAATGGGCCGTGCCGGGCGCACGGCGGTGGCGGAACGCCTGCCGGCGCTGCGGCGCGACTGGGGGCTGGATTTCGTCGTGGTCAATGGCGAGAACGCCACCTCGGGCATGGGCTTGTCGGGCGCGCATGCCAAGGCGCTGCTGGAGGCTGGCGCCGATTGCATCACGCTGGGCGATCACGCCTTCGACCAGCGCGACATGCTCCAATATATCGAGCAGGAAAAGCGGGTCCTGCGGCCGCTCAACTTTGCCAAGGACGCGCCGGGGCGCGGGGCGGCGGTTTTCACGGCGACGGGTGGGCGCAAGATCCTGGTGGCACAGGTTCTGGGGCAGGTCTTCATGAAGCGCCCCTTTGCCGATCCCTTTTCCGATATCGACGCGCTGCTGCGCGCGCATCCGCGCGGCGGTATGGTCGCGGCCAGCCTGATCGACATGCATTGCGAAGCCACGTCGGAGAAGATGGGCATGGGCCATTTCTGCGACGGCCGCGCCAGCGTGGTCGTGGGCACGCATACCCATGTGCCGACAGCCGATGCACAGATCCTGCCCAAGGGAACCGCCTTCCTTTCGGATGCCGGCATGTGCGGCGACTACAATTCGGTCATCGGCATGGAAAAGGCCGAGCCGATGCGCCGTTTCGTCACCGGCATGCCCAAGGGCCGGTTCACGCCGGCGATGGAGGAGGCGACGGTCTGCGGTCTCTACGTGGAAACCGATGACCGGACCGGCGAGACGACGCGGATCGAGATGGTCCGCCAGGGCGGGCGGCTGGCACAGGCGGGCCCCTGAACGCGTATCTCGCGGCACGCCGTATTTTTCATCAGAGCGTATCCGCTGGGCTGAGCGGCAAATCTTCGGGCAGGCCCGGCCCTCCATTCCCCGACGGAGCATAGAACGCTTGCGCCAGTGCACAGGCACGCTAAGGATGGCCGGTGGAGCAGCCATGGGAAGCGTATGGAATTTCTGAACCTCGGACCGACCGGAGAACCGATCCTCGCGCTTTGCGTCGTGCTGACAATGTTCGTGCTGTTCTCGCGGGAGATCTTTCCGGCAGAAGTCGTCGCCATGCTTGGCGCAGCTGTCATGCTGGCCACCGGCATTCTGCCCTACGAAGCCGCGCGCGACGCGCTGTCCAACCCCGCGCCCTGGACCATCGCGATGATGTTCCTGGTGATGGGCGCGCTGGTCCGGACCGGCGCGCTGGACTGGTTTACCCATATCGCCCAGGCGCAGGCCGAGAGGGACCCGCGCCTGGCTATCGGCACCCTGATCGGGTTCGTCGTCATCGCCTCGGCGGTGGTTTCCAACACGCCGGTCGTTGTCGTGATGATCCCGGTGATGGTCCAGATTTCACGCACGCTCAAGCGGCCTGCCTCCAAGATGCTGATCCCGCTCTCCTATGCGGCGATCATGGGCGGCACGCTGACGCTGATCGGCACATCGACCAACCTGCTCGTCGACGGCGTTGCGCGCGCCAACGGGATGGAGCCGTTCGGGATTTTCGAGGTCACGCCGCTGGCCATCGCCATCGTCGTCTGGGGCATGATCTACCTGCGGTTTATCGCCTACAGACTCCTTCCGGAGCGGGAGTCCATGGCCTCGCTGCTCTCCGACAAGCGCAAGATGAAATTCTTTACCGAAGTTGCCCTGCCGGAGGATAGCGACCTGATCGGGCGCAAGGCGGTCGAGGTTGGACAGTTCAAGCGCGACGGGGTGCGATTGATCGACATTCTGCGCGGCGATGCCTCGCTGCGCCGGGACATGGACGAGGTGGTGCTGGAGGCGGGCGACCGGGTCGTGCTGCGCACGCGCATGGCCGAACTTCTGAGCCTGCAGGAGAACAAGGCGCTGCGGCAGGTGGACAAACTGAGCTCGGTGCGCACCGAGACGGTCGAGGTGCTGATTTCGCCCGGTGCGCGCATGGTGGGCCGCACGCTGGGCCAGCTCCGGCTGCGGCGGCGTTACGGTGTCTACCCGCTGGCCGTGCACCGCCGGAACCAGAATATCGGTCGCCAGCTCGATGATCTCGTGGTGCGCGTTGGCGACACGCTGCTGCTCGAAGGCGCGCCGGAAGACATCCAGCGGCTGGCCTCCGATATGGGGCTGGTCGATATCTCCCGTCCCTCGGCCCGCGCCTTCCGCCGCGAGAAAGCCCCCATCGCCATCGGCGCGCTGATGGGCATCGTCGTGCTGTCGGCCATCGGGGTCGCGCCCATCCTGCTTCTCTCCTTCCTCGCGGTCGCGCTGGTGCTGGTGACCCGCTGCATCGATGCGGACGAAGCGTTCTCCTTCGTCGAGGGCCGGCTGCTGGCACTGATCTTTTCCATGCTCGCCATCGGTGCGGCGCTGGAGGCCTCCGGCGCGGTCGAGTTGATCGTAAATGCGGTCTCGCCCTGGCTGACGCAACTGCCGCCTTTCCTGATCGTCTGGGCGATCTACCTGCTGACCTCGGTGCTGACCGAACTGGTCACCAACAATGCCGTCGCGGTCGTCGTAACGCCGATCGCGATCGGGTTGGCGACGGCCCTCGGCTTCGACCCGCGCCCGCTGGTCATCGCCGTCATGATCGCGGCCTCCGCGAGCTTCGCAACCCCCATCGGCTACCAGACCAACATGATGGTCTATGGCCCCGGCGGCTACCGGTTCTCGGATTTCCTAAAGGTCGGCATTCCGCTCAACCTGTCCACCGGCATTCTCGCTTCGGCCCTGATTCCGCTGCTCTGGCCGCTCTGAGGCGCAGCACCGGCCTGGGCGGGCCGGCTGATGTTCTTAGAGGATTCCCGGTTAGCTGCTACACTGGGGTACATTACCTCGGGAAGCGCAGCATATCGGAGCTTGCAGATGGTTGAATTTATTAAAAAAACTATGTCTCACATATCCCAGGGCCTGAGCGACCTGGAAAAGTATGTTCTTGATCGCCACCTCGCTCCCTGGAATGATCTTCGGGTTCTGGCCGACTCTTCACCAAAGGGAAAAAAGCAAGGACGCATTCGGGGGCGGCATGAAATAACCGGAGTTGTTCTTCATTGCACCGGTCGGCAGGGCTTTCACAGTCCCGAGAACTGGCTTCGGCATATCGGGACCAATTTCTTCATTCCGCAATCGGGCATCATTCAGTACTGCCATGACGTTCTGGAACTGCGGTGGAGCACACAAAACATTCTGAGCCCCAAAACCGTGGCGGTCGAATTCATTGGCAATTTCAGAATGACAAACGGCAACTGGCGACGGAACGGCCCACATGCAGGTCACCATGACATGCCGTCTGTTGCGCAAATCGCGGCGGGGCGGCGTTTGATCCGTTTTCTGAAGGACGCATATGGCATCACTCATGTTTATGGCCACCTTCATGCGAAAAGCTCCAAGCCCGACGACCCGGGAAAGGATATCTGGTACAACGTCGGTGAATGGGCGATCTCCCAGGGGTTGACCGAAGGCCAGCCCACTTCGAAAGGAATGGCTGTACCGGATAGCTGGCGGGACCCGGCGCTGAAAATCTCTGACATTTGATCGACACCCACGTCTCCGTCCCACAGGCTGGACCTTGCCCAATGCTCACCAGGCTTTCGCAACCCTCAGGTTGCTGGCAAAGAGGCGGTTGGCTCAGACGTTGCGGCTGCGGGATTGCCTCGCCCCCTTGCTTTGCGCTATGGACGCGCAAATCACTCGAAATCCCGACCCGAACGGAGAAGACCCATGGCCGGCCATTCAAAATGGGCGAATATCCAGCACCGCAAAGGGCGCCAGGATGCCGCCCGCTCGAAGCTGTTTTCCAAGCTCTCGAAAGAGATCACCGTCGCCGCCAAGATGGGCGACCCGGACCCCGACAAGAACCCGCGTCTGCGGCTCGCGGTGAAGGAAGCCAAGTCGAACTCCGTCCCCAAGGACGTGATCGACCGCGCGATCAAGAAATCGCAGGTCGGTGACGGCGACGATTACGAAGAGATCCGCTACGAGGGTTACGGTCCCGGCGGTGTTGCCGTGATCGTCGAGGCGATGACCGATAACCGCAACCGCACGGCTTCCAACGTGCGTTCGACCTTCTCCAAGCATGGCGGCAATCTGGGCGAGACCGGATCTGTCGGCTTCATGTTCGAGCGCAAGGGCGAGATCACCTACCCGGCCTCCGTGGGAGACGAGGATTCGGTGATGATGGCGGCGATCGAGGCCGGCGCGGAAGACGTTGAATCCGATGAAGAATCTCACGTCATCTACTGCACGGACACCGATCTGAACGAAGTTTCCACGGCGCTTGAGAGCACGTTGGGAGAGTCGGAGCACACCAAGCTGGTGTGGAAACCGACAACGACCACCGAGCTTGACCTCGAAGGCGTGCAGAAACTCATGCGGCTGATCGAAGTATTGGAGGACGACGACGACGTGCAGCGCGTCACCGCCAACCTTGAACTGACCGACGAGGTCGCCGCGCAACTCGACGCCTGATTTCCGGTCGATTTGCACCAAAGCCCGGTCGATCTCGACCCAAAACCCGTCCGAAACGACCGGAAGTCCGGTCGTTTCGACCGTTTTAGGACCTCCCCATCCCGCACGACCTCCGTTTTGACCCGTATTTAGGTCAAATGCGCCCTCGGTTTCGACCGAAAGCGCGACCGAACATTCCTTTGGCGCGCGAACTGTTTCCGCTAGCGACTAGGTGTTCAGTCCCGGCATCTGGTGGATCGGATTGACGATGAATCGATCTGGTTCTGAAGTCCAGATTTTGCAGATGTACTCGTAGGGCGTGAGACCGCTGAGCGTCTTCAATCGCCGCGCGAAGTTGTAAGCATCCAGGAAATCGGAATGGTCGATGCGTAGCTGATCGTGGCTGTCGTAGTGGTAACGTTTGACCGTGGCGTCCTTGATCGTGCGGTTCATGCGCTCGACTTGACCATTTGTCCAAGGGTGGTTCGGTTGGGTCAGGCGATGATCAATCCCATTGGCTTCGCAGATCATGTCAAATCGCATCGGACGTGAGAGGATCGTGTTTCGGTTTCGCGGTTGTTCGGCGAACTGGATCCCGTTGTCGGTGAGTATCGTATGAATGCGATAGGGAACGGCCTCAAGAAGCAGCTCCAGGAACTCCCAGGCGGTTTTCCGATTAGCCTTCTCCACCAGCTGTGCAAAGAAGAGCGAGTGAGATGCGGGATCGTCGGCTGCAACGCATAGAGGCAGTCATCGAGCGGTAGCAGTGTGTGGCGGCGGAACGCGACCACGATGGCCTCCTCATCCTCGCTGAGCACGGTTGAGCGAGGTTCCCTCGGTCCGGTTTTACGATCCTCGACCGTCAGCCGTTTCCGCCACTTCGCCACCGTCTTGGGATTGATCCCAAGTTCTCGGCTCAACTCCGCGGTCGAAGCTTGCGATCGCTGTATTGCTGCTCTGACTGCGTGCGTAGTCGTAGCGCAGCCGTGGCGTATCTGTCCCATAGGGCGTCCTTCCATTCCAACGAATGGATCGCACCATCAAAACCTGGGATCAAACACTCCAGCCTGCGGTTGAAAAAGGGGGGCGTGGAAGGCTGATCGGGCGCACCAAAGGCGGCATGAACACGAAGCTGCATGCCGTCACCGACGCTTCGGGACGCCCGATCCGGTTCTTCATCACCGCTGGTCAAGTCAGCGATTACACAGGCGCCAGGGCGCTGGTGAGTAGCCTGCCATCGGCGGACTGGCTACTGGGAGACCGAGGATATGATGCGGATTGGTTCCGCGAAGCCTTGGTAGAAAAGGGGATCAAGCCTTGCATCCCCGGACGAAAGTCACGGGACAAACCTGTCAAGTACGACAAGCGGCGATACAAGCGACGGAACCGGATCGAGATCATGTTCG
>NZ_FNEK01000164.1 GCF_900099935.1 Aliiruegeria lutimaris | reverse complement strand
TCGGGTTTGTCTCGCTTTCCAGCCATCGTTTGGTCCTCCTGAAAACGGGATAAAGCTATCCCAGTTGGTGGACCACTTCATTGGGGGCACTCCACCTGCCCCGGCCAATCCCGGTCGCGGCATAACTGAGCGGAACATACACTTAGAAAACGGCTCCAAACTGTTCAGACAAACCGAGCCACCTCTCTTGATATCCTGGCGCAACCGCCACCCAGACGCTGCCGTCATTGTGAAAGGCTCCTTGAAGAGCAAAAAACATGATCTGCCAAAGTAGTGCTAGGTCTGCATTGCTATCCTGAACGGCGACACCGCGCTCGGCATACCCGTTACGGAAGCTGTAGGATAAGTCCGCCCATGGAAAGGGGAACCTCGCTCGTAACCCGATTTTTTCAACGGAGTCCTCCACGGCGAAAAAACGTCACATTGCTTGGGGAATGCGGTATAAATGAAATCTAACGGCTTTTTCTTCCCATTGGCGGATTGGAGACAGCCAATTCTTTTGGCTAGATATCACACCGATCAACCCTACTCCCCTAGACCTGCGAGCCACTGCTGAATTGCTGGTCTTACCAATTGAGCCGCTTCATCACTTGGATGAGAATACACATCTCGAAACATCATTACGCCTTCTGGTGTCAAGTAACTGCAAACCTCACTTGGGCAGAAAACATCAAATATATCTATGAGCTTAAGGATGCCTTCCTTGTCAAGATCTGTGAGCATAGTGCGAAGCGGCTTCTGCCGTTCCAAGGTGTCAAAACGACTATGGAACTTGCATGGTCCGCCGACCGGAGCATACCACTGTGGCATAGCAAGAACAGGCTCGCAATTTGCCTCTCGCGCAAATGGCAGAGGCCCAAATGTGGCAAGCCCAATGCCCTTCTCGACAAGACTCTCGGAAAGCCGAAGCAGACCGGCCTCAAACTGCTGTATCATTATATGATCGGGGTCCGACTGGTATTGAGGAACTAAAAACGCAAGGTCGCTCACCAGCAACACTTGATCGTTTGGTTCTAGGCCGTCGATCAGATTCGGAACTATATCGGTC
This sequence comes from Aliiruegeria lutimaris, assembly GCF_900099935.1. Classification (GTDB taxonomy): domain Bacteria; phylum Pseudomonadota; class Alphaproteobacteria; order Rhodobacterales; family Rhodobacteraceae; genus Tropicimonas; species Tropicimonas lutimaris. The sequence continues at coordinate 1,674 of NZ_FNEK01000164.1, read as the reverse complement.
CAGTAATATTCATTAAGTTCTTTAAATGGGCCATTGATTTCGACTTGAAAAATTGGAGAAGCACCCCAACTTGAAGTGAGAATGAAGGTTGTCCCTTCTGTTTGAATTTCTCCATCAAATGCAGCCGCAAAGGCGGCTGAATAGCTGTTGCCTAGGACCAGCACTCGGCGATTGGCCGTTTCATAGGGTGCGCCTATTGAGCAGTTGGCGGGATCAATACGAGTCCCGATCTGTTCTTTCGTAGCTAATATGCAGGATGCGCCCTCCCAAACCGCGCCGCTCTCAGACTGGTATGGGGTAACTAGCGTATCGATGCCATCCTTTATCAAGTTTGGCCGTTCTCCTAGAAAAAGAAACGGCTGTAAGTAAAGCATATTTATCAAAAGAACACCACCTATGCCAGCCATAGACAGAAGGCCGACGCGCAGTTCGCCGGCTGCGCTGTTTGCCCAGTGTGCGCTCCGCAATGGCTTCTCAAGCCAACGATAGGATAAGTCAGCGATTGCAATGGAAAGCATGAGGCCAAGAAGGCCATAAATAGGGGATAGCCCCAATGTCCACGATAGCATCACCGCGACAGGCCAATGCCAGAGATAAAGAGAATAAGATACTTTGCCTAGATACCTTGGTATACGCATCTCCAAGAGAGCGATCTTTGTCCGCATCTGGCCAACCGCCAATAGAACAATAGCGGTCCCGAACACAGCTCCCATTGTTGCAAGTCGCGCCTCAATCGCGAAGGGAGCATAGGCAATACCTACGACTGCCAACAATGCGGCCCATTTGGCAGCTTTCGAAAGGTCTACTTTTTCTGAGAATTGTTGCGTAGCTAGATACACCAGAACACCGAGGCCGATTTCCCAAAAGCGATAGAACACGATGTAGAAGGCCATCATATTGTTGTTATTAGATAAAATTAGCCAAGCCACGCCGGAGGTCAGCGTCATAAGAAAAAAAATGAAAATCGCAATTTGTCGAGGCAATACGTGAATTCCCATCCAAAAAATGAGGGGAAAAACAAAGTAAAATTGCTCCTCGACGCCAAGTGACCAAGTATGTGTGAACGGATTTAAGCTTGCGGCATTAGAAAAATAATTAGTGGTATCTGCGTAGAGTGAGACATTGGCGAATCCGACTAACGCGAACATGCCCGTGATCAAGTAGGAGGCGGGCAAAGGGTTGACAAGAGAGATAAGAAGGGAACTAACTAGGATGCAAACTGAAAGAGCAGGTATAAGGCGCTTTATCCGCCGCGAGTAGAACCCAGCAAGGAAAGGCCAGAGCTCTTGGTCGCGACGCCCCTTCAAGGAGCCAGTGATAACATATCCGGAAATTACAAAGAAAATATCTACGCCAAGATATCCATTTGGGAACGCCGCTCCAAAGAAATGGTTGGCCAAAACTGCGCACACAGCAATGGCGCGGAGGCCATCGATTTCGTGTCTGTATTTCATAATATTTCAGCCGCAGGTTTCTGAGTTCTATTTGTGCTACGAGCGGCCATGGCACTAAGCCCGCGTTCACTTTCCTTTGTCCTGTGGCTGTCATAGATCGAAAAAAATCAAATATCAATCCAGATTGCGGGCAGTGTGGGCGTGAATCCGGTTGGGCGGGGCAGGGTCGTCTGTTCGCGTATCGGAATGAGTAAAGACGCACCTTTCAAGTTCTTTCGGT
>NZ_FNEK01000049.1 GCF_900099935.1 Aliiruegeria lutimaris | reverse complement strand
CGGTGTTCATGATTTCCGGCTTGCCGTATCTGGCCATCGCCTCCTTCAGAGCTTCCAGACATGGCTCCGTTTCCAGCGTCACCGAGAGCCGCCAGGCCAGCACCTTGCGGCTGAACCAGTCCACGACCGCCGTCAGGTAGACGAACCCGCGCGCCATGGGGATATAGGTGATGTCCATGGCCCAGACATGGTTGGGCCGGGTCACAGCGAGCTTGCGCAGAAGGTATGGGTAGATCTTGTGGCCGGGCGCCGGTTTCGAGGTGTTCGGCTTCCGATACAAGGCTTCGATGCCCATCTGCTTCATCAGCGTGCCAACGTGAAGCCGACCGGCGGTGAAACCCTCCTGCCGCAGCAGGCCCTTCATCATCCGGCTGCCCGCGAAGGGAAACTCCATGTGCAATTCGTCGATCCGGCGCATCAGCCGCAGGTCGTCTTCGCTGACCGGGCGGGGCTGATAATACAGGCTGCCCCGGCTGATCCCGAGCAGCTCGGCCTGCCGGGTCAGGCTCAGCGTGTGGTCTCGATCCGTCATCTCTTTGCGCTCGGCAACAGACCGGCCTTGGCGAGCGCTCCCTCTAAAAAATCGTTCTCCAAGGTGAGTTGACCGATCTTGGCGTGCAGGGAGGTGATGTCGATCTCCGGTTCCTTGCTCTTCGGCCAGTCCTCGAACACATCCGTCACGCCATCGAGCAACTGGTCTTTCCACTGCTTGATCTGGTTCGGGTGCAGGTCGAACTGGGTGGCCAGCTCGCTCATCGTCTTGTCGCCCTTTAGTGCCGCCAGTGCGACCTTCGCCTTGAACACGGCGCTGTGGTTTCTTCTCGGACGTCTTGCCATCTTTCGCTCCTTCTTCCCGGCATCGCTGCCGGATCGGGAGCGGAAAAATCCGTTGGCTGAAGCATATCGAACGGCATGGGCCGCAATCCTCGACCTTCCTCTTCGAGCTGACGCGGGACACGCATCGCTGCCGGGACACGGCGCTGCGGGATCTGCAGAAACTCCGCGCTGGCGGCTTCCTGCGCTTGCCGCCGCAACAGCGGCAGGTGGCAAAGGCGGAGTTCAACCCGTATATCTACGATCTGACACGGCTGACGAAGGACCGTCTCGGAGATCTCGGCCTGGACGAGCCGTCGGTCCGCCCAACCGGGCACTGGTGGCATGGCTACGCGGTCTCCTCCGTGACGAGTTCGATCGACATCGCCGCGGCACGCGCAGGCGTCCGCTACATCCCAGCCCATGACATCCTGGCGATCAGGGGCGCCGACCTCGCCATTTCCCTCGGGCGAGTGAAGCTGATCCCGGACCAGCTCTTCGCCCTGGATTACAGCGGAAGGTATCGGGTCTTCGCGCTCGAAGTCGACCGGGGCACCGAGCCGTTGCGCTCAACCGCGGCGAGAAAGTCGCTCCAGAAATCGGTCGAGCAATATCGTCGCCTGCTCGAAGAAGCGATCTACAAACAGCATTACGGGCTGAAGGCGAACCTGATCGTGTTGTGGGTTTTTGAAAGTCCGGGACGGCAAAGTCAGTTTTTGGATATGTTGGGTGGACAGCCGGCTGCTGTTGCGCAGGTGATGCTGAGTCGGACGCTTGGTGGCTCCGGTCAGGTGACCCACAAAGCCATCACTCTCGATCTATATGCTTCCTCTTGGGAAAGAGCTGTAGGAGGGGCCGCATGTCTGGCGTGGGAAGAAGATCCGTGAGTTCCCAGAGACTCTTGTCTCTGGCGGTTCAGCTTTTTCGCATGTAAGCCGATGCCGGTTCAGAAAAATTGCCTCACCTTGCTTGCGTTCTTGCGGACAAGAGTTGCGATTCCACCGATTTCATTCCCACGCAGGGCCCGATAGTCTTCTTGGCTCTTTCTGAGAACCCGTTCCAGAGAGCGGTTGCTTTCACCGCCAACTCGCATCTTCACGAGCACGGCCGGAAGATAGACTGCAGTGAAGCCTGGCTCGCTGAAGTATCGAAGAATGGCATCGTAGTCGGCGGCTATTGAATAGCTGGTATCGTAGGCCCCTAGACGGTCGACAATCGAACGACGCAGGAAAAGAGTCGGATGGGCTGGCATCCAACCGGTTTTCAGCAGGTCGGGCAAGAAGGGGCACGAGACCCATTTGCGCACGATCCGCTTTGGATCATGCTTGCAAACATAGTGCAGGTCGCCATAGACAGCGTCCACCTCCGGATCGGCAAAGGCGGCTGCGACTTTTTCCAGAACACGGTCGCTGGCAAAAAAGTCATCCGAGTGCAGCAGCCCTATGACGTCTCCGGTCGCACGAGAAATGGCTCGATTGATGGCATCGTAGATCCCTGAATCCGGTTTCGATTCCAGAAATGTGCGCGCGTCTGCGCTGGCTTTGACGATTTCCACTGTACGGTCTGCAGACCTTCCATCCTGGACCAGATGCTCAAAGTTTCCGAAGCTTTGGCCATGCAAGCTCTCGATGGCGTCTGCCACCGTGTCCTCGCGGTTGTAGGTTGCCGTGATAATAGAGAATTTCATTGCGGCAGCAGTACTCCCTTACGACCTTTGACGTCACAGGCCTAAGTTGTCCCTTGGATCTCTCGGAAGCACGCCGACGTCAGACGACGAAGTTGATCCGGCACCAGAGATCAAACCGGACCAATCAGTTCAAGTCATTTGTATTTCAGATCCGGCTTTCAATCGAAAGGCGCTTTCTTTGAAAGACTTTCGTTGCATTCTCGATGACCTTTCCTTGCAACTCAGCATCCAGTTCGCCTTCGAGATGCTTCAGAATCGTGCCCGGGCTCGTATCGAGTTCCATGGCCGCCTCTACCGGACACCACCCCAGAAGTGTGCAGCCCACCTTGAATTCCCAACGCTTCATGCTCACTCCCTTGCTTGCTTGAACAAAGGGTGTGCGTCAGAACAGCTAAGAAAGCCCTAATGAAGGCTGCCGAGAATCCAGGTGGTCGGGCTTTCTGAACTGACGCCAAAGAAGCCGGGTGGCAAGTTATCCGGCATTTGATCTCGGGAGAGGCCCGCAGCGGGAAAAGATCCCGACGCCTCTTCATGTTACAGTCAGCGGGGGACGATTTTATTTCGGGAGCCTCAGATCAGCCTGGCTTTCTTCAGAGCCGGAGCTTGTGTCATATGCCTTACTTGGCGCCGAACCCTGTCAACATCACCCGGATCGTACGTAGGGCAATGTAGAGATCCAATCTTCCACAGGAGGTCTCCACGTAGATCTGGTCATAATGCGCCTTGACCGCCGTTGCCTTTATGCCCTCCGCATAACCGCTTTCAATCTGCGCGAGACCGGTGATGCCCGGCTTGACCTTGAAACGAATATCGTAATGCTCAATGAGAAAGGAATAGGTTTCAGCGTGGTTCGCGGCATCCGGGCGTGGGCCGATGACCGACATGTCTCCACGCAGGACGTTGATAAAGTTCGGCAACTCGTCAACCCGCATTTTCCTCATGACCCAACCGAGCGGTGTAATCCGTGCGTTTTCAACACCGTCTTCAGCACTGCGCTGCTCGATCGCAGTGGCTTCGCTCATCGTTCGAAACTTCCAGATCATGAAAGGTTTCTTTTTCTTTCCCAAGCGCTTATGCCGAAAAAAGAGTGGGCCAGGGTTCAGGAATGGATTCAGGAAAAGAAGGAGGAGAGCAACGACAGCGACCAAGCCCAGCCCAATGAGGGCCAATCCCTTGTCGAAACAGAATTTGCAGATCCTGAAACGGAGCCTCCAATGTGTGACATCCGTATCCATTGCGTCGTAAACATACCGTCGTCGGGACGTAAAGATAACGGGCACCGACAGGGGTACCGGATAGTGTTTCATCGACTGATCTCTCAAATGCGGTAACTAAACACCGTCATCGCGTCCCTGACCGTAGAATTAGACAGATATCTTCCGAAGCACAACCGAGCGAAATTTCTAACATAAGGGCAATTTCGACGGGGCACACTCACGATCGCTGCGCCAGGTCAAGAAAAGGTGCAATTGGCAAGCGTAATGCACGGAAATTGATCGCTGATCTTGAAACGCAAGGCGGTGATACAAAGTGTCGCATGGCGAAAAAATCAAGTTTTTCGCCTGTACGAAAGATATTCACCTTTGCGGCTGGACCGGAATCTTCGTGTGTGCTAGCTGGAAATAAACTGCGCGTAGGGATCTTGTCATGAAGTCTTTTTTCTCTTTTGTAAGCGGCCTTGCCCTTGTCGCGTCAGGCTTGCCGGTTCTCGCCCAAACTGCTGAGGAGCGCGCCTATCAACTTGCAGTGGACCTGAACGCCTGCAAGGATCTTCCGATCCTCGAGGCGAAGTTCAAGGACGAAACGGAGACCGAGGTCGAGGTGGTCTGCGGTGGTGCCGGATTGAACGGACAGACGGTCGCCATTGCAGTTGGCGGGCTCTTGCTACTTGGTCTTGCGGCGGGTGCCGGTGGCGGTGGCGATGGAGATTCAACCTCCGACACGCAGTAACACGGTGTCGTTATCGCGGCGTCGGCAGGTTGCGCCGGCGCGGTGGTCGCTTGGCTTAGCTAGGCCGTCGGGGTTCGTCGGCTTACAACCAGATTTCTGCAGGAATCGAGGTCAATTGGCGTCATTGAGTCGCTTTTCGGTTCGTGGCAGGAAGGAACTCATCTTCGATTGCGCAGCATCGCAGACGGAGATGCGTGTGCCAGAGCTGTTGTTACCGAATGGTTGCATGAACGTTGCGAAAGCCCTAATCCCCTCGAAGGGAAGAACTGAAATGCAGCAGTCGCGCCACAAGGCAACAAGTTAACCTGTTTACGTGGAGTTGGTATCGACACTTGGCGCCGAATGTTCGGCTCCAATAGTTGCAGGCAGATGTCGGTGAACAACAAAGTGCGAGACAACCAAGACCAGGCAAGAAACCGGAGCCTTCCGGAGGGCTATGCCGACGATGATTCAATCGATCTGCTTGCCGTTTTTCGCACGCTGTGGCGCGGGAAATGGATTATCGGATTCTGCGCCGTATTGGCCATGCTGGCCGGTGGATTTTATGCTTTTAGGATGACTGTACCGGTCTACAGCGCGACGAGTGTTGTTGCGCTTATCGACCGGGCGGAAAATGTCAGTCCAATCGAAGCTGTTGTTGCAGGCTTTCCAGCAAGCGGGAGCGGGATGGCCCTTTATACTGAGGTCGAAATCCTGCAATCCCGGGCGCTCGGGCGGAAACTTGTCGAGAAGCTCGACCTCGTGAATGATCCAGAGTTCAACCCGCCGCCATCGGACGGTCCCAGGACGTCGCTGCGCTCACTGGTGAGAAGCGGACTGATGGCGACCCTGGGGGTTGAAGAAGCGATGCCTGCCCCTCCCCCAAGTGACGAGGAGATTCTGGAAAACACGATTACGAAGGCCTTGTCAGTCTTTTCGATTAACAACAGGGATTATTCGCTCGTCTTTTCTATCCGAGCCGACTGGACCTCCCCGGACAAGGCCGCCCTGCTCGCGGATACGCTTGCCCAAGTCTATATCGAAGACCAGTTGCAGCAAAAATACGACGCCACGGAACAGGCCTCTGTCTGGCTATCGGATAGGGTCGTCGAGCTGCGCGCAGATTTGGAATCCTCCGAAACCGCGGCGAAGGAATTCAATGCATCCATCGATTTGGTGAGCGCCGAGACGCTGACGGCTATGAACAGGCAGCTCAAGGATCTGCGGGAACGAGCACTGGCGACGCGACGGGAAACAGAGCAGGCAAAGGAGAAGCAATCGGCACTGGAGACTGCCGTGGCTTCAGGCAGTCGGCAAGCCATTCTCGAGGCGGCCAACGATCCCAGGCTAGAAAGAATTGCCTTGGACGTTGAGCAGGGGTTGGCACGCCAAACGACTTTCGACACGCGACTGGCACAGGTGCAGGCACGATTTGTCGGCGAACTCTCGCGCCTCGAAGAACAGGCATCTGCGCTCGAAAGTTCGGCTGCGCGCATGGCCTTGAGGGTCGACAAGCAGTCCCAGGATCTCGTAACGCTTGAGCAGCTCGAGCGCGAGGTCGAGGCCAACCGCCTGATTTACGAAAGCTTCCTCGTGCGTTTTCGCGAAATCTCGATCCAAGAGGGTATCCAGAAGGCGGATGCCCGTGTCATCTCCCCAGCCGTGGTGCCGAAAGTTCCCTTCGCTCCCCGCAAGTCTCGTATCGTCATGATGGCGCTGATTCTGGGCGTCCTGGTCGGCAGTGGTATCGTATTGCTGCGTGAAATGCTCAATCGCGGTTTCCGGACGGCAAAGCAACTCGAACAGGCCACCGGCTACCCGGTCCTGGGGCAAATTCCGGTCATGCCGATCAGGGATCGCTCGAAACTCGTGCCCCATATTGTCAAGAATGTCACCTCGCCGGCAGCGGAGGCGACCCGAAACCTCAGGACATCGATCGATCTGTCGAATGTCGATCATCCACCCAAGGTCATCCTGTCGACCTCCTGCGTTCCGGGCGAAGGAAAGACAACAACCGCGATCACGCTGGCCTACCATTACGCCGCCCTCAACCGAAAGGTTCTTCTGCTCGAAGGAGATATCCGACGGAGGGTGATGGATCAGTATTTCAATCTCGAACACAACCTTGGCTTCGTGTCCGTGCTTTCGGGGGACGCGGAATTGCAGGATGTGATCCATTCGGACGAGAAAACAGGCTTCGATATCCTTCCCGGTGAGAACACCTCCGTCAGCGCGGCTGATCTCTTTGCCTCGGAGAAGTTCAGAGAGCTTCTCATGCAGCTTCGCGACAAGTACGATCAGGTCATCATTGATACTCCGCCGGTGTTGCTGGTACCTGATGCCAGGAGTATTGCGATGCTTTCGGATGTTGTGCTGGTCAACGTCAAGTGGGACAGCACAACTGGAACGCAACTCGAGCAAGGGCTTGGTGCCTTTGCGTCCGTGGATGCAAAGGTTGCGGGTATTGTGCTGACCAATGTCGACCCGAAGGGGATGCGCCGTTACGGCTACGGAAAGGATTATGGCGGTTACGGTTACGGCCGAGCCGGGTATTACGGGAGCAGATGATGTGGTCCAAACAACCACTATTGCATATATCTTGCTGCAAGGAGCTTGATTTTTCTGTCGCCGCCACTCCTGGAGCCGTAAGGTGCCGTCGAAGGGACGTGTAGAATCGTCGGGGATTTGAGAGCAAGACGGGCAAGCGTCAGTGGGGCAGTCAGACTATAACGCCGACCGCTTTGTGCGATCGAGGAACGTGGCCCGGCACGCCGCAGGAATGGCGGTCGCTGTCATTGTGTTTAGTGCCCTGTTGACCGAACAAGCGTCGTCTCAGGACGCTGCGCATCTCCCGGCAATCCGGCCCCCGCTGTCATTCTACGGTCCCCCGGGCGTGATCGATATGCCTTCGGCCGTGATGCAACCGGATGGCCAGGCGTCAGTGAATATTGCCGCGCGGGATGGCTTCTGGCGAACGACCCTTGGCTTCCAGTTTGCTCCCTGGCTCTATGCATCCTATCAATATTCCTTCACAAAGGGCCTGGTTGGAGTCGACGGATCGGGGGATCTCTACGATCGCGGCTTTAACTTGGCCTTGCGCCTCATGGAAGAAGGCGAAATCTGGCCGTCACTCGTGCTAGGACTGAACGACATTGCCGGCACTGGCGTATTTGCCTCCGAGTATCTTGTAGCATCCAAGACAATCCAGAACAGGTTCAGGCTAACGGCTGGCATTGGATGGGGCCGCCTTGGCTCCTACAATGGCTTCAACAATCCCCTGTCGCAGCTATCTGACAGCTTCAAGGAAAGAGAAGCAGACACGGGACAAGGTGGCGATTTCAATGCGGGCGACTGGTTTGGCGGTCCCGCGGCTTTCTTCGGAGGCATTGAATGGCAGGCCAGCGAGAAGTTGACCCTCTCGGCCGAGTACTCATCGGATGCCTATGAACGGGAGGAGGCAAATACGGATTTCGAGCACCGTTCACCCTTCAATTTCGGCCTGAACTACCGGCTGCGCCCCGGGATCGATCTGGGGCTCTATTCACTGTACGGCTCGGAACTTGGCATCAGATTGTCTTTCAGCGCCAACCCGAAATCTCCGCCATTCCGGGGCGGGAGAGAACCTGCGCCTCCCCCGGTGGCAGTGCGCGGCAATGGAAATGTCGACCTGGCAGCCTGGGGACTTCCCTCAGACAAGCTCGCGGGACGTGATCCGACAGAAATCCGCGAGCGTGTTGACGCCGCTTTCAGGTCACAGGGACTGGAGCTCGAAGGTTTCGAGCTTGGAGCCACATCCGTGCGGGTGGGGTTCAGGAACAAGACCTACGATTCCGTTCCGCAGGCGATTGGACGCGCGTCGCGTGTTCTGGCCGCCATCCTGCCGGAAGCTGTCGAGTCGTTCGAGTTGCAGCCAGTGGAGTTTGGCCGCCCCATGTCCTTGGTGACCGTCGAGCGTTCCGATCTCGAGCGCCTCGAATTTGCCCCTGACAGGGTCTGGAGTTCCTATGTTCGGGCCGATATCGAAGACGCCGGCGACGCCCCGGGTTTTGCCGAGTTCGCCTCTCAAGCCTACCCGGACGGGAATTTCGAGGTGCGGCCCTATATCGCGACCGTCTTCTTCGACCCCGACGCGCCGGTTCGTGCCGATATCGGCCTGGATTTCGGTGCGCAGTACTCGCCCACGCCTGGTCTCGTGTTCTCCGGGATCTACCGCGCCAAGCTCGCGGGCAATCGCGCGGAATCCACGCGGGACTCGACCTCTGTCCTGCCTCGTGTCCGGTCCGACCTGAACCTCTATGACAAGGAAGGCAGTTCCTATCTCAGTCATCTTACGGCAGAGTATTTCTTCCGGCCCGGCGCCAACCTCTTTGGAAGAACGACGATCGGTTACCTCGAACGCATGTATGGCGGCGCCTCTGCTGAGCTGCTCTGGAACCCGATCTCGGGACCCCTCGCCCTTGGTGTCGATGTCAACTACGCGCGGCAGCGAGATTTCGACGGCGGTCTTGGTTTCCAGGACTACGACGTGATCACCGGCCATGCCTCAGCCTATTATGATTTTGGCGAAGGCTATTTCGCGCAGGTCGATGCTGGTCGCTACCTGGCAGAAGACTGGGGAGCGACGCTGACGATCAGCCGCGATTTCGCCAATGGCGTACGTGTAGGCGCCTTCGCCACGCGCACCGATGTCAGCTTTGAAGACTTCGGCGAGGGATCCTTCGACAAGGGGATTTTCTTTGAAATTCCATTTTCCTGGCTGGGCGGCGAGCCTTCCCGGGCTGGTTATTCATCGGTTCTTCGGCCCGTGCTTCGGGATGGCGGCGCACGCCTGGTTGTGCGCAACCGCCTCCATGATGTGGTCAAGGATTACAGGGACCCCGAATTGCGACAACGCTGGGCCGGTTTCTGGAGATGAGGTCTACCTGGCATATTCTGGCACTTGCCGCTCTTGTCCTGGGCAGTTCTGGCTGTGGAACCGGGTTTCGTTCTCTTACTGGCGCGCAGGAACTTGGCGGCCAGGCCGGCACCCCGCACAGCGAGGCGCCACAGATAGCGGCAATCCTCGAAAGCAGGGATGGAGGCGCGGTCCTTCGCCAGGTGGCACGCAATGGCGACGTAACGACCTGGCGTTCAGCTGGTGGCGACACGCTGTCCCTGGAGGACGGGATTATCGTTGCGACGCAGTCACTGACGCCAGATATCCTGTCGGTGGAAGGGCTCTTCCCGTCGCGCTGGCGGTCCATGGCACGACCGCTCGAGACAACGCGGCTGCACCGCCACGTTGATGGCGAGGAAAAGGTCGTTATTCGCGGCTACCAGTGTGAAATCTCCCAAGGTGTTTCTGATATCGTGACGATCGCCGGAAAATCTCGCCCTGTGAGTCGAACCGACGAGAGCTGTTTCAACGCAGATCAATCCTTTACCAACTCCTACTGGCTCGACAATTCCGGAGAGCTGGTGCAATCACGTCAGTGGCTCGGCGACGATCTCGGATATATCCGCCTGCAACATCGCTATCCATGAGCCAGAACACAAAAGGGGACCCGCCCATGCGCCGATCCATCCTGATCACCCTTCTCGCGGGCGTGGCCGCCACGCTGGCAGGTTGTGGTGTCATCTACAATTCCCCGACCGTCTCGCAGGGGATTGTCAATGATGCAAAGGTGCGCGTGGTTCCGATTACCGCGGAGACGACGCTTGCCGCCAACCGCTCTCCTTACCAGCCGGACAGCTTGCCGGCAGTCTTCAGCCAGACGGCAGGGGGAGGCTCCGGTTTGCGCGGCGCGGGAACGCTACCGGACCCCGCCGTCGATCCGGAAACCCGGCCCGGGTCGATCGAAACCCGTATCCCGGCAGATGTGCCGATTTCTCCCTATCGGATCGGGGTCGGAGATGTTGTTGTTCTGGCGACCCCGACGGGCGGAGATTCTGTTGCTGAACTTTCGGGCCTGGTGGCCGTGCAGAACCAGAAGCAGAATTACACGGTCCAGGATGATGGCGGTATTTCCATTCCGAGCGTCGGCCGCGTGAGGCTTGCGGGCCTGACCCTCGAGGAAGCGAATGAGAATGTTTTTCAGGCGCTGGTGGACAGCTCGATTGATCCGTCCTTCAGCCTCGAAGTGGCGGCGTTCAATTCGCAGCGTGTTTCCGTCGGTGGTGCGGTGAGGACGCCTGGGGTGCTGCCGATCGGGTTGCAGCCGCTCTACCTGAACGAGGCAATCTCGAAAGCCGGCGGTGCAACGAGCGATGATAATGAATACGTCACGGTACGGATCTATCGAAATGGCAGCCTCTACCAGGTTCCCCTGGCCGAGCTTTACTCGCAACGGAAGCTTCAGCGCATCCGCCTGATTGATGGCGACAGTGTCTATGTCGACCTGGAATACAGGCTGGACAATGCACAGGCCTATTTCCAGGAACAGCTGACGCTGAACGAAACCCGCCGTTCCGCGCGCCAGCAGGCGATTTCGGAGCTTCAGACCGAGATTTCCCTGCGACGGGCGGAACTGGACGAGGCGCGCGAGAATTTCGAGGATCGGGTGGATTTTGGGGCAGTTGATCGCGACTATGTCTACCTCGCGGGAGAGGTCACGAAGCAGGCCCGGTTCCCGCTGCCGTTCGAGCAGCGCGCCGTCCTGGCAGATGCCATCTATGCCGAGGGTGGCATACCCACGATCACCGGCAACGTGTCGGAAATCTATGTGCTCCGCGGCTCGCAGGCGGCGGAGGAGTTCGGCTCGATCACGGCTTGGAAGCTCAACGCGGGCAATGCCGCATCGCTTCTGTTGGCGACACGGTTCGAGCTGCGCCCCAATGACGTGATCTTCGTGGCTGAACAACCGGTCACCCAGTGGAACCGCGTGATTACCCAGATTACACCGGGTGTATTCAACTCGACCATCAATGCGCTGGCTCGATAGGGCGGGAGCCTGCGTTATCGGGCATTCGGCCGAGACACAGTTTTCACCTGCCCAACTCGCGTACCTGGTTTCTTCCGACCGGAACCAGGACGAGAGCTCAGCTTGTGTCGCGGCGAATAAGAATATCGCAGAATTCGACTGGCGGATTGTTGACGGGCTTCAGAGCTGAACGACGAAGAGGCTCCAGGTAGTCCCGGCGATCATAGGGCCCCTGTAACAGGAAAGCAGAAAAGCCGTTCTCCAAGAATGCCTTGATGCTTGGCCAGGAATCGCGGCGATCGGGAGAGTACTCTACAAAGATTTCGACTCCTGGGTGCAGAAGCGTTCGTAGCCTCAAAAGGCTGTCAAGCACCGGCGCCTCGAGCCCTTCGACGTCTATTTTGACAAAGCGTACCCGTCCCCAGTCAATGCCATCGAGGATGACTTCGACAGGTGCAATGGGGACACTGGCCTCGAAGAGGCTCGCTTCAGTTCGAAAAACCGAAGCGCCGCCACTCTGCTCCCTATTCTGGTAGAAATCGATATGCCCCTCGATCCCCCCGACTGCCGTCTGGTACACGTGTATGTTGTCGATATTGTTGGCTGCAATATTCTCGACCAATCGGCGGTTCGTGGAGGGAGACGCTTCGATGGCATGGACCTCGCGAAAACTGGAGCAGGCAACCAAGGAAAAATATCCGATGTTGGCGCCTATATCGAGAAAAATGCCATCGTTCGGGGGGATGCTTCTCAGGTAACGCGTAAAGAGTGGTTCCCATTCGCCGAACAAGAAAATCTCCTGCTCTACCCTCGGGTTGCTGGACACCCGAACCTTCATCCCGTTGACCAGACTTGCCTCGGTGAAAACGTCGAAATAGGCAGCGTAGCGTTGTAGGATCTTCCAAAGGCGATCCTTCGTGTCAGCGCCAATTGATGTCCCGCGCAACATTGATGCCGACAAGAGCAGAACTGTCGGCGCGGTAGCCTTTTTTAATCTTTCAAACACGATGACATGCTCTGATTGGTCGAGTTGAGCGGACAATAGCCGACGGCCCTGCAAAGGCAATCGCACGGAAGAAAAGAGCCAGGATCAGCCGAATACCTTACCTGTCATTCCCAGCTACGGGGAAGATTTCCAATGCGTGCCTCGAGTCTGCGGTTTGGTTCGCGAAAAGCCTCTACGAGGCTGCATCGCCGTTTCTCGCTCAGCTTGAACTCTTCCTCTCCAGTGCTCGACATAAACGAGAGAATGCGTGACTTGGCGCTCATGGGGAGTAACGATTTCGCCACATCATAGAATGGCAGTCGACGGAACTTCTCGGTTTGGCGCGCCCACATGCTGGCGTTAATGAAGTCCGCGGTTACATTCAAGCGTGTGGCTTCGCCGGCAAGCAGGAAAGGATCGACGTCGAGGAAGTCGCACACACGATGTATCACCGCATCGGCTTCGCGATAGAGATCATCCTGAAAAACAACCAGCAGTTGTTCGCCTGGGAAGTGGGTTTCGAAGGCTTCGATCTGCTCGATATACCGGCTTGTAGCGATCACGGCTGAGTAGCGCGGGTCGTCGGGGTTTTCGACTGCGTCAAGAACCTCGTCGAGAGAGTGTTCGACGCAACTCACGCCGAGGACGTTCTGGCAGTATTTCTGGATCTGGAGGCATTCGGATTCGATCCGTTTGACCGGCTCCCGCAATAGATAGATCAGCTTCATGGCAGGGTTGGCGGCGGCCATTCGCTCCGCTGTTCCATATACCAATGGATGGCGGGTGTAGGAGGTTGATGCCTCTCCACAAATCTGGTCGGGCAATGCGTCAGAATACAAGCCTCGATACCAGTCTTCGCCGTAGTTCCGGATTGCCTTTGTGGAGAAGTAATGCGGCTCTTTCAGAGGGTTCATATAGATATCTGGATGTCGGTCCAGAATCTGATTGAGCGCCGTGGTGCCAGCTTTGGCCGCACCGATGATACAGAAATCTGGCATACGCCCACCACCACGTCTTGGCACGTCTGCGAAAGCGACACCGTTGCGGCTTCGTGCCCAGATGGGGACTTCAAAACTGGTCTGCCCCGTCCGTGAACTGGTTTCCGGGTTGCCCTTTGTCATCGCACTCAGTTCTCCAACGACCGATCGGAGCCACGCATTGCCTCTCTTTCATGGCCCTGTTGTGTTACGAAGCCTCATTGGCACAAAGACATCGAATGTCAGCAATGCGGGTGCTCCATTTGGTGGAACCACCAAGTCAATTTATGGTCAATTCGGAGAGGATGTAAAAGCGGTAACCAACGCGCTCCTGCCTGGTTGCAGAGCTTTTTCGACGTCTTCTGGAGCATGGGCTGGCTTCTTCGCTCAGCATTCGGCAAGTCCTTGCTCCTTGGGTAAAATTCTCTCTGACAAACGCTTTGACGACTGCTACGCACCTAAAGGGCAAGATCTGATTTTCGCTAAGGGGCAGGTGCGTTGAAAATCACCTTTATCCATCCGCAAGCCAATCTCTCTGGAGGTTGTAGAGTTGTCTCAATCTATGCGGATCGCCTGACGGCGCTTGGGCATGACGTTACCGTGGTTACAACCCGTCCACGCAAACCAAGCCGTTGTGACGTATTGCGTGATGTACTGCGCGGGCGTTGGTCGCGGCCGCCCTCATCCAACCATTTCGAGAGCATGAAGGCCAAATGGATAGCATTGGACCATCCCGACCCGGTCACAGATCACGATCTGCCGGATGCCGATGTCGTGATCGCCACTTGGTGGGAAACCGCGTTCTCGGTCTCTCGCTTGTCTCCGACCAAGGGACAGAAATTCTATTTTGTGCAGCACCACGAAGTTCATGAGGCGCTGCCGAACCATATATCTGCGGGCAGTTATCATCTTCCCTTGAAGAAGATTACCATTGCCCGATGGCTGAGCGATACAATGGCCCATACCTACGGAGACACCGATACCATTGTGGTCCCCAACAGCGTAGATCAGTCATTGTTCCATGCGAAAGAGC
This sequence comes from Aliiruegeria lutimaris, assembly GCF_900099935.1. Lineage (GTDB taxonomy): Bacteria > Pseudomonadota > Alphaproteobacteria > Rhodobacterales > Rhodobacteraceae > Tropicimonas > Tropicimonas lutimaris. The sequence goes on along the minus strand of NZ_FNEK01000049.1, from coordinate 24,265 downwards.
GCGGGCGCCAGGCAAATCCCACAATCGGCCTCATGTATTCTCCAGTCGCGTTCAAGGGTGTAGATACCGCCTTGAGAGCGATCGAACATGCAAGAAAGTCGGTTCCTGACGTGCATCTCGTGGCGTTTGGCGCGTCTCCACCTGGAAAACAGCTGGGACTGCCTCCTGAAACCGAGTTTCACCTGGCACCCAAACAGGAGGAAATCCGCAATATCTATGCCAGCTGTGATGTGTTCCTTGCGGCCAGTCGCGTCGAAGGTTTCGGGTTGCCGATCCTCGAGGCAATGGCGTGCCGCACGCCGGTGGTTGCCACGCGGACAGGTTGTGCACCTGATGTGATTGTCAATGGAGTGAATGGCTATCTTGCGGATGTCGAAGACTGGGAGTTGCTTGCAGAGGGATTGATCAAGGTCCTTTCGCTGGATGATGCTCTCTGGCGTACCCTGTCTCAATCGGCACTTGAACAGGTTGAACAGTATAGCTGGGATGATGCGACAAAGCTCTTTGAGGCCGCGCTACTGGAAGGCTGAGCCGCCAGAGTTGAATATGCCTGCAAGCTGTTCTTTTAAACTCGAACCGGACCATTGGCGGTTCAAGCCACGCCCTGTTCCTATGGGTCAGGTTTGATGGCTACCTTTTCAAGCCTATAGACCGTTCTCGTTCGGCGCTTTGGGAGGGCTTTGCTCTCGCCGCTGGGTTTTCTCTCGGGCGAGGAGATAAACCTGCTCCCAGTTTCTGTCGCCGGAACCCGAATGGACGGAAGAAGCCCGGTGCCTTCATGATCAAGGTGTGCCTACCAGACTTGGAGTGTTCAAATGAATGGGACCGTCTGATGTCAGGGAAACAGCGTCGAAATAGTTTCGGCGTGCCAGATGCAGATACCGAGGGCACCAAGCATTCCGAGTATCGTCAAGCCGACATCATGCACCGGATCCCAACCTTTGTAGATCTTCGCGTATTGCATGTGCAGCGGGTACGAGATGACGCAAGCCACTCCGGGTGCCAGGATTGCACCAACCACGCCAAGTTCGCGTACTCCCACAAACAACAGAAAAGTCTGGAATATCGCCGCTACCAGGACTGTGTTGAGGAATCTTTTCGAGTCTCCCATCGCCAGCAACATCTGGCCAGTCGTTCGAAGCGTTAGCAGGGGAACGATCGTTAATCCGAACAGCGCCATCATCGGGCCGGCAGATACGTAGCGGTCGTCATAGAGGAAACGCACCAGCCAGGGACCTGTGGCCGACAGGGTCAAACTGAAGACAATCATCGTCGTTGCGAGTAGGCGACGCGCCCTGAAAACCTTTTCGCGGCTGTCTGGATCGGTCGAAATTGGCTTCAAGCGATAGAGTGGGAAAATCACGCTCTTCTGGACCGCAACAGCTAGAAGGGACGGGGCCATCGCCATGAAATAGCCGATATTGTACACGCCAAGTTCGGCCATCGACGTGTAAAGGCCGAGCAACGCACGGTCTCCCTGTCCAACGAGGAATCCTGCGATGCTGCTCACGAAGACGAACTTGCCGAAATGGAACAAGCTCTGCAGAGCTTCGCGCTCCCAAAACAGGCGGTTGGAAGCATTCGGAACAAACTTCCAATACGCGGCTTGCTTGCAGGCCGAAGAGACAAGCGCTGCGAAAACCAGCGCCCAAACCGACTGCATCTGCCACGCGAGCAAGCAGGCCACAACGATATGAAAGGCCGCAACGCCCAATTGGATTATGGTCAGCCGACCAAGATGAAGATGGCGCTCAGCGGTCCAGACAGCGGTTGGAGTGAGGCCCTGCAAGATGATTGTGAAACCCATCCAAGGCAATAGCTGTGCCAGAATGGGTTCGCCATAGATCGCTGCCGCCGGACTGGCCAACAGGAAGACCAAGAGCCAAAGCAAGTTTGCTCTCAGGATTTGAACGGTCCAGGCAGTGTTGAGAAAGGCGGGGTCATCTCCCCGCGAGTCCTTGATGACGGCCGGGCGCAATCCGGCGTCCGAAAGCATCTGCATCGCAGTCAGGAAGACCTGTGCAATTGCCATTAGGCCGAACGCCTCTGGGAAGAGCAAACGCGTCAAGACGAGATTGGAGACCAGGCGCAGAAGGTTCTCACCACCAAATGCGAGAGCCGTCCACAGTGATCCTCGCAGCGTGCGAGCGGCTACGCTTTCCCCGGAAAACCTGTTGAGAAATCTTCTCAAAAAGCAAGCCTCGTGGTGAGACGACGGAACCTTTTGCCCTGCCCTTCGATTAGAAGAGGCGGTGGGCATACTGGACGAGTAGGCCATTTTCCGACCAATGGACAGTGCATTGCGGGCCCAGCTGGACAGTCGGGCGGGAAGTGTGTTTTCTCCGCGATCGGAGGTGGTTCGTTTGTCTGAACCGTTTGGAGCCCTGTTCGACATTCCTGTCGGGGCGGCAGGAAGACGCCCCGAAATCGATGGGCGGCGGTACTACTTGTATTCGATCAGTGCCTGTTTTCCCCCCAGGATGCGTTTTCGCCAGTAATCGGTGATCCCCTGCATCTCGGCGAATTTCCCGAGTGTCAGGAACAAACCCCGTTCCCATCCCATACTCCGCTGCAGACGCATCACCTGCAGCGGGTAGACAAGGAACCCCAGCAGCGCCCACGGGTTTAGAAAAAATGCGAAAAACAGGACCGTCAGCGGTAGGATCAGTGCCCAGACCAATGCCCGGCGTGTTTCGGCCACCCAATGCCTTTCGGGGTCTTTGCCATACATGGCAGCGCCTTCAGCAAAGGCGAAACCGGCGCGGCGCGAGCGTTGCCACCACTGACCGAAACGGGTCATCTGGGCGTCATGCAGCGTCATCTCTGCATCCAGACGTTCGATCCCCCAGCCTGCACGTGCGAGACGCAAACATAGCTCCGGCTCCTCGCCGGCAATAAGATCGGGGTTGAACCCATTGACACCCTCAAAGGCTGCGGTTCGATAAATGGCGTCGCCGCCACACGCTCTCGCCGGGCCAATCGGCGTGTCCCATTCGGAATCCGCCAGACGGTTATAGACCGAGACTTCCGGGAACCGCTCGCGACGCCGACCGCAGACCACTCCGAGTTTCGGGTCGAGTTCTAGCGCCATCAGAGCTGTCGGCGCCCAGTCAGGATCCAGCTCGCAATCTGCGTCGATGAACTGGACAAACTCCGGCAGACCGCGCGATCTCAACGCCTCGAACCCGGCGTTGCGAGCTCGCGCCGCGGTAAATGGGATCGATGGGTCAAGCTCGACCACCTCGGCGCCTTGGGCGCGCGCGTATTCGATAGAACCGTCCGAGGATCCGGAATCGACATAGATAACTTGGTCGAACTGCCGCACGAGCGAAGAGAGACATCGCTCTAACCGTTCGCCCTCATTGCGGCCGATCGCGATGGCGGCAGCAGGGTTTTTTGCAAACGCGGTCATGAAGATATCGTCCGGTCGCTGGGAAAGAGTGCCCGGAGCTTCTCTTGGTCTTCGGAGAAGGTAACGCGCAACCGCTCCTTGAGATCTTCGGGAAGCTCTGGTCGATCTCGCATCTGCCGGCTGCTGCGAATCCATCGACGAACCGATTTCGGCACCAGCGCACGCCGCAGCCGCGTCGCAACCTCGTTGTCGACGATCAGGTCATGAAATGGCAGGCGCCGAACCCGTTCAGCTGAGACATTCTGCGTGCCAAGATCCGGATCCCACTGAAACCCTTCCCGACCAAGAAACCTGGAAACCTGGTCGAGTGTCCCCTGGGGATCGGATTTCATGTCTTCCATCTGCAGAAGCAGGATCGCCTCGCGCCCATAGCGTTCGACATATGGAGCAAGTTGCATCCCATAGCAGCTATAGTCAGTGAGTTCAGGATGGCGCTCAAACTCCTCGGCCGGATCCTCTCCCATCACGCCCATGCTCCATTCATGTATGTAATGCGATATCGCCCGCTCCAGCGGGTCGCGCATCAAGTAGATTAGTTTTGGTGAGTTGAGGCGCGCACCCATGCGATCGAGCGTTCTCGGATGGGTCGGAAGCTTGGTATAATGCGTGGAGGCCTCGCCGGTGAGATCTCCTGGTTGCCGCTCCGCAAAGAGCCCAGCATACCAGGCTTTCCCCCGGGCGAAGACGTCATCGTCCGAGAAGTAGTTCGGTTCCTTGGGCGTGGTCATGAAGATGCCCGGTTGGATTGCCAGCTGTGCCTGCAGCGTAGAGGTGCCGCATTTCATTGCGCCTATGATCACGAAATCGGGGATTTCTTCCACTATCGGTCCTCCCAAGGCGCCCGGCGCGGTCCGGAAGGATGCGCGACATTGGTCCAGATATCCCGCCATTCCGCTTCGTTCGCCGGCGGAACCGGTTTGCCAAACAGCCGCCTGGACTGAGCGATACCGCGTCCGAGATGCCACATCAGGTTGGCCGCTACGATTCCAGTCCAGCCATAGGCCTTGAAGAAGAAGCGTGTACGCGAAGCATAAAGATAGGGCGGCAAGCGTTTTCGGGCATCCTCAAGCCCTTTCACCGGACCGCTGCCGCCACGATGGTGCACCACGCGGGCCTCTGGCACATGCATCACACCCCAGCCAGCCTTCCGAGCAGTGCGGCAATAGTCGGTATCCTCGAAATAGAGAAAATATCCCTCGTCGAGTGAACCAATCTCGTCGACCATCTTTCGACGCAGCAGCACGGCGGCAAAGCTCGACCAGTCGATTCTGCCCGGATTCGGAGCAGTGCAAGTTGGGACGTCGAACCTCTTGAGCATCCTTGTCAATTGGCCGGTCCCGGCCGCCCGGATTAGTTCGCTCAACGGGCTGTGATCGCGGAAACTGCTGATTTGCGGCGTACCGTCCTCGTCTTCCAGTCGCGGCGCAAAAAGCCCAAAACCGGGGTGAGTTTCGGCGGCATCAAGCAACGCCCCGAGACAACCCGGCCGGATTTCTGCATCCGAATTCAGTACGAGGGTGAACTCGGCCTCCATCGCCGCGAGCCCCTGATTGTGACCGCCGGAAAAGCCGGAATTGACAGCCGACCGGACAAGTTCCACAGGTTCCTCGGGGTTGGCCTCGATCCAATCCTCGATCTGCTCCGCTGAACCGTCGCCGGAGTCGTTGTCAACCACAATGACCCAGCCATCAATTGGCTTCCTGTCCTCCACGCCAGCGAGGTCGGCCAAGGCCGATTGGACGGAGGCCAGCGTCATATTTCCTGTGCGAAAGTTGATAATGGAAATGCTGAGTTTTCGTGTCATGTCACTGGGAAATCTCATCATTCCGCATGCCGCGAATTCTAACACCCCCAACCACATCGCGGAAAGGGGAAAATGCGGGCAACTTCACTGGATTACAAGCTTCCCAAACAGCGATTCGGACCTGCGTTATCGGGCATTTGGAAATGAGAACCCAGGGACTTGGTTGGTATTCCTCCGGCGAGGGCCGTCTGACGAGGTTTCGGCATGGGTGATAAATCCGGCCCTATGGCCGACCACAAGTTCAGACCCGTGAGTGAAGTCCTCTCTGCCGCGGAGCCGTCGAGAATAACGAGAATGAGCTGCGCCTCGCCATGATCCGGCTGGCGAAGAGCTATTGGCGGTATTGGGTATCAATCTCCTGCAGTTCAAAAGGAGGTTGCGGTTGGAAACCGACGATATTCTGGCCTCTGTGCGCCGAGGGCTGGGCGATCCTCATGCGGTCTGGCTCGACGATTGCCGGGAGGAAAGCAACGGATGCCCGGCGGAACGCCTGATCGGCGGGGCGCTCGCTCTACCGGTCAGCCGGGCGTGGAGGGGACACTGACAACGACGCGCAGCGTGACGGCGTCGCTCGCCGCCCAGGCGCACATCCCTTGCGCTTGGCATTGCACAACGCCTGCACAAGCTTGGACACCACCGAGTTCCTCAGGGCAGTATCCGGGATGTCGAGATTCTCTTCGGCCTCGACGCGTTCGGCGCGTTCGCGGTTGGTCATCGCCTCCGCGACATCGAGATGGCGGATGCAGATGTCGGCGATCTCGCCCTTCTTGCAGAAGCCATGGCTGACCATGTAGCGCGCCCTTTGGTTCTGCGGCGCGGCTCGGCAAGCATTTCTATTCTCGTGTTCACGTGCGCCAGGTCGTGTTTCGCTTGAGCGATCCGGGCCTCAAAGGCCTTGACCCGAACAAGGATCTCGGCGCGCTTCAGTGTCAGTGTCAGTGTCAGTGTCAGTGTCAGTGTCAGTGTCAGTGTCAGTGTCAGTGTCAGTGTCAGTGTCAGTGTCAGTGTCAGTGTCAGTGTCAGTGTCCGGATCACCAACGGTTCGGACATGCCGACATTGGATTCGTTTGTTAGGCAGCACGACGTTGCTGTTTCCGGCTCGAACGCTAAAACGCTAAAAGCAGTCGTCAGGCTCCACTTCCTGGTCACCAACGGGGCGTTTCGTGAGAACAGCATTCCTTCGGCAAAATCTCTGGCGCTATCGCTGGCCCCTTGCGTTTTGCCTGTTGCTTATGCTGGTGGAAAGCGGTGCCGTCCTTTTCGTTCCATGGCTTGGCGGATTGATTATCGGCGGATTGTTTACACAAGACGACGTCTCGATCGGCCTGCTTGCCGGCGGCCTGATCGGCCTTCTCTTCCTGCAATCGAGCCTGCAGATCCTTCAACGGCGCGTGTTGCAGCGCACGGTCGAGCGATTGACCGCGGGACTTCGGATCGGGATCTACGATCATCTTCAGCGCCTCCCCTTGCCCTGGCTCGAAGATCAGCGACGAGGTGAGCTTTTGTCGCTCATGACACGCGAAGTCGATGTCCTGAGCGAATTCGTGACGGGGTCTCTTCTTGGCATCGTGCCACAATTGATCGTGCTGACGGGGTCTTTGGCCCTGATGCTGACGATCGATCCGATCCTGACGATCCCGATCGTTCTCGGTGTGCCTGCCTTCTACATCTTCATGAAGATCTTCGGTCGCAATATTCGCCCGCTTGCCGGACAGATCCGCGATGCCTACGCGACCTGGGTTTCTCTGGCCGACGAAAACCTGTCCATCTTGCCAGTGATAAAGGCTTACACGCGCGAAACAATCGAGGCACAGCGCATCAAAACCAGTGTCTTGCGCCACCGCGACCTCCAGGAGCGCATGATTGCGTACCAAAGTCTTCTCGGCCCAATCGTCAACTTCATCGCCGCAGCCTCGGTCGTCCTCATTCTCTGGCTGGCCGGAGGAAAGGTCGCCGAGGGCGAGATGGGAGCCGGGGAGCTCGTCAGCTTCCTGCTCTATGCGGGCTTGTTGACGCGGCCCGTTGCGCGCTTTGCCGATCTTTGGGGGCAGTTTCAGCATGCGCGCGGCGCGCTGCGCCATATGACCATCGTGCTCGCCATGTCCCCGGAAGCCAGACAGGGAGATCCGCTGCCAAAAGAGGTGAAGGGCAACCTTTGTTTCGAGAGCATACGCTTTCGCTATGCCGGCCGTCCGGAACTCCTGAGAGACGTCAGTTTCGAGATAACCGCAGGACAGACTGTCGCCATTCTTGGGAGAAATGGGGCCGGGAAAAGCACGCTGGTCGATCTGCTGCTCCGGTTCCGAACTCCGGATGAAGGAACAATCCGCCTCGATGGAAGGGACATATCGACTGTCGAGCTTTCTGCGTATCGCCAGACCATCGCCCTCGTGCCGCAGCGGGTGGCACTGATTGATGGAACGATCTCAGACAATATCCGTCTGGGCTTGCCGGACGCAACGCGCGATCAGGTCGAGCACGCCGCGCGTGAAGCCGAAGCCTGGGCCTTTATTTCCGAGCTTCGGGAAGGTCTCGACACGAAAATCGGTGAGGCGGGCATCCGCTTGTCTGGTGGCCAGCGTCAGCGGGTCGCCCTGGCGCGGGCGCTTCTCAAGAAACCCGCGATCCTCGTGCTGGACGAACCAACCGCGATGTTCGATCCTGAGAGCGAAGCCCGGTTCGTTGAAACGGCGCGCAAGGCTTTGGCAGGAAGTACGGTTATCCTGATCACACATCGACCGGCCAGCCTCGCACTGGCGGACCGCGTTTTGAACCTCCGGGGTGGCAAGATCGACGAGGACCGAATGGCACCCCGCATCGGGACGGCACGCGCGTCCCTCGAAGAACAATGATGACGTCGAAGTTGGATCCACTCTATTGAAAACGTATCGAAGCCCCGTGACCCAAAATGCAGAAGACGCGGACAGATTGGATGCGGACAGTGCGGTGTGGTGGACGCTCGTCCAGCTGACAGGACCCGCTCCACGTGTTCCAGTCGGGCCCGTGGACTGGAGCCGTTTGATCAACCTGGCTTTCCGACACAAGTCTGTTCTGCTTTTACGGCGTAACCTGGACAGGATGCCGGAGATTCAAATGCCGGACCCGGCGCGCCGTCAGTTGGAAAACATCGCCAGGGCGCAAGCCTTTCGCGCACTCTTGCTGGCCCGCGAGACGTGTCTGGTTGCGAGTGCGCTGAGGGATGCCGGCATAAAGGCTGCGGTGATGAAGGGGGCACCGTTGTCTCTGATGATCCATTATGATCTCGCCCTTCGAGATCCCGGCGACATCGATATATTGCTTCCGCCAAGCCAGGCGCGTGAGGCGGCGGTCGAGTTGGAGGGCCTGGACTATCGCGCCGACTTTGGCGCCCTGCTAAGCTCCGACCGTCAGCGGAAACGCCTGATGCGGGTGACAAACCAACTTGCTTTTCTTGCGCCGTCCAAGGAGATCGGCGTCGAGTTGCACTGGCGCTGGCAGAAGGTTGAAGGAATGATGCCAACCGATCCTCACCGTGCCTGGGCTCAACCCATGGTCATGGCCGGAATGGGCGAAATCCTGGTCCCCGACCGCATCGAGCATTTTATCTATCTATGTGCGCATGGTCTGTCACACGGGTGGATGCGGTTGAAATGGCTCAATGATATCCGCTGGACATTGCAAAATGGGCGGCTCAATCAAAACGACTGGGAGGGCGTTGTCGACCGCGCCCGGGAAATCGGCATGTCCGGCGCTGTCGGTGCGGCCGCCCTCGTTGCAGCTCGGATAGATAACGTCCCCCTCCCGCCCCCCATTGAGCGATTGGTTCAGTCCTTGCCGCGGTGCGAAATACTAGCAGAGCAATCCCTCGACTGGATGCTTGAAACGGCGAGCTTGCGGGAAGATCCCCTTCATTCCCGACATCCGCTGAAAATTGCCCGGTCGCTGCTGCGTCACACGGCGCTTTCGGCCTCCCACACCCGCCAGGAGCGTGTCTCTCGTTTTCGTCTGCTGTTTGCTCCCACCCCACCAGAGCTGGTGATGATCGATTTGCCTCGTGGCCTCGAAGTCGGGTACCTGTTTATTCGGGCAGCGCGCATGCTCGGTCGTGCACTCCCTGCTCGCGCCGAAGGTCAATGAAACGAGGCCGTTGCTGGCCGCTCAGGATGTCAATTTGAAAGTCAAGACCTACAGAAGTGCCGGGCTGGTGATCGAAAGCGAATTTGATTTGCCGGGCCTGGTCGAGGACACCGAAGGCGCAGGAGTGCCTCAACTGCGCTTCGTGCATGCGAAATGCGCACCCACGGCTCTCGTCGATCCCACCAGCACGGGGCCATACTGGCAAAGCGACGGAACCCACTTCCATTTCACGGAGCCCGATGTTGCTGTGTTCGATATTTCGGCGGAGGGGACGGTTTCCGTTTGGCCGAAATCCGAAAACCCAGACGAAATTGCGGCCTACCTGGTTGGTTCCGTGCTGGGGATCGCGCTTCATATGCGCAAGATTGTCACTTTGCACGCGAGCGCCGTGGAGATCGCGGGCGGCGCCGTCCTGCTTTGCGGCCCATCGGGTTCTGGCAAATCGACCATGGCCGCGTCGCTGCATCGTCGAGGTTTCACGCTCTTGTGTGATGATCTTTGCGCTATCGAGGTTTCGGACGACGGAGCGATCGCGCACTCGGACGGCCGTAAGCTAAAATTATGGGAAGACACGATCAAGGCATTGGGCTTGCAGGACGCAAAGGGGAGGGCGGTCCATCGCAGATATGACAAGTTTTTCGTCGATGGGGGCGTTCTGCCACGAGACCGGTTTCCTATCCGGGCGATTTTCGAGTTGACGACTGAAGACGCAAAGGGCGATCCACGCAGCATGCCTCTCCCATTGGCGGAAGCCGCGATTTGCATCAGAAGAAATGCCTATCGTCCCTTCCTTGTTCAACATTTGAAGGACGAGGAGCTGTACTTTGAGGCCGCAACCGCCCTTCTCCGGCAGTCGGAGATATACAGAGTGGTGCGGAAGCACCATTTCGACGAGCTCGACCGGGTCGTGGACCTGGTGCTGCGCCACGTGCAGTGTCTAGACAAGTAACACCTTGTGGACGCCGAGGCTTGGGAAGCCCGTCTACATATTGGCTCGGTGGGGCGACTTTCGCTTCTGAAAAGGACTTTCGCTTCTGAAAAGATAGTCACCTTCCAGATATCACGTTGTCGATCCCGGTGCCCTGGGTCTCCGCCCCAACGCCACGGAGTTGGACGGGTCGCGCTTGAGGGGGGGAGCCCGATTTTGTATCTACGCGCCGCCTGGCAGCTCGCATCGTTTCGCTTGGAACAGACAGGTTTTGAAAACTTGGGTCACTGATGAGCACATCCGACCTATTTACTTCAGCGCATTTTGTTGTAGGGTTTTGGAAATTGACCATACGTCGTTCAGTGGGGGGGAGCAGGCCAGATGGCGAAGACGGATCAAAGTGCTAAAATCAACATTGAAGCTGCAAAAAAAGCGTGGAAGACCCCTGTGCTCAATGTCTCGAAGGCAACCCCCGCTGCATCCAAGACAAATACGAACGAGGGTGGTAACTCCAAGCACAATGCCTCCCTGTCCTGAGCCTCGCTTCGGGAGTAAAGTCTGACTGCGTTGACCCGATTGACGCGTTCTGCAGTGAGCCTCCCTCACAGGTTGTCGGAATATAGCTCTAATGCACCTGTCATTGGATGACATCGTAACGAAACGCGCGGGCCAGATGGAGGCCGATATCGGGGCTGAAACTCTGATGATGCGGATTGATTCTGGGCGGTACTTCTCTGTGAGTGAAACGGGCCTGGCGATTTGGCGAGAGATGGACGGCGAGGTTCGCGTCTCTTCCATCGTTGATGCGCTGCTCGGCACCTATGACGTCGGCCGCATGGAGTGTGAGGCGGAGACCCTGCGTTTTTTGAACGATCTGATGACGCATGATCTCATTGAAAGGGTGCAGGATTGCGGGTGAGAAGTCTCACGTCGCCGACTTCCCGGTGTTCGTTGAAGCATAAAGATACCAGGCCGCAGATGACGCATTCAGGCGAGCTCGAGTGACCGGTTCAATGCTTGCGATGGTAACTTCCTTTCTACGCGCGCCCACGGCACGGAAGCTGCGATTACTGGAAGCCTCCGTTGCCCTGAGCATTGCACGGATTCTAACCTGCCTTCCGATGCGGTTTTATTCACGCATCTGCGGAATTCCGCAAAAAGACACAGACACGCTGTTTGACGCCTCGCACGCGCAAATAGAGACGGCACGGGTCGTGGGATCAGCCGTTCAGAGAGCGGCCGCGGTTGTGCCATTCAAAGCCCTCTGTATGGAGCAAGCCATCGCGGCCCGGATCATGCTGCGTCTTCGTGCTGTGCCGGGGACGGTTTACATCGGTGTCCATCGGGATCCGGTTCAGCGGGTGTCACACCCTAGTGGCGCCAATGCACATGCATGGCTTGAAGTCGGAGAGACCATCGTGGTGGGTGGTCCGGATGTGTTTGACTACGTGCCGCTTGCGGCATTCAGATGACAGGAAGCCGGCTCCAGGCACGGTGGGCCCAGTTCAGCCAATCGGGGTTCCCATTTCACCCCTGCCGGATCCCGCGCGGCCGCCCTGCCATGCATCGCCTGCGTGTCATGGCGCGACGGAACCTGTTTTCCGGGCGCCCGTTTTGGCGACGGATGGTTGCAATGTTGGCGATGAGTGTCCTATGGCCGATGGGGGCCGCCAGCACGGCTGCCTCTGTCGGACTAAGGGAGCGGGCATCCCCTGTGAGGATCATCGACGCCTGGTGGCTCGCGATACGGTACAATGTGCCGCCGCTGGAATATTTCCTGCATCAGCTTTGGCGGTCGGAGCGGCGAGCCCGCCTGGACGATTACCTTTATTGGCATGAGAACGGACCCGCCCTGGCCGGGTTGAACGCGGTCGTAGGCGGGGATGGCGAACTCGGCCCGGTGGCCAACAAGCAATTCTTTTCCGAATTCTGTGACGGACTTGACCTCCCTTCGCCTCGGAGTTTCGGCGTTTGGAAAAAGGGAGATCCCGTGGGAGAGAACAGCCTGCCCCGAGCGAACCTCTGGCTAAAACCATCCTGCGGATCTCAGGGGATCGGCGCAGAGCGGTGGCGCTGGAAAGACGGAGGCTATCGGCGCGGAGCGCTGGTTTTGACACCCGACGCGATGGCTGAGCATATTGCGGAACATGCCCGACAACACAGTGAAACTCTGGTACAGGAGGTGATCAAAGCCTGGCCGAGCCATGCGCCGATAATTGGTCCGTCTCCGCTATGTGCGCGGATCGTGACCGGCCGGCGCCGGAATGGAGACGTGGACATCATTGATGCAATGGCCGTTTGGCCGCGCGAGGGATCAGACATCACACAAGGCGGACACATTGCAATGATCGAACTGCATTCCGGACAGATTGGCCCCGTCTATGAGGCCTCGGAAACCTGCGCCAGCCGCCAGCTTGAGGGAAGTCAGCTCCCGAATTGGCAAGAGGCGTTGGACTATGTTCGGAAAGGCCACAGCGAACTGCCACACTTCATCTTTTTAGGATGGGATATAGCCTTTGGCGATGGGGGACCGGTTTTATTGGAGGCCAATGCAGGATGGGGGTGTTTTCATTTTCAGGCCGTGCCTGACCATCCGATTGCAGACACGCCTTTCGCCTCTATCGTGGAAGAATACATCTAGATCGTCATGGATTTGATTTTCGGAATTTTACACTTAGATGGCAGACCGGTCGATGACGGCGTATTGAACCGCATGGCCGATGGTCTGCCTGTCGCGCCAGATATTGAGCGGTCGCTCGATCTTCACTGCCAGGGCCCGCTCGGGATGGGACGTCTGACGCTCGGGCGCCGCAGTCTACGTCGCGAGCTGACCCAAGAGGCGGGCCTCCACTGTGTTGCGGATGCACGGCTTTACACTGCGCCCGGGGCAGACAGCCCGAAAGATCTTTCACCGGAGGAACGCGAGCGTCTCTTGTGCCGTCTTCATGCACGCTACGGGGATGACGCCGCAAGGCCGATCGACGGGGACTTTGCCTACGCGATTTGGAATGAGAAATCCCAGCGCTTGTCACTGATCCGTGATCACGTCGGCGTACGCCCCTTGTTTTACGTTCACGAAGCCGGAAAATTCCTTTTATGGGCGTCACATTCAACCCTCATTCTGCACAGTCGATTGATCTCGGAGGAATTCGACCTCGGCACGGCCGTGGCGAATTTCGTCTACGATGCGTCCGACGTCGAAGGCACGCTGGTGAAGGGCCTCAAGCGTCTGCCGGCCGCGCACGCCATGCATGTGACCGCGTCCGGAGACGTGACAATGCGCAGATACTGGGAGCTGAAATGTAAAGACCCCATTCCCGAAAGCGCGTCATTCGAAGAATGTGCCCAAACCTTGAAGAGGTATTTGTCTGAAGCCGTGCTTCGTCGGCTCCCGAAACGGGAGGTAATCGGAGCGCATCTGAGCGGCGGGTTGGATTCTACGGCCATTTCGGTATTGGCAGCCCGCGCCTTGCAACAGGATGGAAGGCCGCTCCACACTTATTCTTTCGTCTCGCGAACGCGACCCGATGTTCATCTTCTCGATGAGAGACCCTACAGCGACGCCACTGTTCAGGGTGAGCCCAACATCTACAACACGAAGATCGCGCCTCCCGAAGATTTTGCGGATCACATCGGTGCGTTACGGGATCGCATGGCGGTGTATTTCGGCGCGGAGGAAAGGATCCTGGATGCAGCCGAACGCGACACCGTCGACGTCATTCTCTCCGGTTGGGGCGGTGACGAGGTCGTGTCATTTGCCGGTCAGGGAGCCTATGGAGAGCTTTTCCTGCGCGGCCGGTGGCGACAGCTTTTGCAGGAGATCCACGCCAGGTCCGAGCGAACGGGCGCCAGAAAGACAAGCATCCTGGCAAACGAGGTCGCAGAAACGCTTGTGCCGCCCAGGCTGTGGAACACCCTGAGACGGGTTGCCGGGAAGAAAGATGTGCCAGAAACGGTCGATGAAAAACTCATCAAAATGCTCCAACCCGCGTTCCGAAAAACCACAAAGCGCGCGACGCGCCCGGGAGCAAACACCCGTAAGAACCGATTAAATCGGTTCAATGACGGGTTCGTCGCCTACCGCCTTGAAAATTGGGCGATGCAAGGGGCCGCGCGGGGCATCCAATATACATTCCCGATGCTTGACCGGCATCTTTTGGAGTACGCCATTCGGTTGCCTGCGGGGTTTTTAAGGAAAGACGGTCTTGGGCGGGCCATCTTTCGAGAGGCGATCAGGGACCTGGTTCCGGAAAGCGTCCGCACCCTGCGCCAGAAACAGACGCCATTTCCATGTAACCTGTTGCGCCTGGCCGAACAAAGGGACGACTACCTCGGAGAACTACAGCAGATGCGACGAGATCCCCGCCTGACAAGGGTTGTTGATTTTGACGCTGTCGAACAGACCCTGCGGCAAGTACCCGATGTTGATGAGGTGAAAGCGGCATTCAACGCGGAGGCGTCGGGTGGATCAAGCCCGTCGATGGAGCTTGTCTTTGCCGATGAACCATTGATTTTCCTGCGCTTTCTAAAGATGCGCCTGGATAGTTGATTGCTCGAATGCAGATGCACCTGCTCGCGGGCGTATGGACATCGGAGCCGACCGGTTCGTCCTGGCCGACGGCCTGAGATGTCGAGAGAGCGAACACGCCCTAAATTGATGTGAAACAGCTCTACGGTGACCTTTTCGGTATTCACATTCTTCCCGATCGATATCGGTTCGGGACGCATTGCTGCGGTTCACGAGGTTCCCAAGACGACGACGTGTCGCAAGTTGAAGGGCAAACGGCTTCAGGAACTCGTTCACGCGTTCATCAATGTCTTTGCACAGCTTGGACACGGTGCTCTTCGAGATGCCCGACAGCCCCATCGCCTGCGCCAACTCATCGACGCGGCGGGTCGAGACACCGCCGATCCACGCTTCCTGGATCACGGCCACCAGAGCCTTCTCCGAGGTCTTGCGTGGTTCCAGAAAGCCGGGGAAGTAGCTGCCCTGCCGCAACTTCGAAACCTTGAGATTGAGCGTGCCCAAACGGGTATCGAGAGCGCGCTCTCGATACCCGTTTCGCCACGTCGTCCGTTGATCGGCCCGCTCGTGCTTGCCCGCACCGATCAGCCCCTCGACATCGGCCTCCATGATCAGCTGCAGAACGGCCTCGGCAACAGAGCGCAGGAAGTCGCCTCCGTCTTGCTTTGCCAGAAGCTCAGAAAGGTCCATGTTGGTCTTGGTCATCGGGGTCTCCGTGTGGTTCGTGGTTGAAGCGTCGAAACTCCACCTCGACCATACACCTCGATGGCCACCCAGGATTACACCGGCACCGCCGATGAAATTACACCACGTCCTCGGACACTAACGAGTTGCGAGCCGCCCACGCGTCCCGGCGTTTCGTTCGAACGCAAAGGGTTATGGGAAACCCGTGCCCCCACTTGGCCAGAAGCCGGTCACGAAGCCCTCAGCTGCTCCGCGCTGACAGCCACGCGCGTCTGCCCCCCCATGATATCCATCAGAACCCAGACACGCTGGTCGGGCGCGAGTTTCTCGACCTGCGCCACGAAGTTGGCGAAGGGGCCGGTGGCAAGCGTGACCTGATCTCCGGGCTTTGGGAGTTTGGGGGGCAAAAGCCGGCCGTCGGTGTCGCAGCGTTGCTTCAAGTGCAAGACAAGGTCGTGTGGCACGGGTGCCGGCGCCTTGCCGAAGCTGACCAGCCTCGTGACGCCTTGGGTCGCATTCACCTTGCGCCAGGGACCGAGCGCGGGATCGAAGGCGACGAAAATATAGCCCGGGAAAAGCGGCCGCGTGGTGGTGGCGAACCTGCCGTTTCGCGGGCGGGTCTCTTCAGTCAATGGCAGGAACGTCTGGAAGCCCTGCCGTTGCAGGTTCCTGTCGGCAATCGCGGCGCAATTCGGCTTTAGCTGTGCGAGGAACCAGCTCAAACTCGGACGATGGGTTGTCATCCTGCACCTCTTCCATTCCAAGGATGTTTTATCGCTCAATTTCGAACGAAGGCAAGCTGGAATGGCGAATGAGCCGACCTGGCCATAACAGCGTGACGTCGCCTCAATCCTGAACCTTTCAATGTCGTCGTTGGTAGCATCTGTGGACGAGAGCGTGTTGCCAAAACTGTCGAAAACGCCTCGGTTGGCGGGTGGTTTCCGGCTTGCATGCGCGTGCAGCACCATGCTACCGCTCGAAACTGAACGATGCTGGATATGTCCCAAAGATTGCGTTCCAAACCCAAGGCGCCCCGTGGGCAGGCCTTGTGCGGTAGCCTGCGAGATTTCTGAGATCTGCGATGCCCGGAAAGCGTAGCAAGTTGCAGGAAGACACCCATTTCCGCGTTCTTCGGCTGCTCCATGACAACCCAGAGATGTCGCAAAGGGAATTGGCAGACGCCGTCGGGGTTTCGGTTGGAGGCATGCACTACGTGCTGAACGCGCTGGTCGAGAAGGGTTGGGTGAAGCTGGGTAACTTCACCGCCGCCGAGGACAAGCGGCGCTACGCCTACATCCTGACGCCGAAGGGGATCGCGGAGAAGGCAGTAATCACGCGGCGCTTCCTGGCACGGAAGCTGGCGGAATTCGAGGCGCTGAAGGCGGAGATCGCGGCGCTTCAGGCGGAGGACGGCGAGGACGGCACGCCGGTCCGGACTGGGGAGCGGTAGTTTGCGTTATCGGGCGTTTGGACCCCAAAGGGCCAATTGACGGAAACGGCGCCTGGCAGGGCGCGACAGGTTGACGTCAGCGAAAGTATATACTACATGTATGTACAAGCACCTGCGTGGCGCGGAATCAGAAGTGGAAAATGTGACATGGAACGTGGATCGGTGTTTATGACAAATAAGACGCAAGCCGTCCGTTTCCCGAAGTCTGTCCGCTTGCCTGACGGCGTCACGAGTGTGGATATTCAGCGCCGCGGCCGAAGCTGGGTCATCACGCCCTCTGATCAAAGCTGGGCGGAATGGTTCGATGGTGAGGGTGTGAGCGGCGATTTCATGATGGATCGTGAGCAGCCGGCAGACCAAGAGCGCGCAGCGATCTGATGCTGCGGTACATGTTGGATACAAATATTCTAATATACACCATTAAGAACAAGCCTGAGATGGTTCGGCAGCAGTTCGAGGCGCATGACGGCGAGATCTGCGCATCAAGCGTCACGGCCATGGAACTTCTCTATGGTGCGCACAAGTCACAAGCCGTTCGCCGCAATCTTGACGTCATCGAGGGTCTGCTTGGGCGCATCGATGTCCTGGACTTCGACCTCAGAGCGGCTGAACATGCCGGGCACATCCGCGCCGAGCTTGCTGCGGCTGGAAATCCGATTGGACCCTTCGATGTCATGATTGCGGGTCATGCGCGCTCCAAAGGCTTGTGCCTCGTCACGAACAATGAAAGCGAGTTTATCCGCGTCAGCGGGCTGCGTCTCGTGAACTGGGCAAGGTGACGCCGAGACGTTTTCATTTTGGTAATCACACTTTGCGTTATCGGGCGTTTGCAGATTAAACTTTGACAACGTACAGAGCGTGAGTGATCAAAGCCGTAATCATTAGAGTTTCCATACCATCCCGCCAATTGAACGATTACCGGCTGGCGACGGCCGGATCAGCAATGGGCTTTTCGAGGTACTGAAGAGCGATGTCTTCTGTAATGGCGCACTTAGCTCTTGATAAAGTAGCCCCGATCTCAAATCCGACACCCCAGGTAACGCGAATCCGCAGGCGCAGCGAGCCGATCAGCACCTTGTAACCTTATTTCCTAGACCGGACGATGTGGTAGCGGTGATAGAAGACGCAATGCACTCCGGCGTCAAATTGCAAATTCACACTCTCCCGAATATGGACCTTCGATCCGGCCCAGTGTCCTATTCGTGGAGGTAAAAAAGAAATGATTCCTTCCGCTGAAGCAAATCCGACTGGAAGTCTAAGCGTTTGCTCCACGGGATGACTCTTAACGAACTTGCATCTATTGGAATTTGTGACATGAAACCAGATCTACATAAATACATTAAAAGTGGAAGAAATCGTGTAAAAGGTTGGTTCTCGCGATGTGATGCGGAGATTTTTGGTGCAATTCTAGACACCCAAATGACCAACGGCATTGAGGGCTCAGTTGTTGAAATTGGAACACATCATGGAAAATCCTTCATTCCGCTGGCGCTTTCGAACAATAGTAAGAATAGCTATGTAATCGATATTTTTGAAGATCAACACTACAATATTGACTCTTCAGGAACTGGAAACAAAGAACGTTTCCTAAAGAACATTGAAGAAGCAGGCATTGATACAAGCTCCATTACAATTGATCAAAGGCCCTCTACGGACGTGTTGCCGGCGGACATTGTTTCAAAAGTAGGGAAGTCCAGGTTCTTTCATGTTGATGGAGGACATAACTTCGAAACAGTTTCTCATGACATTAATCTTGCGTTGGCAGTGCAATCTGATCCTGGAGTTATTTGCGTTGACGATGCATTCAGGCCAGAGTGGCCGGATGTAGCCGCCGCCATTTTCAGAACAGATTCCTTCATTAAAGGAGATTCAGTGATGTTTGCCATTGGATTCAACAAGGCCTATTTCTGCCATAAAGAGCAAGTATCCTTTTACCAAGACGCACTTCTGGAAAGCAGAATTCTAAAACTCTTCATGACCGGCAGTTATAAGCATGGAAAAACGAACGTAGACATATATCAACAATTGCCTTTGCCAGAGTGGAAATTAAAGTATCGTTTTTGGTGGTACCTAAAGCAATACCACCCAGATGTAGCTCTTGCCTTGAGAGACCTTCTGCTCAGGCAGTAACTTAGTGACCAATTGGGTGAAATTGAACTGCTGGATGGTCGTGTCAATTATGCGAAGATGTCGACGCTCCAGAGAACCCACCCATATTCACAATTTCGCTAGTCGTAGCTAGCTAAGTTTTGCACGCGCTCAATCCGGAGAAAATCATGAAAGAGCCCACTGTCTGGATAAAAGCTTGGCGTTTGTTGAGCGACCATGAAAGACGAGTCGCTGGTGTTGTTCTTTCAATTGTGATTCTTTCCGCCCTCTTCGCCGCATTAATGGTCGGCTCAGTTGCGCCGTTCCTTAGCGTGCTCGCGGCACCTGATTTAATTCATAGCACGCCTGCTCTTTCTTGGCTGTTTACCGTTGGTGGATTTTCGTCAGACTATAACTTCTTAGTCGCTCTAGCGGTGGGCTCAATCGCCGTTATCTTGATCTCCAATTTGTTACAGGCATTGCGTACATGGGCATTGGTGCGCTTCACGACGATGCGTGCACACGTTATCAGCTGCCGCCTACTGGCGACCTACATGCATCAACCATACGAGTTCTTTTTGCAACACCACAGTGGATCTTTGAGTACTCGGATTCTGGCCGAGGCCCAACAGGTGGTTGACCAATTCTTTCAACCCGCATCTGAATTGATTGCTTCATCATGCACAGTTTTCGCAATTGTTTTACTGTTGTTTTGGATCGATCCGACAGTCGCACTGGCGTCGTTTCTGATTCTTGGCACCCTCTACAGTGTCACGTTTTATCTCAGCCGTCGTAAAATGAGTCGACTGGGAAAGTCATTTGTCGAAGAAAACGCTAAACGTTTTCACGTCGCCAGTGAAGTGTTTGGGGGGATCAAAGAAATTAAGCTACTTGGTCGCGAGCATAGTTATGTCTCCCGATTTTCCGAAGCCTCTCTTCACACAAAAAAGTCGGCGACAAAATCCAAATTATGGCTTGAAATACCCCAATTTGTTGTGCAGACATCTATTTTTGGTGGTATGTTAGCCCTAAGCATAGCTCTGACATCACCGGAGAGCCTGGCCTCCGGTGATGCAGTCGCCCGAACACTCCCTTTGTTGGGCGTCTTTGCTTTTGCCGGGCAGAGGATGATGCCCGAGCTATATAGGGCCTATCGAGGATTGAACACAATTAAATATGGTGAAGCCGCTGTCAATTCAGTCTACGCCGATTTGATGCAAAGTGTACCGGAGGGACATTTGGCGGATCAGGCCCCCCATAGGATTGCTCTGCAAAAAAATCTACATGTCGACGCAGTATCATACGGTTACCCTGATGCGGAAGTAGCCGGACTCAAGGACGTAAATCTAACGATTGCGGCCGGTGAAAGGATCGGTGTGGTTGGAAGTACAGGTGCGGGGAAAACGACGTTGGCGGACGTTATCCTTGGGCTACTCCGACCGGGCAGTGGCTCACTAAAAGTTGACGGAACCGTAGTCACAGATGAATGTGTACGCAAGTGGCAGCAAAGCGTTGGTTACGTCCCACAAGATGTGTTCTTGACCGATACAACGATTGCAGAAAACATCGCCTTGGGCCTTTTGCCGAGTCAGATTGATTTATTCCGAGTCAAAGTAGCGGCGAGAGATGCGCAACTCGACACATTTGTACGTACAAATTTGCCCTTGGCTTACCAAACTATCGTTGGCGAACGTGGTGTTCGGCTTTCCGGTGGCCAACGACAGCGCATTGGAATCGCCCGCGCACTTTATCGGGATGCGGACTTGATCGTTTTCGACGAGGCCACAAGCGCGCTTGACAATGTCACGGAAAGCGAAGTTATGGCCTCAATCGACGCGCTCCCAGGTAACAAGACCGTTTTGGTAATTGCCCATCGACTGGATACGGTGAAGCGGTGCGACAGAATAGTAGTCATGGAAAACGGATCGGTTGCCGATGTCGGGCATTGGGACGATCTAATGGATCGATGCGATATCTTTCGAAAAATCGTTAAAGCCCGCCCCCATAACACTGTTAGCACGTGATCCGGGGTTTTCGGATCGCCATTTGATATAATGACCCGGAACACATCGATGGAAAAAATGCGCCCCGCAGTGGATATCGCCCGCGAGCACATGGCTTGTGCGAAGGCGCTTCGCGCTCGTTTTTGGCCTGCGATACTACCGCGACAACGCAAGCGAATTGGTGTCTTTCCGTATCCGCTCAAGAACCCATTCCTGCCGCTGCTATATTCGAACATGCGGGCGGAAGTAGTTGCGCTTCCTAGTTTAAGGCGAGGGATCCGACTCGCGAATCTCGGGCACGTTGACGCACTGCACATACAGTTCGAAGATCAGTTTTGGCGTCGTGCCCGCTTCGAACCAAAGCGAACGGAGGGAGAAGCGAGCGCTGAGTTCATTGAGATGCTTGACGACTATATTTCAAGCGGCGGTCATCTGGCGTGGACCCTTCACGATGCAGAGAGCCATTATGAGGATTTTCATTCTAAAAGCATTCGCGAAATTCGTTCATTTTTGGCTAATTCGGCTCATGTTGTTCACACTTTCAGTTCGGCTGGAGCACAGTACGCTACAAATGTTATGAAAATTACGCCTGAACGTATCGTAGTGATCCCGCACCCAAGCTATATCGGCGCATACGGCGACGCACCAGTCAGCGAGCCCCCACCTGATCGCCGAAGGTTTCTTTCTTTTGGGACGATCCGTCCCTTTAAAGGAATTGAGCAGTTCCTCGATGCTCTTGGGCACGCGAAGATCGATGCCACATTTGACAAACTCGTTGTTGCTGGTGAATACCTGAAGGGTAGGAGCCCCGACCTTGAAGCTCATATTCCGAACAATCGCACTGTTGACCTGCGGTACGGAATCGTCAAAGACGAGGACGTCTCTTCCATTTTTGCCGACACCGATTTTGCGGTACTCAATTATCAACGAGTGCTTACATCAGGGTTTGCGGCGCTTGCAATGACAATGGGAAAGCCAATTGTCGGTGTAGACCGTGGTGGATTGAAGGAGGCTGTGCCGCCAGAAAATCATGCTTTGCTTTACGATCCCAGTATCCCTGATGGCCTAGCTACAGTTATTGAACGCGCATGCGCGATGAGTCCTACTGAGCATTTGGCTCTCCAGCTAGCCTGTCGGGAATTTGCCAACCAGTATCATCCATTCACTCAATCACGCCTTCTAGAACAGGCATTTGAAGATCATGGCGTCCTCTAGCCTGAGTACCTGCGCAAATGACCGAGAGGGATCCGTTCGAATCGATCTTGCAATGTGGTTTTGTCGGAAGCTCTGGTTGTATAAGAAAGCATGGCAAGAACTAGCCGTGGTTATTTTCCGATGAAAGCCCCGCCAATGCTCGCAATTATGGCTCCTTCTTTCAATCAGCCTTCGGAAACCTTTATTCACGCTCACGTTGAAACTATAATGCCAAAATGTACTGTTCTACTATGTGAAGATGGGAGCGGGGCCGAAAGATTCCAACTCCCTGTTTTGAGCGACCTAGACTCATATCCAACTCCCTTGACATCAGTAGAGCGAATTTGGAACGCTTTGCGCTACCGTTGGCGCGTGACGTTTGACCAACGTATAGGTGGAGCCAACGAACGGCGTGCACGGGCCTTTTTGCAGCGGAACGGTGTAACACATTGTCTCGCGGAGTTCGGGCCTTCGGGCTGCCGATCGGAGCTCTTTTCGGCTCGCGCAGGTGTACGGCTCTTCGTTCATTTCCACGGTTATGATGCTACAGTACTACCGCGACATCGCACCTGGCGAAGGCACTACCGTCGAGTTTTCGCCAGCGCTGACGGCATAATCGCTCCTTCACGCTACATAGCCGATCGTTTGGCGGCACTGGGCTGCCCACGAAACAAGCTTCACGTATCGCCTTGCGGCATTGCGCCGGAAGTTTTCCCTCTCACGCGTCGGAAGGCTGGGCAGGTGGTGGCGGTAGGCAGGCTGGTTGAAAAAAAGGCGCCGCTCCTTACGATAAGCGCATTTGTCGAAGCCGCGCGCAACCATCCTAACGCTCATCTGCACATGGTCGGAGAAGGTCCGCTCCTCGATGAGGCGCGAGACCTAGTCGCGTCTGAGTGTTGGGAATCCATGGTGACGTTACACGGAGCCCAGCCACATGATAAGGTGCGCGCGCTGCTGGAATGCGCATCTCTTTTCATTCAGCATTCAGTGGTTGCAAAGGATGGCGACACCGAGGGGTTGCCTGTTGCAATTCTCGAGGCGATGGCTTCCGGTATCCCTGTGGTGAGCACACGGCATAGCGGCATTCCAGAGGCGGTGCTAGAGGGGAAGACTGGATTGCTAGTCGACGAGCATGACGAGGTCGGAATGACAGCCGCAATTTCTCGCTTGCTCAGCACACCGGACGAAGCCGAGTCAATGGGGCTTGTTGGCCGAGTGCGCGCACAGAAGTATTTCAGCCAAATAATTGTAGCTGAACGACTGCGTGCAATCATGGGGCTCAGAGCAAGCAATGATGGTTCGTCGAACTCCCAGCCGCACCCGCCCGTAGTGCCGAATTCCGAACCCGGATAGGCGGACGAGGTCAGAAGGCTTGAAGTGCCGTAAGCAGAAAGCCGCGCCTGCATGTGTGATCATACCTTGTCATAGTGCAACACAGTATATCGTCCGAGCCATTCATTACCTCAATCCTGCACACGGTGGCTAAATACGAAACATTGCCATCGATGATGGCTCCTCAGATTCGACCGCTGAGGTTCTCGCGGGGATTGTCGACGATTAGTTTGGGAAAGCGGACCGAATTGGGGAGAGTAAGCAGCGCGTTGGCAACACGGAGTGCCGTAATTGGACCTCACCAAATTCTGAGATCAGTTCCTAACCACGAGCCCACTCTGTGGTCTGTCTCTTTTGGGACGTCGGTTGCTGTTATGATGGGGAGTTTTCCGGAGCAACCTTAGCCGCCGCGCAACCGGCCATGAGGCCAGTGATAAACGAATTCCGGACGGCGAGGTACGGCCCGCTTTACTCAAGCGAGTTTCTCCGCAACCCCGGATGGGTCGACTGAAAGATACCAAAATCGAGCAAAGAAATGCAAAACAGTGTCTCAATCATCGTCCCTTGCTACAATAAACAATCCTATGTCGGCGCCACGATTGAAAGCGCCTTGAAACAGACCCATTGCTGCGAAGTTATCGTAATCGATGACGGTTCGACCGATGGCAGTCTGGACGAGATCAAACGTTTCGATGGTCGGGTGACTTGGCTCACAGGCCCCAATCGAGG
>NZ_FNEK01000119.1 GCF_900099935.1 Aliiruegeria lutimaris | reverse complement strand
GCATGTCAGCCTGACCCAGCTCAAGGTGATGTCGGCAATAGAAGCCTGCCGAACCGAGGCGCTCGGCGGGCACGTCGCCGCGTGTAGCAAGTGCGGCCACCAACATGTCGCGTACAACTCATGCAAGAACCGGCATTGCCCGAAGTGCCAGGGCCCCGCGGCGCGCGACTGGATGGCGGCGCGAGCGGAGGATCTGTTGCCCGTCGAATATTTCCACGTGGTCTTCACCCTGCCGGCCGAGATCGCCCGCATCGCGTGCTGGAACAAGCGGGCGGTCTACGGCCTGCTGTTCCGCGCCTCGGCGGAGACCGTGACAACCATCGCCGCCGATCCCCGGCATCTCGGCGCCCGCGTCGGCATCACCAGCGTGCTCCACACCTGGGGCTCCGCACTGACCCACCATCCCCACATCCACATGATCGTGCCCGGCGGCGGGCTGTCGCCGGATGGCTCCCGATGGATTGCCTGCCGCCCTGGGTTCTTCTTTCCTGTGAAGGTGCTGTCGCGCCTGTTCCGACGGCTCTTTCTGGAAGCGCTGACGGCGCTTCATCAGGCCGGCAAGCTCGACTTCCACGGCGACATGGAGGGATTGTCCGACGGTGAAGCCTTCGCCACCTGGCTGGCGCCGTTCCGCAAGGCCGAATGGGTGGTCTATGCCAAGCCACCCTTCGGTGGCCCGGAGGCCGTGCTGGCCTATCTGAGCCGCTATACCCACCGCGTCGCTATCTCCAATTCCCGCCTGATCAGCGCCGACGCCGACACTGTTGCCTTCCGCTGGAAGGACTATCGGATCAAATCAGGCGACCGGCAGCGGGTCATGCGGCTGCAGACTGGCGAGTTCATCCGCCGTTTCCTGCTCCATGTCCTTCCCGACGGCTTTCACCGCATCCGCCACTACGGGCTGTTGGCCAACGCCAGCAGAAAGGCCAACATCGCCAGAATCCGCAACCTCCTCGACGCCAAACCGCCCGAGCCGGAACCGCAGGACAGTACAGAGACCGCCCCGCTCACCTTGCGCGAGCCGTGCCCTTGCTGCGGCGGACCGATGCGGATCGTCGAGATCTTCCGGCGTGGGCGAATCCCGTTATCCCGTGCACCACCTTGGGAGCAGGCCGCATGACCAAATGTCCATTCCCTTCGAAAATTCCACTCTGGTCCGAGCCTGCGACCCGGATCGAAATCGGTGCGCCTTACACACAGATCAGCATGCAACCACTGTATCAACGCAAAGATCGTCAGTCTGAATGGAAGACCAAGAACGTAGAAACGCGGTGCAGGCGCCTCAACCTCAGACCATTGCGTGGTTCGAAGTCAGCCGCCCGAAGTACCGACTGCGCGCTTTCTCCATAGACAGCAACAAGACCCTCGCGGCTTCCACCCTGGGAGGATTTCCAACGCGGGCCGAGGTCGCGCAAAGCCAAAACTCACGCCGCGCCCCGCATCAGAAATCCTTCACCCTTCCGGTCATTCGTCCGTGCGGCGACGAACGGCCGGAACGAGCCCGGAGAAACAAGACATCACTCACCAGGAACGTCTTCCTTGTCGCCAGCCTATGCCGGCAGATTGATCGTCAGTTCCGGCGAACTCATAGTGTAGACACGCTGCGGCTGCGGGTTGCTCGTCTGAGCACGAGCGGCCTACTGTGTTTGCGACATCGGCCGGGAGAATGGGGAGCTACAAGTGTCACAGCCGAATGGGAAAGGGCCCGGCAGCCTTCTTGTCATCGCCCTGGCTATCAGCGCCTCGATTGCCCTTTGGGGGCTCCTCGACCCGACCGGGCTAGGGGAACTGGCCTCGAAAGCCGTTTCCGTGCAGTTCGACAGTCGCGGGTGGTTCATCATGCTGGAAGCGAGTGGCCTTCTGTTCGTGGCCATCTTTCTTTCTCTTTCACGCTTTGGGCATATCCGCCTGGGCCCGGATGATGCCGAGCCGGAGTTCTCAACCCCGGCCTGGATCGCGATGCTGTTCGCCGCAGGGATGGGCGTAGGGCTCTTGTTCTATGGCGCTGCCGAGCCGCTGACTCATTTTGAAACGCTGCGCCAGTTCTCGCCCGACTCGAAGGCAGCCGGAGAGGCGCTCTTCGTGACCTATCTCAACTGGGGATTCCACGCCTGGGCCATCTACGGCGTCGTCGCACTGATCATTGCCTTTTTTGCCTTCCGCCGGGGCGGAAATCTCCTGTTGAGTGCGCCGCTTCTGGATGCACTGGGAACCGCACCCTGGGTGCGCGGGATGGCGTGGCTGTTCGACCTGCTCTCCATTGTCGCCATCGCCGTCGGCCTTGCCGGATCGTTGGCGATGGGGGTATTCCAGATTCAGGCCGGGCTCGCCGGCCTGCTTGGGGTGGAGGAACCTGCGACTCTAACGCTGCCGATCTTTGTCGCCATGTGCATTGCTTTCACCATTCCGCTGCGCCGGGATCTCGGAGACGGCATGGCCAAGCTCTCCAACGCCGCCATGCTGATTGCGATCGGACTCCTGGCCTATCTCGTGATCCTCGGGCCGACCTCCTACATCATGAATGGCATCGTCTCGGGTTTCGGGCGCTATCTGTTTCATGTCCTACCCGCCGGCTTCTCGACCGTGGAGTTTTTCGGCCCCGAGATCGTGAACTGGTTCCAGGACTGGACGCTGAACTACATGATCTGGTGGCTGGCATGGTCGCCTTTCGTGGGGATCTTCGTCGCCCGCATCTCGCGCGGGCGCACGATCCGTGAGTTCCTCGCCGGTGTCATCGTCGTGCCGACCCTCTTTTCGATCCTCTGGTTCGGCGGGTTCGGTGGGCTGGGCTTCTTCGATGCCCTGCGCCAGGAGGCCGCCCTGTCGGCGATCAACCAGCAAAATCTCGATGCGACGACCTTCGCGCTGCTGGAGAAGTTTCCACTCGACATGGTGACCCGCACCGCCACCGTGGTCGCCGCGTTCCTGTTCGTCGTAACAAGTGTCGTCAGTGCTGGCTTCACGCTGGCGATGATTGGCGCAGGAGGGGACGAAAACCCCTCTCCGCGCCTCCGCACGATCTGGGGTGGTGTGTTGGGCGCATTGGGACTGGCGATGATCTTCGTCGGGGATATCGGGGTGGTCCGTTCGATCATCGCCCTATCCGCCATCGCTTTCGTCTTCATCGTTCCGGTACTCGTGATTTGCCTGTTCCGCTCACTTGGCAGGGAGACCCGCTCATGATGGGGGCACCGCTCGATACCGTCCTGAACCTCATCGTCTTTGCCTATATCGGCTTTCTGATCTGGCTGGCGGCGAAACCGGATCCGTAAGGTTGGGTCGTGAAATCTACTTAGCGATAAATCTGCTGACTGATTGCCGGGGATCGAGCTTACCGCGGCGTTCTTGAAACCCGACGCCCGAACTGCACCCGCGAAGTTGGAGCTGTCCAGCGACATGGCGCAACGACGAAACCGGCCCAGACCTGCCCTTGGTGAGCATTGTAGCGGAAATCCGCTTTTCTTTTTCTGGTATCGCGTTTTGACGGTGGGTAGGACCTGGTCTGCGCCGCATTTTGAATCTGGCGATACCGTTCAGCGTCAGCCCCACGCACTTGTTCCGTCAGTGGCACCACCCATTCCGTCGCCCTTGACAGCGTTCCGGCGCAGCCGAGCGCGTTGATCTGACATTTCCGGAATATGAGCTGGCCGACGAACGACCGTTAGTTCGTCTGCCCGGCAATGTCGGAGGAGTGCAGCTGGAGGTAGCGCAGGACCAGCCGGCCTTCTTCGGCGGTGAGGCTGGTACGGGGCTGGTAGGCCTGCACATCGGCCTGCCACGCCAGAGCACCACGTGAACTGGGCGCTGCGGCGGAGTGGCAGACGCCGCACTGACTGACGTAGGTCGCGTTGGCAATGGCCCAGAGCGCGTCCTGGTCCGCGGTCAGATCCGCCGCGGTGATCCAGCCTTCGAGCGCGGTTTCGACCCAGTCTTGGTTGCCGTCGCTATAGAAACGGGTCTCACCCTTTTCGACCTGATCCACCGCGCTGCCCGAGATCGACACGTTGAGAATGCGATGTCCGAACATCGCGTACTGGCCGCGTGCAACCTCGCCGGCCTGCCAGCCCGACACGCGGACCTTCACGAAGTCTCCATCCCTTTCGAGCCTGCTCATCTTGACGCCCGGAAGCACCGTGCCGAGCTTATCGGCATCCGGGGCGGCGGCAGTGTGGAGCGGGGTTGTGCGCTTGGTCCAAACCGTGTCGGATTCTAGCGCCTCGGTGCCCTCCATGAACGCAACCGCCTGCTCGCGGGCGCGTTTCGCCAGATCCGGCATCTTGTGGGCGATGCCCTTGTGGCAGTCGATGCAGGTCTCACCCTTGGCAAAGCCGGCCTGCATCTGTTCGGCGGCTTCCGGGTCCTGGGCGTGAAAATCCATCGCCTGATCGGAGTGGCAACTTCGGCACTCACGAGAATCCGTCGCCTGCATGTAGTCCCAGACACGTTCGGCCAGCACCAACCGGTGCGCCTCGAACTTCTCCGCCGTGTCGATCTTGCCGGTGGCCCAGCCATAGAGCTCGCGCGTGGCCTTGATCTTGTCCACGATCTTTGGACCCCAGGCCTCGGGCACGTGGCAGTCCGCGCACTGCGTCTGCACGCCCGAGGCGTTGGAGTAGTGCGCCGTTTCCTTGTATTCCTCGTATACGAAGTCGCGCATCTCATGGCAAGAAATGCAGAATTCGGTCCGGTTGGAATACTCCATGGCGGTGTGGAACCCGCCCCAGAGCAAGATGCCGGCGACGATGCCGGCAAGCAGCACGCCGCCGAATGCAAATCCGAATCTACCCGCCATGATGCGCTTGTCCTCTTTTTCCAGAATCTTGAAAGACGGGCGCCGTCTGGCGCCCGTCCGTTCCTATCGTTGCGTGGTCCCGTCAAACGACAGGATCGTAGGTCGTGACCGACGGCACGTCGCCGGTGTACTTCTCGACCTCGGCCAAGATCGTATGCCCGCAGTTGCCCTGTGCCAGGCTCGATGTCCCGATGTCGGGTGCCAGCACGTTGACGTCGCCCTGCTTGCACAGCGTACCGATCACTCCGGGTTCGGCCGGATCGTACCAGCCGCCCTCGGACAGGCGGATATGGTTCGGACTGAGCGTGTCCGAGATCACCGCGCCCGCAAGGCACTGACCGCGATCGTTGAAGATCCGAACGATATCGCCATCGGCAATACCGCGGGCTTCCGCATCCGCCGGGCTGATGTACATCGGTTCCCGACCCTGCACTTTGTAGGCGTCGTGAAGCGCGGTGTTGTTGTCGAGTTGCGAGTGCAGCCGGTATGTCGGGTGCTGCGTGTTGACGTGCAGCGGATACTTGTCCGACATCGCGCCGCCCAGGCGTTCGATCGGCTCCATCCAGGCGGGATGCGGCGGGCAATCGTCATAGTTGTAGCCCTCGATCCGCCGCGAATAGATCTCGAACATGCCCGACGGAGTCGCAATCGGGTTGAGCAGCGGATCCTCGCGGAAACTGGCGTGGGTGACCTCGTACTTGGCTGCCTCGGTGACCGGAAACTCCTGGTAGAAAGTCTCGTTCCAGAAGGTCTCGAAGTCGGGCATCTCCACGCCCTTCTTCTCGGCATCCTTGAGACCTTCGGCATAGATATGCTCAAGCCAGCCAGCCTCGTCACGGCCCTCGGTGAACTCCCGCTCGAAGCCCAGGCGTTTCGAAATCTCCGCAAAGATCTCGAAGTCCGACTTGGATTCGAACAGCGGTTCGATCGCCTGTTTCATGGCGACGATGCCGACGTTCTGTTCGCTGACCATCGACATGTCGTTCTTTTCGAAGTTGGTGCAGACGGGCAGTACGATGTCGGCAAACCGGGCGGTCTGGGTCCAGTTGATCTCGTTGACGATAATCGTTTCCGGCTTCTGCCAATACTCGATATGCTTGTTGCGGTCCTGGTGGTGGTGCATCGGGTTGCCGCCCACCCAGTAGACAAGGCGCAGATCGGGTGCGGTGTAGCGCGTGCCGTCGTAGTCGTATTCCGCGCCAGCGTTTCCCATGACCCATGGGACTCGCGAGACCGGAATCGGTGCCGGCAGACCCTCGGGGGTTTCGCCTGCCGGGAAGCCCGGGAAGATCGGCGCGGTGCCCTTTGGTGTGCCATAGTTGGCATAGTGGATCTGGAAGTCCGCACCTCCGCCTGGCAGCGCGGTGTAGCCGAGCATGCAGGCAAGCGTGAATGCCATCCATGGCCCTTGTTCGCCATGGTGCTGACGCTGGATCGACCACCCCATGTTGATCATGGTGCGCTTGGAGGCCATCAGGCGGGCAAGTTCCCTGATCTGCTCGGCATCGACGCCACAGATCTCGGAGGCCCAATCCGCCGTTTTTGCCGTGCCGTCCGACTCGCCGGTCAGATAGGCCGAGAACTCCTCGAAGCCGACGCAATAGTCCGCCAGGAACGCCTTGTCGTGCAGATCCTCTTCGAGCAGCGTGTGGGCGACGCCGAGCATCATGGCGACGTCCGTACCCTGCCGCGGCGCGATCCAGTCGCTCTCCAGAAGCTGGGCGGTGTCGTTGCGGATCGGGTCGACCACGATGGTCTGCTTGCCGGTCGCCTTGAAGTCGTTGAGGTATTTCAACCCTGCGTGGTCCGGCACCTTCCAGCCGATACGGCAGTTGAGCGCCGGGTTGGCGCCCCAGAAAACCAGCAACTCGGTGTTCTCGATGATGGCGGGCCAGGTCGACGATGTTGTCGGACCACCGTTCACGTAGGGCATGATCACCCGGATTGCGCCGGTCGAATAGGTTTGAACGTCGTTCACGAAGCCGCCGTGCAGGTTCAGCGTGCGGTAGAGGTTGTTGAAGCAGTTGTGGAACAGACCCGGCGTCTTCCAGCCGTAGGAGCCGCCATAGATGCTGCCGTTGCCGTGGGTTTCCTTGACGCGTTTGAGTTCGGCGGCCACGAGATCCAGCGCCTCTTCCCAGCTTACGCGGACGAATTCGCCCTTGCCGCGCTCCGTCCGGTCGCTCTCGTGGCCGTTCTGGAGGAAGCCCTTCCGGACCATCGGGTATTTGATGCGTGTCGGCGAATAGACCCAGTCGGGCAGGGTCTCGAACATCTTGTTCGGCACATGATCCTTCTCGTGCGCCGTCATGCCGACTATGCGGCCGCCTTCGACCTTGGCATAGCCAAAGCCGTAGTGCGAACCATTGATGACATCGCCATCCGCCATCATGCCGCCGACCGCCGCATGGGCCGGCCGCAGAAGCGCCGGTGCGATGAGGGTGCCCGCGCCGAGCGCCGTGAGTCCTTTCAGGACCGAGCGGCGGGATGCAAAGAAACTGTGCGTACTCATCGGGATTTCTCCGTTGGATGGTTGTCTGATGTGGTGCTGATCATCGTCTTGAGCGAACAAAACCCGTGCAGGGGCGTAGCTCCGGACGTTCGTCTTGCGCCTCCGGGAATCGTTTCGATCCCGGAGGCCTCAATTGGGACGGATCAGGCGTCTCTGTTCACGGCCCAAGGCGCTTTTCAGCACCCGGGCAGCGGCGGCATAGAAGCCGCTGGTGTCGCGCTCGATACACAAGTCGCAGAACTTTGGTCCCCACAGGAACAGGTGCCGGGTGAGCAACGCGTGCTGGCCCTGTTCTGCGTGAGGATCCCCGGTAGTGTTGGCCCGGTCGGCCAGCAAGGCGAGGAATTCCAGTTCCACGGCGATATGATCGGCCGGCTCAGACCAGCCGTCGGCGTTCAGCCCGTGGTCCTGCAACAGGGCCGCGATCTCGCTCGTCGCCTCCTGGCAGATCCGGCCGTTTTCGCTTGTGTAGACGGATTCGTAGACCGGCACCTGCGCGTGCCTGTCGGCCCCCAGAAAGAGCCGCGCGAAAGCCACCGCCAGATCAAGCGAAGTCCCGTCCGGATCGCTCCAGCTTTCGCTCAGGGCGATCATCCCGGCCATCGACTCGGAGAGTTCGGGCACGGTCGCCAGTTGCGCAAGCATCTCGCGCCCTTCGGCTGAACGATACCCCGCCAGCGTCTCGGGCGAGGGCTCGCGCTTCAGCAAGCTCGATAGCCACAGGTAAAGCGTCGGACGAAAGTCTACGACACACTCGGACGAGATCGTGGTATCCACACTTGTATCATACCGGCGAGGATTGCTCTGGGGACGCCGGATTTGCCGTTAGCGACGATGCTCCTTTCGAAGCGTCAACGTCAACGAGCCAAAGTGTCTCGATCAACGCAAGAAAGCCCGCAACCGCGCCCGATCGGGAGGTGTAGTTTCGCGAAGGCTGGACCGGATTCACTGCACAAATCCAGTAGTTACGATTAGGCGAACGCCCAAGCCTGCTTCTCCCTGCTATCATAGGACGAAGCGGCCCTTTGACAACAGGTCGCTTTGGAGGCTTGGTTCGCAGTTGGCCTCGATGAAGAAAGTCCGTTGTGGTTGCGCTAAAGTTGGCGCCCGCAGGCGGTGCACTTGCCATCAAACACCTTGGGCCTTCCGATGCGGCGCCGTCACGGCCAGAGTTGGACAATCCAATTGGGTGGAAACGAACGGCGGTGCCATCGAAGCCGTACAATCGGATCTTCTTACGCGGATCACATTCGGGAATGCCATCCCCATTTGAGACGCAAACGCCGTACTGCCAGGGACCGGCTGTTCACCCAGTCCGTAGCGAACGTCGGCTGTCCGCCCTTGTTGCGGAATGCTGCACTGGCGAGGACCGAAATCTCTCGCTCGCAGCGAAGGTCCGCACAGTCGGCAAACTAACCTTTCGATCCTGGTCGGCGGCGACCGGACCTCCCGCGCCAGCGCGAACGGCAGTGAACTGCGCGAGCACTAAATCGCTTCGCGATAATGGCTCTGAGTGGCTGTCGTTGCGCTGAACTGGGATTTGTTTCGCGGATTTTGATGCTGGGTGTGTGCTGTTGGTCGAGGTGATCTTGCCTCGATCGACAGAGGGTTTTCGCATGACCATTCAGCATCCTACACCGACCACGCCGCTTCGCGCCCGGATGATGGCGGATATGTCCGCGCGCAATCTCGGCCCTGCCTCGCAGACCAGCCACTTGCGGGCCTGCAAGCGATTTGCAACCTGGCTCGGGCGATCTCCGGAGGCGGCATCGCCGGATGACGTGAAGCACTTTCAGCAGCATTTGATCGAGAGTGGGACGAGTATCTGCA
>NZ_FNEK01000162.1 GCF_900099935.1 Aliiruegeria lutimaris | reverse complement strand
CCTCCATCCCAACCAAGCACGGTGGCAGGGACCGGAACAGGGCGAACAATTGCGGTCGTGTGTATTTCCGCCGCTTCACGATGTTGCCCGCGCCGTCCATGGCGATGAGGTGAAAGACGTTCTTGCCAAGATCGATCCCAACAACTGCAATCTCTGTCATTGTCCATTCCTCCTGTATTACTCTCCCATGGAAGGATGGCTGGCATAGCGCTCCTCTGGGAAGGGCGGACCATCCCATTACTTCTGAGCCCTTCGCGTCGGCGCAGATGCATCGACCATGTGCGACAGGAACTGGGCGTCTCGGAGCGCCGTGCCTGTCGCACATTGGGGCAGCACAGATCCACGCAACGCAAGGTTCCACAAGGGCGTCCTGATGAGGCACGCCTGACGGACGACATCATCGAACTGGCGAGACAGTATGGCCGCTACGGCTATCGCCCGGTGACGGCGCTGCTGAACCAGGCCGGGTGGTGTGTGAACCACAAGCGGGTCGAGCGCATTTGGAAACGTGAAGGGCTGAAGGTTCCGCCGAAGCAACGAAAGAAAGGACGGCTGTGGCTGAACGATGGATCTTGCCCCGGTTGCGACCGGAACGCCCGAACCACGTCTGGTCCTATGATTTCGTTCAGGATCGCACACATGACGGGCGGGTGTATAGAACACTCAACATCATCGATGAGTTCACCAGGGAGGCGCTGATGATCCGTGTGGATCGGAAGCTCAACTCGACCGATGTGGTCGATGCGCTGACGGACCTGTTCATCCTGCGCGGGCCGCCGGACTACATACGATCCGACAATGGCCCGCTCGCCGTTGTTGCTCGAACCATGTATGGATGGCGCCCGCGGGGCAAGTCTGCTTCGATGCGATTTTGGCGTCTGGTCGGGTGCGGCCATGTATACGGCGTCTGAGTTGCAGCACGGTGGCTGCGCGCCTTGATGTATTCCGCGGTCGCTTCGGTCCCAATCAATGGCACGCGCGTCGATGCGCTCCGGTTCGAACAGGGTGTCCTCTGCGATATGTCCACCATTCGTCATCATCTCACGATGCACTTGCCTTTCCATCGTGGTTTGCCCCAGGTTGCGTTCAGGTGGCCTGGGCCACCTGGAATTCCGTTCCGTCCCGAAGGAGCGCATAGACAGTCCGGCTCATACGATTGGCCAGCGCAATCGCCGCCTGCTTGGGTTTCTTGCGCTGAATGATCCCCCACAGCCAGTTGTTGCCCGGTTTGCCGCGGCGGCGTGCGCTGACCTGCGCCATGGCGCCGAGGTATAGCAGGCGACGAAGGTAGCTGTTGCCCATCTTCGAGATCCGTCCCGGCCGTTCCTTGCCACCCGATGAATGGGGCTTTGGTGTTAGACCGATCCAAGCCGAGAGATCGCGGCCAGACCTGAAGTCCGAGATGTCGGGCAGCGCGGCGACCAGCGCATCGGCGGATATTGGGCCGATACCCGGGATCGTTTGCAGGCGCCGCGCGGCCTCGTCGGTTACCGCGTTGCGGGGCACCTCGCTAGTCAAGTCTTCAATCTGCTTCTGCGTGTCGGTCAACTGGCCGGCCAACAGGTTCAATGCCTTGCGCGCCGGGACCGGCAGCTTTGCCTCATCGCAGGCCGCAATCAGCCGATCTATTTTGTGGATCCCCTTTGGAATGACAATTCCGAACTCGCCCAAATGCGCCCGGATCGCATTCACGATCTGCGTCCGCTGGCGCTCCTGGAACTCGCGCGCCTTGTGGATGACCAACCGGCCCTGCGTCGCCTCCGATTTCGTTGGCACGAACCGCATCGACGGGCGCGTAACGGCTTCGCAGATCGCCTCCGCATCGGCTTGGTCGGTCTTGCCTCTCTTCACATAGCCCTTCACGTAGCTTGGCTGCATCAGCCGGACCTCATGCCCCAGTTCGGCCAACGCGCGTGCCCAGTTATGCGCACTTGCGCAAGCTTCCATGCCGACCAGGCAGCCAGGCATAGTCTGGAAGAACTCCAGCATCTGGCTGTGCCGGAGTTGACGGCGAAGAACGACATTCCCTTCAGAACTCACGCCGTGCAACTGGAAAACGGATTTCGCCAGATCGACTCCGATTGTGGTAATCTCGTTCATGGGTGGGTCCCGTCATTGGTGATTCTGTACAGCACCCAATGTGGCACATTGCGATTCCGGAAGCGGGCGCCATCCACTCCATCAATGGCGCAACAAGGCTCGCTTCATTGCGCAGAAGGTCCGAGACTGGATCTCCGCTGTCGGAGCAAAGACCGCATACATCACGCCTGGATCACCCTGGGAGAATGGGTACTGCGAGAGCTTCAATGCCCAGTTCCGCGACGAGCTGCTCAACGGGGAGATATTCTACTCGCTGAAGGAAGCAACGATCCTGATCGAAGAATGGAGGAAACACTACAATACAGTCCGGCCTCACAGCGCCCTGGGATACCGACCACCGGCTCCCGAAAGCGTTGTCCTGATGGACCAAAGGCCGGTCATGCACTAACAATCAAACCGGGCCACCCAATGGGGGCATTCCTTGGACTCTTAGATCATAACGTTATGTGAAAGGGGGTCTCAGAACACCGGTTACAGTCAGACCTCCCTTTTGGAAGGTTGAATCAGAACTCATAGCAAATGGGAAACCTGAATCTCAACAGGCACTAAGCTATCCAGTCCTCCCCCAAGAAAAACACCCCGAATTAATCGGGGTGTTTTCTCGCGGTAAGTGTTCAGGCTGGCATGGATAAATTTCCAGCCTTACGAAATCTATCCGTAGAGGTAGCTCCAGCCGTCAAGGTAGGTCCAGCCGTGGTCCCAGCCGATGGTGAAGTCCCAGCCGTAGCCGTAGCCATAGGTCCAGCCACCG
>NZ_FNEK01000047.1 GCF_900099935.1 Aliiruegeria lutimaris | reverse complement strand
GAATGCCGAAATGTTCGCCCTCTACATCGAAACCCAACTGGGGCCGACGCTGCGCGAAGGCGACGTTGTCATACTCGACAACCTGTCGAGCCACAAAGCCCCGGCCGCAGCGGCGTCCCTACGCGCGATTGGTGCATGGTTCCTGTTCCTGCCACCCTACAGCCCAGATCTGAATCCCATCGAGATGGCCTTCTCGAAACTCAAGACACTGATCAGGAAGGCCGCCGCGCGAACCTATGACCAACTCTGGGCCGCCGTCGGACAGGTCTGCAACCTCTTCTCGGACGAAGAATGCTACAACTACTTCAAAGCCGCAGGCTATGAGGCCGATTAAACGCGACACGCTCTAAAGTAACATTTGCCGCACAGCTTTCGATTGACCGCCGGCAACGCAGGACCAATCTTCACGACATAGTCCTCCCTCACCATGCTCAGGAGATGATCATGCAAATCGAATCCACACCGTACGGCGATCTGGAAACCTGGACTCCCGACGAGGTTGCCGACGCAATGCACGCCGGCAAGGTCGCCATCATCGACGTGCGCACCATCCAGGAATACGCCTTCGAGCATATTCGCGGCGCACTGCTGCTGCCGATGCATTTCTTCGAAGCCGAGCGGCTACCCTCGCAGCAAGGCAAGCGGATCATTTTCCATTGTGGCTCGGGCCTCCGCTCCGAGAGAGTCGCCCGCGCTGCGCTGCAGGCGGGATTTGCGCCGGTTGCGCACATGGCCGGCGGGTTCAACGCCTGGAAGAACGAGGGGCAGGCCTATATGGGCACTGACATGGCGACCGGGAATACGATCCGCGTCCCTGGCAAGAACGGCTGAACGACACCGCTCGGGCATGGTTTTCTGCCTTGCCAAAGGGGGGCCTGCCCCCCGCGTTCTTGCTAACGCTCCCCCCGAAGTACTTCGAGAAAGATGAAGAGTCGGAGCACCTGCGCTCTTCATCTTTCCAATAAGTACCTCCGCCGGAGGCACGATCCGAAGGATCGATTCCGGAAAAGAAAACGCCCTTCATACGATTGGACGGAATCAAAAAGGCCCCGGATGCGATGCATCCGGGGCCAGTTCTGGCTGACAGGAAGGGAGGTCAGCCTTTGTGGAACTCAGGATAGGCTTCGATGCCGAGCTCGTGGATGTCGAGACCGTTGATCTCGGCTTCCGCGTCGACGCGGATACCCATGGTGACTTTCAGGATGAACCACAGGATCGCGGAGACGACGAACATGAAGGCGCCGATGGTTGCGAAACCGATGATCTGGGTGATGTAGGACGTTTCCGGTTTCGACCAGGCAACGATGAACGTCCCCCAGAAGCCGGCGATCAGGTGCACCGGGATGGCGCCGACCACGTCGTCGATCTTCATCTTGTCGAGCATCGGGACCGCGAAGACCACGATCACACCACCGACCGCACCGATCAGGGTGGCCTCGGTCAGCGACGGCATCAGCGGCTCGGCGGTGATGGACACCAGGCCGGCCAGCGCACCGTTGAGGACCATGGTCAGGTCGACCTTGCCATACATGACCTGGGTCATGATCAGCGCGGCGATGGCGCCACCGGCAGCCGCCGTGTTGGTGTTGGCGAAGATGCGGGACACGTCGGTCACGTCAGACACGGTGCCCATGGCGAGCTGCGAGCCGCCGTTGAAGCCGAACCAGCCGAGCCAGAGGATGAACGTACCCAGAGTGGCCAGCGCGAGGTTGGAACCCGGGAACGGGTGGACACGACCGTCCTTGTACTTGCCGATACGCGGGCCGAGGATGATGGCGCCAGCCAGCGCTGCGAAACCACCAGCGGCGTGCACCAGAGTCGAACCGGCGAAGTCGGAGAAGCCCATCTCGGACAGGAAGCCGCCGCCCCACTGCCAGGACGCCTCGATCGGGTAGAAGAAGCCGGTCAGAATGATCGTGAAGACCAGGAACGGCCACAGCTTGATGCGCTCGGCGAGCGTACCGGAGACAATCGACGCGGTGGTGGCACAGAACATCAGCTGGAAGAAGAAGTCGGAGCCGACGGACGCGTAGTCGAGCGCGGCTTCCTCGGCCGGCAGGCCGACGGCTTCAAGTGACGTGATGGAGAAGCTGCCGAGCACGCCCGGGATGGTCCAGGCATCGCCCGGATACATCAGGTTGAAACCGACAAGGTAGTACAGGATCGCGGCGAGCGAGAAGAGCGCCACGTTCTTGGTCAGCTGCATGGTGACGTTCTTGGAACGCACCAGGCCGGCTTCGAGCATGGCGAAGCCCGCGGCCATCCAGAAAACCAGGAAGCCGCCCACGAGGAAGAGGACAGTGGTAAGAATATAAGCGGTCTGTTCGCCCGGCGCCGCGGAGGCGGCATCCTGCGCGAAAGCGAAAGCGGGGGCCAGCGTGGCGGCCGCAGCAATCGCAGGAATGAACTTGGTCAGTTTCATATCGTGTGGATTTCCCTGTTTGGACCTGGGCTCAGAGCGCGTCGCTGTCGGTTTCACCGGTACGGACGCGAACGGCCTGTGCGACGTCGAGAACGAAGATCTTGCCATCGCCGATCTTGTCGGTCTTGGCGGTCTTCTGGATGGTGTCGACCACCTGGTCGGCCATAGAGGCGGCCACGACGATCTCGAGCTTGATTTTTGGTACGAAGTTCACGGCATATTCTGCGCCACGATAGATTTCGGTGTGTCCGGACTGAGAGCCGAAGCCCTTGATCTCGGTCACCATCATTCCGCGTACGCCGATTGCGGTGAGCGCTTCGCGCACCTCCTCGAGCTTGAACGGCTTGATTGCTGCAATGATGAGTTTCACGTTGCTCCCCTTCCGATTGGCCGGGGGGAGGACCCCGGCTGTGTGGTGATGGAGGAAGACAGCCTCCGGACGCGGAGGGATTCAAGAAAAGCGGGGGGGACAGACCGGCAAAAATCCGGGCTTATTGCACAATTTTTGCACAATTCTAATTGAGTGCACAATTTTTAATCCAATACTGAACGCCGGATCCAACGCTGAGCGCTCCCAATCTGGCGCGATTCAAGATAACAAGGCTTAAAACAAGAGCAGGAAACGGATCAGAGGCGCCAATGAGCTCCACAGGCGGAAAACGCCCGACTCTGCGGGCAGACAAGCGCTACCCATCTGGTGGAAGCGGCAAAAGTCCCGTGAAAAAAAGCACTCCCAAAAAGAGTGCGCCGAAGGCGGCGTCCGTGAAACGGTCCCGTCGGAAGACGACGGCGCGCAAGAGCACGCGGACGCCGCGGCGCGGCGTATTCGGTTGGATTCGTGGTGCGATCGGCTTCGTTCTGGGGCTGATCTGGTCGATTATCTGGCGGAGTTCGGTTGTTCTTGGCCTGATTCTCGCGGGGGCTGTGCTGTATTTCTATGCACAACTGCCGCCTTTCACCGAGCAGATCGACGGACGCACCCGCGGCTCCGTCACGCTGCTGGATCGCAACGGCGAGGTCTTTGCCTGGCGGGGCGAGCAATTCGAATCGATCACCGATATCGGCCAGATCTCCCGCCATGCCAAAAACGCCGTCGTCGCGACGGAGGACCGCCGATTCTACTGGCATATGGGCATCAGCCCTCGCGGCATTGCCTCGGCGGTCCGAATCAACCTGTCCGAAGGGCGCTCGGCACTCTCCGGTCATGGCGGCTCTACCCTGACCCAGCAGACGGCCAAGCTGCTCTGCCTTGGCGTTCCCTATGATCCTGCCACGGGCATGAACGAAGGAGAGTACGAGGCCGATTGCCGCCGCACGACGATCGGGCGCAAGCTCAAGGAAGCCGTCTACTCGATGGCGATGGAGTTGAAATACACCAAGGACGAGATCCTTGTGATCTATTTCAACCGCGCCTATCTGGGCGCTTCCGCGCGCGGCTTCGAGGCCGCATCTCAGCGCTATTTCGGCGTTCCGGCCAGCCAGCTTGCGCCGGGCCAGGCGGCGATGCTCGCCGGGTTGCTCAAGGCGCCCACGCGCTACGCGCCGACGAACAATCTGAAGCGCTCGCAGGACCGTGCCGATACGGTCATCAAGCTGATGTACGATCAAGGCTACCTGACAGAGGCCGAGCGCGACCATGCCTGGGCAAACCCGGCCACTCTCAGCGAGGCGGCACAGGCCCATGCGGGCGGTTATTTCGCCGATTGGGTCATGGATACCGGCCCGAACTACCTGACCCGCGATACCACCGAGGACGTGATCCTGCGCACCACGCTGGACCAGGGCATCCAGCGCTCCGCCGAGGAAGCATTGCAGTTCATCTTCCAGGAGAAGGTCCGCGACGGATCGGAGGCGCAGGCCGCGATCGTGGTGATGTCGGCCGACGGTGCTGTGCGTGCCATGGTCGGCGGGCGTGAGACGCGTGTCTCGGGGGCCTTTAACCGCGCCACCATGGCCAAGCGCCAGACTGGTTCCTCCTTCAAACCGTTCGTCTATGCCGCCGCGCTGGATCTCGGCTACACGCCGCTGGCCACCGTCGTGGACGAGCCGTATTGCATCTCGCTGCCGGGGCAACCGAATTACTGCCCCAAGAATTACAGCCGCGAGTTCAAGGGCCGGGTGACGCTGACCAAGGCGCTTGCCGACAGCCTCAACATCCCCGCCGTCAAGGTCTCAGAAGCGGTCGGGCGCGAGAACGTGCGCAAGATCGCCTCGGATTTCGGCATCGATAACGAACTGGCCGTCGGCCCGGCGCTGGCGCTTGGCGTGTCGGAATCGACGCTGCTGGAGATGTCGGGGGCCTATGCGGGCATCCTGAACGGTGGCCGCTCGGTCACGCCCTACGGCCTGATGGAACTGCGCCTGGAAGGGGAGTCCGAGCCGCTCATGGGCCAGGGCGGCGGTTTTGGCGAAAGGGTCATCTCGGACACGGCGGCGCGCAATCTCGTCTACATGATGAACCAGGTCGTCGAGGCCGGTACCGGGCAGCGGGCCAAGCTGGGAGAACGCCCTGCGGCCGGCAAGACGGGCACGACGCAAGCCGCGCGTGATGCCTGGTTCATTGGCTTCACCGCCGATTACGTCACAGGAGTCTGGATGGGATATGATGACAACACACCGCTCTCCGGCGTGACGGGTGGTGGTTTGCCGACCGAGATATGGCATGAGGCCATGGTGCGGATACACGAGGGAAAACCGATCAATCCGCTTCCGATGGACATTCCGCAGAATGCCGCGCAACCCGATCCGCATAGCGAAGGCGCGCCTGGCACAGCCCAATCGAGCAATACCCGGGCGCCGCAGCCGAAAAAGGACAACCTCGCCGAGCGTATCCTGCGCGATGTCGGTTCAATCTTCGGGCGCCGAAACTGACCAGACCGAGAAATTGACGGCAGCGCCGCTCACAAGCGGCGCTGCGCCTCCCGTAACGTCACGACTGCTCAGCTTGCGGTCTTCAGGTCCTGGATGAGCGCGTCGATATTGCCCTTGCGGCGATCCAGCATCGCACCGATCTCGGTGCGCTCCAGTTGCAGCATGTTCACGCCATCGATCGTCATGTTGTAGAACTTGCTCATCCCGTCGCGCACGAGGAAATCCACCTTGAAGGGCGCCTCGCCCCGCAGATGCGCGACCGTGCGCACCTCGATGCTCTTCTTCACGGTCCGGGCGTCCTGCACCTCGAGGCGGCCACCCAAGAATTCGCGGAACCGCTTGCCGTATTTGCGTGAAATATACCCGGTGTAGACCTTGGTATAGGCGCTGAGCTGGGATTTGCTCGCCTGGCGGGCATTGGCCCCCAGCGAATAGCGCGCAATGGTTGGCACGTCGGCATAACGGGTAAAAATTCTCTCGAATTCCCTGTACATCGCCGCTTCGGATTTGCCGGAAGAAATCACCTTGTTGATATCGGCGATAAGCGCTTCGACCAGCCGCACGGCTTTGTCGGGCGATAGCGCCAGTGCGACCCCCGGCATGGCCACGGCGGCAGCGCCCGCAAGAAGAACGCCAAGGGTGGAACGTCGGGATAAATCAATCACCAAATAGCTCCTCATAAGGGTCAATATAGTCTTCCTCGGCCACGTCGCCCCGCCTCAACTCGAACCGGCGGTTCTGAAGGTAGATCAGGCGGGACTGTGCGTAGCTGTCCTCGGACTCATATAGGATCGATTCTACCGTATCCCCATAGCGAATGCGATCTGTCCCTTCCGCGACCCATGTGAACCCGTTCGCCAGAAGGTTCTCCGGCCAGGGGAAAACATACCACAGCGGGTTGATGGCAAAGTCCACAACACTGCCAACCGTGTCACGCTGCGTGGATGGGCCAACGACCGGAAGCTCCTGATAGCTGCCCTCTCCCACGCCCCAGACATGCAGCGTTTCACCAAAATCGGTGTCGATTTCCGGCAGGCCGCCAGCCCCGGCCACGTCCATCAGCCCGAGAACCCCGATTGTGGAGTTGATACCGAAGCGCATGGTGTTATGCGCCGCATCGCCGGGGCGCAGCTGCAGCAGGCTGTTCACGATCTTGCGAGGCGTGTCGAGATTGGTGCCGAAATTGCTCACGGCGATCAGGAGCGGACTGGCCTCCTTGGCCGGCGACTCGTCTTCCGGCGCCTCAATGCCGTCCTCGGACGCCTCGCCCGGCCCGCCGCCAAGCGCCTGGTCCAGTGACTTGTTGAACTCGTGGACCCTCCGGTTGGCGACCTCGTTGGGATCGTTGATCTCCGACGGGATCTGCGCGGGTCCACAGGCGCTCAAGCCGCACACCACCAGCAACGCCGTGACGCAGGCGCTACGTTTCCTGGAATTGGAATCGGGAAAGGACATACGTTTTATCAACAGGTTCATCATATTTTGCCATCCAGATCGACAGGCGACCCACCGGCCCCAAACGGTAGGGAAACTAGCCGCGGCAGCGTCCAGAAACAACGTCCGAAAGCGACTGGAAGGCGAATATGCGCGAATCCGACATCGAAACAGGCCGGCGCGAGTTGCGCAGGATCCGCCGGCAGAGCGGCAGCCTTCTCCTCGCCGCCTTCGTTTTTTCCATTTTTGTCAACCTGTTGATGCTGACAGGCCCGCTCTACATGCTGCAGATCTACGATCGAGTGCTCAGCTCCCGCTCGGAAGCAACCCTGCTCGCCCTCTCGGCGCTCGTTGTGTTCCTCTACGCGATGATGGGCCTGCTGGACTATGCCCGAGGTCGGGTCATGGCCCGCATCGGCGCCCGCTTCCAGGCCCGGCTGGATCAACGCGTCTTCACCGCAGCAATCCGGCGGGAGACAGACGCGCCGGGGGCGACCGCGCCCGCTGCGCGCCTGCGCGACCTCGAGAATATCCAGAGGTTTTTCGGCTCCCCGGCAGCAATGGCGTTGTTCGACCTGCCATGGACGCCGGTCTTTCTTCTGGCGATCTATGTCTTTCATCCCTGGCTGGGCGGGCTCGCGATCTGTGGCGGCATCCTGCTGGTCGCGCTCACGGGCCTGAACCAGGCCCGCATCCGGCACCCGCTGGCAGAGGCGACGCAGGCCAGCCTGTCAGCCGAACGGATCTCGGGCCAGATCCTGGACGAGGCAGAGACGGTCGAGGCACTCGGAATGCGCGCGGCGACCTTCGAACGCTGGCAAAAGGCGCGC
The DNA here is from genome assembly GCF_900099935.1 of Aliiruegeria lutimaris. Lineage (GTDB taxonomy): Bacteria > Pseudomonadota > Alphaproteobacteria > Rhodobacterales > Rhodobacteraceae > Tropicimonas > Tropicimonas lutimaris. Next base: position 32,391 of record NZ_FNEK01000047.1, on the reverse strand, counting down.
TCCAGGAGCCTGCGCACGATGCTGGCCGCCGCAGACAGGGCGGGCACCTATACGGCGGCCTCCAAGGCGCTAAGGTTGCTGCTGCAATCGGCCATGCTGGGGCTGGGGGCGTATCTCGTCCTGCAACACGAGTTGACCGGGGGGGCGATGATCGCCGGTTCCATCCTGCTCGGGCGCGCTCTTGCCCCGGTGGAGCTCGCGGTCGGACAATGGGAATCCTATCAACGCATGACGCGTGGCTGGCGCAGCCTGTCCCAATTGCTGGGCCGCGTGCCGCCAGAGACAAAGCGCACGGCGCTTCCCAAACCCGCAGCGCAGCTTGAGGCGCTGCAGGCAACGATCATTCCACCCGGAGAAAACCAGGCCACCCTGCGCATGGTCAGTTTCCAACTGCCGCCAGGGCAGGCCATGGGCGTCATTGGCCCCTCTGGCTCCGGCAAGACCACGCTGGCGCGCGCCTTAACCGGTGTCTGGCCCTGCGCCGGCGGCAAGATACGCCTCGATGGTGCGGCGCTGGAGCAATACGACCCCGATGTGCTTGGCCAGCATATCGGTTACCTGCCGCAACGGATCCGTCTGTTCGACGGTACGATTGCCGAGAACATCGCCCGCCTCTCCGCGAGCCCGGATGCGGAAGCGGTGGTCGCGGCTGCGCGCAAGGCCGACGCGCACGATATGATTCTCAAGCTGCCGAACGGCTATGACACCCCGCTCAAGGCCGCGTCGAACCGGCTCTCGGGCGGGCAGATCCAGCGGCTCGGGCTGGCCCGCGCGCTCTATGGCGACCCGTGCATCGTGGTTCTGGACGAGCCGAATTCCAACCTGGACAATGAGGGTTCCGAGGCACTGAACCGGGCCATCCGCCAGATCAAGGAGGAGAATCGTTCGGTCATCATCATGGCCCATCGCCCCGCTGCCATCCGCGAATGCGACCTGCTTCTGGTGCTCGATAACGGAATTCGGCGCGCCTTCGGGCCCAGGGACGAGGTCCTGCGCGACACCGTCCGCAATGCCAAGCAGATCCATGCATTCAAGGGCAAGGGGGGCATTCAATGAACCGTCGTAGCCGCATGAGCGCGCGCTTTCCGCTCTGGCTAGGCCTGATTTCGATCGCCTTGCTTCTGGGCGGGTTCGGGAGTTGGTCGTTGACGAGCCGGATCGCCGGCGCCGTGGTCGCCTCCGGTCATGTCGAAGTCGATCAACACCGGCAGGTCGTGCAGCATCTCGACGGTGGGATCGTCAAGCGGCTGCTGGTGCAGGAAGGGGACCGCGTTGGGGCCGGGCAGAAGCTGATCGAGCTGGAGGATTCCGAGCTGCGGTCGGAGTTGACAATTGTCGAGGGACAGGTCTTCGAGCTTATGGCCCGCGCCGGACGGTTCGAGGCCGAAAGGGATGGCGCGCAGGAGATCACCTACCCCGCCGAGCTTCTTGCCGCGGCCAGCACCCGTTCGGAGATCGCGGATCTTGTGGCGGGGCAGACACGGCTTTTTCAGGCGAGACTGGGAACACTGCAGAAAGAAGCCGATCAACTGGCGCGCCGACGACAACAGATCGAAAGCCAGGTCGACGGGATCGATGCGCAACGAACGGCTCTCACGGAGCAGTTGTCCCTTATAGGGCAGGAGCTTCAGGACCAGCAGCACCTGCTGGACAAGGGGCTGGCCCAGGCCTCGCGCGTCTTGTCCCTGCAGCGGGAGCGGTCCGGGCTCGCCGGCTCACTCGGCGAACTGGCCGCCAGCCGGGCCGAAACCCTCGGGCGCATGACCGAGATGGATATCGAGATCCTGAAGCTTGAAACCGACCGGCGGGAAGAGGCAATCTCGCAATTGCGGGATCTCAAATCCAGCATCGTGGAGTTGAACGAGCGCCGGCATTCGCTAGGCAAGCGCCTCTCTCGGCTGGAAATTGCCGCGCCGGCGGCCGGGATCGTTCACGGGCTGGTCGTCAACACGCCGCGCTCGGTGATTCGCGCGGCGGAACCCGTTGCCTATATCGTCCCGCAGGATCGTCCACTGGTGATCACGGCCCGCATAGATCCGTTGCATGTCGATGAAGTTTTTGTCGGTCAGGAGGTGACCCTACGCTTCCCCGCCTTCGACTCGCGCCGAACCCCGGAACTCGGAGGGCGGGTTTTCAGGATCTCGGCGGATGCCTTTTCCGACGAGCGCAGTGGCCAATCGTTTTATCGCTGCGAAATCGTCCTGGACGAGGACGAGATCAAAAAGCTGGGCGAAGGCAAGGAAGTACTTCCCGGCATGCCGGTGGAGGCCTATATCCGGACCGGCGAACGCTCGCCTCTGGCCTATCTGGTCAAGCCGTTCACGGACTATTTCAACAAGGCCTTCCGCGAGAGCTGAGGCCGCCGTAAGGAGCCTGCCAATGCCCGGCACCATCGAAGCCCGCCTTGCCGAACTCGGCGTCACCCTTCCGGACGCCCCGGCCCCCGCCGCCAATTACGTGCCCTTCGTGCAGGTCGGTGACATGGTCTATGTCTCGGGCCAGGTGTGCAGCGGACCGGACGGGCTGATCATCGGCAAACTCGGGGCCGACATGGAAGTCGAGGCGGCAGCGGCAGCAGCAAAAAGCTGCGCGATCGCGCTTTTGGCGCAGTGCAAGGCGGCCTGCGGCGGCGACCTGGACCGGCTCAAGCGCGTGGTCAAGCTGACCGGTTTCGTCAATTCCACCGGCGATTTCGGCGACCAGCCCAAGGTCGTGAACGGGGCTTCGGATTTCCTCGTGGAGGCGCTTGGCGATGCTGGCCGGCATGCGCGTTCCGCCGTCTCGGCCGCCTCGCTGCCCTTTGGCGTTGCGGTCGAGATCGAGGCGATCTTCCAAATCAGCTGACGAGTACGGACATGGAATTACATCCGGACTTTCTCGCCCGTCCGTTGACGCATCGTGGCTTGCACGATGTGGACGACGGACGGCCGGAGAACTCCCGCGCATCCGTGCGCGCGGCCGTCGCCGCGGGCTACGGCATCGAGATCGATCTGCAATTGTCCGCCGATGGGCGCGCGATGGTGTTTCACGACTATGCGTTGCAGCGCCTGACGGCCGAAAGCGGGGCGCTCCGGCAACGGAGCGCTGCCGAACTGGCCTCTATTCCGCTCAAGGGCGGCGACGAGGGCATCCCGACATTCGCCGAGATCCTGGAGCTGGTGAACGGCCGCGTACCTTTACTGGTGGAAATCAAGGATCAGGATGGCGAACTCGGCCCGAATGTCGGCCAATTGGAGCAGGCCGTCGTTCAAGATCTCGTTGGATATCACGGGCCGATCGCCTTCATGTCCTTCAACCCACATTCGATGATCGCGCTCGGCCGGCTGGCGCCCGACACCTGTAGAGGGCTGACAACAAGTGCCTTTTTACCGGAGGATTGGCCCGGCGTCCCTGAACCCACGCTCGCAAGGCTGGCCGGCATCCCCGATCTCGCGGCGGCGGAGGCCAAATTCATCAGCCATGACGCACAGGACCTCCACGCGGATCGCGTTTTGGAGATCAAGCAATCGGGGCTGCCCGTACTGTGCTGGACAATTCGTTCGGTTCAGGCGGAAATCGCCGCACGCGAGATTGCCGACAATGTGACCTTCGAAGGCTATCGCCCGGGTTGATCCCGTGCCCTCGACGGGCAAACCTGCGGCGAAGCCACCAACCGGATGCCCATGAGCGAAACCGCGATAGACGTAGAACTCCTGCCTTCCATCGGCGCCATCCCGGCGTCCGACTGGGATGGCTGTGCCTGCCCGGAGGCGGCCGACGGGTTTCGCCCTGTCGACCCGTTCACGACACATCGCTTCCTGAAAGCTCTGGAAGACAGCGGCTCCGTCGGTCCCGGTTCCGGGTGGCAGCCTTCCTATCTCGCCGCGCGCCGCGATGGCGAACTCATTGCCTGCGCGCCGCTCTACGCGAAAGGGCACAGCCAGGGCGAGTATGTCTTCGACCACTCCTGGGCCCATGCCTATGAGAATGCCGGCGGCGCCTATTACCCGAAGATGCAACTCTCCGTGCCATTCACGCCGGTCACGGGGCGGCGTTTTCTCGTCAAGCCGGGGGCGGAGGCGATCGGCATGCCCGCGCTGGTACAGGCCGCGGTGCAGCTGACGTCAAACAACCACATGTCCTCGCTCCACGTCACCTTCTGCACTGCCGACGAAGCCGCGGCTGGCCACCAGATGGGCCTGATGCACCGCCGCGGTCAGCAGTTTCATTGGGAAAATGCCGGATACGAGAGTTTCGACGGCTTTCTCGCTGCGCTCTCCTCTCGCAAGCGCAAGAATATCCGCAAGGAGCGGGCCATGGCACGGGCCTTTGGCGGCACGATCCGCCGCCTGACCGGAGACGAGATCGAACGCTCCCATTGGAACGATATCTGGGCCTTCTACCAGGATACCGGCAGCCGCAAATGGGGCAGCCCTTACCTCACGCGGGCGTTTTTCGACATCGCGCATGAAACCCTGCGCGACGACATCCTGCTTGTCCTCGCCGAACGCGACGGCCGAAACGTCGCCGGGGCGCTGAACTTCATCGGCAGGCAGTCGCTCTTCGGACGTTACTGGGGTGCATTGGAGCATCACCCCTGCCTTCATTTCGAATTGTGCTACTATCAGGCCATCGACTACGCAATTGAACACCAACTGGAAACAGTCGAGGCTGGCGCGCAAGGGGAGCACAAGCTCGCACGTGGCTACCTGCCGGTGCCGACCCATTCGCTGCATTGGGTGGCCGATCCGGGATTTGGCAGGGCAATCGCGCAGTTTCTCGACGCCGAAGCGAAAGCCGTGGACGAGGAGATCGAGATCCTCACCAGCTACGGACCGTTTCGCCAGACAGGGGAGGATCACGATTGACCGACAAACTGACCGATCGCACCGCGTTGGAACAGCTGCTGGATGGTGGCTGGAAGCTTGACAAAAATGGCGACGCCCTGACGAAGACTTTCCTTTTCGCCGATTTCATCACCGCTTTCGGCTGGATGACACGTGTTGCCATTCATGCCGAAAAGATGAACCATCACCCGGAATGGGAAAATGTCTATCGCCGCGTGCGGGTCGCCTTGACGACACATGATGCTGGCGGGCTGAGCGCGCTGGATGTCACGCTTGCCCGGAAGATGGACGAAGAAGCTGGCCGCTCCTGATCGGGTGGCCGATCAGAGTTTGAAGAAAGGGGATTTCCGAGATGGATGAACAGATTCTCATGAACGCGCTTCTGGCGCTCGTCACGGCCATTGGCGGCATCTGGTTGAGCGGCTTCATATCGCAGCGCATCCTCAAACTGCCCGAGCAGAACGAAAAATTCGACCCGATGCTGGCGCGTTTCATTGCCAGCGTCACCCGCTGGGCGATCCTGGTCTTTGCCGGCATCTTCGTGCTGGGTACCTTCGGCATCCAGACCACCTCGCTGGCCGCGGCCATCGGTTCGGTCGGTATCGCCATCGGTCTTGCCTTGCAGGGAACACTGGGGCACCTCGCCGCCGGGGTCATGCTGGTCGTGTTCCGTCCCTTCAACCTCGGCCAGTTCATCCAGGTCGCCGGGCATTCCGGGACCGTGAAGCAGATCACGCTGTTCACGACAGAACTGGCCACGCCGGACAACGTGCAGATCATCATTCCGAATGGCGATGTCTGGTCCTCTTCCATCATCAACTATTCGGCGCATGACACCCGCCGCGTCGATCTTGTCTTCGGTGTCGCCTATGACAGCGACCTGAAGAAGACGGAGGAGATCCTGAACGGGCTGATCGCCGCCGAGGAACGTTTCAAGAAGGACCCGGAGCCTTTCGTGAAGGTGACGAACCTGGGCGACAGCTCGGTGGATTTCACGGTACGGGTCTGGTGTGATGCGCCCGATTACTGGGATCTGAAGTTCCAGCTGACGCGTCAGGCAAAGGAAGCGTTCGACGCGGCGGGCATCGACATCCCCTTCCCCACGCAATTGCAGATCAATCGCGATATGTGATCGCCCGGAAGCGATTGCATTCAGCGACACCGGCTGTAGGTTCCCCCCAACACCAAACAGCGGGGAGGGTTGTCCATGCCGGGGATCGTGATCGTGGGTGCCGGACAGGCCGGGGCCTCTCTCGCGGCGAAGCTGCGCATGTCGGGCTACACGGGCGAGGTGACGCTGATCGGCGAGGAGCATGTCCCGCCCTATCAACGCCCGCCCTTGTCCAAGAAATACCTGCTGGGCGAGATGGAACTGGAACGCCTCTACCTGCGGCCCGAGAGCTTTTATGCCGAGAACGACATCACCCTGCGCACCGATTGCCGGGTGGATTCCATTGACGCCGCGGACCGAAAGATCGTTCTGGGCGCCGAGACGCTGGAATATGAGCATCTCGCTCTGACGACCGGCTCCGTGCCCCGACGCCTGCCGCCGGCGATTGGCGGATTACTGGAAGGCGTCCACGTTGTCCGCACCCTGCGCGATATTGACCGGCTCGCCCCGGAAATGGTGGCGGGCAAGCGCGTGCTGATCGTGGGTGGCGGCTATATCGGGCTGGAGGCCGCCGCGGTGGCCAGCAAGTTGGGGCTGGACGTGGTGCTGGTCGAGATGGCCGAACGGATCCTGCAACGGGTCGCCGCGCCGGAGACCTCGGACTATTTCCGCACCCTGCACCGCTCCCACGGCGTGGATATCCGCGAGGCAACCGGGCTGGAACGGCTGACCGGCGAAGGGCGCGTTTCCGGCGCTGTTCTGAGCGATGAAACCGAGATTGCTGTAGATCTGGTGATCGTCGGTGTCGGAATTTCCCCCGCGACCGAACTGGCCGAGGCGGCGGGGCTCACGCTCGACAACGGCATCGCTGTGGACGCGATGGGGCGCACGTCGGATCCGCATATCTGGTCCGCCGGGGACTGCGCCTCCTTCCCCTGGCGCGGACAGCGCATCCGTCTGGAAAGCGTCCAGAACGCAATCGATCAAGCGGAGTTGGTCGCATCCAACATGCTCGGCGCCGAGGCGGAATACGATCCGAAGATCTGGTTCTGGTCCGATCAGTACGACGTGAAGCTGCAGATCGCCGGGCTCAACACCGGCTTTGACCGGATCGTGGTGCGTCCGGGCGAGAAGGAAGGATCTGCCTCGCACTGGTATTTCGCCGGCAACGCCCTGCTGGCCGTAGACGCGATGAACGATCCGCGCGCCTACATGGTCGGCAAGCGTCTGATCGATGGCGGCCGGAGCGCAGATCCGGCGGCGCTGGCCGACCCTGCCACCGATCTGAAGGCACTGATGCGCGGATGAGGATCATCGGCGGAAAGAACAAGGGGCTGGCACTTGCCTCGGTCGGCAAAGGCGATTCGGCGGCGCATCTGCGGCCCACCTCGGACCGCGTGCGCGAGAGCCTGTTCAACCTGCTGGCGCATGGCCACGGCGATCCGGTTCCAGATGCGCGGGTGCTGGACCTGTTCGCCGGCACGGGCGCGCTTGGACTGGAAGCGCTCTCGCGCGGCGCGGCGCAGGTGACCTTCATCGACGAAGGCGCCAAGGCGCGCGCGCTCCTGCGAGAGAATATCGAGAAGCTCCGCGCCTATGGCACAACCAAGCTCTATCGGCGCGACGCGACCCGGATGGGCGTGAATCGGGGGCCGGGTTTCGACCTCGTTTTTCTCGACCCACCTTATGGAAAGGGGCTCGGGGAGCGCGCGATAGCCTCCTGTGTCGAAGGTGGCTGGTTCGCATCCGGAGCGCTGATTGTCTGGGAAGAGAATGCACCGCAGCTGCCGCCCGACGGGTTCGAACTGCTGGACCGCCGGGAATATGGCGACACGCATATCACGATCCTGCGGGCACCATCGGACGCGCTCGAATAGGCTTACCTGGCTCCCGATCATCCGAACACGAAGCCCTTCCAGCCCACCCTTCACAACCGATTAACCTTAACGAAAACTAAGGTTAATCGGGATTACTGGAAGGCACAGGAGGGACCGGCCTCACATGGTTTGGCCTCTCGGCTTCCCCCGGGGACTCTCGGGAAACCCTGTTCCAGGTGGAACATTTATTCCCAGGTCGGGTGGAACTTGCCCGCCGGCGACAGGGTAAAGATCTCGAAGCCGTCCGCCGTCACGCCGATGGAATGCTCGAACTGGGCCGAGAGGGACTTGTCCCGCGTCACCGCGGTCCAGTCATCGGCAAGCACCTTGGTCTCGGGACGGCCGAGATTGACCATCGGCTCGATGGTGAAGATCATCCCCTCTTCCAGCGTCGGGCCGGTGCCGGGGCGTCCGTAATGGAGCACGTTGGGCGGAGCATGGAAAACGCGGCCCAGCCCGTGACCGCAGAAATCGCGCACCACGCTCATCCGCTGGCCTTCGACATAGGATTGGATCGCGTAGCCGATATCGCCGAAGGTGTTGCCCGGCTTCACAGCCTCGATCCCCTTGAACAGCGCGTCATGCGTCACCTGAACGAGGCGCTCCGCCTTGCGGGACATCTTGCCGGCCACGTACATCCGGCTGGTATCGCCGAACCAGCCATCGACGATGACCGTGACATCGATATTCAGGATATCTCCGTCACGCAGTGTCTTGTCGCTCGGGATGCCGTGGCAGACGACATGATTTACGCTGATGCAGGTGGCGTGCTTGTAGCCCTTGTAACCGATCGTGGCCGAGGTCGCTCCGGCCTCGGTGACCATGTCCTCTACAGCCTTGTCGATGGCAGCAGTCGTCTGGCCGGGCACCACGAGCGGCGCCACACGGTCCAGAATCTCGGCAGCCAGCCGGCCTGCCGCATGCATTCCCGGAAAATCCGACGTCTCGTAGAGCCGAATTCCATCCTTGGTCAGCCGTGCGCGGGTATCGTCCACGTTGCCCTCTGTCTTGATCGTTTCAGTCTCGCGGAACATAGGGATATCGCACCGGAAATGCCAGATCGTGCTGCAGCGGCAAAGCGCGGCCCGCGGGACAGGCCCGGTTTCAACCCTCTTCCTCCCAGTGAACCGATTCCAGCAGCGAGGTTCGGGCCGATTGCAGATGTCGCGCGAAGGCATCCCGCGCCTTTTGCCGGTCCCCCTCCCGCAAGGCGGCAATGATCTCCAGATGTTCGCGCGTCGCGAGCCGGTTGCGCGTCAACTCCCCCGATTTCCGCCACCGGTAGTGGTAGTGAAAGACCATGGTGACGACGCCAAAGAAATCCTCCACGAAGCGGTTCTGAAGCTGTTCGAACAGCAATTTGTGGAACGCCTCGTCCATCCGCGGGAATTCCATGTAGCGGTTTTCGATATCCGCGGAAATGCGTTCGAACTCTGCCTGCAAGGCGACGAGCGCCTTCCAGGTCCTGTCTTCGGGGCCACGTTCGAGCATCTGGTCAAAGGCGCGCTGCTCGAAAAGCTCGCGCACGTCGAACAACTCCTCGGCGAAACTGCGGGTGAAGCCGCGCAGAACCCAATGGCGGTTGGGTTCCTTCTCGATCAGGCCGAAACGGGAAAACCGGATCAGGAACTCACGCACCGCCGACGGGCTGGTGCCGAAGGATCGGGCCAGTTCGCTCTCTCGCAGGATCGTGCCAGGGGCGAGGTCGCCACCAAGGATCAACTCCATGAACGCGGTTTCGACCTTTTCCGCCGTGGTGATCGTTTCCTCGCTGGTAAAGAAATCTTCGCTGTGCGGCAGCCGCAGGATCGCCTTGCGCCGGCCCTCCCAGTCGATGATTCCGGTCTTGCTCAGCCTTTTCAGCACTGCCCGGACGGTCGTGCGGGAAATACCCCATGTCTCGGCGATTTCGGTTTCGGGCGGCAGGTTGCCGCCTGTTCCGATTTCGGCAATGGCCTCAAGGCAGCGATTATAGCTTTCCTTGTAGACGGCGCTGCTGCGCGGCATGGTGCCTCCAATGCTCGGTGCAATCGCGGAACAGGCGCAAAGGCCCACACTGCGCTCAGCCGGCCCATCCCTTCGTTGCATTTTGTGAGTAGGATTTTCGTCCGCCGGCCGTCAATGTCCTTTCTCGAATAAAAGCAGAAAACCGGCGCTAGCGCGATACTGCCGCTTGCCGGACCTCCTCGGCGATATGCCGGAGTTGCGCGTCCAGCGGGCTGCTCTTGCGCCAGATCATGCCGATTGTTCGCGAAGGGCCGGGCGCGGGAAATTCGGCCACGCTCACCGGGGCGGCGCCGGTCTCGACGCCGACGGCCATCTCGGGAATGAGCGTCACCCCCATCCCGGCCCCCACCAATTGCACCAGCGTCGAGAGCGAGCTGGCGTCGAGCATTTCGCGCGGCCTCGCGGTTGACGTTGCACAAAAGGCCAGCGCCTGATCCCGGAAACAGTGCCCCTCCTCCAGCAGGAGCAGCTTCATTTCCCGCATTCCCTCCGAGTCGGGAACGGGCTTGTCGGCATCTTCGCGCGGCCGGACGAGGACGAAGTTTTCCGAGAAGAGCGGAACCTCGGTCAGCGTGGGTTCCGAAACCGGCAGCGCAACGATGGCCGCGTCGAGCGCCCCTTCGGCCAGCTCCGCGATCAGGGTCTGGGTCAGGGTTTCGCGGACGCGGATGTCCAGCCCGGAATGGGTTTGCGACAGGCTCGCCACGAGGCGCGGCAACAGGTAGGGCGCGATGGTCGGGATCACGCCAAGGCGGAACCTCCCGATCAGGCCGTGATGCGCGCGCCGCGCCAGGTCCCCCAACTCATCCACCGAACGAAGGATTTCCCGCGTTTTCAGAGCCACTTCCTCGCCGATCCCGGTCAGTCGGACCCGTCGCGTGCTGCGGTCGAAAAGCGTTGTTCCCAAGGTTTCTTCCATTTCCCGGATCTGAACGGAAAGCGCCGGTTGCGAAATGGAGCAGGCCTCGGCGGCACGCCCGAAATGGCCGTGACGGGACAGTGCTTCGAAGTAGCGGAGCTGTTTCAGAGTGAGATTTATCATAGTTTCAAATTATCACATCGATGAGTTAATGCAATTTCCTTTAATCATTCTTCCCTGCTAGTTTCGTCATCGAACAGGAACTCATGACAAATCAGGGAGATCAAGATGGACGGCAACGACGCCCCGAACACCGGCAAATGCCCCGTCATGCACGGCACCACCAATGTAGGTATGCGTTCCAATAGCGACTGGTGGCCGAACCAGCTTAACCTACGGATATTGCACCAGAATGCGCCTGCGACGAATCCGTTGGGCGCTGATTTCGACTATGCGGACGCGTTCCAGAAACTCGACCTGGCGGCAGTGAAGGCGGACCTCACGGCGCTAATGACCGATTCGCAGGATTGGTGGCCGGCCGATTACGGCCATTACGGCGGCCTGATGATCCGCATGGCCTGGCATAGCGCCGGCACCTACCGGACGGCCGATGGCCGTGGCGGCGGCGGTTCGGGCCAGCAGCGTTTCGCCCCGCTCAACTCCTGGCCGGACAATGGCAACCTCGACAAGGCACGCCGCCTGCTCTGGCCGATCAAGCAGAAATACGGCAACGCGCTGAGCTGGGCCGACCTCTACATTCTCGCCGGCAATGTCGCGCTGGAGAGCATGGGCTTCAAGACCTTCGGCTTCGGTGGCGGCCGCGCGGATGTCTACGAGCCGGAAGAGGACGTCTACTGGGGTGCCGAGGAAGAATGGCTCGCCACATCGGACGCGGCCAACAGCCGCTATTCCGGCGAACGTGACCTCGAGAACCCGCTCGCCGCCGTTCAGATGGGCCTGATCTACGTCAACCCGGAAGGGCCGGACGGCAACCCCGACCCGCTCGCCTCCGGCGCCGATATCCGCGAGACCTTCGCCCGGATGGGAATGAACGACGAGGAGACCGTCGCGCTCACCGCCGGCGGCCACACTTTCGGCAAGACCCATGGCGCCGGTGACGCCGCGCTTGTCGGCCCCGAGCCGGAAGCGGCGCCAGTGGAGGAAATGGGCTTCGGCTGGAAGTCCGCCTATGGTTCCGGCAAGGGCCGCGACGCCATCACCTCCGGTATCGAAGGTGCCTGGACGCCGAACCCGACCCAGTGGGACAACGGCTATTTCGACGTTCTGCTCGGCTATGAGTGGGAGCTGGTGAAGAGCCCGGCCGGCGCATGGCAGTGGACGCCGAAGGACATCAAGCCCGAGGACATGGCGCCGGATGCCGAGGATCCCTCCAAGCGCGTGCCGATCATCATGACCACCGCCGACATGGCAATGAAGATGGACCCGATTTACGGCCCGATCTCCAAGCGGTTCCACGAGAACCCCGAAGAGTTCGCCGACGCCTTTGCCCGCGCCTGGTTCAAGCTGACCCACCGCGACATGGGGCCGAAAGCGCGCTATCTCGGTTCCGAGGTGCCCGCCGAGGACCTGATCTGGCAGGATCCGATTCCGGCGGTCGATCACGAGCTGGTCAATGCCGATGACATCGCGGCGCTGAAGCAGACGATCCTCGCCTCCGGGCTGACCGTGCCGGACCTGGTGTTCACCGCCTGGGCCTCGGCCTCCACTTTCCGCGGCTCGGACAAGCGCGGCGGGGCCAATGGCGCCCGCATTCGCCTGGCTCCGCAGAAGGACTGGGCCGCAAACCAGCCCGAGCGTCTGGCCAAGGTTCTGGAAGCTCTCGAAGGCATCCAGGCGGAGTTCAACGCCGCGCAAAGCGGTGGCAAGAAAGTGTCGCTGGCCGACCTGATCGTTCTGGGCGGGGCCGCTGGCATCGAAAAGGCGGCGAAGGAAGCCGGCCACGCGGTCGAGGTGCCCTTCACCCCCGGTCGGACCGATGCCAGCCAGGAGCAGACGGATGTCGAGTCCTTCGCCTACCTGGAGCCGGAAGCGGACGGTTTCCGCAACTACCAGCGCACGTCCTTCACCATCCCGGCGGCGGAACTGCTCGTCGACAAGGCGCAACTCCTGACGCTCTCGGCCCCGGAAATGACCGTTCTGGTCGGTGGCCTGCGGACGATCGGGATCTCCGCTCCCGAAAGCTGCCATGGCGTCTTTACCGACCGCCCCGGCGCGCTGAGCACGGATTTCTTCGTCAACCTGCTCGACATGGGTACGGTCTGGGCACCTGTTGCCGGCGAGGACAACCTGTTCGAAGGGCGCGACCGTAAGAGTGGCGAGCTGAAATGGACCGGCACCGGCGTCGATCTCGTCTTCGGCTCGAACTCGCAACTGCGCGCGTTGGCCGAGGTCTATGCCCAGAACGGGTCCGAAGCAGCCTTCGTGCAGGACTTCGTCGCCGCCTGGAACAAGGTGATGAATGCCGACCGTTTCGATCTGAAGTGATCTGAACCGCGTGAAAGTATCGAGGGGCGCGTTCGGAAACGGGCGCGCCTCTTTTCAATTACTTATCTGAATTCGCGCCAGACATTTCACGGAAACGCTCATACAAAATCACGTATTCCGTCGGAATGTCGCGATAGGAGAGCAGGCCCACGAGGCGCCCTTCCTCCATCACCGGCAGATGCCGGAACGCATTGCCCAGCTTCATCGCCAGCGCATCGGAAATCGGATCTTCGATATCGACCGTCACCGGCGCAGCGGTCATGATCTCCGACACAAGGGTCTGCCCTTTTTCCTCCCCGGCGCCGACACCGCGAAACACGATGTCACGCTCGCTCAGGATGCCGACGAGCCGGTCGCCCTCCACCACCGCGAGCGCGCCGACGCCATGCTCTGCCATCATCCTGGCAGCCTCCTGCATCGTTGTCTCCGGCGTAACCGCGCGAACCGGCCGATTTCCCAGAATTTCGCGAATGGTGGTGCCCATCGTCCCGTGCCCCTCAACCATCTCCCCGGCCGGTCGAGTATGGAAACCACGCTGCATTTAGGCAAGCCGGCATATCGGGGACTGTCGAGATCTGTTCGGTGCTGTCGGGCAGGGTTGCCTGCGCACGTCAACCGCGAAAGACTGTCGCCGAGGAGGACCCGCACGCATGACGGATATTCAGGCTTGGCTTGGCCGGCAGGAGGAACTGCGCGACATTCTTCAACTGCAACCGGCCCGCTTCATGCAGGCGACGCTGGACCGCGACCCTGACCTGTTGGATGGGGATATTCTGCCGCCGCTCCGGCACTGGCTCTATTTCCTGCAGGCGCATCCGACATCGCAGCTTGGGCGCGACTCGCACCCGAAAAAGGGGGGCTTTCTGCCGCCCGTGGCGTTGCCGCGGCGCATGTGGGCCGGCGGACGGTTCGAGTTCCATTTGCCGCTGCGGCTGGGCCAACCCGCCCGCAAGGTTTCCACGATCACCGATATCGTCCAGAAGGACGGGCGGAGCGGAAAGCTCTGTTTCGTGACTGTCCGGCACGAGATATTCGACGGTGACCGCCTCGCCCTGACCGAAGATCATGACATCGTCTATCGGGAAGATCCGTCGCCGGATGCGCCGCCGCCGGTTCTGCGGCCGGCGCCTGACGGAGCGGACGTGTCGGAGGAAGTCGTACCGAGCGAGGTAATGCTGTTTCGCTATTCCGCGCTCACCTTCAACGGCCACCGCATCCATTACGACGTGGACTATGCCCGCAGGGTCGAAGGCTATGACGGGCTGGTCTTTCACGGCCCGCTAACGGCAACGTTGCTGATCGACCTTGCGCACAGGCACACCGGGCGAACACCGCGCAGCTTTGCCTTTCGCGGCCTCGCCCCGATTGCCGGCATGGCGCCCTTCCGGATCGAGGGGCGCGCCGAGGGTGACGGGTTCGAGCTTTGGGCAAAGCGGGCCGATGGCGCCTTGGCGATGTCGGCTCGGGTGGAATTCGCCGGGTAGCGCCTCAGAGACCGGGATCGACCGCTGCCGGCCGCCCGGGCAGCGTAAGTTTCGCCGTGCTGGCCGGGGTCTCGGAAATGACCTTGCCGGCGCGGATCACGGCAAGACGGGTCGCGCGCAGGCGGATCGCTTCAATCGGATCGGGCGCTTGCAGGATGACGAAATGGGCTTTCTTGCCCTTGGCGAGCCCGTAGCCCTCCAGCCCCATGATCTCGGCAGAGTTCACCGTGACCGCGTCGAAGCACCAGCGCATGTCCTCGCGGCTGGATAGCTGGCCGACATGCAGCCCCATCGACGCCACGTCCAGCATGTCGGCGCGGCCCAGTGAATACCACGGATCCTTCACGCAATCGGAGCCGAAGCCGACCGTCATGCCCGCATCGCGCAGCTCGCGCACACGGGTCTGGCCGCGGCGCTTGGGATAGGTGTCGTGGCGCCCCTGCAGCATGATGTTGATCAGCGGGTTGGGGATAACCCGCATCTCGCTCTCGGTCATCAGCGCAATGAGCTTGGAGACGTAGTAATTGTCCATCGAATGCATGGAGGTGAGGTGCGATCCGGCAACCCGGCCCTGCAACCCGAGGCGTTGCGTCTCGTAGGCCAGCGTTTCGATGTGGCGGGAATGCGGGTCGTCACTCTCGTCGCAATGCATGTCTACCATCAGCCCGCGTTCAGCCGCGATCTCGCAAAGCAGGCGGACGGACTCGGCGCCATCAGTCATGGTACGCTCGAAATGCGGGATGCCGCCGACGATATCCACGCCCATATCGAGCGCGCGGACCGTGTTGGTCATCGCCGTTGGGTCGCGCAGGACACCGTCCTGCGGGAAGGCCACGAGTTGCAGGTCAATATAATCCTTCACCTTCTCGCGCACTTCGATCAGCGCCTGCACGCCGGTGAGCTTGTCATCGCAGGTGTCCACATGGGTGCGGATCGCGCCGATCCCCATGGAAACGGCTATGTCGCAGTAATCCAGCGCGCGGGCGACGATCTCGTCCACGGTCTGGATCTCCTTCAGCTCGCCCCAGAGCGCGATGCCTTCGAGCAGGGTGCCCGAGACGTTCATCCTCGGGCGGCCCAGCGAGAGCGTGGCATCCATGTGGAAATGCGGATCGACAAAGGGCGGCGACACGAGGCGGCCCGTGGCGTCGATGGTTTGCGACGCGTCGGCGGAGATGTTCGGTTCGATAGACGAGATCAGCCCACCTGTGCAGGCGATATCGGCGGTGGAGCCGTCGGGCAGGGTGGCGTTTTTCACGAGAAGGTCGAGCATGTCAGTTCTCCACTGAAAAGCTGGCGTGAGAAGGGCGGCGCCCGACCTTGGGTGGGCGCATTCTGCCTATGAAAGATGTGGCCCGGTTCGGGCACTCCATACAATGGTGCGGTGCGGGACGTCTACGATGCGCCCTCCTGGGGAGAGGGTAGGACGCCGCCCGGCGATACCTGATCGAGCGGAGCGCCATTTCTAACGCTGCCCCTTGAACCAAGGTTTCAAAAGCGCCCTCGGATAATCCGCCTTCCGCGCGGCAATGATCAACGCGATAATCGACAGCACGTACGGCACCATCAGGAAGACCTGCCCCGGCACGACCGCGCCGGCCATGGTCTGCAAGCGCACCTGCAGCGCGTCGAACATGCCGAAGAGCAGCGCGCCGAGGAGCGCCTTGCCCGGCTGCCAGCTGGCAAAGATCACCAGCGCGATACAGATCCAGCCGCGTCCATTGACCATGCCGAAGAAGAACGCGTCGAAGGCGGACATGGTCAGGAACGCCCCGCCAAGCGCCATCAGCGCCGAGCCAGCGACCACCGCGCCCATGCGCAGGCGCATCACCGACAGGCCTTGCGCGTTCACTGCGTCCGGGTTGTCGCCCACCGCCTTGATCGCGACGCCGAGCGCCGTGCGATCCATCAGCCACCAGACCAGCGCCACCATTGCGAGCGCCAGCCAGGTCAGCGCCGTTTGCTGGAAGAGCACCGGCCCGAGGAAGGGCAGGTCCGACAACACGGGGATGTCGAGCGCGCGAAAGGGTTCGATGCGCGGCGGGGTGGCGACCTGCGGAAAGATCGTCCGGTAGGCAAAGGACATGAGCGCGGTTGCGAACATGGTGATCCCAAGGCCAGAGACGTGTTGCGAGAGGCCAAGCGGCACCGTCAGAATGGCGTGAAACAGGCCGAACAACCCACCCGAGAGAGCCGCCGCGATCACACCCAGCCAGAGGGAGCCGGTCAGGTAGGCCACGAGCCAGCCCATCATCGCGCCGACGACGAAGATACCCTCGATGCCGAGGTTCAGCACCCCGGAACGCTCGCACATCAGCGCCCCCAGCACGCCGAAGATCAGCGGCGTGGCGATGCGCAGCGACGCCGCCCAGAAGCTGTCGGAGAGGAAAATCTGGAGAAGGTCGATCATGCTGCGCCCTCCGTCCGCACACGGCGGATCTGGAAACGGGCGAAGAAACCGCCCAGCAGCACGCAGATGAGCGACATGGAGACCGTAAGGTCCGCGAGGAAGGAAGAGACTCCCATCGTCCGGCTCATGGAGTCGGTGCCGACGAAGACGGAGGCGATGAAGAGTGCTGCTGCCACGACCCCGAGCGGCGAGAGGCCGGCGAGCATCGCCACGACGATGCCGGTATAGCCGAAGCCCGGCGAGAGGTCGGTGGTCAAGTATCCCTTCAGCCCCGCGACCTCCGAGACACCTGCAATTCCGGCCAACGCGCCCGAGGCAAAGGCGACCGCCAGGAAGATCCGCTTCACCGGCATACCGGCGTGGCGCGCCGCGGCGGCATTCTCGCCCACGGCGCGGATGCGCAACCCCCAGACGGTCATCGCCATGATCACATGCGCGACGACGGCGGTGCCGATGGCCAGCAGGAAGCCCGCATGCACGCGCATCTTGGCGATGAGCTGCGGCAGCACGGCTTCGTCGATGATCGGCTCCGATTGCGGCCAGCCGAGGCTCATCGGGTCCTTCAGCGGCCCTTCCAGCATCATCTGCACGAAGATCAGGATGATGAAGTTCAGCAGCAGCGAGGTCACGACCTCATCGGCGCCGAAACGTGTCTTGAGCACCGCCGGGCCAAGCATCCCCAGCCCGCCCGCGATGGCGCCCGCCAGCAGCACCAGCGGCACCATCAAAATGGGTGGACCCTCGATCATTCCTGAACCGACCCAGACAGCGGCCATGGCGCCCAGATAGAGCTGCCCCTCGCCGCCGATATTCCAGAGTTTAGCGCGAAAGGCGACGGCGGCGGCCAGCCCGGTGAAGATCAGCGGTGTGGCCCGCGTCAGCATCTCGGTGAAGGAAAACAGCGAGCCGAAGACGCCGGTGAACATCTGCCCGTAGGCCTCGATGATCGGCGCACCGGCAAAGGCGAGCGGGATGGCCGCCAGCAGCAGCGAGCCGATGGCCGCCAGTAGCGGCACACCGGCAGTCAGCCGCCGCGATGGTTGCTCTCGTGGAACGATCTCGATCATGCGGCGTGCCCTGCCATGAGTTGGCCGATGGAGGCACGCTCCCGGCTGTCCGTTTCGACAAGCTCGCCGGCATGCATCACCAGCACGCGGTCGGCGAGCGAGAGGACCTCGTCGAGATCCTCGGAAATCAGGATGATGCCCGCGCCCCGGTCTCGCGCAGCGATGAGCCGGCGGGACACCTCGGCGGCGGCGCGGAAATCGAGCCCGCGCGTCGGCTGGTTGGCAAGGATCACGCTAGGATGGGTCTCAAGCACGCGGGCCAGGATCAGTTTCTGGATATTGCCGCCCGAAAGCAGCGCGGAGCGGGCATGGATGCCGGGGCCGCGCACGTCATAGGCTTCGCTCAGCGCCTCGGCATTCGCCGCCATGGAGGCGCGGCGCAGGAAACCGCCGCGCTGCACATCCGCGTCGTCCAGCCGTTCGATCACGAGATTCTCGGCCACGCTCAAAGCAGCGATGATCCCGTCATGGTGGCGATCCTCGGGAATGCGCCCGATCCCATGCGCGAGCGCGGTGCGTGGGTTCAATGCGGCGAGGCTTTCGCCGCCCACCTCGATCCGCCCAGAATCCGGCGCCAGCAGGCCGGAAAGGATCTGCGCCAACGCACTCTGACCATTGCCGGAGACACCGGCGATGCCCACGATCTCGCCGCGCCGCAGATCGAGAGTCACATCCCGCAACCCACGGGTCTCCCGTTCGGGATGCACCGAGACGCTGTCGAGCCGTACCACCGTGTCACCGGGCATTCCGGGCGTACGTTCCGGCATATCATGTTCCTCGCCGATCATCATCCGGATGATGGAGGCGGTATCTGCCTCGGCGGTGCGCATTTCGCCGGTCTTCTTGCCGTGGCGCAACACGGCGATCCGGTCCGAGAAGGCAAGAACCTCGCGCAGTTTGTGGGAGATGAAGATCACCGAGAGTCCGTTTTCCACCATGGAACGCACAGAGGCAAAGAGCGTGTCGGCCTCCTGCGGGGTGAGAACGGCGGTGGGTTCGTCGAGCACGAGGATGCGCACGTCGCGGTAGAGCGCCTTTAGGATCTCCACCCGCTGCCGTTCGCCGACCGAGAGGTCGCGCACCTTGCGGTCGAGCGGAGCCTCCAGCCCGGAATGGATCATCAGCGCTTCGAGCTTCGCGCGGGCGGCGCGTCGGTTGCGATTGAGGTGCAGCAGCCGCTCGGTGCCGAGCAGGATATTGTCGATGACGGAGAGGTTCTCGGCCAGCGTGAAATGCTGGTGCACCATGCCGATCCTGGCCTCGATCGCCGCCTGCGGCTGGCCGGGCGGCAAGATGATCTCGGCGCCGTCTTCGTGCCAGACATGCACGGAGCCCGCATCGGCCGTGTATTGCCCGAAGAGCATGTTCATCAACGTCGTCTTGCCAGCGCCATTCTCACCGAGAAGCGCCAACACCTCGCCGCGAGCGAGTTCGAGGTCGATATGGTCGGCGGCAACGACAGAGCCAAAGCGCTTGGTCATGCCGCGAAGCGAAAGGACGGGTTTTGAAGTGGTCATCTCGTGACGGGTGTCCGAAGCGATGAGGGCCGCGCCCGACCCTGGGAGGGCATGCGGAACAGGCGCGACTGGCAATGCCATCGTTATCCCCCCAACGCCTGATCCGGTTGAGCCGTCGCAATGCGCCCACCCGGGGGGAGGGTCTGGCGCGACCCGGCGGTGCCGCCGGGCCTGGTCTCTGAACGGAGCGCTTTCGCGTCGTTCAGAAGGCTTACATGTCCGAAACCGGGGCTTCGTCGTTCACCTCGACGGTGAAGGCGCCCGAGAGGATCTCGGCTTCCTTGGCCTTCACGGCTTCCATCACCTCGGCCGGCACCAGCGCCTCGTCGGCCACGATCGAGCCGCCACCGTGTTCCATGTAGGAATAGATGCCGTAGTCGGCGGCCTCGTAGCTGCCATCGGCAACCTTTGCGATCGCGGTGTCGATGGTCGCTTCCATGTGCCAGATTGCGGAGGCAAGGATCGTTTCCGGGTAGTCGGCGGAGGTGTCGATCACGTTGCCGATGGCCTTTACGCCACGCTCGACGGCGGCGTCGGACACGCCGAAACGCTCGGCATACATCACGTCCGCGCCCGCATCCATCATGGCGAATGCGCTCTCTTTGGCCTTCGGCGGATCGTACCAGCTGTCAATGAAGTTCACGAGGAACTTGACCTCGGGATTTACCTCGCGCGCGCCCTCCATGAAGGCGTTCATCAGGCGGTTCACCTCGGGGATGGCATAGCCGCCGACCATGCCGATTACGTTGGATTCCGTGGCCGCACCGGCGATCATGCCGGTCAGGTAGGAGGGCTCGTGAATATAGTTGTCGAAAGCGGAGAAGTTCGGCGCTTCCGGCCCGAAGGAGGAACCCATCAGGAAGCCGGTCTCCGGATAGTCAGCCGCGACCTTGCGCGCCGCGCGCTCCAGCCCGAAGACCTCGCCCACGATCAACTGGTGGCCGGCTTCGGCATATTCGCGCATCACGCGCTCATAGTCGGTATTGGAGACGTTCTCGGAGAAGACATATTCGATATCTCCCCGCTCGGCGGCGGTATTCAGCGCCTTGTGAATGCGGCTGATCCACTGCTGCTCGACCGGCAGCGTAAAGATCGCGGCGACCTTCACCTTGTCGGCGGCAAGCGCCGCGCCGCTGGTTGCAACCAGCGTCAAAGCCGTCGCGCCGGCGAGCAGCGCACGCCTTCCGATCCGGGACGTGAAATCGATCATCTGAACCTCCTGTTCCGTGATGGGTCTGGGTTTACCCTTGTGTGAGTGGATCTGAGCGCCCGCTCGCAACCTTGGCAATTCCTCGCTGCGGCTTATTCGCTAACACGGCCACCCGAACAGGGCAGAGCGCATGGTTGCGACACTATTAGGCGGGCACCGCCCAATCTTTACGCAGCCAGCAGGCATGAAAGGCAACGCCCCGTCAAGATGCCGCAAAATCCGGCAGGCACGCAAAGCGGCGCAACCCTGCGGCTACCGACGCGCCGCCTCGGCCTGAAGCGCCTTGTTGTCATAGGTGAAGCCCGCCTCCAGCTCCGCCGCACGGCCGCCGATGAAGGTGCAGGTTCCCGGCACCGCGCTGTCGGGGTATCGCTCGGCCAGATGCGCCAGCCCCTCGCGATACCGTTCGATGATCCGGCCATAGGAATAATGCTGGAACCGCGCGGGCAGAACCATCACCGAAAGCCCGTGATTCTCCTGTGCGTTCAGGCAGAATTCCTCGGCATAGAGGTCGAAGCTCAACCCCTCGTCGAAACGCAGCCCGGGATGCGCCCGCAGCATCGCGCTATGCAGCAGGATGCTCTGGCAGTCCAGCGTGTCGACCCATGTCGGGGCCGCGATCTCGATCCCGGTCTTGCGGGCATTGCTGCCATCCTTGTTGGAACAGGTGTGGCGGCCATACATGCACGGTTTGCGTCCCTCGAGCCGGGCGCCGAAAGTGCCATAGACCGCTTCGGTCCGCAGACCGGACAGCTCCGGCAGCGGGCCGAGAAACTCGAAATCCTCGTGCAGGAAGAACAGCCACGCATCGCGCTCCAGATTGGCCGCGATGAATTCGTTATAGAGCACGGGCAGCCCCACCCCGCGTTCGCGGTTGTCGAGCGGCGTGATGTCCGCGCCCTGCAGATGCGGGTTCCGGAGGAAAAACCGCTCCACCATCTCTTCGTTGATGAAGGGAACGGCCAGCCGAACGGGTGTGCCTTCGCTCATTGCGCTCAAGCCCCGCCGTCCTGACGGTTTCGGAGCCGATCCTCGATCCGGCGCCTGTAGCGGCGCAAGGTCGCCCAGCGGCCGATCTTGAACGGCTTCTTGCGCAGCTCCTCGCGCCAGTCGATCGCGGCAAGCTCTCCGCTCTCGGCGAGGCGCATGAGATCGCGGGGCAACAGGTCGCGCAACGTCTGGGTAAGACGCAGAAGCTCGGTCTCGGGCGGGATCGCGGTATTGGCCCCGGGCTGCCGGGGTTCGAGGCTGTCCGCGAGCGTTTCGCTTTTCGAGACTGGCACGGTTCCCAATGCGTAACGCTCCTGCTCGTTCGGAGCCAACAGAAGCCGCATCAGCGCCGCGCGGCTCGTCGCGCGAAAAGCTTCGGCATCGAGATCGGCCAGGTCCGGGGAGGAATTTCGCAGGAAGTCGAGCGCACCGCCCTGCGCGTCCAGCTGTCCCGCCGCACGCCGGGCGGAGGTGGCGCCGGGCATTTGCGGTGCCTCGGAAAGGAGGAAATCGAGGATTTCGGTACCTTGCAGCAGCATCGCCGAAGCGTCGTCCATTTCGGACCAGTTGACGAGGAACCCCGCCGGTCCTTCGTCACTATGCCCGCCACCGATACCATCGGCGATAACAAGGCGGGAATGAGCGGCCTGTGCGGCCCCCATGATTTCGAGCCCGTCCCTGACCAACCGCGCCGCCTGAGCCGAAATAGCGACCGACCCGTCGCCGGGACACCCGAGCCTCCGCAACAGATCGAGGCAGTAGCTCAGAAGGATCGGACCGCCTAGAAGGTAGCCGAGCTGGTAGAGCGGGGTCTCTTCGGCCTCCGACAGGGGCGTGATCAACGCCAGTTGCCCGGTAATGAAAGCCGCGGCCGGCCCTTCGGCGGGCACCGCGAAACTTGGCGGATGGTCCTGCAGGTCCTCGCTGCGCGTCCGCATGGCCAATGCGGTCATGCCGGCGCGGGTGACGGCCTCGGTCTCCGCCTTCTCGCTGCTGCCGACATGCAGCATGACAGCCGGATCCGCCTGTTCCGAGGGCGCGATGGAGGCGAGAAAGGATGCCCTGTCCGACGACGTCTGCGGCTCGTGGATCGCGTCCAGCTCCAGTTCGTTCCGCTGCAGCAAGCCTTCGAGAAACGCTCGCGTCAAGGCATGGGTATTCAGCCCGACACCGCGCAGGCCCGCCGCGCGCGCGGTCTCCAGCAGAGTGCGCGTGGCCGGATCGGGAAGCAGGAAACGGCCCGCGGCCTCCTGCTCGATCTCGGCGGTGATTGTGCAATCGGGCATGAGTTCGGACAGCACATCGTGGATCTGCGCCAGCGAGACATGGGCGTCGCCTCCCGTCCCGGGCCGCCGGCGGGCAAGCCACTCGGCCTTGGCCCGCGCCTGTGCAAAACCATCCGCCTGATGTCGGCGTTCCAGCCAGTCGAACAGCCCCGCCTCGTCGCGCAGGCGCCAGCACAAAAGCCCGTCGACAATCGGCAGCAGGACGATCTCATGCTGGCAGATCAGTTGCTCGATTGCGGGAAAGGACAGCGTGCTGCGCCGTGCGAGGCTCCTCTTTTGCCACTTCATCCGACCGCCTTTCCTGCCGCCAATTCGCTTTGGAGACCGCATATCACCTGGCACGGAACGAAGCCAGCGCGACAGCGCCTCAGGCCCGTTCGGTCAGCCAGGCCTGGACCGTGTCCAGTGCCGCGCGAATAGTGACATCCATGTCCATGTAGCGATAGGTGCCGAGCCGGCCGACAAATGTCACATTGGGCTCGTTCTCGGCCGCCGCCTGATACCGCTCGAGCGTCTCGTCGCCCGAGACCAGATGCACCGGGTAATAGGGAATGTCGTCCACCTCGCGGGCGCGGCTGAATTCGCGGAACAGGATCGAGCCCTCGTGGCTCTCCCAGGGCGCGAAATGCTTGTGCTCGGTGATCCGCGTCCAGGGCACCGTCTCGTCGCAGTAGTTCATCACCGCGCAGCCCTGCACGTCGCCCTCGGCCTCGATACGCTCGAAATCCAGCGTGCGGTACTGAAGCCGCCCGTGGCGGTAGCCGAAATAGCCGTCGACCGGGCCGGAATAGAAGACATGGTCGTAGCTGGCGACATCCTCGGCCGTGAGGGAGGAATTCAGCACCACCCGGATCCGGTCGTGATCCAGAATGCGCTCCACCATCGCGGTGTAGCCGCCCTCGGGCATGCCCTGGAAGCGGTGCTCGAAATAGTCGTCATTGTAGTTGAACCGCACCGGCAGTCGCTTGAGGATGCTGGCCGGGATCTCGGTCGGCTCCAGCCCCCATTGTTTGCGCGTGTAGCCAAGGAAGAACGCCTCGTATAGCTCTTGCCCAATAAAGCGCAATGCCTGCTCCTCGAAGCTCTGCGGATCCTCGATGGAACTGTCGGCACGCTCGGCGATGAAGGCGCGTGCCTCTTCGGGCGAAAGCGTCTGCCCGAAGAACTGGTTGATCGTCAGCAGGTTGATCGGCAACGAAAAGACCCGCCCCTGCGTCGTGGCCTTCACCCGGTTGGTATAGGGCCGGAAGCGTTCGAAGCGGTTGACGTAGTCCCAGACCCCTTCGTCATTGGTGTGGAAGATATGTGGACCATAGGCGTGCACGAAGACACCGGTCTCGCCATCGCGTTCCATATGGCAATTGCCGGCGACGTGGTCGCGCTGCTCATGGATCTCGATCTCGTGGCCGGCCTCGGCAAGGGCGCGCGCGATGACCGCACAAGACAGGCCGGCACCGGCCATTCCGATCCGCATGATGTCATCTCCCTTTCCCAGCGAGAACTTAACAGATTTTCTTTCGCAGATAGAGGCTTCCGCTGGAGTTGTCGAGGAATCGGGGTAAGGTCGCGTCGACATGCGATTTGGCGGTCTTGGCCAAGTAGTCTCCGAACATCAAGATTTTCCAGTTGGGATTATCCGTCAGGAAAGCGCGGACGCCATGGAGTTCGTTCCAGGACCGGTTCTCCTCCACTGCCCACAAACCCGGATACTCAGACGGCCAGAAGATGTCGTGTATGTGGACGATACCCCCCCTCCGCCAGCATCGGAAGAACCTCGAACCGATCTCGACAACCCGCTTGGGCTTTTCAAAGCGTTCCGCGTGGCAATCCGGCTCTTTATCGTCTGGATCCCTGCCGAGGAATGCGCGTCAAACCAGTTTGACCTCCTGTCTCGCCAGTTCGATGATGTCGCCCGTTAGACGCCCCTCATCATGACGGGCTCATGGAACCTTGCGCTGTGTGGATCGGTGCTGACCCAGAGTGCAACAGGTCCGACGCTCTGATACGCCCAATTCCTATCGCACATGGTCGATGCATTTGAGACGACGCGAAGGGCTCAGAAGTTTACCCGCGCGGCTTCCACCAGGATCAGCTTGTCCAGAGTCAGATCAGCTACAGCCCATCTGAGCCTCTGGGTCTCCTTGTCCAGTTCTTTCAGCCGCTTCAGTTGTACGCGCCCCATCCCGCCATACAACTTGCGTCAGCGGTAGTAGGTCTGCTGCGTCACGCCAATCTGGCGCACCGCATCTGCAACAGTCACTCCTTACCCTTGCAGCACTTCCACCTAACGCAACTTCGATAAGAAGTCCTCGGGCTTATCTCGTTTCCCAGCCATCTCTTAGTCATCCAATCTTCGGGGTAAACTTGCCCCAGCTGGTGGGCCACTTCAGTGAGGGCAGTCCAAAGTCGAAACCGCATATCCGCGGAAAGAGCGTCCAGCATGGCATGGTATCCGGTCCAACGCTTCCCGAACGCGCGGCCAAAGTGGCGGGTGGCGCGCAGGGTTTCGTTCCTGATCTTCGCAGCCGGGCAATCTTCCTTCCTGAGCCGACCGTTCTTGCGGATCGGAATGATTGGAGTGGCCTGCCGGTCGATAATGGTTGTTTGGCAGCGGCGGGTGTCATGGGCACGGTCGGCTGTCACAGTGCCGATCTGCTCGTCTTGTGGAACCTGATCGAGAAGGTCCGGCAAGATCGAACTGTCCACTGCCATGCAGTTGTTTGCCTGCAAACCATAAGAGCGGACATCGCGGCTGGGGGTGAAGTCCACGGCGCGCAGGTCGGAGGTGGCTGTGCTCATTGCCAAATGCACTTTGCGCCCCCTCGCAGCGATGCCGTGCATCGCCTGCCGGGCAATGATTGGCGGCTCCCTCATCAGACAATGAAAACCGCGTCTTGATTGAGCATTACTTCTTGCCCGCCGATCTCGAGCGCCGGATCGGCGCTTTCGTCGCGTACTGCACTACCCGCCGGTACCACAAGAGTCTCGGCAACCTGACACCCGCTGACGTCTACGTCGGGCGTACCGAGCAGATCCTGAAACAGCGAGAGGAGATTAAACGGAAAACCATGATCGTGCGGCGCTTGCGTCACGAAACTGAAAACGCATATTGTCAACCAAAGAAGAGCCAGAGCCTCCGTATGAAAAAACGATCAACTGCCTGAACCAACTGAAGACAGACATCCCTTCCAACGCCGCAAGCTAAGTTCTTCTGACATGACCTTGATCAGATGTTTCTTTGGCTATAGACGCCTAGCGACTCGGTATGCGATTCGAACAAAACTTTAACGTACCAGTGATGTGTTGACGCCAAAAAATGTGGAGAAAGTCATGAAAATCTTGATCACTGGTGGAGCAGGGTTCATTGGCTCGCGGCTTAGCGCTGAACTAGTAAAGCTTGGGCATGACGTCACGATTTTCGATTCCCTGCACCCGCAGGTCCACTTCCTGAATGAAACAAACTACAGTATCGCCAAAGCGTCAGGCGCAAAACTGATTGTTGGAGATATTCGTACCCGCGATGACATACAGCGCGCCGTGACCGAGACATCGCCCGACTACATCTTTCACCTCGCAGCTGAGACAGGCACCGGTCAGTCTTTCGACCACCCGACTCGCTACAACGAGGTCAACATCATCGGTACTACAAATCTGATTGAATCTGTGCGTTCATCAGAAATGCTTGGGATGGGGAGTGTACGCCGTATCGTCCTGGCGGGCTCGCGCAGCGTCTACGGTGAAGGTGCCTGCGTGAACATGGAAGGCCGCCCCACTGCGGCAGTGGCCCGAACCAACGAGGACCTGTCCAAGGGTGACTTTCAGCCAAAATCTGCCAGCGGTGAAAGCTTGACCCCCGTGCCGACCGCTGCCGATATCTGCCCAGTAGCCCCGGCCTCGATTTATGCTTCAACCAAACTGATGCAGGAATACCTTCTGACTCAGGCCTTCTGGGGTACCCAGACTGAAGTCGGCATCCTACGATTGCAAAACGTCTATGGCCCTGGTCAATCGATGTCGAACCCTTATACAGGCGTCATCTCGATCTTTGCAGACCAGATCATGCAAGGCAAAACGCTCAACATCTATGAGGACGGCGAGATCACCCGCGATTTCGTCTATGTGGATGACGTGGTGCGTGCTTTTGCCAGCACTGTGGCCCTCGAAAGTTTCTCTGACGAGATCGTCGACATCGGAGCCGGCGAGGCGGCCACCATTCTCGACGTCGCGAAAGAGATGATCAACCTGGTCGGTGATGAGCGCAATGGCCTAAAGATAACGGGCAACTTCCGTGCAGGCGACATCCGTTATGCTATAGCCGATATCAGCAAAGCACAGGCTTTGCTGGGTTGGACACCGCAGGTTTCCGTCAAGCAAGGATTGGAACAATTTAGCAAGTGGGCCAAAGAGGATCAGGCGTGATGCGCGGATTGATCTATACCCTTGAGGTGCGCCGTGGTGGCGTTTCTGGCTACGCGCTGCACTGTCTTGAAAAGTTGCGTCCGATCTTTGACCACATTCTGGTGGTTTGCAGCGATGTTCCCGAGACAGATACGCTGGATATTCTGAAGACGGTTAGCGACGATCTATTGCCAATGGAAACGGCGCCTAACCACCATCTTGAGGGTTACCAGAAGGGTCTGCAGCACTTGGGCTGGGACCAGGTGCGGAAATTCGATGACCTTACATTGATGGATCATGATCTGGTCGGGCCGGTCTTCCCTGTGGAGGACGTTTACGCTCATATGGAGGAGCGCGGCGCGGATCTATGGTCGCTGGGTAGCCGTACCGATGGCAAGGCTGTTGAAAGCGATCCCGACAATCTGGTCAGTGTCTATCTGTGCTTTGGAAGCCGGGTTTTGAGGTCAGCCGATTTCGAGAACTTCTGGAGCAATGAATGCCCCAAGAGCGACGGATCCGGCGTATGGCAGGATTATGCTTTCAAGTTGGCTCCATATTTCCAAAGCCGCGGCTACACGCTTGATGCATTCATCCGGCCTGAGAACTATGAGACAATCTACCCGCTATTTCTCGAAATGAACGAGACCCTCCAGAAGGGACGCTCTCCGTTCTTCCTGTTGCATCCGTTTCACAGTTCTCCGGCGTTACTGGACGAGTACCAGATCAACTTGGAACGGGTCATTCCTTATCTGGAGTCAGTTACAGATTACCCCACAAGGCTCCTTTGGGACGCCCTGCTAAAGACTACGTCGCTTCGTACACTGCACACCAATTTGGCTTACCAATTCACTTTTGACAGCAAGGCTTACAACAATACGCCCCAATGGGATTCGTCTCTGCGTATTGCTGCATGTGCGCATATCTATTATCCCGAAGCTTTCGATGAGATATATGCTCGCGTCAGCAATATCCCGCATGATTTCGATTTCTACGTGACCACTGCGTCTGAAGAAAATAAGGCTGTTCTGGAAGGAAAATGCGCTGAGGCTGGCATCACGGCCGATATCCGCGTCGTAGGAGAAAACCGTGGCCGGGACATGTCCTCGCTCTATATCGACCTTAAAGACGTGGTGATGGATAAGAACTACGACCTTATCTGCCGCCTGCACTCCAAGAAGTCGCCACAGGTCCACCCTACGACGGGAAAATACTTCAAGAATCTCATCTTCGATTCTGTATTGGCCAATCGTGCATATACCTCGCACTTATTGGATTTCCTCGTCACCCACCCGCATGTCGGTATGGCTTTTGCGCCGATGATCCATACTGGATACCGCACCATGGGGCATGCCTGGTACGACAACCGTCCGGTCTTTTCCACGATTCTCGCAGACTTGAACTGTACTGTTCCCGAAGAACCTTTTTCGCCATTGGCGGCTTACGGCACGGTTTACTGGTTCCGGCCGGATGCTCTTCGTCCGATGTTCGACGACCAGTATCAATATTGTCAATACAACAAAGAACCGGACCACCTAGATGGTGGACTGGCCCATGGGCAAGAGCGCGCCATGACCTATGTGGCGCAGTCCCGTGGCTACATGTCAGCAACCGTCTGGCCCGATTTCGTTGCGGCGCAGAGCACAACTTTGATGGAATACAAGATGGACAGTCTGTATTCCAATTTCCCGATGAGCAAGGTCGCTCCACATAGCAATTTGATGGCTTACGTGTCGGGGTTGGTTGAAAGCAAAACTGAATCACGCCGATACCGTCTGCGAACCCCACGTCCCCTGCGCCAGTTCGAAGAATATTGCCGACCTGCGGTCAAAATGGTTGGCGCAGCGCTGGGGATCAAACACAAGAAAAAAAAACCGCGCCCCTGAAGTCAATATAAGTGGCCGCTAGAAAGCTCTATTGAGAATATGACCCGGACCAATGTTGTTTAGCAGCCCTTCTTTCCTGTATGCTTTCCTGCCCCTGGTCCTGGCGGGGTGCTACCTGACGAAAACGGTACAGGCACGAAATGTCCTGTTACTTTGCGCGTCGGTGATCTTTTATACTTGGGGCGAGTTAAAATACCTCCCGCTCATTTTCACTGTCATTGCGGTCACTCATATGGGTGCGGTTTATCAGGTGCGGGCCAAATCGCATCACCAGCTCGTGCTCGGGCTGTCTGTCACGACTCTATTGGCGCTGCTTGCTTTCTTCAAATACTATGGTTTCGTGGTGGAGAATTTAAATGCAGCGGGAATTACCCTGCTGCCCGAACTGACAGTTGCTTTGCCGCTAGGGATCTCGTTCTTTACCTTTCAAGCGATTTCTCAGTTAGTA
This sequence comes from Aliiruegeria lutimaris, assembly GCF_900099935.1. Taxonomy (GTDB): domain Bacteria; phylum Pseudomonadota; class Alphaproteobacteria; order Rhodobacterales; family Rhodobacteraceae; genus Tropicimonas; species Tropicimonas lutimaris. Next base: position 2,513 of record NZ_FNEK01000047.1, on the reverse strand, counting down.
GATGTGTGCCGTCACCGCGATGAAGCTAAATTCCAGCATCCAACACTGTTGCGCACTGCACTTTATATCATCCTGTTCCCGCAATTGATCGCGGGCCCGATCGTCCGCTGGGGATCGGTCGTGTCACAAATGGGCAAACGGCTTGATACGCCTCTGCGCCGCTCAGTTGGCGCCAAACTATTTGTTCTGGGACTGGCTTCAAAGGTAATCATCGCCGATAATGTCGCGCCGATTGCGGATCACGCGTTCTCTCTGGGGTCCGCGCTCGACATGGGAGAAGCATGGTTTGGCGTGACGGCCTATGCTTTGCAAATCTTCTTTGACTTTGCGGGCTATTCCAATATGGCTATTGGGCTTGGTCTGTTTTTTGGTTTCAAATTCCCGACAAACTTTCGCGACCCTTATGTATCTCAATCCATTACTGAATTCTGGCGCCGCTGGCACATATCGCTGTCGAGTTGGTTCCGCGACTACGTGTATATCCCGCTAGGAGGCAACCGGCACGGACAAACACGCACCATTGCGAACTTGTTGATCGTATTCCTCGCCACTGGAATTTGGCATGGTGCTGCCTGGAACTTCGTCGTTTGGGGAATGTGGCACGGAAGCTTTCTAGTATTGGAGCGATTCTTTGGCAGGCCGCGCCAGGTACTGGTAGCGCGGATCTACACGCTTCTTGTGGTCCTACTGGGTTGGGTATTCTTTCGTGCCGCAACCTTGGGAGATGCCACCACCTATATTGGCGGCATGTTTGGAATGGATGGGGACGGCGTGATCTCACCCGAGTTCTACTCCAGCATCTCCAACGAAATTTTAGTGATATTCGGTGTGGGTCTATTCTTCGGACTGACCCCGCGCGCGCAGCGTGACCGGATCTGGAAACGTCTGAACCGAATCGGCTGGTTATCGAACCTATGGTTCACTATTCTTTTGGTAATCTGCATGATCTATGTTGCCAACAGCACCTATAGTCCATTCTTGTACTTCCGGTTCTGATATGGATAGATTGCTTCTCATCATTTTGGTTATTCCCGTAATCGCAGGCCTCTTCGGTAGCGATCTAAGTATGGAAAATCGAGTTCGAAAGAAGTTCCCAAACGTTCCGGGGACTTTGTCCGAATTGGATGTTTTCTTTTCCGAGGTTGATGCTTTCGTATCTGACAATATTGGGCTGCGTAACCAAATGATTGAGGTCAAGAGATCCGTCGACAAGACCCTGAATGGCGGCGGAAACTCATTGGTTATTGCAGGGAGCGAGGGTTGGTTGTTCTATAATGCGCCCTCTGTGATTGATCGGAACAGTGGGCGTGAATTCCTGCCTTGGCGCGTTACCAACATGACTCGCTACGTGCAGGAGGCCCAAGACTTGGCCACTAGTGTCGGCGCGCATTTTATTGCTATTCCTGTGCCCAACAAGCATGCCGTTTATAATGCGAAATTGCCGCGTTGGGCTAGAGCAGAAGATACCGAAAGGAGCGAACAGCGCGCTATCGTACATGAAATCGGTAGTTTGGGTGTTCCTTTGAGCGATCCTTACTTGCTTTTCAAAAATTTTGATCTTGATGCCACGCCGCTTTATTTTAAACGCGACACACATTGGAATGAGTTCGGAGCATATATCGCCTTTTACGATGCTATAGTTCAGCTAGGTCTCGCTGCAGACCTGCCTGCGCCAATGAATCTTTTACAAGGTTTCGAGGAGGGAAGTTTTTTTGGTGTTCTCGACCAGTTCTCGGGTCTCAGCGAAGCTGCCGAAAGCGAATCGCTACCGATTCTCGACATGACCGCTTTTGGTGTTGCCGAGTTAGAATTCAATGAGATCGACGATCACGTTTCAATGGATTCCTATATTGTCAGCTATGACACAAAACAGGTTGGGCACTCTCGAAAACCCCGCCTCCTGATTATCGGCGACAGTTTCACCTATGATTTGTTTCGACCCTACTGGGGTTCCGTTTTCGGGGAAGTCCGATGGTCTCACCACGGTCACGGCAAGTACAATCGCGCCGCGATAGAAGAATTTCAGCCAGACTTCGTAATCTTCGAGTTTGTCGACTGGGAAATTCCTGCGTGGGTTCTGCATGAGACACTTCGAGCGTCACAATAATTACAACATAACAAAAACATTTTCTTAGATCTGGCTGGATCGCCTAGGCTCTGGACCCATTAATTTGGTTGCGGTCTCCGCGTGATCTTGATTCAAGCTCCCAAACTTCAGGGGGCGTGATGAGCAATCTTTTCTGGCTGACTGACGAACAAATGGCGCGGCTCCGACCTAACTTTCCGAAGAGCCATGGCAAGCCACGTGTCGATGACAGGCGTGTTCTGAGTGGCATTATCTTCATCAATCGCAACGGCTTGCGATGGTCTGATGCGCCGAAGGAATACGGCCCACCGAAGACACTCTACAACCGTTGGAAGCGGTGGAGCGACATGGGCGTATTCGCCCGGATCATGGTGGGGTTGGCTTCGGAGGGAACGGATCGGAAGACGATCATGATCGACGCGACCTA
>NZ_FNEK01000051.1 GCF_900099935.1 Aliiruegeria lutimaris | reverse complement strand
ATTCACCGCCTACGTGGAAAGAGTATTGGTTCCGGAACTTGCGCCGGGAACGGTGGTCATTCTGGACAACCTCGCTACACACAAGAGCGCCGCCGCGGCCAAGGCCATGCGAGACGCCGGATGCTGGTTCCTGTTCCTGCCGCCCTATAGCCCCGACCTCAACCCCATCGAAATGGCGTTCTCGAAGCTCAAGGCTCACCTCCGCAGGATCGGCGCTCGCACCTTCACCGAATTGTTCGGCGCCATCGCCCAGGTCTGCGATCTCTATTCTCCGCAAGAATGCTGGAGCTACTTCAAGGCTGCCGGATATGTCTCAGGTTAATGGCGGGGTGCTTTAACCTTAATAATGGTTAAGGTTAATGAGGTTGAAAACAGAGGGACCTGTGGTGGATATGGAACGGGCCAACGGCTTCCCGTGTTTGATCGCTGTCGGTCTGAACGAAAACAGGGCGCCCGATCCGGGCGCCCTGCTTTCCATGATGGAGCGGCCGATCACATGCCTTCGTAGAGCGGGAAGCGGGCGCAGAGCGCCTTGGCCTCGGCCTTGACCTTTTCTTCGACCTCGCCGTTGCCCTCTTCGCCATTGGCGGCCAGGCCATCAACGACCTCGACGATCATCCGGGCGATGGCGCGGAACTCTTCCTCGGCGAAGCCGCGGGTGGTGCCGGCCGGGGTGCCGAGACGGATGCCCGAGGTGACGAAGGGCTTTTCCGGGTCGAACGGGATGCCGTTCTTGTTGCAGGTGATGAAGGCCCGGCCGAGCGCCTTCTCGGTGGCCTTGCCGGTGACGCCCTTCGGACGCAGGTCCGCCAGCATCAAGTGGTTGTCGGTGCCGCCCGAAACCACGTTGATGCCGCCCTTCAGAAGCTCGTCCGCCATGGCGCGGGCATTGGCCACGACCCGGGCTGCGTAATCCTTGAACTCGGGGCGCAGCGCCTCGCCGAAAGCGACGGCCTTGGCCGCGATCACATGCATGAGTGGGCCACCCTGCAGGCCGGGGAAGACGGCCGAGTTCACCTTCTTGGCGATATCGGCGTGATTGGTCAGGATCATGCCGCCGCGCGGACCGCGCAGGGATTTATGCGTCGTGGTGGTCACGACATGGGAATGGGGCAGGGGCGAGGGGTGGGCGCCGCCCGCCACGAGACCGGCGATATGGGCCATGTCGACCATCAGGTAGGCACCGACCTCGTCGGCGATGGCGCGGAAGGCGGCCCAGTCCCAGACGCGGGAATAGGCGGTACCGCCGGCGACGATCAGCTTCGGCTTGTGCTCCAGCGCCTTGGCGCGGATGTCTTCCATGTCGAGCAGGCTGTCTTGCTTGCGCACGCCGTAGGAGACGACATTGAACCACTTGCCGGACATGTTCACGGGCGAACCGTGGGTCAGGTGCCCGCCGGAATTGAGGTCCAGCCCCATGAAGGTGTCGCCCGGCTCAAGCAGCGCCAGGAACACGGCCTGGTTCATCTGGCTACCCGAGTTCGGCTGCACATTGGCGAATTCACAGTCGAAAAGCTGCTTGGCGCGTTCGATGGCGAGGTTCTCGGCGATATCGACGAAATGGCAGCCGCCATAGTAACGCCGGCCCGGATACCCTTCGGCGTATTTGTTGGTCATGACCGAGCCCTGCGCCTCAAGGACGGCGCGGCTGACGATGTTCTCCGACGCGATCAGTTCGATCTCGTCCCGCTGGCGGCCGAGTTCGAGGCGGATGGTTTCCGCGATCTCGGGGTCGCGGGAGGCGAGGGCCTCGGTGAAAAAGCCGGTATCCTGTGTCATGGCGGTTCCCTTGTGGCGCGGGCCCGGAGCGGGCCGCATGATTGCTTTGCCGGGGATGTAGCTCAACATTGCAAAAGACAAAAGCCGAGATCCCGCCTCTTTGCCCGCTTGCGCGTCAATATGCGAGGCTTGCGTTTCCTATGGCGGCGGGGGATGACGTTTGCGAAACCATCGTCGCGCCGCGGGAGGGCCCGGAAAAGGATGAGCAGAATTGCTTTCACGGCCAGCCGGGCCGATGTGGCCGAGGAGGCGCTGGCGGAACTGGTCGACATCTATGGGCAGGTGCCGCCGGAAGAGGCGGATTACATCGTCGCTCTCGGGGGGGATGGGTTCATGCTGCACACGCTGCATGACACGCAGCATCTCGACACGCCGGTCTACGGGATGAACCGGGGTACGGTCGGCTTCCTGATGAACGAGTACCAGCCCGAGGGGCTGACCGACCGGCTGGAGACCGCCGAAGAAGAGGTCATCACCCCCCTGGCCATGCGTGCGATCACCGCTGATGGTGAAATGCACGACGCTCTGGCGATCAACGAAGTGTCGCTCATCCGCGCCGGTCCGCAGGTGGCCAAGCTGCGCATCTCGGTCGATGGCCGGGTGCGGATGGAGGAACTCGTGGCAGATGGCGCGCTGGTGTCCACCCCGGCGGGCTCGACCGCTTACAACTATTCCGCGCACGGCCCGATCGTCCCCATCGGCTCGGAGGTCCTTGCGCTGACGGCGATGTCGGCCTTTCGCCCCCGGCGCTGGCGCGGGGCCTTGCTGCCTTCAACCTCCGAAGTGCGTTTCGACGTATTGCAGCCCGAGAAACGCCCGGTAATGGCCGAAGCCGACAGCCGTTCCGCGGTCCGGAATGTTGTCACGGTCCTGATCCGTAGCGAGCCGGGGTTGCGCCACCGGATCCTGTTCGATCCCGGGCACGGGCTGGAAGAGCGGTTGATCCGGGAACAGTTCGTCTGAGGGGGCGCGGGCCGGATCCGTCCTGCCTGTCGGGCTCCCAGCCCGCGCGCTTGCGATAGATCGTCGAAGGAGAGATAGCGAGTTCGCTGGCGGCCTGCGCGAAGGAACCGCCATGACGGGCGACGCACGCCGTCAGAACCCGGCGCTCGATTTCGGCAAAGGTCAGGCCCACGAGATCCTCCAACCGACCGGCGACGCTGACGGCCCGCGCATTCGCCGCTTCCGTCGGGCGGTCGGAAAGGGGGCCGAAACCCTGTTCCTGCGGTAGCATATCGGGCGTCACCAACTCGCCATCCTGCAACACTGCGATGTTCTGGATCGCGCTGACGACCTGCCGCACTTGCCGCGCCGACTTGGCTGCTCAGGGCGCCGACACAGGCACCTTGCCGAAAGCCAAACAGTTCCGCTTCCCGCCGCTTGGGCGCGATGGCGCCGCAGCGAAACCGGATGAAAGGCGTCTCGGCGCGCGGCCGAACGGATGCGTTCATAGACCTTTTGCATCGCCCGAGAATTGCCGATGAAGCCACAGACCCCACCCGGATCGTTCGCGTCTTCCGGAAATGGCGTTGGCGGTGCGCCGATATCCGCCTGCGCGTTGCGGATGGCTTCGAGAAATTGCTCGGCACCGAACGGTTTAAGGAGGAAGTTGAACGCCCCCTTGCGCATGGCCTCGACCGCGATGGGGACGGACCGGTTCGCCGTCACGACACTCACCCTGCAGCGTGGGGCAAGACGCAGGCAATTGGCCATCAGCGCCGATCCGTCCCCGTCCGGCAACCCGAGGTCCAACACGAGGATGTCGGGCAGCAACTCGCGGAACAGGGCCAGTCCGTCGGCTGCGGTCTCCGCCGGAATCGTCTTCAGGCCGGCATTGTGCAGAACGGCTTCGTAGATGCTGCGGAGCGCCGCGGTATCTTCGATGAGGAGGATTCGTTCATGTGCCGCTCTTGCCCGTCAGCTGGCTCCTTTCGCGCAGGATTTCCGAGAGAAGCTCTGAAAGGCCGGTTTCCAGTTGCGCGGCAAGAGCGCCGATCCGATCCTTGTCGGCATCCCGGGCCGCGGTTCAAAGCCTCCGAGAGCAGCTGGAGGCGGTCTGCCCCCGCGGCACCTGTCAGCGCGATCAGGATGTGGGTCTCCGCCCGAACACGGGCAAGGTCGAACGCCTTTACGGAGACCTGGACGGCCTTCAAGGCACGCTGGAGATCTGAATGCATCTCGTCGAGCAGGCAAACCGCCTGGTCCGACCCGGCGATGCGGATGAGTGATTGCAACCTGCAGCCAGACCCGGAAGCCTCCCGCGCTTTACCCGCGGCTTTCGACGCTGGTGCAACGCTATCGTGCTCCCGGGAGGCCAACAACTGCGCTAGGGGAGCGGCAAGGGTTTCGATCGCCATGATCGGTTTCGACTGTACCGCGTCTGCACCCAGATCCCGCAGGTGCCGTTCGTCCCGCTTTGTCATGTTGGAGCAGAGCGCCAGGATCGGCGGCAAACCGGGGCAGGCGGCGTATTCGGAAAGGGTTTCGAGCCCGGCTTCGTTATCCACGTCGATCAGGATAACGTCGTGGTTTCGAACTGCCCGCGGATCGGGCGTGGGTCCTTGCCTAGTCGCCATCTCGACCGACGCACCAAGATGGTTGAGAATCTGCACGAGCGTCAGGGTTGCGTGCGCATTCCTCGAAAAGACAAGCAGCCTGGCGCCCGCTATGCACCCGGGACCAGCGAGATCCGGATCCCTGCCTTGGCTCGATCCATCTCCAGATGGCGCCGGGAGTGTCGGCACGTCACAGGTCTCAACATTTTACAAGGCTCGGCTAGCGCCTTGCACCCTGCATGCCTTTGAAACAAGTCGTATCGAAGCAGTTGAGACAATCCGTCCGGCGCGAGGTCGGACGGAATGTGTTTTCTGATTTCAAGGGAGAGAGTTACTTAGCGTAACCTGCCGCTTTCAGCGCCTCGGTTATCTCGTCGAGAATTGCCGGATCGTCGATCGTGGCGGGCATCTTGTACTCCTCGCTATCGGCGATCTTCTGCATCGTTCCGCGCAGGATCTTGCCCGAACGAGTCTTCGGCAAACGGTCGACGACAACGGCGAGCTTGAAGGCGGCAACCGGCCCGATCTCGTGGCGAACCATGCCAACACATTCGGCGATCACCTCTTCGGGCGAACGCTCATGCGAAGCGTTGAGGCAGAGGAAGCCGAAGGGAAGCTGGCCCTTGAGTGCATCGGCCACGCCGATGACGGCGCATTCGGCGACATCGGGATGCTCGGCCAGCACCTCTTCCATGGCGCCCGTCGAAAGGCGGTGACCGGCGACGTTGATGACGTCATCGGTGCGCGACATGATATAGAGGTACCCGTCCTCGTCCTTGTAGCCGGCATCGCCCGTCTCGTAGTAGCCGGGGAAATGCTCCAGGTAGGATTTCTTGTAGCGTTCCTCGGCATTCCACAGCGTTTGCAATGTGCCCGGCGGCAGCGGCAGTTTGATGGCGATGGCGCCCATCGTGCCGGCGCCTTCCACCTCGTGGCCCCCCTCGTCGAGGATATGCACCTCGTAACCCGGCATCGGCACCGACGGCGAGCCAAGCTTGGTCGGAAGCTCCTCGATCCCGATCGGGTTGGCGGCAATCGCCCAGCCGGTCTCGGTCTGCCACCAGTGGTCGACCACCGGCACGCCGAGATGCTCCTGTGCCCATTTCACCGTGTCCGGATCGGCCCGTTCGCCGGCCAGGAACAGTGCCTGCAGGTCATGCAGCTTGTAGCGCTTGACCCATTCACCATTCGGGTCCTCGCGCTTGATGGCGCGCAGCGCGGTCGGCGCGGTAAAGAAGCTCTTCACGCGGTGGTTCTGGATGATCTTCCAGAAGACGCCGGCATGCGGCGTGCCGATCGGCTTGCCTTCGAAAACCAGCGTCTCGGCGCCTGCGAGCAGCGGGCCGTAGCAGATATAGGAATGGCCCACGACCCAGCCGACATCGGAGGCCGCCCAGAAACGCTCGCCCGGTCCGACATTGTAGATGTTCTCCATCGACCATTGCAGCGCCACGATATGGCCGGCCGTGGAGCGCACGACCCCCTTGGGCTGGCCGGTGGTGCCGGAGGTATAGAGGACATAGGCCGGGTGGTTGCCCTCGACGGGCAGGCAATCCACCGGCTTCACGCCATACTGGAAGGCATGCCAGTCGAAATCGCGCCCGTCGATCAACTTCGCCACTTCCTGCTCGCGCTGGAAGACGACGCAGAATTCCGGCTTGTGCTCGGCCGCCTCGATGGCGTTGTCCAGCAGCGGCTTGTAGTGGACAACCCGGCCCGGCTCCAGACCACAGGAGGCCGCGATGATCGCCTTGGGCTTGGCGTCGTCGATCCGCACCGCCAACTCATGGGCCGCGAAGCCACCGAAAACCACGGAATGCACCGCGCCGATCCGGGCACAGGCCAGCATCGCCTCCAGCGCCTCGGGCACCATCGGCATGTAGATGATCACCCGGTCGCCCTTCTCAACGCCGCGCATCTTGAGCGCACCGGCGAGCGTGGCCACGCGGTCGCGCAGCTCGGAATAGGTGATGCCCTTGGTCGAATGGGTGATCGGGCTCTCATGCATGATCGCAAGATTGTCGCCGCGCCCGGCTTCCACATGGCGGTCCACCGCGTTGTAGCAGGTGTTGACCAGCGCATCCGAGAACCACTCATACATCGGGGCCTTGTCATCGAAGAGCGCCTTCGACGGCGGCTGGAACCAGTCCACCGCCTCGGCCGCCTTCATCCAGAACGCCTCCGGATCCTCTTTCCAGGCGCCATAGATGTCGGAATATCCCATGAGTTCTCTCCCTGCAAAACTTTGCGAGAGTTACGCAAATGGGGCGGTTTCGCGCAAGTCTGTTGCGCGGGCACTTCGTCGCGTTTTCGGCGCTAACGGATGCTGCAGTGCCGAGGCATGATGCCGCAGTGCAGCGTCAGGGCGGCGCGAAGCCCGTTCCATACTTCCTCTTTCCCGAAATATCCTCGGGGGTAGTGCCCGGCGGGCGCCGGGGGGCAGACAGCCCCCCGTCCTACCGGTAACAGCCTGTGCGACCCTGCGCGCGCATGCGGGCCGTTCCTTTCTTGCATCATCGGCCCTTGCCGAACACACTGGCGCAAACGGAGGTCCCCATGTCTGATACCCCCCTGATTGCGGCCGCGCGGGCCATCCGCGAAAACGCTTATGCCCCCTACTCGAATTTCAAGGTCGGCGCGGCCATGCGTACCCCATCCGGCACGGTCTATGCCGGCGTCAATGTCGAGAACATCGCCTATCCCGAAGGAACCTGCGCCGAGGCCGGAGCCATCGCGGCGATGGCCGCGGCGGGCGAATATGCCATCGCGGAAGTGGCGGTGATCGCTGACAGCCCGGCGCCGGTCCCCCCCTGCGGCGGCTGCCGCCAGAAGCTGCGGGAATTCGCGGTGAATGGCGACGTCAGGGTCACCATGGCCACGACGGATGGCGCGACGCTGACCATGACCGTCTCCGAACTGCTGCCCGGAGCCTTTGGCGCCGAACATATGGAAAAGGCATAACCCATGGAAGCAAAACGCATTCTGGCGACGCTGCGCCTCGGCGAGCAGCCGACGGCCGAGGAAATGGCGTGGTTCGGGGCGGCCATCGGTTCGGGCGAGGTGACAGATGCCCAGGCTGGCGCCTTCGCCATGGGAGTCTGCCGCGATCCGCTCGGCGAGGAGGCGCGGGTGGCGCTGACACTGGCGATGCGCGACAGCGGCAAGGTGCTGGACTGGGCGATGCACGGCCCCGTCGTCGACAAGCATTCCACCGGCGGCGTGGGGGACTGCGTGTCGCTGCCGCTCGCCCCGGCGCTCGCGGCCTGCGGCGCCTATGTTCCGATGATCTCGGGGCGCGGGCTTGGCCATACGGGGGGCACTTTGGACAAGCTGGAGGCGATCCCCGGCTATACGGCGGAGGTCTCCGAGGTTCGGCTGCGCGAGATCGTGGGATCGGTCGGCTGCGCCATCGTCGGCGCTTCGGCCAATATCGCCCCGGCCGACAAGCGGCTCTACGCGATCCGAGACGTGACCGGCACGGTGGAGAGCATCGATCTGATCACCGCCTCGATCCTGTCCAAGAAGCTCGCCGCCGGGCTCGACGCGCTGGTGCTCGACGTCAAGATGGGCTCGGGCGCCTTCATGAAGGATATTGTCGAAGCGCGGGCCCTGGCGCACTCGCTCGTCGACACGGCAGAGGGCGCGGGCTGCCGCGCCTCGGCCCTGATCACCGAAATGGGCGAGCCGCTGGTCGAAACCGCCGGCAACGCGCTGGAAGTGGCCGAGTCGATGAAAACGCTGACCGGCGAGGCCGTGGCCACCCCTCTCTGGGATCTGACCGTGGCGCTTGGCGGCGAGCTCCTGGCGCTTTGCGGCATCGCGCCCGACGAAGCAGACGGGCGCGGACGCATCGAAGCTGTGCTGCGCTCGGGTGAGGCGGCGGAAACCTTCGAGCGCATGATCCACGCGCTTGGCGGGCCGGCCGATTTCGTCGGCGCCTGGCGCCGGCATCTCCCAGTGGCCCCGGTGGTGCGCGACATCTTCCCCGACACCGACGGCGTGGTGGAAACGGTCGATACCGAGGCCGTGGGCATGGCGGTTGTCCTGCTCGGCGGCGGACGGCTCAGGGAAGGCGATCGGCTCGACCCCTCGGTCGGCTTCGACCGGCTGGCGGGGATCGGCACGGCGGTCTCTAGCAAGCAACCGCTGGCGCAGGTCCATGCCGCCACCGAAGGGGCCGCGGAAGCTGCGGCCAAGGCAATCCGCGCTGCCTACCGGATCACGCGGGATGGCGCCCCGGCCCCCGAGCTTATCCATGAAAGGATTACCTCATGACTCGTGCATTCCTGGTGGTGATGGACTCGGTCGGCTGCGGCGGCGCGCCGGATGCGGATCGTTTCTTCAACGACGGTGTGCCCGATACCGGCGCCAACACGCTCCTCCATATCGCGCAGGCCTGTGCCGAGGGCCGGGCCGAGGAGGGGCGCAGCGGGCCGCTGAAACTGCCCAATCTCGATGCGCTTGGGCTGGGCGAAGCCGTCAAGCTCGGCGGTGGCGAGGCCGCGCCCAACCTCGGAGCCATGCCACAGGGCCGCTATGGTGCAGCCGAGGAAACCTCCCCCGGAAAGGACACGCCTTCGGGCCATTGGGAACTGGCCGGCGTGCCGGTGCCGTGGGATTGGCACTATTTCCCCAAGCAGGAACCGACTTTTCCCGAGGCGATAACCCGCGCCGTCTGCGAGCTGGCCGAAACGCCCGCGACCCTCGGCAATTGCCACGCCAGCGGCACGGAGATCATCTCGCGGTTGGGCGCGGAACATATGAAGACCGGCTGGCCGATCTGCTACACCTCCGCCGACAGCGTGTTCCAGATCGCTGCCCATGAGGAAACCTTCGGCGAGCAGCGGCTGCAGGACCTCTGCAAGCGCCTCGCACCGATGCTGCACGAGATGAAGGTCGGCCGCGTCATCTCGCGCCCCTTCGTCGGCTCGCCCGAGGCGGGCTTCACCCGCACCTCGAACCGGCACGACTACGCTATCTCCCCACCGGAACCGACGCTTTGCGACTGGGTGCAGGAGGCCGGCGGCAAGGTGCTTGCCGTGGGCAAGATCGGGGACATCTTCTCCATGAAAGGCATCGACGAGGTCCGCACGGGGCCGGACGCGCAACTCATGACGCATCTCGACTATTACCTGTCCGAAGCGCCGGAAGGCAGTCTGACTTTCGCCAATTTCGTTGAATTCGACAGCCTTTACGGCCACCGGCGGAACGTTTCCGGCTACGCCCGCGCGCTCGAATGGTTCGACGCGGAAATCGGCAAGATCCTCGTAGGCCTACAGCCGGGCGACCTGATGGTGCTGACCGCCGATCACGGAAACGACCCGACCTGGCACGGCACTGATCACACGAGGGAACGGGTTCCGGTTCTGGTGCACGGGGCAGGGCAGGGGAGCTTGGGCAATGTCGCCTTCGCGGATGTCGCGGCCTCCATCGCCGCCCATCTCGGCATCGCCGCCCGTGGACCGGGCAGGAATTTCCTGCCTCCCCGGTCAACCGCGTAACGCGCGCGTACGGGAACGACACGGCATCCTTCCTCTTTCCCAAAATATCCTGGGGGAAACGCCCGCAAGTGCGTGGGGGGCAAAGCCCCCCGTCACCAGATCAGGGAATGCCGCGCGGCTATGGCCGCGCGACCGTGGCGTCTCGGCTCAGTTGAACGCGGCCGCCCGCTCGATCAACTCCGGCAAGTCCGGCTCGTCCGGGTTCCGCGGCAGGCCCGGATGGATAATCGAAACCTGGCAGCTCTCGGCCGCTTCCACGAGTTGGCGATAAGTCCCGCCATCGGGGTCCGCCACATAGGCCTGCATGTTCTCGTTATAGGCGAAGAGCTTGTCATTCGTCTGAACGCATTCATTGCAGGTCGTGCAGCGCGGCGTCTCGATCCAGGCCGCGCCATCGGAGGTCGCGCTTTCGACCGGCGCTGCCGGTTCCGGAACCGCGGGTTTTTCGACCGGTTTCGCATCCGCCTCGACAGCCTTCGCCGCCGGTGCCGCCGCCTGCTGCGTGGAAGTCGCTTCGCGCTTCAGGCGTTCTTCGGCCAGCGCCCTGCGCGAATGCGAGTTGTTGATCCCGGCCAGTTCCTGCAGCCGCCGCCATGCATCGATGCAGCGGCTCGCAGCTTCGGCGATCTTGGTGTCGACCACCACGCTGAAGAGCTGGTTCTCCGGGTCGATCACCCGAACGCAGGGGCTCCGCGTCGGGTCCGTGTCCGGCACGCAGGTGAGCCATTCCGCCGCCGAGACCCGGTCCAACGCGTCTTCGCAGGCATCCGAGAGATGGCAGAAGCGGGTGTAGCGCGAGTCGCAGATCGCGAAATCGGCAAAGGTGAATGCGAGCGTCTCCGTCTGCCGCTCCCCTTTCGCATTCTCGTAGACCACCTCGTGAACCGGCCAGTCCTTCTCCGCCTCCGGGTTGCCCGCGAGGCTGAAACGCGATGCCCAGTCCGATCCCGCGGAGGGATCGTAGGTGAAGCTGGGGAAGGCCCGCGCCTCGGTTGCCGCCGCCGAGAGGATATAGGGCTCGACATCGGGAACGTTCGGAGTGGCGCCGGAATAGATGCTGAAGAGCGCCGGCCCCTCGTAGCGCATCCCGCGTTCCAGCCCGTCGATCATGCGGTTGATATGCGCGCTTGAGGTCTGGCAGACGAAGGCGTTGTTCAGCCCCATCGCCATTGCCGCAAGCCGCGCGGTGCCTGCACCGAAGCTGTTGACCGGCGGCTCGGGCGAGGTCGGCCCAAGCAGGTCGTCGACCTGAACAAGCACCGTGATCGGCAGCCCGCAGGCCAGCGCCTCGAAGCTGCGGGCGGTCTCGGCCGAAACCGTCTCGCCGTCCCGCAGACAGACCAGCGCCGAAGGCAGCATGTTGATCTGCTCGGCCGACATGTCGCTTTCGTCGAACCGCGCAAGGATCTGGTCATGCAACTCCGGACGGTACTTGTTCTCGACCTCCAGCTCCGCCACCGTCAGCGCCTTGGTGAAGGCGAGAACATCCGGCAACCGGTCCCGATAGGCATCAAGCGCCGCCGAACAGGTATCGAACGTGTAGTTATAGGGGTCGCGCTTGCAGGGCGTGGTGTCTGAGGCCCGCCCCGGCCCGTAGAAGGGCTGACCCTTGAGCACCTGCAACGCGTCGCGGATTCGGGCAACCCGGTCGACCGGCAGCCGGTCCTCCGGCCGCGCGCGTTCCAGCACGGCCGAGAGCGCACCGAAATCGATCGAACCATCGGCGGTGGCGCCCATGGCGGCTTCCAGCGCCTCGGCACCATGCGCTTCGTCCGACTTCATGTGGTCGGATTTCAGGATATCCGACAGACGCAGGATCAGGCTGTCCACCACCCGGCGGAAGCGCCGCGCCTTGGCAGCCTGCTTGGCGCTCCAGGCGTGGCGCAGCACCTTGGCCGGCGTCTCGCCATTGCAGCCGATCACCAGCCCGTCATAGGGCAGGCGCTTGCGGGCGATCTCGAAATTGTTGTCCAGCCCGCCGAACGGGCCTTCTCCCTTCGCGCGGATCATCTCGGCCGTGCAATCGCGCCAGAAATCCGACAGGCGGGCTTCCTCGCCGGCGAGCACCCGGCGGCGAATATCCGCCTCCAGCTGCAACAACTGCTGGCGCATGGCCTCGCCTGTGAGGTCCTTCGGCGCCACCAGCCGCAGCGTTCCGTCGATGATGCGGCTGAGCGGGCGCACCAGCGGCCGCCCCTCGCCGAAATCGACCAGCACCAGCGGGTAGTCATGGCGCAGATTCGCCAGATCCGCATAGCGGGCGAAAAGTGCCGGGCGCAGCGTCTTGGTGACGGGCGCATGTGCGGCAGGGTTCGCAACGATTTTTCCGTGTTTCATGGCTCGTTACCTTTCGGCCTGCTCGGATTCGGCAGGCCAGATGCCGACCTTGTCGAATTCCTCGTTGAGCACGGTTTCGACCAGCGCCGGCGTGCTCGGCCGCTCGCCTGCGCGCAGCTCGTCATAGCAGGGCACATCCGGGTTTCGGTACAGCACGCCCACCGGCACCTCGTCACTGAGCGCGGCCAGCGCCAGCGCCCGCGGCATGTCGCGGGGGTCGTGCGTTTCCTGGTTCTTGTAGACGCGCGAGATTTCCGGCTTGAGGCGCAACCCGTTGGAATGGGTCAGAAGCCGCGTGCGCGCCGGGTCCTGCATCCAGTTGTCGAAATGGTGGTCCATGAAGTTCGGGCACCGTTGCAGGATGCGGATAAAGGAGAACCCCTTGTGCCGATAGGCCATTTGCAGGGTCTCGTAGAGCAGGTCCGGGATCCAGTCGACGCATTGGGCCACGAAGGAGACGTTGGAGATACCCAGCGTCACCGTCAGCGGGTTGAGCGGGTTCAGCATCGCCCCGCCAGGCGTCGTGTTGGTCGAAAGCCCCTTGGGCGAGGTCGGCGAGGCTTGTTTCTTGGTCAGCCCGTAAACCTGGTTGTCATGCAGCATGACGACCATGTTCATGTTGTAGCGCACCGCGTGCAGCCAGTGCGCCGCACCAATGGAGCAGTTGTCGCCATCGCCGGTGGTGACGAAGACATTCAGGTCCGGCCGGCGGATCTTGATCCCCTCGGCAATCGGCAATGCGCGGCCATGGATGCCGTGGAAACCGTAGGCGTTCATGTAATGCGGCAGTCGCGAGGCGCAGCCGATCCCGGAGACGCAGACCGTCTTTTCCGGGGGAAGCTGCTCGTCGCGGCAGAGCCGCTGCATCGCCGTCAGGATCGCGGTATCGCCGCAGCCCGTGCACCAGCGCGGGGCAATCTCGCTCTGGTAGTCCTTCATGGCGTAGTCGGTCTGTACCATCTGGGCCAGGCACTGGCTCATCGTGGCAGTCATTGCTCTTCTCCTCGTGCCTGAACCAGTTTGGCAAGGGCGGCGTCATGGATTGCGCCGGGTTTGAGCGGTTGTCCGCGCGCGTTGCCCCAGCAATCCACATCGACCAGCCAGCGCGACCGGAGCAGCATCGCCAGATGCGAATAGCGACGGTTGTTCTCGTCGATCAGCGGGTCCGAAACCGGGTCGTTCCAGTTGTTCTCGATGGTCATGACGCGGTCGAACCGCTTCATCACCTTGTCGATGCCCGAGGCCATGGGCTGCAGGAACTTCAGGTGCAACGAGGAGACCTTGTGCCCCTCGGCGCGCAGCCGGTCGACGGCTTCCTGGATCGCGCCGCGGGTCGAACCCCAGCCGAGAAGAAGCAATTCGCCCTCGTCTCCTCCATGAACCGGCTCCAGCCGCAGCGTCTTCTGGAAGGCCGCGAGCTTGCGGGAGCGGTTGAGCAACCCTTCCTCGTTGATCTGCGGGTCATAGGCGACATGGCTGTCGCGGTCATGCGCAAGTCCGGTGAGGCAGTGCATCCCGTTCGGCTGGCCGGGGATGAAGCGCGTGGCAATGCCGGTGCGCTCGTCCCAGTCATAAGGATGGGCATGCTCGGGCACCGCGCTCTGGTTCACCGGCGGGGCGAGCCAGTCGGCGCGGAATTTCGGCCGCTTGTAGGGCTGCTGCGCGGTTGCGAGCGCCGCGTCCGACAGGATCACCACGACCATGTTGAAGGTCTCGGCGATCTTGCGGGCGGTGATGACAGAGTGGAAGCAATCCTCGATGGAGGAAACCGCCATGATCACCTTTGGCGCGTCGCCATGGGTACCGAACATGGCGGACATCAGGTCCCCCTGCTCGACCTTGGTCGGCAGGCCGGTCGAGGGCCCTCCGCGCTGCACGTCGATCACGACGAGCGGGATTTCGGACATCACGGCCAGCCCGATGGCCTCCTGCTTGAGCGAGAGGCCCGGCCCGGAGGTGATCGTCACCGCGCATTTGCCGGCATAGGAGGCGCCGATCGCAAAGGCACAGGCCGAGATCTCGTCTTCCGCCTGGTGTACGACGCAGCCGACCTTTTCGAAGATGCTCGACAGGTAATGGCTGGCCGAGGTTGCCGGCGTGATGGGATACATCGCGCAGACTTCCATGCCGGAAGCCACGGTGCCGAGCGCCAGCGCGGCGTTGCCGTTCATCACTACCTGTTCTTCGGCCACGGGCGGCGCGGGGATTGTGTACGCGATGTCGAGATTGGCCTCGGCCCATGCGCGGCCCGCATCGAGAAGCTCGATATTGGCATTGATGATGCGCTGGTCCTTCTTGGCGAAGATATAGCGCACCTGTGCCCGCGCCTTTTCCGCATCGAGCGAATAGATCGCGCAGAGCATGCCGAGCACGAACATGTTCTTGCCCTTGCGCGGATCGGGCACGTATTTCTGACACTCCTTCTCCATCGGAACTTCGATGAGATTGTAGCCCGCTTCCCGCACCTCGGCGCAGACCTTCACATAGGCCGTCGCGATGGAGGGGTTGAGATCATTCTCCCAGGCGTTCTCCATCAGGATCGTCGCGCCCGGCTTCACTTCGCCTGCCCGCAGGCGGCTCAGCAGAACCTGCTCGTTGAACGCCACCACCAGATCGGCTTCGTCGCCGATATTGGTGACGGGTTTGGCCGCCATGCGGACCCGGTTGC
The DNA here is from genome assembly GCF_900099935.1 of Aliiruegeria lutimaris. Classification (GTDB taxonomy): domain Bacteria; phylum Pseudomonadota; class Alphaproteobacteria; order Rhodobacterales; family Rhodobacteraceae; genus Tropicimonas; species Tropicimonas lutimaris. Next base: position 22,794 of record NZ_FNEK01000051.1, on the reverse strand, counting down.
CCGACGCACCCGCGATGGAGCGGTGCGGCGGCTGGATCTCGGCGGGGATGATCTCCACCGTCCAGATCCCCATGCCCATCCGCGCCGCGATCGACGCCAGCGACTGCCCGCAGCGCTGCGCGCCTTCACCGGAGTCCGAAACGATCTCGACGATATGTTCCTCGATCACCTCAGCCGGTCTTCCGGCTTTCGGTGGAACCCGGTCCATTGGATCGGCGATCTCGGCAAAAACCTGTGTGCCTTCCGTTGTCATTGCCCTGCTCTGCCTTTCAGATCTGCCGCACATGGACGAAGTTCTTCTCGGCCGCATCAATGCCGAAAAGCGTGTTCTCGAAGCCCATGTTCTCAGGTTCGTACACCACCATGGAATCGCGGATGCCAAGGTAGTCGCGGATGCTCGCCGCCGCGCGCCGGCCCGCACCCATGGCCAGGATCACGGTCGCTGCGCCTGTCACGATATCGCCGCCGGCATAGACACCGGCCAACGAGGTGGCGAGGGTTTCGTCCGTGTCGATATAGCCCCACTTGTTGAGCTTGATATCCGAGGTCTGGCCGAGGATCGGGTTCGGCGCGGTGCCGATGGCATAGACCACCGTGTCGGCCTCGAACTCGAACTCGCTGCCCGGGATCGGAACCGGACGCCGGCGACCGGAATCGTCAGGCTCACCCAGTTCCATACGCTGGCACCGGATGGCGCGCACGTTTTTGTTGCTGTCGCCCAGGATCTCGACCGGGGCCGTCAGCCACTGGAAGTTGATCCCTTCTTCCATTGCGTGGTGAAGTTCCTCCAGGCGTGCGGGGCACTCTGCCTCGGTCCGGCGGTAGACGCAGGTGACCTCTTCAGCGCCAAGACGTTTCGAAACGCGCATGGCGTCCATCGCCGTGTTCCCCGCGCCGATGACGGCAACTTTGCGGCCGATCTCCAGCGGCGTGTCGAAATTCGGGAACTTGCCGGCCTGCATCAGGTTGCAGCGCGTCAGCAACTCGTTGGCGGAAAGTACCCCGTTGAAGTTCTCGCCCGGGATATCCATGAAGGACGGATACCCGGCGCCCGTGCCGATGAAGACAGCGTCATAGCCCATCTCGTCCAGCATCTGCTCGACGGTAAAGAGTCGCCCGACCAGCGTGTTGCAGCGGATCTCGACACCAAGTTTCTCAAGGTTGCCAATCTCCGCGTCCACCACCGAATTCGGCAGGCGGAACTCTGGAATACCGTAGCGCAGCACACCTCCGGGCGCATGCAGCGCCTCGAATACCGTCACCTTGCAGCCCGCCTTGGCGAGGTCGGCCGCGCAGGCCATGCTCGCCGGGCCCGAGCCGACAATGCCGATCCGGTATTCGTTGGGTTCGATATGGCTTTCGTTCTTCCAGCCCTTCTCGATTGCCATGTCGCCGAGCCAGCGCTCCAGACGGCCGATGGCGACCGGCTCCAGACCGCCGCTTACGGCAACCGCACAAACGCCCTCGCACTGGTCCTCCTGCGGACAGACCCGCCCGCACACGGCCGGCAGGAAGGTCGAGTCGGTCAGTGTGTCCCAGGCCCCGTGATAATCCTTCTTCAGCATCTTGGAGATGAAGCCGGGGATGTCGATCTCCACCGGGCAGCCCGGAATGCAGGCCGGCTCGGGGCAGATCAGGCAGCGCTCGCATTCCACCAGCGCATTTGCCTCGTCGAAACCGAGCGAGACCTCTTCGAAATTCGTCGCCCGTTCCTGCGCATCGAGCACAGGCATGAATGCGCGCTCCTGCGGAATGGAGCGGATTGTCTTGCGTGCCATCAGCGTACCTCCTCGACCTGCAACCGCCGACAGTTCTCAAGCCACTGTTCCATCGCCTCGGCTTCCTGCGGCCGGTAGCGTTGCAGCCGCGCCATCAGGTCGTCGAAATCCACTTCGTGACCATCGAAATCCGGACCATCCACGCAGGCGAATTTCACCTTTCCGCCAACGCGGACACGGCAGCCGCCGCACATTCCGGTGCCATCCACCATGATCGGGTTGAGGCTCACCATGGTCTTGATCTTGTGCGGGCGGGTGGCTTCCGCACAGGCGCGCATCATGATCGGCGGGCCGATGGCCACCACCTCGTCAATGTCGCCATGCTCGGCAATCGCCTGCTCGATACCCTGGGTCACCAAGCCCTTGATCCCGGCGGAGCCGTCATCGGTGCAGATGATGAACTCGTCGCAGACAGAGCGGAATTTCTCTTCCCAAAAGACCAAATTGGCGCTGCGGAACCCCACAACGCCAATCACATGCGCACCCGCTTCCTTGAAGGCGCGGGCCTGTGGGAAAATCGGCGCGACACCGAGGCCGCCTCCAACGCAGATCACCTTCTTCGCGTCCGAGACTTCGCTCGGAATGCCCATCGGACCGACAAGGCCGAACAGCGCGCCGCCCACCTGGCAGCGGGACTGCATCTCGCGGCTGGACTTGCCGACCGCCTGGATCACCAGCGTTATGGTGCCCTTCTCACGGTCGAAATCGGCGATTGTCAGCGGTATTCGTTCGCCGTGATCGTCGAGCATGACGATGACGAACTGCCCCGGTCGGGCCGCCCTGGCCATCTGTGGGTGCTCGACTTCCAGCAGGAATGTGGTCCTGGAAAAATCGGTTCGCGCAACGATGGGAAATCCCGTCGCTGCGGCGGTCTCCGCACCTGGCGTGGCTTCTTCTTGCCCCGGCAGACCTGCCGCGGCGCTTTTATGCGTGTCGCTACTGGACATGCGCGTGCTCCTCCTTGGCTCGCGCGGTCCAGGCCGGGGTCGGGCGCCTTTCGGCGTGCGGCCCAGACCCGGACTCGACGTGCCTGACGCTATGCAGGCGGGGGTTCTATGCCTTGATCCGGATCAAATTGACAATCGTTTTCGCGGCTGTTGCACAATTGGTCGCAGAATATCGGATATTATTAATAGTATATGGTCAAGTGTGACTTGCATAGGGTTCGATCAGATCGGAGCCCGCCGCGCGATTCGAGTTTACCTTTGGGTCGACCCGGTACCAGCGCAAGCTCCCTTCCGGGGCCGGTTTCATCAATACGGCCGCGCCATGGCCGGCCTCGCCCAGCCAGAGCGGCCAGTCCTGCGGAGCGAGGATGACGGGCATCCTGTCATGCAGCGCTTCCATGCCGCCATCGGCCGCGCAGGTGACGACGGCTACGCTGCTCAACCGCTCGCCACTGGCCTCCCAATCCTGCCAGATCCCGGCCATCACCATCGGCGCGTCGCCTGTCGGCCGGATATACCAGGGCAGGCGGGCGCCATCCTCGCCCTTGGTCCATTCATAGAAACCATTGGCCGGGATCAGGCAGCGCCGCTGCCGGACGGCTTCCCGAAAAGCGGGCTTTTCCGCGATCGTCTCTGCGCGCGCATTGATGATCAGCGGGCCATCGTTCACCGCCTTGTACCATTGCGGCAGGAAGCCCCAACGCATCGCCCTGAGCCGCCGGTTTCCCTGATCGGAGACCGCAACGGCAAGCGTGTTTGTCGGGCAAACATTGTAGCGCTCGCCCTCCGGCAGGTCGTTCGACGGCACGGCATCGAAGAGCCGTGCCATCGCCTCCACCGGCAAGAGATTGACAAGCCGTCCACACATGCCGCCGAGCTTACACGGGCGTGTGTTCCAGGCAATACGCGTCGATCTGCCCTTTTGGGGCGGGGCGCAGATTGTCGCGCTCCCGTTTCCCAAGTGCAGTCTGCGGAAATCGGTGCGGAGGTGAAAATCGGATGCCCGAAAAGCAAAGCAGAGAACGTTCTGAAACAGGATGAAACCGAGAAAGCGCCCCAACCCGCAGCAGGCGAAACCGGCGCAGCTTCCCGACGATTTCGTTCCCGGCACCTATCTTCTGCTCAACCCGGATTTTGCCGCGGCCGGGGTCGACCCGGCTGAGCATTTTTCCAATTTCGGTATCCATGAAGGGCGGTCCTACAGCGCCGCCTATGCTCAGGACGGCCCGCTCGGAGGGCCGTTCTGCAAGGTTCCTTGTCGGAATTGACGGAAGTGATCCTTGCTCACAGCCTGACGGTCGTCCGCCGCAGCTTCGCGCTCCAATCCTTGAAACGAAAAACGGGGGGCTGTCTGCCCCCCGCGCGCCTCGGGGGCGCTCCCCCCGAGGATATTACAGGAAAGAGGAAAAGGCGTCCTCCTTCCGAATTGGCGATTACTTGGTCGCGATACGGCCATCGGTATAGGGTTTGTAAGGCGCTTCCTTGGCGAGATATTCGGCCGTGACGTCGGCGAGGTCGGGGCCGAAATCATAGGCATGGGCGGCATTGGTGAACATGCTGTAGCCGTCGCCGCCGCCGCGGATGAAGTTGTTGGAGACCATGTAGTAGGTCGCCGCCGGGTCGATCGGCGCCCAGTTGCCGCCATCCATCACGAGCACTTCCTGGATACGCCCTTCGTTCGGTGCAACCGTCGGATCCCAGGTGAACTTGAGGCCGGCGACCTGCGGGAAGCGTCCCTTGATCTCCTCGACCTGGCTCACGCCGTTTTCGAGCGCGTCGATCACCGTCTGGCCGGAGACCTCGAAGGTGGAGAGCGTGTTCTGGAAGGGAAGCACGGTTAGCACTTCGCCCATTGTGACTTCGCCCGCGTCGATCGAGGCCCGCAAGCCGCCGGAATTGGCCAGCGCGATGGTCACGCCCTGATCCTTCACCCGGTCCAGCATGGCGTCGGCCACGAGGTTGCCCATGGCGCATTCCTGCACCCGGCAGACATCCTTGTCGCCGATGATCGGCTCGGCTGCCTCGGCCACGACTTTTTCGCGGATCTCGACCAGCGGCTTGGCCAGTTCGGCAATGCGCGCAACGGCTTCCGGGTTCTCTGCGACGGAAGCATCCATGATCAGCGGTTCGCCTACGGCTTCCTTCACATTGCCGTCGTCATTGAAGACGACCTTCAGTTCGCCCAGGAACTTGCCATAGGCATAGGCCTGTACGATCGCGGTGTCGCCGATCATGGTCGGATAGGGGCCCTTTGCATCTTCGGAGACATTCGACAGGTAGGTGTTGGAATGGCCGCCAACGATCACGTCGACGCCGGTCGTGGCCTCGGCCACGGCCTTGTCCACGACATAGCCCGAATGGCTCAGCACGATGATCTTGTTGACCCCTTCGGCGGTGAGCTTGTCGACCTCGCCCTGCACGGCCTGGGCCGGTTCGGTGAAGACGATATTGGAACCCGGGCTGGCAAGCTCCGGCGTGTCGACGGGCGTCAGGCCGATCAGGCCGATCTTCTCGCCGTTGCGTTCGATCACGGTGGATTTCTGCAGCACATCGGCCAGAAGCGGTTCGGCGCCGACATCGGCATTGGACATCAGCACCGGGAAGTCGACGCTGTCCATGAAGCCGCGGAGCACTTCGGGACCATCGTCGAATTCGTGGTTGCCCACGGTCATGGCGTCATATCCGAGCTTGTTCATGAACTCGGCCGCGGCCTTGCCCTTGTAATACGTGTAGAAAAGCGTGCCCTGAAACTGGTCGCCGCCATCGAAGAGCACGGGGTTTTCTGCCCGGGCGCGCGCTTCCTCGACCGCCGTCAGCAGGCGCGCGGAGCCACCGAAACACTTGCCCTCGGCATTGTCCTCCGTGCTGCAGCCCGAGTCGTATTTGCTGATCGGCTCGAAGCGCGCATGAAAGTCGTTCGTGTGTAGAATCGTCAGCGTGTAATCGGCCGAGGCCGCCCCAGACAGGGCTGCTAGGGCAATGGCAGAGGTGAAAAGGCGTTTGATCATTGGAAACCCTCCAGTTGGCTTTGGCCACAGAGTGTCGGTCAAAGCGGGTTTCGTCAAATCCCGATTTGCTTGACCCGAGGTCGCCAGACGAAAGCGGAACGCTTGACCGCCAAGGCGCGGCGGTGCAAACCGCGGCCATGTTGATATTCAAGATCTTCCGCCGCCCCGAATGGGAGGCTTTCCGTGATGCCGGCGAGACGGCCGGCGCGCCGGTGGACCTGGCCGACGGTTTCATCCATTTCTCGACTGCCGCGCAGGTGGACGAGACTGCGGCGAAGCATTTCGCCGCGCAAAGCGACCTCGTTCTCGTCGCCTTTGACAGCGACGCGATGGGCGACGCGCTGCGGTGGGAGCCGTCGCGCAATGACCAGCTTTTTCCGCATCTCTATCGCAAGCTACGGCTTGAGGAGGTCGTCTGGGACAAGTCCCTGCCGCTTGGCGAGGCCGGGCATATCTTTCCGGAGGGCGTGGTGTGAGCTGGCTCGAGCAGGTCGGGATGGCGGCCTTTCGGCAGGTCGATCCGGAGACCGCGCATGGGCTGGCGCTGAAGGCGTTGAACGCAGGGATCGTGCGGCTTCCGGGCCAGATCACCTCGCCGCGCCTGAAGACCGAATTTGCCGGGCTGCAGTTGCCGAACCCAGTCGGGATGGCCGCCGGCATGGACAAGAACGCCGTCGCGCTGGAACCTCTCTCGCGGTGTGGTTTCGGTTTCCTCGAAACCGGCGCTACCACGCCGCGCCCGCAGCCGGGCAACCCCAGGCCGCGGCTCTTCCGGCTCAAGGAGGACCGGGCGATCATCAACCGCTTCGGCTTCAATAATGACGGTATGGAAGCCATGGCTGCGCAGCTTGAAAAGCGACCGCGAGATGCGGTGATCGGCCTGAACCTCGGCGCCAACAAGGACAGCGCGGATCGCTCCGCAGATTTTGCGCTCGTGTTGGAGCGGTGTAGCCCGCACCTGGATTTCGCGACGGTGAATGTTTCCTCGCCCAATACCGAGAACCTGCGCGACTTGCAGGGCAAGGCGGCGCTGGAAGCGCTGCTTCGGGGCGTTCTTGAAGTGCGCGACGGACTCGAACACAAGATCCCGCTCTTCGTGAAGATTGCGCCGGACCTGTCCGATGCCGAGATCGCCGATATCGCGGAGGTTGGCGGCACCGTCGGGATCAACGCGATCATTGCCACAAATACCATGCTGTCGCGTGATGGGTTGAAAAGCCCCTATGCCAGCGAGGCGGGGGGGCTTTCCGGTGCACCCCTTTTCGAGAAATCCACCGCCGTGTTGGCGCGGCTGTATCGCGAGACAGGGGGGAAGATCCCCTTGATCGGCGTCGGTGGCGTGAGTTCGGGCGAACAGGCCTATGCCAAGATCCGTTCCGGGGCCACCGCGGTTCAGCTCTATTCCGCGTTGATTTACGGCGGTCTCTCGCTGGTCGGGAAAATCGTGCGGGATCTCGACGCGCTCCTCGAGCGGGACGGCTTTGGCAATGTCTCCGAGGCGGTCGGCGCGGATCAATAGAGGTCAGGCGACGCTTGCCGGCCTCGGTCTGACCGCGGCCTCCAATGCGGGATAGCGAAGGCCCAGCGTCGCCCCACGCGCGACGAAGGACAGCGCCAGCGATGCCCAGAGGCCGTGATTGCCATAGATCGGGTACAGGATGGACAGGCCAAGCGCATAGACGAGCGCCGACAGGATCATCATGTTGCGCATGTCGCGCGTGCGGGTGGCCCCGATGAAGATGCCGTCAAGCATCCAGGGGAGCACGCCGATGAGCGGCAATGCGACCATCCAGGGCAGGTAGAGGCGAGCTTCGTCGCGGACATCGGGGGCGGTTGTCATCAACGCGATGACCGTGTTGCCCATCAGCGCGAAGCCGAGCGCGAGCACTGCCACGCTCACCGCGCCCCAGAGGCCCGTCGCCAGGGCCGCGCGACGCAAGGTTGGACGGCTGCCCTGGCCGATTGCCTGCGCCACCAATGCCTCGGCCGAGAATGCGAAGCCGTCCAGCGCATAGGCGGTCACTTGGAGAAACTGCAAGAGCACCTGGTTGGCGGCAAGCGCCACATCGCCCAGATCGGCGGCGAGGAACAGGAAGGTAACGAAGATCCCCTGCAGCAGCAGCGAGCGGATGAAGATGTCGCCATTGACGGTGGCCATGTGGAGCAGGCGTTCCCGGTCGAAGATCCGCTGCCGGTCCAGCCAATACCCGCCCCGGAACGCATCCCGGCAGAGCCAGAGACCAAGTGCGACGCCGGACCATTCGGCGATGAAGGTCGCCGCCGCGACACCCTGCACGCCCCATCCCATGCCAAGGACAAAGGTGAAATCCAGCCCGATATTCACCAGGTTCATCACCACCTGCAGCAACAGGACCGCGCGGGTGCGTTCCAGCGCGATCAACCACCCGGTCAGCCCGTAAAGCGCCACCGCCGCAGGGGCGGACCAGATGCGGATCGACAGGTATTGCCGGGCGAGGGTCTCTACCTCCGGACTGGCGGGCGAGAGGCGAAAGGCGCCGGCAAAGAGCGGGCCCTGCAACAATATGGCGGCGGCGCCGACGGCACCCGCCACAATGAGCGCGCGTACAAGCAGCGCCGAAACCTCGACCGTGTTACCTGCGCCGCGCGCCTGCCCGACCATGCCGGTCGTGCCCATGCGCAGGAAGCCGAACACCCAGTAGAACGCCGTCAGGATGATTGCACCGATACCGACCGCCCCGATCGGTGCGGCCTGTCCGATCTGTCCCACCACCGCCGTGTCGACTATGCCGAGGATCGGCACAGTGGCGTTGGACAGAACGATGGGCAGCGCGATAGCCAGAACACGCCGATGCGTGATCGCTCCTGTGCCCGCTGCGAATGCCGGTTCGCTCTCAGTCACGCGACGGCATCAGGAAATGCCCGGTCGCCTGTGCAAATAGGCGCGCGCGATTGTCCTGCCAGGCCTCGACATGCACGCTGGCGTAGCGGCGGCCGGAGCGGTTGACCCGCGCTCTCGCATAGGCATCTCGCGGCAGGCCCGTCCGCAGGTAGTCCACCGTGAAGTCGATCGTCTTGGGCAGGCGCGGAAGCGTCGCCGGCCCAATGGTGGTGGGATCGATTCTGCCGGACTCGATCTCCTCCCAAAGTATGGCCCATCCGAGCCCGATGATCGCGGTCACCTCCAGAAAGGACGCGGTCGCCCCGCCGTGCAGCGCCGGCAGGTCCGGGTTGCCGATATGCGCCTCCCGATAGGGCAGGATCGCGGTCAGCTCGTCGCCCTTGCGGTCGAACACGATGCCGAGAAAGCTGATATAGGGAACGCCTTGCACCAGCGCCGAAAGCGCCCTGTCGCGCCGCTCCTTGACTACCTGAACCGGCTCCGGTCGTTGCGCGTTCATTCCCCGGTCTCCTTGCGCTCGAAGGTGAAGGCGCCCACCGCCGTGGCGACGGGCACGTCGCTGTCCTCCTCGTCGCGTGTGACTGCGCGTACGAAAGCGACCGACCGCGTGGCGTGATAGCAATGCGCCTCGCAGGTCAGCCGTTGTCCCGGCCGTGCCGGACGCATGTAGTCGATCCGCAGGTCGATGGTCGCGGTAATTCCCGTCCCGTCCGGCCGCGCCATGACCGTTGCGCCCGCCGTCGTGTCCATGAGCGCGGAAACCGCGCCACCGTGAATGACCCCGGTGCGTGGGTCGCCCACCAACCTCTCGTCATAAGGCATGGAGAGTACCGTCCGACCGGGTTCGATTTCCTCCAGCCGCATGCCGAGCGCCCGCGAAAAGGGCAGGGACTCGATCAGCTCTCGGGCAACCCTGTCGATTTCCATCGCTAATCTCTCTTCCAATTGCTTCGATTGGTTTATCTTCACCGGCGCATTCCCGCGCAACCCCCAGAGTTTCGCAAGAGCATTCCATTCCTCCATTGAACATGGCCGATAGGGGTCTTACCCTTTGGTCAACAACAACTATGGAGTGTTGGGCGGTGTCACTCACCCGACTGAGCTTCAAGGAGATGTGCGCGAAATTCGACGTGACGCCGCGCACGCTTCGCTACTACGAATATATCGAGCTGCTTCAGCCCGAAAAGGATGGCCGTTCAAGGTGGTATCGTCAGCGCGAAGTCGCGCGGATGACCCTGATCCTGCGTGGCCGCCGCTGGGGATTCAGCCTCGAGGAGATCCGGCAATGGCTGCTTATCTACGAGGAACAGGGCGCGCGCCCGCAGCTCGATGCCTGGATTGAACTCGCCGACCGTCAGATCGCCGAGCTCAACCGCCAGAAGGTGGAACTGGAGGAAGCGATTCTCGACCTCCAGAAGGTTCGCGACGATACCGCCGCAACTCTGACGTAACGTGGAAATCGAAATGGCCGGCTCGACCAAGACAAATCCACACAACTGCCAAAGCGCTTTGACGCCAATTCTTATTGGCCGCGCCGAGGTGAACCGCGCCAAGTGGCGATCCTGGCGCAATGACGCAGCGTTTAACTTACGTTCACGTCAAGCGATGATATATGAAGACCTCGAGACGCTAGGACCGGGGTCGCGTGAAATCCGCGGAAGGCGGAAAAGGTACTGATATGAGCGACGATAACCTGATGACAATTCGCCAGATGTGCGACGCCTACGAGGCGACCCCGCGCACGTTGCGTTTCTACGAGGCCAAGGAACTGTTGTTTCCGATCCGCCAGGGCACCAAGCGGCTCTACACCCGCCGCGACCGTGCCCGGCTGAAGCTGATCCTGCGCGGCAAGCGCTTCGGCTTCTCGCTGGAGGAAATCCGACAGCTTCTCGACCTCTATGATCTAGGCGACCAGCAGGCGACACAGCTTGCAAAGACCTATGAACTGGCAACCCAGCGTCTGTCCGACATGGTGAATCAGCGCGAGGAACTCGACGAAGCGATCGAGGAACTCAAGCAGCAGTTGGAATGGGGCGAAAAGCGCCTCGCGGAGCTGCATGCCTCGTCGGCGGCGGAGTAATTCGACGACCGAACCCCCAGGGAGGACATACATGCCGAGCTACACGGCTCCTGTGAACGACATTCAGTTTGTTTTGCACACGCTGCTCAAGGCCAGCCAGCAGGACATTCCGGGCTACGAAGAGCTTGAAGCCGATATTACCGCGGCGGTGCTCGAAGAAGCCGGCAAGATTGCCTCCAACGTGATTGCCCCGCTCAACGAGGTGGGCGACAAGGAAGGCTGCGTCCTGGAGAACGGTGTGGTGCGGACCCCCACCGGCTTCAAGGCGGCTTTCGAGCAGATGAAGGAAGGCGGCTGGACCGCACTGGACTGCGATCCGGACTATGGCGGGCAGGGTATGCCCATTCTGCTCGGAACCGCGGTGGGAGAGCTGTTCTCGGCGGCCAACCAGGCCTTCACCATGTACCAGGGCCTGACCCATGGCGCCTATTCCGCGATCCACGCCCACGGCACGGACGCGCAAAAGGCCAAGTGGCTGCCCAAGATGGTCTCCTGCGAATGGACCGGCACAATGAACCTGACCGAACCGCATTGCGGCACGGATCTGGGCCTGATGCGGACCAAGGCCGTGCCGCAGGAGAACGGCTCCTACAAGGTGACCGGTCAGAAGATCTTCATCTCCGCCGGTGACCATGACATGTCCGCGAACGTGATCCATCTGGTTCTGGCCAGGATCCCGGGCGGCCCCGAAGGCATCAAGGGCGTCTCGCTCTTTATCGTGCCCAAGTATCTCGTCGACGAGGACGGCAATGTCGGCGCCGCCAACGGTGTGTCTGTCGGCAAGCTCGAAGAGAAGATGGGCATTCACGGCAACTCGACCTGCGTGATGAACTTTGACGAGGCCGAGGGCTACCTGCTCGGGACCGAGCACAAGGGCATGCGGGCGATGTTCACGATGATGAACGAAGCGCGTCTCGGCGTGGCGATGCAGGGCATGGCGCAGGCCGAGGCCGCCTATCAGAACGCCGTGATCTATGCCAAGGACCGCCTTCAAGGCCGCGCCGTGACCGGCGCGCAGAACCCCGACGGGCCGGCCGATCCGCTGATCGTGCACCCCGATATCCGCCGCAACCTGCTGGACCAGAAGAGCTTCATCGAGGGCGCGCGGGCCTTCATGCTCTGGGGTGCCAATATGCTCGACCGTTCGCACCGCTCCGGCGATGCCGCGGCCGAAGGGCTGATCTCGCTGCTGACCCCGGTTCTCAAGGGCTTCCTGACCGACAAGGGCCTGGAGATGACCATCCAGGCGCAGCAGGTCTATGGTGGTCATGGCTATATCGAGGAATGGGGCATGTCCCAATTCGTCCGCGATGCCCGCATCACCCAGATCTACGAGGGGGCTAATGGCGTGCAGGCGCTGGACCTCGTGGGCCGCAAGCTCGCTGCCGATGGCGGCAAGCATGTCATGGCCTTCTTCGATCTGGTGAAGAACTTCATAAAGGAGAACGAAGCTGACGAGGCGCTGAAAAAGGACTTCCTCGACCCGCTCAAGCAGGCCAGCAAGGATCTTCAGGCCTCGGCCATGTTCTTCATGCAGAACGGGATGAAGAATCCCAACGCTGCGCTTTCCGGCTCATATGACTTCATGCACCTGTTCGGGCATGCCTGCCTTGGCCTGATGTGGGCGCAGATGGCGAAAGCGGCCAGCGAGGCCTTGGCTTCCGGCACGGGCGATGCGAGCTTCTACGAGACGAAACTCGCAACCGGCCGCTATTACATGGCCCGACAGCTTCCGGCGACATCCATGCACCTCGCCCGCATCCAGAGCGGCGCGGACCCGGTCATGACCCTGCCCGCCGAGGCGTTCTGAAAGTAGGGGAAGCACATGACCAAGAGACTGCGGTTCACCCGACGGCTGAATATTGCCCTGAGCGAAGATGCCTATCGGCGGCTCCGGAAATTCAGCGACGAGGCGGGGATCACGCAGGACGAGGCCTTGTGCTTCCTTTTCGAGAATTTCGGCAGTGTGACGGATGACGAAGCGCTGCCCCACCGGCTCCGGCTGTTCAAGGCCGAGTTGGAGGACAGGAAAAGGTAACCGAACCGAGATCGGAAAGGGAGGGACGCCTTCGGCGAGGGTATTTTCACCAACAAGAAATCAGGAAGTCACCCTGCCCCCGGCCGGTTCACGGGTCCGGGCCGCAACGGGGACCTGCGAGGGAGGGCTTCTCGTTGGGCGGTCATCGGCTCCCCAGCCTGTACCGCGCGACAGATTTAGGCCGAACAGGGTAAATAAAGCGTTTCCTGTTCTTCTTGTTGGTCCAAATACCCAGATCCGACGTGGCGGCTTGGAGGAGACGCATGACTATCAAACTCTATTGCTTTGGAGAATCCGGCAACGCCTACAAGGCGGCGCTCTCGCTGGAACTGGTCGGGCTCGATTGGGAGCCGGTCTATGTGGATTTCTTCCACGGCGCGACGCGCACCCCGGAATATCGCAAGCTCAACGCCATGGGCGAGGTGCCGGTAATGGTGGACGGGGATCTCACCCTCACTCAGTCCGGCGTGATCCAGGACTACGTGGTGGAGAAATCCGGTCGCCTCGGCTGGACGTCGGATGCAGAACGGCGCGAGATCCTGCGCTGGATCCTGTTTGACAACCACAAGAACTCCGGCGTCGCCGGGCCGGTGCGCTTCAACATGAACTTCTTGCCCGAAGACAAGCGCAATACGGATGTGAACGCCTATCTCGTTGCCCGGCACAACGGCGCAATGAAGGTGCTGAACAGCTGCCTTGATGGGCGCGACTGGCTGGTGGGTTCGGGCCCGACAATCGCCGACATCGCCAATTGCGGATACCTGTTCTACCCCGAGCCCTTCGGTTTCGACCGGACGGCCTTTCCGAATATCGACGCCTGGCTGGACCGCATCGCCGACCTGGCCGGCTGGAAACACCCCTACGACCTGATGCCCGGCTCGCCCGCTGATCGCGCGTGAGCAACGGACCGAAAGAGGACATATTATGACCGAAGCCTATATCTACGATGCCGTGCGCAGCCCGCGCGGCAAGGGTCGCAAGGACGGCTCGCTGCACGAAGTGACCGCGGCAGCGCTCTCGGCGCAGATGATGAACGCGATCAAGGACCGCAACGGCCTCGACGGCCATTTCGCCGAAGACGTGATCTGGGGAAACGCCACGCAGGTCATGGAGCAGGGCGGTTGCCTTGCCCGCACCGCTGTGCTCGCCTCCGATCTCGACGAACGTATTCCAGGCCTGTCGATCAACCGGTTCTGCGCCTCTGGCATGGAAGCGGTGAACATCGCTGCCAACCAGGTGAAGGGCGGCGCGGGCGCGGCCTATATCGCCGGCGGCGTCGAGATGATGTCCCGCGTGGCCATGGGCTCGGACGGGGCGGCCATTGCCGTCGATCCCTCCATCGCCATGAACCAGTATTTCGTCCCTCAGGGCATCTCGGCCGATATCATCGCCACTGAATACGGCTTCAGCCGCGAACAGGCCGATGCGCTGGCCGTCGAGTCGCAGCGCCGCGCCAAGGAAGCCTGGGACGACAACCGCTTTGCGAAATCCGTCATGCCGGTGCTGGATCAGAATGGCCTGACCATCCTCGATCGTGACGAGTACATGCGCCCCGGCACCAGCGTCGATGACCTCGCGAAGCTCAACCCCGCCTTCGAGCAGATGGGCAAGGTGATGCCCGGCTTCGACAAGGTCGCGCTGATGAAATACCCGCATCTGGAGGCGATCAACCACATCCACCACGCCGGCAACTCCTCCGGCATCGTGGACGGCTCCGCCGCCGTGCTTATCGGCTCCAGGGAATTCGGCGAGGCCAATGGGCTGACGCCGCGCGCCCGCATCAAGGCCACGGCCAAGATCGGCCTCGACCCGACGATCATGCTTACCGGCCCGGTCCCAGTGACCGAGAAGATCCTCGCCGATAGCGGCATGTCCATCAGCGACATCGACCTGTTCGAAGTGAACGAGGCCTTTGCTTCCGTTGTGCTGCGCTTCCTGCAGGCCTTCGAAGTCGATCCGGCGCTGGTCAACGTGAATGGCGGCTCCATCGCCATGGGACACCCGCTTGGCGCCACCGGCGCGATCATCATCGGCACCCTGCTCGACGAGCTGGAACGAACGGGCAAGCAGACCGGCCTTGCCACGCTCTGCGTCGCCTCCGGTATGGGCGCGGCCACGATCATCGAGCGCGTCTGACGCCGCCAACAGGGACAGCCCTGCGGGGCAAAGATTTCAAGGACTACGCGAAATGAGCGATTTCAGCATGAAAGTAGGCGACGACGGCGTCGCTATCATCACCTGGGACACCCAGGGCAAGTCGATGAATGTCATGAACATGCAGGGGTTCCAGGACCTCGACAAACTCATCGACGAGGTGCTCGCCAATGACGAGATCAAGGGCGCGGTTCTGACCAGCGGCAAGGCAGGCTCCTTCGCCGGGGGGATGGATCTCAACATCATCGCCAAGATGAAGGAAATGGCCGGCGACAACCCCGCCAAGGGGCTGTTCGACGGGATCATGGGCATGCATGCCATCCTGCGCAAGATCGAGCGCGCTGGGATGGATCCCAAGACCAACAAGGGCGGCAAGCCGATTGCGGCGGCGCTTCCGGGTACCGCGCTCGGCATCGGGCTGGAAATTCCGCTCGCTTGCCACCGCATCTTTGCCGCCGACAATCCGAAGGCCAAGATCGGCCTGCCGGAGATCATGGTCGGCATCTTCCCCGGTGCGGGTGGCACCACGCGGCTTTCGCGCAAGCTGGGCGCGATGGGCGCCTCGCCGCTGCTGCTCGAAGGCAGGTTGAACGACCCGAAAAAGGCCAAGGTGGCCGGGGTGGTGGACGAGGTCGTGGCCCCCGAGGAACTGCTCGACAAGGCCCGTGAATGGGTCTTGTCCGACCCGAACATCGTGAAGCCTTGGGACGAAAAGAAGGAAAAGATCCCCGGAGGCGCGCCCTACAACCCGGCTGGTTTCATGACCTATGTTGGCGCCTCCGCGATGGTGAATGGCAAGACGCAAGGCGTCTACCCGGCCGCGAAGGCGCTGCTCTCGGCGGTCTATGAGGGCGCGCAGGTCGATTTCGACACCGCCATCCGCATCGAGTGCCGCTGGTTCGTCAATGTGCTGATGAACCCGTCCTCCTCTGCCATGATCCGCTCGCTCTTCATCAACAAGGAAGCGCTGGAGAAAGGCGCCAACCGCCCCGACGTGGCCGACGAAAAGGTGAAAAAGGTCGGCGTTCTTGGCGCGGGCATGATGGGCGCGGGCATTGCGTTGGTCTCGGCCCAGGCCGGTATCGAGGTAGTGCTGCTCGACCAGAACCAGGAGGCCGCAGACAAGGGCAAGGCCTATACCGAGAGCTTCGCCGACAAGGGCATCAAGCGCGGCAAGACCACGCCGGAGAAGAAGCAGGCCCTACTCGACCGGATCACCGCAACGAATGACTACAACGCGCTCGCGGGGTGCGACCTGATCATCGAGGCCGTCTTCGAGGATGTCGGCGTAAAAGCCGAGGTGACGAAGAAGGTCGAGGAAGTCGTGGGCGAGGACTGCATCTTTGCCACCAATACCTCGACCCTGCCGATCACCGAACTGGCCAAGGCCTCCAAGCGGCCGGAGCAGTTCATCGGCATCCATTTCTTCTCGCCAGTCGAGAAGATGTTGCTGGTGGAGATCATCAAGGGTGCCGAAAGCGGTGACCGGGCCGTCGCCAAGTCGCTCGATTATGTGCGCCAGATCCGCAAGACGCCGATCGTGGTCAACGATGCGCGCTTCTTCTACGCCAATCGCTGCATCATTCCCTATATCAACGAGGGCATCCGCATGGTCACCGAGGGCATCTCGCCCGCGCTGATCGAACACGCGGCCAAGCTCGTCGGTATGCCGCTGGGACCGCTCCAACTGACCGACGAGACCTCCATCGATCTCGGGGTGAAGATCGCCAAGGCGACCAAGGCCGCGATGGGCGATGCCTATGACGATAGCTGCGACGAGATCCTGTTCTCGATGTTTGAGGCCGGGCGCCTCGGTCGCAAGGCCGGTGCCGGCTTCTACGACTACGACGAGAAGGGCAAGCGCACCGGGCTTTGGAAGGTGCTGGCCGAGAAATACCCGCTGGCCGATGAACAACCGAGCGTGGCCGAGGTCCAGCACCGCCTGCTCTTCGTGCAGGTTCTGGAGGCTGTCCGCGCACTGGAAGAAGGCGTACTGGAAGACATCCGCGAGGGCGATGTCGGTGCGATCCTCGGATGGGGTTTCGCGCCCTGGTCCGGCGGTCCTTTCTCCTGGTTGGACATGCTTGGCACGCCTTATGCCGCCGAACGGACCGCCGCGCTGGCAGAAATATACGGCGCCCGCTTCGATACGCCGGAATTGCTTAAGGAAATGGGGGCGAAGGGGCAGAGTTTTTATGCTCGCTTCGCGAAGCAAGTCGCCGCCGCCTGATCCACAAGCAGTGACCATACGGAAGAAGAAGAAGGCGTGCCAATTGGCACGCCTTTTTTCCTCGGTGCGTCCTTGAGGCACGGCTTGCCAAATCCATGACCTTTCGGAAAGGTCGCATCGCACGGTTGAACGATCCTTCGGATCGTGCCTCCGGCGGAGATATTTGACGAAAGAGGAAATCGCGTTCCGGTACTTCATCTTTCCCCAAATATCCTTGGGGGGAGCGCTCGAATGAGCGCGGGGGGCAAAGCCCCCCATTTTCGAATTCTGACAAGGGCGCCGAACTGTGAGAATCGGCTTGCCAGGATGTTCGATTGAAACGGCCGTGCATTCCCGCTTTCTGCTTGGCGGCATTTGCCGGTAAAAGCTCTGTTACAAGGAACAGGAAACGCCGGAATGAAATCACTTCCCAAGATCGAATTGCATCTCCATCTCGAGGGGGCGGCACAGCCCGGTTTTGTCCGGGCGCTGGCAGCAGACAAACATGTCGATCTTTCCGGCATATTCGATGAGCGGGGCGCCTACGCCTATGACGGTTTCGTCGATTTCCTGCGTGTCTACGAGGCGGCAACCTCTGTGCTGGAAAGCCCGGAAGACTACGCGCGCTTGACCACTTCTGTTTTGGAGGGCCTTGCCGAACATGGCGTGATCTATGCCGAAACCTTCGTCTCGCCCGATTTCTGCGGTGGTGGCGATCTTGCGGCTTGGCGCGACTACCTCGCCGCCATGCAGGAAGCGAGTGCGGCCATCGAGGCGCAGGGTGGGCCGATCCTGAAGGGCATCGTCACCCCGATCCGCCATTTCGGCCCGGAAAGGGCCAAGGCGCCCGCCATGTGCGCAGCGGAGACGGCAGGGGACTGGATCGTCGGTTTCGGAATGGGGGGTGATGAGAATCGCGGCCATCCGCGGGATTTTACCTGGGCTTTCGACTGCGCCCGCGAGGCCGGTCTGCGGCTGACGAACCATGCCGGGGAATGGCGGGGGCCGAGCAGCATCCGCGAGAGTATCGAGGATCTCGGCGTGGAACGGATCGGCCACGGGGTGCGCGCGATCGAGGATCCGGCCCTGGTCGACTATCTCGCGGCGGCCGGTATCGTGCTGGAGGTCTGCCCCGGCTCGAACGTGGCGCTCGGGGTCTATCCCGACTGGAACGCCCACCCGATCGCGAAGCTGCGCGATGCGGGCGTCAAGGTGACGGTCTCGACCGACGATCCGCCCTTCTTCCACACCACCATGAGCCACGAATACGCGCGGCTCGCGGACGCCTTCGGTTGGACAGAGGAAGATTTTGCCGCGCTCAACCGGGTTGCCGCCGAGGCCGCGTTCTGTGATGAAACTACCCGATCCGCCATTCTGAAGAAACTGGAAGAAGCCGATGTATGACCATCTGACCGTCGTCGAACACCCGCTGGTGCAGCACAAGCTCACGATCATGCGCGACAAGAACACGTCCACGCACAAGTTCCGGCAGCTCCTGCGCGAGATCTCCCAGCTGATCGCCTACGAGGTAACCCGCGAACTCGACACCGAGCAGGTCACCATCGAGACGCCGATCACCGAGATGCAGGCGCCGAAGCTCTCCGGCAAGAAGATGGCTCTGATTTCGATCCTGCGCGCCGGCAACGGGCTGCTTGACGGAATCCTGGAGTTGATCCCCGCGGCACGGGTGGGCTTTGTCGGCCTCTACCGCGACCCTGAAACGCTGGAGCCGGTGCAATACTACTTCAAGGTTCCGCCGGAGATGGCGGACCGCCTCGTCATCGTCGTCGACCCGATGCTGGCCACCGGAAATTCCTCGGCCGCCGCGATCGACCTGCTGAAGGAGGCCGGTGCCACGAATATCCGCTTCCTGTGCCTGCTTGCGGCTCCTGAAGGTGTGGCCCGGATGAAGGAAGCCCACCCCGATGTTCCGATCGTCACCGCGGCGCTGGACAGCCACCTCAACGAGCATGGCTATATCGTTCCGGGGCTGGGCGATGCGGGCGACCGGATGTTCGGCACCAAGTAGACAAGGCCATCGGCAAGAATTCCCTTTACAGGATTCGGACGATCCGGCATCCTCCCCCGCAACATATTGTGGGAGCAACCATGATCTTGCGGGGGACGTTTCTGTCCCTGCTGTCGGTCGCGACTCTGACCGGCGCGGGACTCGCAAATACAGGCAAGGCGATGCAGGCACCGGCGGAAACCCCGCCGGCCAGCTTTTCCGGAACGCAATTCGTGGACGCGGCTGGCTGTGCCTTCATCCGTGCGGAGTTCGGCGGCGAAACCCGCTGGTTGCCGCGCTTGAACCCGGACCGGACCCATATCTGCGGCCTTGAACCGAGCCTCGAAGCGAAAACCGCCAAGGCTATCGTGGAAACACCCGCAGCAAGCGCACCTGAACAGCAGGTTGCAGCCCCGGCGGTGAGCCCGGTCACTGCATCGAAAGCCAGCCCGATGCGTCCGCGCCCGGCAAGCACGCATGCCACGGCCTCGACCCGTGCGCCTGTTCAGCGGGCCAGCCAGACGGTGCGTGTGACCTGTCCGTCGCGCAGCGGCACCAGCTACAGCTATATTGCCCAACCGGGCGACCTCATTCGCTGTGACCGGACAGGAGCGCCCGCAGAGGCAGCGCTGGTTCTGGCATCTGGAGACGCCGCCAACGAGGTTGCCAAGCCAATCTACAAGCTGCCCAAGCCGCCGAGCGGTTACCGCTACGCGTTCGGCGAGGGGCGGCACAATCCGAACCGGGGCGAACGGACGCTCGCCGGAACCGCCGAGATGAACCGCGTCTGGACGCAGGATGTGCCGCGCAAGCTGGTGAGTCCCGAAGCTGGGCAAATCGGGCTCGAAATCCAGGGCTACCGCTCGACGCAGACCGGCAAGACGACCTATCGCGCTTCGAGCAAGGCACAGGTCGCGCCGAGCCAGCGTAATGTGCAGGTGGCCAGCTTTCGCGAGGCCGCCAATGCCTCGGCAACTGCCGGTCGGCTGCAAGCGCGGGGGTTGCCAGTGCGGATCACCGTGGGCCGGAACGGCGGAAAGAAGCTGTATGTCGTGATCGCAGGGCCGTTCGAAAGCCAGGCGCGCACGCAGGCGGCACTGAACAAGACACGCAGCATCGGGTACTCGGATGCCTTTATCCGACGCTGAAGCAAGAGAATAATAACCAAGAAGAAAGAGTCCAAGCAGGTCTCATCCAGGCTAGCGCCCCGCCCGTTTAGACGGGCGGGGCGCCGCCGTTCAGGGGGGTCAATTGCCGCAGATCCCTTGGAGTGCCACCCAGTCGCTGTCATCCAGAACCGGTTTGCGACTCTCTCCCGCGCGCATCGGGTCGGCTTCGATCATACCCAGCGTGCTCTCCCCCGTGACGTCCAGCGCGTAGGCATAGGGCGTGGAAGGCACCGCTGCGGCGGCGAAACGTTCCAGCAGCCGCGTTTCGTTCACGACGGGCGGCTGTGTGGCGGTGAGGCTCTCGGCATAGGCCTGCAGGGTATCGTCGGTCATGTGTCCCGTCGTCAGAAGCCGCAGGGTCGGCACGAGGCCCGCCGTTTCCAGAACTGCGCGCAGCGGGTCGGTTTGCGCCTGCCGTTCGGCTTCGGCAAGGACAAAGCCCGCGACCACGTCCGGGGTTTCGTGGTCCTCCACGAGGGAGCGGTTCAGCAGCATCACCCCGCCCGGAAGCGAGACCGTGCTGGGAACCCCTTCCGGCACCACGAGCAACGCTCCCTTTCCGGGTTGGAGCAGCCTAGCATGCAGCCGGGCCAGCGCCTGGTCACCGCGCGGACTGCGGCAGGGGCTGCCCGATACGCGGCCGATAGCGGTGAAGAGCTGTGTGCCGATCTCGGTGCGCGTCGGGCCCGGGACAACGCTCATCGTGTGCCGAAGGAGCGCTCCGGGCAGCCACAACGCGGCGGTTCCAAGCAGTGCCACCAGAGCCGTCGTGAGCAGGACGAGCCGCAGCCGTCCCTGCCGCGGGCGCGATTTCAGGATGGCGCCGCGCACGGTCTCGATGGCCTCGATCATCGTCGGGTCGTCGATTTCGAGCGTTTCGGTTGCATCGGCCGAGGGGGTGTAGAGCGCCGGCTCCTCGCCGCGGTTCATTCGCACGACGGCCGCAAGCGACCAATGGCTGAGCGCGCTGTTGTTGCGATCCGCGATCACGAGGGAGGCGTCGCCGAAGGACACGATCACGTCCTGACGCTGCGCCTCTGGTTCGGGGCGCCAGATGCCAGGGCATTCCAGCCGGCTGAATTGTTTGAGCGCTGTCATGGGCCTGCTCCGCCTCTTTGCCCGAAAGGATAGCCGAGCCGTGGAACTGGGACAACGTCGCGATTTCGGCAAGCCATTGAAAGCGGAGTACGGCGATCTGCGGCTCGCCTAAAGTGAATTGCGCACGCTTTGGAGACGAAATGGTCAAATAGGCGATATTGGAGGCCACAGGCGGACAATGCCTTAATGTTGTCTTTTTCCCGGCGAATTGCCGTCTCTTCGGTAAGGCCTTGTTAACTATGAACAGGCGGATTCTGCTTCCGCGGTCGAAGGATGAAGCGATGCTGGACTGGACCAAGAGAGGTGTGCTGACGGGAGCGCGGCAGGACAGGAATGTTCCACGTACGACCGATCAGCAGGGCGGCCTCGTCGCCGGCACACTTGTGGCAACCGAGGCTGGCTGGATGCCGGCTGAAAAGATCGGTGTCGGTGCCATGGTCATGACCTTCGATGACGGGTTGCAGGAAGTCGCGGGGGTCACCCGCCGGTTGCATCCGATGCCTTGCCATAAAGCCAACGAAATGACGATGCTGCGCCCGTTGCTGTCCGTTCCCGCCGGGACGATCGGCAACCGCCGCCAGATGCTTCTGCCTGAAGGTCAGGCTGTTATGGTCGAGAGCGATTTCGCAGAGGCTTATCTGGGCGATCCCTTCGCGGCGCTGGAGTCTTCAGAGCTTCTGGGTCTGCAGGGCGTGCGCAAGGTGCTGCCCGAAGACCGCGTGGTCGTGGTGACATTGTCCTTTGCCGAGGATCAGATGATCTTTGTGGAGGGTCAGGCGCTGGCGCATTGCCGTGCGTCCGGGGTGGGGGAGCCGTTGTCGGTCGAGGAGGCGATCTGGCCCGAAACGGCGCAGCGCTACCGCGTCTTGTCGCATGACGATGCCGAGCTCGTGGTCGCTGGCATGGCATCTCTTGACGAGGTGACCCATGCCACCCATCCCGCTCATAGGGGGGCGCCGCTCTCCTGAATGGGGACCCAACCTTCGGAATGAACGATCAACCCGGTGCTTGCGCGCCGGGTTTTTTCTTTGCCACGCGGCATCGAAACCAGAGGTGGCTCGGGAGATCTGAACGGGTGAGTTAAAGCGTACCGCCAAAAACCTGAATCGTTGGGATTCCGTTGAAGCCTGATCTGTGATTCATCCTGTTTGGGAGGATGGATCATGTCAGCACCTTTGCCGGACGTGCTGCGGCTGCGGTTTCAGAAGTTGGTTGAAGTAGGGTTAAGCGGGCGCGCGGCAGCGTTGCGGTTAAAGCTGTCGCCAGCAACAGGGGCCAGATGGGCGCTCTCGATCCGGCGCACGGGCCGTGCCTGTGCCGCTCCCCAAGGTCGTCCCAAAGGCAAGGGAAAGCTCGATCCGCATCGCGCCTTCTTCGCCGAGATCATCGGGCAGGACGGGGACATCACGATGCCGGAACTGGCG
>NZ_FNEK01000017.1 GCF_900099935.1 Aliiruegeria lutimaris | reverse complement strand
AATTCGCCGAGTGTGATCTCTCCCTTGTCGGCGATGCGCGCCTCAATCCAGCCGGTCACGCCGGCCAGTTTGCGGTGACCACCTCCGTTACCTTGCGGTCGTGGTGTCAGTGATCCGGTTTCCCGCCGCAGCTTGATCAGATCGTTCACAAATCTCGGCGAAACCCGGAAGTGCCGCGCCGCCTCGCGGTGCCCGTGACCTTCATCGACAAAAGCGACGACGCGCTCGCGTAGCTCTATTGGATGTGGTTTGCCCATCTGAGACCCCTATATCTGCCTCAACAGAAGGGAATCACATCACAACCAATCTGGGAAGCCTGAATCAGATAGGCCGCGAAACGCTCTAGTCTGGGAACACGCAGGAACGATCCTTCGGATCGTTGCTCCGCAAGGGATATTTCGGGTCAGAAGAAAACGCGGTCTTGTGCAGTCTTCTGACTGGAAATATCCTGGGGGGAGCGCGCTTTTGAGCGCGGGGGGCAGCGCCCCCCCTTTTTTAGCTACGAAGCGGCCTCGCGGGCCGCGAAGGCGCGAGCGAGGGCGGCGAAACGTTCGATGGAAACCCGTTCGGCCCGTTCTGTGGGGGCGATGCCGCTTTCCGTTAGCAGCGCTTCCACGTCTCCGCCCAGCCCTTTCAATGCGGAGCGCAGCATCTTTCGGCGTTGGTTGAAGGCCACGGCGACGACGTGACTGAGAGTCTCCGGGTCGGCGTCATAGAGCGGGGTGGGGCGCGGACGCATATGGACCACGGCAGAATGTACCTTGGGTGGCGGCGTGAAGGCCTCGGGCGGCAGGCGCAGGGCGACACGTGTTTCAC
Organism: Aliiruegeria lutimaris; assembly: GCF_900099935.1. Classification (GTDB taxonomy): domain Bacteria; phylum Pseudomonadota; class Alphaproteobacteria; order Rhodobacterales; family Rhodobacteraceae; genus Tropicimonas; species Tropicimonas lutimaris. The sequence goes on along the minus strand of NZ_FNEK01000017.1, from coordinate 92,575 downwards.
AGCGCCATTGCGCCAGCACCGCGAGGCGGCCATAGGCCTTGTCGCCGGGCTGGGCCACGATCCGTTCGGCCACTTCCTGCTGGAACATCAGCGTCAGCGAAGACCAGTAGGGGGGCCAGCTCTCCGGCGTCAGCCAGCGGATGAGCAGTTCGGTGCCTACGTTATAGGGAAGGTTTGCCACGACATGGATAGGGGCCGGCAGATGGTCCAGCGGGTCGATCTCCAGCGCATCGCCTTCGAGAATTTCCAGTCGCCCAGGATAGGCTTCTGAGATTTCAGTCAGCGCCGGCAGGCACCGGGAGTCTTTCTCGATCGCCAGAACATGCCCAGCCCCCTCGGCCAGCAGGCCGCGGGTCAGCCCGCCCGGTCCGGGGCCGACTTCCAGAACGCTGGCCTGTGACAGGTCTCCCGGGATGCGGGCGATCCGGGCGGTCAGGTTCAGATCGAGCAGGAAATTCTGCCCCAGCGACTTCTTGGCCGCGAGGCCATGGGAGGCGATCACCTCTCGCAGCGGTGGCAGGCCGTCAATCGCACTCATCTGATTCCTTCCTCGCTTCGAGCGGCCGCAGGTTCACAGCGCCGCCCGGCGCGCGGCCATTTGGTCGGCCATGCGCAGCGCCTCGACGGTGGAGCGGATATCGGCGATGCCTTTTCCGGCAATGTCAAAGGCGGTGCCGTGATCGGGCGAGGTGCGGATAAAGGGCAGGCCGAGTGTCACGTTCACGCCACGGGCGAAATCCAGCGTCTTTATCGGGATCAGGGCCTGGTCGTGATAGGCGCAGATGGCGGCGTCGTAGCGGGCGCGGGCCTCGGGGTGGAACATCGTGTCCGACGGCAGCGGGCCGATCAGCTCGAAGCCTTCGCCGCGCAACTCGTCGAGCAGCGGCGACATCCATTCCAGCTCCTCGTAGCCCATAGCGCCGCCTTCACCGGCATGGGGGTTGAGCCCGGCCACGGCCAGCCAGGGGACGGCAATGCCGAAATCCTGTTGCAAGGCCTGGGCGGTAATGCGGATCGTGCGGGCGAGCAGCGCGGGCGTGAAAGTGTTGGGGACCTCGTTCAGCGCGATATGGATCGTCGTCGGCACGACACGCAGCGCCTCGCAGGCGAGCATCATCACCACGTGATCGACGCCCCCAAGGGCCGCGAGATATTCCGTGTGCCCGGGATAGGCGAAGCCGGCCCCGTCCTGCAGGGCCTTCTTGTTGATCGGGGCGGTCACGACGGCACCGGCGCGTCCCTGTTGGGCAAGCCCGACCGCGCGGGCGATCACGGCGATGACCTCGGCGGCATTGCTGGCCTTGGGCTGTCCCGGAATGGCAGGGCCGGGAAAGCGATGGACGAGGACCGGTAACGTCGTGGCCGAGACGGTGAGCGCCTCGGCCGGTTCGGCTATTTCGGACCAGTCGGTGCCCTTGGGCAGATGCGCAGGATCTCCGATCCAGGCGAAAGGCAGGCTGTCACGCAATTCGTTCCAGGCGCGCGCGGCAATTTCCGGGCCGACGCCGGCCGGCTCGCCGCAAGTCATGACCGGGGGCAGGGGGCGGGCCATTACGGGTACCGGATGATGGCATCCGCCTTGAGCTGGGCCAAGTAGGCATCGCCAAAGGTGGCGAGGCGCTGCGAGAACAGCTGGCGGCGCGCGAACTGGCGGTTCGCGGCATCCTCGACGGCGGGCGTGCGCGAGCACAGCATGACCATCAGCAGGTTGCTGCCTCGGGTAAGCGAGGCCGAAACTTCGCCTTCGTCCAGCTTGGCCAGCTCGTTTGCCACGTCACCGGGGACTTCGTTCACCGGCTTGGTGTGGATCATCAGGCGCTCGGGGGCGTTCTTGCGATTGATCCCGTAGAAATCGTCGCAGCGCTCGACCTTTCCGGCGATCTTCGCGGCCTCGCTCAACGCGGCCTCGCTCCGTCCGCCCGGGATCAGGTATTCGGCGAATTTGATGGAGCGGTCGGCAGGCGTTTTCGCCTCTGTCTCCCGAATGCCGAGCAGCTGGTAGACGGCAATCGCGTTGCCCTCGTCCATCGGGTCGCTCACGCCGCCAACGCTCATCGACAGGACCTCTTCCCGCAGTTCGGGCGAGAGCGTGTCGACGTTGATAATCCTGCCGGTCTGGCCGCCATTGGAGGCGGAGCCGGCGTCCGAATAGCGTTTGGCGGCGGCGGCGAATTGCTCGCGGCCGCGGATCGTCTGGCTAAGATCCAGCGCGAGCCGCTCCGCGCGGGCGCGCTGCTCGCTCGTGCCGGCGGACAGGCGGATCTCGGCAAGCTCGACCTCGGCGCCGCCGATACCGTTCTCCGCGAGGGCGCGGTCGACCTCGGCCTCGGTGATCTGGGAACGCTGGCCAAACCTGCCGCGCACCAATTCGCGCCAGCCAAGGCCGGCTTTCACGAAATCGCGCATGGTTTCCTGCGCAACGCCGGAGCCTTCGAGGGCCTGGATGAATTGCTCCGGCTCCATGTTGGCCCGCTCGGCGAAATCGGCGATGCCGGCATTGATCGCTTCCTGCGGGAGGTTGATCCCCGCGGACTCTGCCGCGTCCAGCCTGAGGCGGTCATCAATCAGCTGGTCCAGCGCGACCTGCCGGATATCGCCCGGGGTGCGGAACAGGCCCAGAAGGGTCATGCGCTGGCTGAGCTCGAAATTGGTGATCGCGCGGTCATTGACATAGGCAACCGGGGCAAAGGGGTTGCCGGATTGTGCAACGCCCTGTCCCGCTGTCAGGAACAGGCCTGCCGCCAACGCCAGCGCTGCCAGCTTTGCTCCACCCGCAAGTATTTCTCGGATCATTGCGCTTTGCCTCGCTCCTGCCTGCCGCCGGCGTTCCGCCGTGGTCTCTCGCGTTCTAGGACAGCCGACGCGGCCCGACAAGCCGCTCTAGCCACGACAGCCCAGCCTGACCGGTCGCGTGCGGCCCTTTCCCGTATTTCCGATGCCTGCCAGGTTGACCTGGAAGGAGAAACTCGTATCCGGCGATGTCTGGTCGTAATCGCTGTAGCTCCGCTCGAAGGCGAAATCGTAGTCCACGCATTCGGTCCGGTACTCCAGGCCGATCTCGGTCGAGGCGGCACGGTCCAGCGTCATGTCGTAACGCCAGTCGAGCGTCGTGGAGATCCGCTCGTTCACGTCCCAATCCGCCTCGATAGTCCATTCCTGCGTGTCGTAGTAGCGGGATTCAGTGATATTATCTTCCAGCCAGATGAAACTCGTGCCGATATCGAAATTGTCCCTGTTCCAATCGAGCCGCAGCTCGTTGCGGGTGAAATCGAAATTGTCGTCGAACGTGGCACGGTTGGCGACGGAAAGCCGGTTGGGCAGGTCGAACAGGACCTCGCCCAGCCAGTCGGATTCGGCTCCGTCGAAGATCGCGTAACCGTCGAACTGGCCGAGATCCTCGGATCGCAGGATGCGGCCAAAGGTCCAGCGCATGGACCAGCCGGTGGGGTCCGAACGCGTCCAGCTGAGGCCGAGATTGGCGCGCAAGCCTTCTTCGCGTTCGTCGGGGGCCGGGAAGCGGGAGAGCGAGTACAGGTTGCCGGAGTCGAACTCGAGCTGCGTGCTCTCGTCGGTCGGCGTGTCCTCGTCGCTTTCACGGCTCCAGACAAGCTGCACCACGGGTTCGATCACGTGGGTGGTGGCACCGCCCTGCCGGATCAGCGGCCAGCGCATTTCCGCCACGCCATACGGCAGGAACTCGGTGACCGAGGACTCGTAATTGCTGTCATGGGAGACCGCGGTGTGATCGAGGAACGTGCCCATTTCCGCGCCGAAGAGCAGCCCCGCGGGACCGATCCAGTTTCGCTTCCAGTCGGCGGTTCCGGAGAGGCGGCCGACGTCACGGCCGAGCACGTCCTCTTCCGAACGGCGCTGGTGACCGTGGAAGTCGAAGCCGAGGCTGAGAATGCCGCCCATATAGGCAGGCACAATCCGGCGATTGAAGTTGATATCGGTCACCCGGTAGGGCTGGTAATTGTTATTGTCTTCCGAGCGCAGCGACTCGTAGAAGATGACCTCGCCCTTGAAGAGCTTGTCCTTGCGGATCCGCTGCACCGTCACGGCGCTGTCGAGCCGGTCCTTGCCGTAATTGTAGTCATAGTCGTTGAGGTAATCCTCGTCGCTGGCCGTTTCGATATCGAAGCTCAGGAAATACTCGCGAGGCAGGCTGAAATAGCCATTGCCGACAACATAGGCGCGAAGCTCGTCTTCGAGCAGGCTGTCATTGCTGACCGCCCCGTTCATCTCGAAATACCCTCGGCGGAAGGCCTGCCGGTAGCGCAGTTCCAATGTCCGCGTATATCCGGTTCCGGCCGAGACATAGGGCGTGAGCGTCACGTCCTTGCTTTGGCCGAGCGGGATGAAATAGGGCAGCTTGATCCCGGTGCCGAGGTCGCTGGTGTTGCGGATCGAGGGGGTCAGGAAGCCGCGAGAACGTTCCAGTGTCGGATCGGGCAGGCGGAGTTGCGGCGCATAGAAGACGGGCACGCCCAGCACTTCGAAAAAGGCGTGATCGAAATAGATCTGCTTTTCTTCCTGGTCATGCACGACCCGTTTCGAGCGGATCTGCCAGACCGGGATCGGGCGTTTGGCGCAGACCTCGCACGAGGAGGCGACGGTGTTGTAGAGTTGGTTGTAGCGGCCGGAGACGCGGTGCAGTTCCACCGCCGAGATCTGCAACTGCTGGTCCAGAACCACGCGGGCGGAGTCCAGCAAGCCCTCGCGCAGGTCTGTCGAAAGCTGCGCGCTATCGGCCAGCACCACCGAGTTCGGTCCGTCCTGAAGGATGATCGGACCCTCGATGTCGAGGCTCTCGCTGTTGGGGTCGTAGGTGATCCGGCTCGCCTTGAGATGGTAATCGCCCTGCATCGCCTCGACATTGCCGCTGGCCACCAGAACGCCGTTTGCGTCGATGGAGACGCGGTCGGCGATCAGGGTCGAGGACAGGGCTTGCCCGTCCTGCGCAGATGCCGCCCCCGCGCCGCCCAGCATCGCGAGCGCCAGCGCAGCCCCGGCTAAATGGCGAATCCGGATGTCCTTCCACCCGCCCATCAGCCGTCCTCCGTGTGCAGAAGCAGGCCCAGCGACATCAGGAAGGCGATGGCGGGCGGGGCCCAGGCCGCAAGCATTACGGGGATATCCCCGTTCTGGCCGAGGATCTGGGCGAAGTTGCGGATGAAGAAGGCGCCGAAGCCCATCAGGAGCGCCAGAAGGACCATAAGGCCGGTCCGTCCGAACCGCGTATGGCGCATCGTGAAGCCCGCGCCGATCAGCACCATGGATGCGATGAAGAAGGGCAGGGCGAGTTCCATCTGGAACCAGACGCGATGGGTGCGCGCTGAGAAGCCGGCATTGTCCAGCTCCTCGATAAAGGCCGGCAGATCCCAGATCGGCACTGAGGAGGGCGATCCGAAGCTGTCGCGGATCTGTTCCTGAGTAAGGTTCGAGGGGATATACAGCGTTTCGTGCAACATCGCGCCGGATTCCGGGTTCTCTTCCTCCAGCCACCAGACCTTCACGTCGGTCAGGTTCCATCCGGTCAGCTCGAGCGCGGCCGACTTCGCGTCCGCCCGGCGCTGCGCCGTGCTGTTGCCGTCCTCGTCCGGCCCGAAGGTGACGAAGGTGACGTTGTAAAGCTCCGAGCCATCGTGGTTGGCGCGCTCGGCATGGATGACGGTCTGCCCCTCGGTGTCGCCCTGCCGTAGCCAGAGCCCCTCGCGGCTGACGGAGAAGGTCGAGCCGCCCTTGCCCGAGAAATCCGCCGCGCGTTGCTCATAGGCGTGTTTGGTCGCGGCCACGATGGGGTTCATGATGACGACGCCGAGAACACCAACGACGAAGGCAGCCATCACCGGGGCGATGATCGCGCGAATGGCCGAGCGGCCGGCGGCGCGAATGACCACGAGCTCCGAGGTGCGCGCCAGCGACAGGAACAGCGCCAACGTGGACAACATCACGATCAGCGGCAGGATGAGATAAAGCGTTTCCGGCACCGACAGGCTCGACAGCAGCAACGCGCCGGAAAAGGACAGCTCGGCGGCGTCGAACTGGCGCATCTGTTCGACCATGTCGAGCAGGATCATGAAGATGGCGAAGGTCGCGAAGAGGCCGGCGGTGATCCACAGGAATTTCCGGGCGACGTAGAATTGCAGCTTCATGCGGTCGCCTCCGGACGTTTGGCACGCTTCAGAAGCGGTGGCCGGCTGGAGATCCACAACATGGTCGAGGTTGCCACTACGCCGAGCGCACTGGGCAGGTAGACCAGCGGCCAGAGCGTGGCATCGCGCCGCGCGATATCGGCGGTGACGTTCTCGGCTGCCTGCAACAGGATGATCAATGCCACCGCGAGGCCGATCTGTGGCCAGACGCCAAATCGGCTGAATCCGCCCAGCATCAGCGCGGAAAAGCCCATGAGGGTGACGATCAGCGGGTTGAAGGGCTGCGCGATGCGCAGGTGCCCCTCGTAGAGGAAGCGCGCCCTGTCGCCGCGTGCGCTGTCCAGGTCTTCCTCGGTCGGGTTGAACAGCGTCAGCGTGTCGAATTCCCGAAGGTCGCGCTTGCTGCGTCCCGAGTTCGTCATCAGGGCGCCGACATTGTAGGTGAAGCTGTCGAACGTGGTGATGGCCAGGCGCCTGTTCTGGACGTCGAACGTATGGGCGGCGCCGCCCAGCATGACCAGCTTCGGACCGCTCTCGTCCTGCACCAGGTAGGCCTTCGGCGCGAGGTAGTCGGTGCGGGTGCCCTTGGTGCGGGCGTCGGAGAGATAGACGTCCCGCATCTCGCCATCACGCTCGATGGAGCGGATATAGAAGGTGATGCCGCGCGCGGGATGCAGGAATCGTCCCTCAGTCAGCATCTGGGCGGCGATGTCGGCCTCCAACTCCTGCATTTGCTCGGCCATCTGGATGCGGCTGGTCGGCACGAGGAAATGCACGAGTATGGCCATGAGGAGCGAGGCAAACAGGCCGAAAATGAAAACCGGCCGCGCCATACGCCAGGGCGACATGCCGACCGCCTGGGTGATGACAAGCTCGCTCTCGGTGGTCAGCCGGTTGGTGACATAGACCGAGGCGACGAAAGCCGAAATCGGCAGAACCATGCGCACGACGTTGGGCAGGGTGTAGAGGGTCAGGGTGAAGAAGGTTCCGGCCGACTGGCCATCTGAGAGAATCTGGTCGAACAGAATCACCGCCCGGTTGATCCAGTAGACAGAGACCAGCACCAAGGAGAAAAAGCCGAAGAGTACCATCAGCTGATAGGTAAAATATCGGTCGAATCTTCTCACGTTGCATGGCCTGTTTGTCGGTTTCCCTTCGAGTTACAGAATTCGACGGGACGAAGGAACCTGCCGATTTCGGAATGCGGCAGTTTGCTTGGATTTCCGCCGTTTTAGCGTGTGAATTTCGGGGAACGTTACACGGATGCATCTGCGTGTGGCGTCTTGAGGGCCCCGAGAGAATCGAAACTGCCGGTGTCCGGTGCGAAGCCGGCTGCCGCGGCTCAGCCATCCCGGCCCCGTGGGCGCACCTCGTATCCCGGTTCCTCGGGTTCGTCATCGACCATCTCGGCGGGAAAACCCGGCGCGCGGATGTCGAGCCCGGTGGCCTCTTCCAGCCGCCGGATGATGTTGGGCGACAGCTCCCGTCCGCCATAGCGCGCCTCGCCGTCCTGAAAGATCCGGTTGAGCAGCGGCGAGACCTCGAGCGGCACCCCGTGCATGTCGGCCAGCGCCTGGAACAGGCCGATATCCTTGTTCACGAGATCCATGGTGAAGGAAATGTCCCGCGAGCCGTTCAGGATCACCTGGCTCTCGGTTTCATGCACGAAGGAATTGCCCGAGGAAATCCGGATCGCCTCGTAGGTCGTGGCAAGGTCCATCCCGGCTGCCTTGCAGGTGACAAGCGCCTCGCAGAGAGTGACCAGGTTGGCGGTGGCAAGGTAATTGGTCATAACCTTGAGCACCGAGGCCGTGCCGATATCGCCCGTGTGCAGCACGCGCCGGCCAAGCGTGGTCAGAACGGGCAGGACGCGCTCGAAACTCTCGCGCGTGCAACCGGCGAAGATCGAGATATTGCCCGTATCGGCGCGGTGGCAGCCGCCCGAGACGGGACATTCGATCGCTTCGGCGCCCGTGGCCCGCACCAGTGCCGCCAGGCGGACGATCTCGCCGGAATCAGTGGTGGACATCTCGGCCCAGATCTTGCCCGCGCCAAGCCCTTTCAGCAGCCCGTCCGGCCCTTCCATCACGGCGGCACAGGCCGACGGGCTTGGCAGACAGGTGATGAGCAGTTCGCAGTCGCGCGCCATCTGTGCGGGGCTGTCGCCCGCCGCCGCACCGCGCGCAACGAAAGGCGCCATCGCCGTGGCGTCCAGATCGCGCACCACCAATTCATGGCCATTGCGCAGCAGGCTGCCGGCAAGTTTGCCGCCGACATTGCCCAACCCGATGAAACCGATCTTCATGATACCCGCCTCCCTGAGTGTTCCTCCCGATGAAACGGGCATTGCCGGGCCGAAAACCGCCTGTCTGCGACATCGGGCCGTCGCTGCGGCGGTATGCCAAGGAATGCCCAGAATTCTTTTTACAGCCTTGTCGCCAGAGGGTTTATTGGCGCCATGACACCCGAGACACGCGCCCCTTTGGCCGATCATCCCCGCCGGTTCGAGCTGGCCAACGAAATGCATGCCCGGCCCTTTCCCTCGCTGGATGCGCCTGCGCACGCGCTGTTTCTTGCGCTCAAGGCGCCGCGCGATGCGGCCGCGCGCGACAAGTCGCTGGACCGTGCCCACCTGATCGCGCTGCTGGACCGCTTCGGGGCCGATCATCCCAAGCCCGGCGCGACGCATTGGTTCGGTGAGCTGGGGCGGCACAAGCTCAAGTGGGAATGCCACACGGAGTTCACGACCTACACGCTCTTCATCGACGGGCTGGAGGAACGCCCCTTCGACGCCTCTGAATACGAGCTGTTGCCAGCAGACTGGCTGGCCGAGGCGCCGGGCGCGCGGATGACTTCGGCGATGATCCGGATCGAGAAGCTGGACGAGGACGACGCCGGAGTCGCCCGCAAGCTCTCCGAATGGTTCGTCTCCGAGAGTGTCGCGGCGGCACAGGTACTGGACGACGCCGCCGTGCTGGCGGGCGATTTCCGCATCGACACCGCAGGTCACATGCGTTTTGCGGTGTTCGTGCGCCCCGATATCAGCCAGCGCCGAACCGGGCGGATCGTGCAGCGGCTGACCGAGATCGAGATCTACAAGGCGATGTCGCTGCTCGGCCTGCCGCGAGCGCGTGAGCTGAGCGAGCGGATGGGCACGCTCGATGCCCGCCTGACCCACCTGATGAGCGATCTGACCGGCGAAAACAGCCCGGCCGACGAGTCGCTGGACCAGCTTCTGGAAATCTCCGCCGAGCTGGAAAGCCTTCTGGCCAGTTCCTCCTTCCGGTTCGGGGCAACGGCGGCCTACGAGGCGATCCTGCATGACCGCATCGACGTGCTGCGCGAGTCTCGTTTCGAAGGGCGGCAGACCTTCACCGAATTCATGACCCGGCGCTACGATCCGGCCATGCGGACCGTGCGCTCCACCGAGCAGCGGCTTCGGGCTATGGCCGAACGCGCCGCGCGGGCGGGCGACCTGTTGCGCACGCGGGTCGATGTGGAACGACAGGCGCAGAACCAGCGCCTTCTGGAAAGCATGGATCGCCGGGCCGACCTGGCTTTGCGGTTGCAGCAGACGGTCGAGGGGCTGTCGGTCGTCGCCATCAGCTACTACGCGCTGAACCTCGTCAGCTATGCCAGCTATCCGCTCTACGAACCGCTCGGCATGTCCAAGGGGCTGGCCACCGCGCTGCTGACACCGGCGGTCGTGCTGCTGGTCTTCATGATGATCCGGCGGATCAGAAAAGGCATGCATTGACGAAACGTCAGGCAGATTTTTTCGGCCCAACCTTGGCCTTTTGGATAGGTCTCGGGAATTTCAGCACAAATCGGGCTGTCCGTCGCATTGAATTTTTGATCGATTGGTCATAGCACGCGCCCGTAACAAGCGAACCACTCCTAGATCCTCCCATGTCGATACCTTCTACTGATTCCTTTCCCGGTCTCTTCCTGCAGGTTGCCGCGCGTTTCGCGCGGCGGCTCGATGGCAGGGTGGGCAGCGAAACCGAGATCAAGCCACCCTATCTCGGGGTGCTGTTCGTGATCGGGTGCAATCCCGGCATCCGGCAGGGGCTCTGCGCCGACTCCCTCGGCTACGATGCGACCACTTTCGGGCGCTATGTCGACCGCCTTGTGCGCGAAGGGCTCGTGCTGCGGGACATTCCCGAAACGGACCGCCGCGCGATCAGCCTGACGCTGACAGAGGAGGGCAGGGAGATTGTCTCGGATTGCGCTCCCATGGCCCAGGAGATCGACGAGGAGGTGCGCGCCCGCATGGGGGCGGCGGAGTGGGAAAAACTCTCCGAACTGCTTGAACGTTTTCTCGACGTGTACGATCATCCGTTGCCGCAAATTCTCCGACGCGATCGGAGCGCCCTGTAACCACCCCAAGGATGGTCCGCATGCCCGTCAAGAACCGCCTGGCTGAGCTTCACGAAGAAATCACGGCATGGCGGAGGGACCTGCACGCCCATCCGGAATTGCTCTACGAAACCCATCGCACCTCGGCTTTCGTGGCCGAGCAGTTGAAGGCGTTCGGCTGCGACGAGGTGGTGACCGGCATCGGCCGCACCGGCGTCGTCGGCGTCATTCGCGGACGAAAGGACACCCAAGGCCGGGTGATCGGGTTGCGTGCCGACATGGACGCGCTGCCCATCGTCGAGGAGACCGGGTTGCCCTATGCCTCGCAAAACCCCGGCGCGATGCATGCCTGCGGCCATGACGGGCACACGGCGATGCTGCTGGGGGCGGCGAAATACATTGCAGAGACGCGGAATTTCGACGGAACGGCGGTGGTGATCTTCCAGCCCGCCGAAGAGGGCGGCGCCGGCGGCAAGGCCATGTGCGATGACGGGGTGATGGAGCGTTTCGGCATCCAGGAAGTCTATGGCATGCATAACTGGCCGGGCATCGAGGTGGGAACCTTTGCCATCCGGCCGGGACCGTTCTTTGCCTCGGCCGATCACTTCCAGATCGAGCTGGAAGGCAAGGGCGGTCACGCCGCCAAGCCACACGAGACGATCGATACCACGCTGATGGCGTCGCATCTGGTGGTCGCGCTGCAATCCATCGTTTCGCGCAATGCCAACCCGGTGGAGCAGATCGTCGTCTCGATCACGAGTTTCGAGACTTCCTCCACCGCCTTTAACGTGATCCCGCAGAAGGTTGTGCTGAAGGGGACCATTCGCACACTGAAGCCGGAACTTCGCGACTTGGGCGAAAAACGGCTGAAGGAAATCACTGAAGGCACTTCCGCAACCTTCGGCGGTCAGGCCAAGGTAAAATACTATCGGAATTACCCGGTAATGGTGAATTGGGCCGAACAGACAGATTTCGCCGCAGCGGTGGCAGCCTCGGTTGCCGGAGAGTGCCGGGAGGCGCCGCTGATCATGGGCGGAGAGGATTTCTCCTTCATGCTCGAAGAGAGACCCGGCGCCTATATCCTTGTCGGCAATGGCGATACGGCCATGGTACATCACGCGGAATACAATTTCTCGGACGAGGCCATCCCAGCGGGCTGTTCCTGGTGGGCGGAAATCGTCGAACAGCGGATGCCGGTGGGCTGACTTAACTGGCGGACTTACTGCATTTCGGCGGTTTGTGCGGGTTTCGGATGTTGGAAGAGGGGGATTCGCCCCACGCTCGTGCGAGCGTTCCCCCAGGATATTTCGAGAAAGAGGATGAAAAGCCGGACTCGGCTTCGTCTTTCCAAAAATATCTCTGCCGCAGGATCGTTCACGTACGCAAAGCGCGCGTCCTGGACGGCGGCAAGTTCCACGATTCAGACTGCCGCCGTTTCCGGTTCTGGTTCCGTTTCAGGCCGGGCTGATCAGCCGCCGAAACTGTAGTTGAGGCCCAAGGTTACCGAGTGGTAATCCGGCGTTGCTTCGGTCGAGTAGCCACCATTGCTCAGCTTTTCGTTGCCGTAATTGGTGTATTGGTACTCGCCTCGGAGCGACCAGTTGTCGGAGATGTTCCGCTCAACGCCGAACCCGCCGAGATAACCGGTGCGACCGTATTCCTCGGAAATATCGCCGCCGGCCGCGCGCTCGACCGAGTAGTCGAACTGTCCGTGCGAAGCGCCCGCGAAACCGTAGAGCAGAGTGTCGGTTGTGGCTTCCCAGCCAAGCGAGCCGCGAAGGGAGACGGCATAGTCGACTGTGTTCTCGCCCTCTCCCTCGCTATTGTCGAAATCGGCGCTGATATTGCCGAAAGTCGCGCCAAGTTCGACGCCGATGATGGCGGGGTTCAGGTCCCAGCGATAGCCGGCCTGCACGGCGAAAGACCCGCCGCCCATATCCAGATCGCCGATATTGTCGGTTCCGGAAATGCCGGGGCCTTTCACGCCGACCTTGTCGTCGCCGGGGAAGTTGTAGCCGAGGCTGGCACCGATATAGGCGCCTTCGAAACCGGTTGGCCCGGAGTTGACCTCGATGATTGGCTGAGGCTCTGGCGTGCTCGGTGCAAGCCCGCCGGCCAGGGCCGGGCCACAGAATGCAGTCAGCGCGACCGCGATTGCGATATGCGATGTGTTCATGATGTTGCCTGTCGTCTTTTTTATCTTGCTCGAGCAAGGGCACCGGATTTGGTCGGCCCGCTTGCTGGCATCAGACCTAGAGAGCAGCGGGGGCGCGTCGCAAGTGGCGGGATTCGGCCGGCGGTTCGACGATTCGCAGTGTTGCCCAAATCATGCATTTTTGCCGTATATTTGTATCAGGTGAAACGAAATTACGGCACTCTATAAAAGTATAATAATTACAATTGCCTAGATCGCCCACTCATGCGGGAAGCCAGGCGCGCGGTGGGCGCGCCTGGCGAAGCGGTCACTCCGCTGCGCGCAGGGGCGGCTTGCCGGCGGGGGACGTTTCGCTTTCGGTTTGCTCAGGCGCATTTTCTGCCCGGTCCGGTTCTGCCTCCGGTGTCGGTGCGGGCGGCGCGCTGTCTTCTTCTTCCGGTTCTTCCGGCAGCCAGATCAGTTCCGGGTTGCGGACACGGCGCGCCGTGCGGGTCAGGCGCGCATCGCGCGCGGCCCGACTGCCGCGCCCGAAGCTCAGAGCCCGCAAGATGGCGACGCTGCGATAGGCGCCGTCCCAGAACCAGACGCGCAAAGCGAGCAGGGCGGGGGTTACGATCAGGGTCAGAACGGTCGCGGTGCCAAGGCCGAAGACCACCGCCGTTGCCAGCTGCTTCCACCAGAGCGCGGTGGGGCTGTCGAGCGTGTAGCCGCCGTTGAAGAAGTCGAGCGAAATGCCCAGCATCATCGGCGTCAGGCCGGCAATCGTGGTCGAGGTGGTCAGAAGCACGGGCCGCAGGCGCTGCTCCGCGGTGCGAATGATCGCCTCGATCCGCGGCATGTACTGGCTGAACTCCTGGTAGGTGTCGATCAGCACGATATTGTTGTTCACCACGATGCCTGCCAGCGCAACGATGCCGGTGCCGGTCATGATGATGGAGAATGTCTGGTCCATCACCAGCATGCCGATCAGTACACCGGAGGTGGAGAGCACCACGGCGAGCAGCACCAGCACCGAGTTGTAGATCGAGTTGAACTGCGTCAGCAGGATGATGAACATAAGCCCGAGCGCCCCGGCAAATGCGGTTTGAAGGAAGGCGGCGCTCTCGGCCTGTTCCTCTTCATCGCCGGTCCACTGCCAACCGATATCCGGGCCGAAAGGCTGCTCGTTCTCCATCCATTCGGTCAGAAGCGTAATGCGTTCGGTGGCGGTGACCGGGGCGACGGTCAGGCCCTGCTCGCTGATCCGCATCGCCGCGTTGGTCTGGGCGGCCTCGGCCGGCATGATCTCGACGATCTCGCCATCGGCGTTGACCAGCTTGACCAGGCCGGAGGTCACATCGGCCTTCACGTCGAAATAGCGCTGAGAGTCCACCCGGTCGATCCGCGCCAGTTTCGGAACCGGCTGCCGGGTGACGAAGTTGGAAAGCGGAATGAGACCGTCCGGCGTGCGCACCTTGAGGCTGTCCAGCGTGGTCAGCAGACGGTCCTGTTCGGGCAGGCGGACGCGGATGTCGATCTCCTCGTCGGAGCTGTCCACGCGCATCGTGTCGAGCAGGATGCCGCGGGTGATAAGCTGCACCATCCCGCCGACGATGGCCACATTTGCGCCGTAACGGCCGGCTTTTTCCACGTCCACGTCGATCTGCCAGTCGATGCCGGGCAGCGGCAGCGTGTCCTCGATATCGAACAGGCCGGGCATTTCCTCGAGTTTGGCCCGCGCGGTCAGGGCGGCCTCGGTGAGCGCCTCCCAATCGTCGCCGGTCAGGCGAAGATGGATCGGCTTGCCAGCACCCGGGCCCATGGCAAGGTCGAGCACCTCGACAAAGATGCCGGGAATCTGGTCCATCTTGGCGCGTAGCCGCTCCAGAACGAGGTCGCCGTCCAGTTCCGGCTGTTCCTTTCGATCCTCCCAGCGGATCATTTCGAGCTGGACCTGGCCGATCGTGTCGCGGGGGGAGGAGGCACCGCCGGTGTTGGCGTTGAGTCCTCCCTCGCCGGCAAAGGCAAACACGGAATCAACGCCCGGCTCGGCCAGAGCGATCTTCTCGACCTGCGCCACGAGCGCGTCTTTCTCGGCAAGCGACAGGTTCCCGCGGGCGCGAACATAGATGATCGCCTGTTCCGGCTCGTTCTCGACGAAGAACTCGGTGCCGTTATTGTTTTCGCCGAAATAGGCGAAGGTCGCGAATATGAAGAAGGCGACTCCGCCGACCGTGACCAGCGGCATGATCGGGTTGGCAGTGAGGAACTTGATGAAATAGCCGAAAGCGGTGCGCTGATAGCCGGCCGTCACCCGCTTGCGCTTCCATTGCGGCTTGGCCGCGTCGGCGGTGATCGAGGTGGCGAAAGCGCCGAAGAAGAGAATGCCGACACCGGCAAGACGCGCCATGGTGGCGGGCATGTCGGGCGGCAGGATATAGCTGGGGTTCAGCACCTGCATGGCGCCGAGGAAGATCAGGAACATCGAGGGCGGCACCAGCGCCGCCCTGAGAATCCAGGGCCAGCGGCGCAGCGCTTCGGCGAGGTGGTGGAAGGAGCGTGCAAGCCGCCCGGTGATGCCGCCCACCACTGGCAGGAAGACCAGCGCCACCACCAGCGAGGCCGAGAGCACGAAGATCAGCGTGATCGGCAGCATCTTCATGAACTCGCCCGAGACGCCGGGCCAGAACAGCATCGGCAGGAAGGCGCAGAGCGTGGTCGCGGTGGAGCTGACAATGGGCCAGAACATCCGCTTTGCGGCCTCGACATAGGCGTGCATCGGTCCGGTTCCGGCGGCTATGCGCTTGTCGGCATATTCCACCACAACGATGGCGCCATCGACCAGCATGCCGACCGAGAGGATCAGCCCGAACATTACCATGTTCGAGATCGTCACATCCATTGCCGCAAGGAAGCCGAAACAGAGCAGGAAGGACGTGGGAATGGAGAAGCCCACCAGCAGCGAGGGGCGCGGCCCGAGTGCGGCCAGCACCACGATCATGACAAGGCCGATGGCGGTGAGCACGGAGCCTTCGAGCTGGCGCACCATGGATTCGACTTGCACGGACTGGTCGTTCGATGTGCCGACGACAATGGCGTCCTGCAGCTCAGGTGGCCATTTGGCGCGTTCGAGCTGCACCGTCTCACGCACCAAAGCGGCGGTGTCGATGATGTTGTAGCCCTTGCGCTTGACCACCTGCAGCGCGACGGTCTTCTCGCCGTCGAAGCGCGCCGTGCCTTCGCGATCCTCGAAGGTGAGCGAGATCGTCGTCAGGTCGCCCAGCGTGACAACGGAATCGCCGTTCACCTTCACCGGCAAGCCGTAGATGTCGCTCGTCGTATCGAAGGAGGAGGGGATCTTGACCGCGAAGGCGCCGGCATCGGCTTCGATCTCGCCGGCAGCGATCAACTGGTTGTTGTTGACCACCGCCTGGATCAACTCGCTGGCGGTGACGTTGTAGGCTTCCAGCTTTAGCGGGTCGATGACCACCTCGACCATCTCGTCGCGGTGCCCGGTCAAAGCGGCCTCCAGAACCGGCTCGAGCCTCTCAAGTTTGTCCTGCAAGTCATTGGCAACGCGTAGCAATGTCCGCTCTGGAAGGCGGCCGGTCAGGTTGACAATGATGATCGGGAACTCGGAGAAGTTGAACTCCTCCACCGTGTAGTTCTCGGCGCCGTCGGGGAAATTGCTCTCGGCCTTGTTCATTGCCGCGCGCACATCGGCGAGCGTGGCCGACTTGTCCCAGCCGAAATCGAACTCCATCACCAGGTTGGCATAGCCCTCCACGGCGGTGCCGGTCATCCGGTCCAGCCCGTCGAGATCGGCCATCTCGGTTTCCATCGGCTTGACCAGCAGCTTCTCGGCGTCGGCAGCCGAGATGCCGGGGAAGGGGACGGAGATGAAGACGGCCGGGATCTCGATATCCGGCTCGCCCTCCTTGGGCAGGTTGAAATAGGTCTGCGCGCCAGTCACAAGCGCCAGAAGGATGATCCCCACCGCCATACGCGTGTGGTGGGAGGCCCAATCGACAATGCCTCTCATGGATATGCTCCCCTGCGCCGTCTCACTGGCCCAGACCTTCTTCCTGATAGCTGACCTTGAGCGGAACGCCGTCAGTCACATATTCCTGCCCGACGACGATCACGTCCACATTCGTGGGAAGCCCGGCGACATAGACGCCCCCGGGCGTGTCGCGCAGGAACTGCACCGGGACGAAGGCGGCAACCGGGCCGGCATCGGATTGCTCGACGATGCGCACGCCAAGCGTGCCCGCGTCATCCAGCGTCAGCGCCGAGCCGGGCAGCAGGTGTGCGGCCTCCCCGGTTGCGGCGATGGCGATATCCGCCGTCTGGCCGTCACGGATGCGCATGTCAGCGTTTGGGACCTCGATCTCGACCCGGAAGGTGCGCGTCTGCGGATCAGCGGAGCGCGACATGAAGATGACCGTGCCGGCGACTTCCGACCCCGAGACAAGGCGTGCGCCGGCTGGCGCGCCCACCGCGACCTTGTCGACCTGCGTCTCGGGCACGAAACCCACCAGCTTCATCGGCTGGAGTTGGATGATGGTGGCGCAGGACGATCCCGGCTGCATCAGCGCGCCAAGCTCGGCGGTGTCGGTTTCGAGCAACCCGGCAAAAGGCGCCTTCAGCGTGACCCGATCTATTTCCTTTTCGGCCAGCGCCACCGCGGCGGCCGCGGCTTCGACATTGGACGTAGCCGCCTCCAGCCCGGAATGGGCCGATTCGACATTTGCCTCGGCGGCCGAAACAGCGGCCCGCGTCGAGGCAACGCGCGTCTCGGAGGCAAAGCCGCCTTCGATCAGCTTCGTTGCGGCGCGGTTGTTGATCGCCGCCTCGGCCAGCAGCGCTTCGGCCTCGATCACACGGGCCCGGGCCACCGGAATCCCGGCCTTCGCCGAGGCCAGCAGCGCCTTGGCTTCGCTGAGTTGTGCGATGCGCGGTCCGGGGTCGATCTCGCAGAGCAGGTCTTCGGCTTGGACCATCGTGCCCTTGCGCAGGGGGTCGGAGACGATCGGCCCGGAGGTTTCCGCGGCCACGACAACTTGGCGGGTGGCTTCCGTGCGGCCACGCAGGATGACGGCGCTGTCGATGACCTGCGCCGTGGAGGCCACGGCCACGATGGACACCCGCTTGGGGTCGTCGTCGGTATTCTCGATTGTTTCCGCTACGTCATTTGTGCCATCGGGCGCTGCAGCGGGCGCCGCCGGGCGTCCGGTCTCAATGCCCGCAAATTCGAACACGGCGTCGCGCTCCATGATCAGCATGTAAACGACACCGGCCACGATCGCCGCAATCAGGAAGGAAAACCACTTCATGAAATCCGCCTTTCCGGTCGTCGTAATTCGATAAACCTCCGCGCAGAGATGTATTCAAAGCGGTTCGAAGGCAAGGGTCGACGCCAAACAAATGTGCATCAGTGCCCGCTCGGTGGCAATTGCCGAGGCAATTTGCAGGTCTTGGCAATTGCAAGGGCTTCGGGGTAAGAGAAGGCGTTTTCAAGGCGCTGCAAATAGCCTGCAGATGCCATCAAGGCGCCAAGGCGCATAGAACGGGCAGGGACGCATGAGCGAAGCCGACAGCTTTATCGACGAGGTGAACGAAGAAGTTCGCCGGGAGAAGCTTTTCAGGACTTTCCGAAAATACGGCTGGATCGGCATTCTTGCGGTGGTGATTATCGTCGGTGGCGCGGCGGTGAACGAGTATCGCAAGGCCAGTGCCCTGGCCGCGGCAGAGGCGCTCGGGGATTCGATTATCGCCGCGCTCGAGCTTCCCGGCGCGCCGGCCCGCATCGGCGCGCTTGGCGAGATCGAGGCAAGCGGCCAGGTCGAAACCGTGATCGAGCTTCTGGTCGCGGCGGAGCAGACGGCGACCGACGACCCGGAGGCCGCCGTGGCCACGTTGACGCCGCTGGCAAGTAACCCTGATATTCCCGCCGTTTATTCGGATCTCGCCGCGTTCAAGATCATCCTTCTGGGCGGCGAAAGCGTCACGCCGGAGCTGCGCGCGCAGCTTCTGGACCGGCTGGCGACGCCCGGCGCGCCCTACCGGCCGCTGGCGCTCGAACAGCAGGTGCTCACGCTCGCGGCAAATGGCGAGACCGAGGCCGCGATCGAGGCCGCCAGGGCGCTTCTGCAGGAGCCGCAATTGACACGGGGCTTGCTTGATCGTGTGACACAGTTGATGTTGGCGCTCGGCGCCGAAATAGGGGATGTTGCGGGCTAAGACCGCAACCGGAACCGGAGCGGCGACGGGGCGGCGGCCCTGCAAGCACGGAATTGTACGGGGGAACGAGCTGTGAGGGTACTGGGATCTGCGGCGGGATGGGCGATGGTTGCCCTGTTACTGGCCAGCTGCGGCGATGATCCGCCCCTGCCGGGCGAACGATTCGATGTCCGCACGCCGCTTGCGGCTTCGGCAGACGGCGAGAGCGCGGCGGCCGCGATCGAACCCTTGCCCGAAGGCTCGGTGGTTCAGAACGACGTCGCCTTCTCCGCCTCCGCACAGACCAACCACTCGGAATGGACCCATCGCGGCGGTTCGGCCACGCATCGCATTCAGCATCCTGCCCTGTCCTCCAATCTCACCAGGGCGTGGTCGGCGAGTATCGGTGCCGGCAACAGCCGCAAGGCGCGGATCACCGCGGACCCGATCGTCGCTGGAGGCCGTATCTTTACGCTCGATGCCCGCAGCCAGCTCAGCGCGTTTTCGACCGGCGGCGGCGAACAATGGAGCAGGAATCTGACCCCGGCCTCCGAGCGCAACAAGGACGGCTCGGGCGGCGGGCTCGCCTTTGGCGGCGGAAAGCTCTACGTGACGACCGGTTTCGGTGAATTGCAGGCGATCGACCCGGCCACCGGCAATACGATCTGGGTGCAGGGGTTCGAGGCACCGGTCGCCGGCGCACCGACGGTGCGGGACGGGATGATCTATGTCAGCAGCCGCGACAACCGTGCCTTCGCAGTGCGCGCGGATACCGGACGTCTCGCATGGCAGTTGCAGGCCAACCCGTCGGCCTCGGCCACGGTGAACGGCTCCGGCCCGGCAGTGGATGGCCGGATCGCGATCTTCCCCTTCGGCTCGGCTGAACTGCTAGGCGCGCAGGCGGGCGATGGAACGCGCGCCTGGGGGACCATGCTGGCCGGCCGCCGTCGTGGACGCGCCTATTCCCTGATCACCGATATCTCCTCCGATCCGGTCATCGTCGGCGGAACGGTCTATGTCGGCACGCCCTCCGGACGGATCGCCGCGCTTGACGCCAACAGCGGCGCCCGGATCTGGACAGCGAACGAAGGCGCCTTGAGCCCGGTCTGGGTCGATGGCGGCTCGGTCTTCGCGGTAACCGACCTGCTCCAGCTGGTACGGCTCAACGCTTCCAACGGTGAGCTCATCTGGGCCGTGGACCTGCCCGGCTTCAAGAAGAAGAAACCGCGCAAATACCGCGATGTTTATGCGAGCTTCGGTCCGGTCCTCGCCGGCGGGCGCCTGCTGGTGGCCTCCGATGATGGCTACCTGCGCAGCTTCGATCCCCGCAATGGCAACCTGCTTTCCACGGTGGAGATCCCGGCTGGGGCGGCAACCAACCCGGTCATCGTCAACCAGACGCTCTACCTTGTGAACACCAAGGCCCAGCTGCTCGCCTATCGTTGAGCAAGGGGGCGCACGCTCCGCGCGCGTCAGCGATCCTTCGGATCGTGCCTCCGGCGGAGGTATTTGAAGAAAGATGAAACTGGTTCGGCCCCTTCATCATCTTTCCGCAAATACCTTGGGCGGAGCGCTCGCGAGAGAGCGGGGGGCGACGCCCCCTTCTGTTCCCTCCAATGGCGCCATCTACGCCAGTGCTATTCCTTGAAAAGGCTTCAACCACCGGAAGAAACGGTCTAAAGGAGCGGGTCTGATCCGATTCTCCTGTCTGTGAGCGCATTATGAGCTTCACCCTGGCCCTCGTGGGCCGCCCAAACGTGGGCAAATCGACTCTGTTCAATCGTCTCGTCGGCAAACGTCTTGCCCTCGTGGACGATCAACCCGGCGTGACCCGTGACCTGCGCGAAGGCGAGGCCCGGCTTGGAGACCTGCGCTTTACCGTCATTGACACGGCCGGACTTGAGGAAGCGACAGACGAGTCCCTGCAGGGCCGTATGCGCCGATTGACCGAGCGGGCGGTGGAGATGGCGGATATATGCCTGTTCATGCTCGATGCCCGCCAGGGCGTTACCCCGGCCGACGAAGTCTTTGCCGAGATCCTGCGCAAGAAGTCGGCGCATGTGTTGCTGGCCGCGAACAAGTCCGAGAGCAATGCCAGCGATGCGGGCGTTCTGGAGGCCTATGCGCTCGGGCTTGGCGATCCGATCCGGATTTCGGCCGAGCATGGCGAGGGCATGGCCGATCTCCACGCCGTGCTAATGCCGCTGGCCGATGCCTTCGAGGCGCGTGCCCTCGAACAGGCGCCGGCGACCGATATAGAGCTGACCGAGGAAGAGGCCGCCGAGGGCGAAGGGCCGCTTTTCTCTCGGTCGAAGCCTTTGCAGGTGGCCGTGGTCGGGCGCCCGAATGCTGGAAAATCTACGCTGATCAACAGGATCCTCGGCGAGGACCGGCTGCTGACCGGCCCCGAGGCGGGCATCACGCGCGACGCGATTTCCCTTCCGGTTGAGTGGAAGGGCACGCCGATGCGTATCTTCGACACCGCCGGCATGCGCAAAAAAGCGAAGGTGCAGGAGAAGCTGGAGAAGCTTTCGGTCTCCGACGGGCTGCGCGCGGTGAAATTCGCCGAGGTGGTCGTCGTCCTGCTCGACGTGGAAATCCCCTTCGAGCAGCAGGACCTGCGCATCGCTGACCTGGCCGAGCGCGAGGGCAGGGCGGTCGTGGTGGCCGTGAACAAGTGGGATCTCGAAGACGAGAAGCAGGAAAAGCTGGCGGAGCTGAAGGAGGAATTCAACCGCCTGCTGCCGCAGCTCAAGGGGGCGCCGCTGATCACGGTATCCGCCAAGACGGGCCGCGGCCTGGACCGGCTGCATGACGCCATCGTGCGGGCGCATGAAGTGTGGAATCGCCGGGTGCCGACGGCGAGGCTCAACCAATGGCTTACGGGCATGCTCGAAGCCCATCCGCCCCCCGCACCGGGCGGCCGCAGGATCAAGCTGCGCTACATGACGCAAGTGAAGACGCGCCCGCCGGGGTTCGTGGTGATGGCTTCTTTCCCCGAAAAACTGCCGGAAAGCTATAAACGCTATCTGGTCAACGGGCTGCGGGAAGATTTCGACATGCCGGGTACGCCGATCCGCCTGACCTTCCGAAGCCAGTCCGATAAGAACCCCTACAAGGACAAGAAAAAGTCCACGCCGTCGCGACTGCGCAAGCATACCGGCAAGGGGCGCGCGGACGAGCGCTAAGAAAAAACTTTCAGACGTCGGCTCTTCGAGAGATGAGCTTCCCGCTGCAAGGGGCTGAAAGAAAACATGAAAATACGCTCGAAAAACATTATCGACCAGGCGTGATGATCCTCTTGAAACTGGCGTGTTTCGCCATCATTTCTCCGACTGGAGGTAATTGAACCTTCTTTTTCCCCGCGGGATCGCGGGGCTTCATGGAGAAAACCAAAAAAATGCGGAAAAGCGCTTTCGTCGTTGCTCTGCTTGCTCTTGCCCTTCCGGCGATGGCTCAAACCATGGTCGACGATGCCGACGGTGACGGTGTCTACTCGCTTGCGGAAATGCAGGCTGCCTATCCGGATCTCAGCGAAGAGCTTTTTGCCGAACTCGATGCCGATGCCGATGGCATGATCAGCGCCGAGGAACTGGCCGCTGCCAAACAAGACGGCATGATCGCCGAGTAATTACCGCTCGGAAGGATCGGAAACGAGCCCCCGGAGATCGCTCTCCGGGGGCGATTTTGTTCTTAGACGAGCGTGCCCTCGGCCGTGATGCGGCGCTTGCCACCGAGCCAGGGATGCAGCGCTTCCGGCAGATCGACAGATCCGTCTTCCCGTTGACCGTTCTCCAGAACCGCGATCAGGCAGCGCCCGACGGCAAGGCCGGAGCCGTTCAGCGTATGGACGAATTCCGGCTTTCCGCCGCCCTCGGGGCGGAAGCGGGCATTCATCCGGCGTGCCTGGAAATCGCCGCAGACCGATACGGACGAGATCTCGCGATACATGTTCTGCCCCGGCAACCAGGCCTCGATGTCATGCGTCTTGCGCGCACCAAAGCCCATATCGCCGGTGCACAGCACGATCGTGCGATAGGGAATGCCGAGCTTCTCCAAGATCACCTCGGCACATCGCGTCATCCGCTCATGCTCTTCCATGCTCTTGTCGGGATGGGTCACCGAGACCATCTCGACCTTCTCGAACTGGTGCTGTCGCAGCATCCCGGCCGTATCGCGGCCCGCGCTGCCAGCCTCCGAGCGGAAGCAGAGCGAATGCGCCGTGAAACGACGGGGCAGGTAGCCCTCCTCGACGATCACGTCATTGACGATATTGGTCAGCGTCACCTCGGAGGTCGGGATCAACCACCAGCCTTCGCGCAGCAGGTAGCTGTCGTCGCCGAACTTGGGCAACTGCCCGGTGCCGTACATCATCTCTTCGCGCACCATGACAGGGCCGTTGACCTCGGTCAGCCCATGCTCGGTCGTGTGCGTGTCCAGCATGAACTGTGCCAGAGCGCGATGAACCCGCGCCACGGCACCCGACATCAGCACGAAGCGCGAACCGGCCAGCTTCGCCGCCGTCTCGAAATCCATGCCGTCCTGAACCGCCGCCAGCTCGTAATGCTCCTTCGGCTCGAAATCGAAGACACGCGGCTCCCCCCAACGGCGGATTTCCACGTTGTCATTTTCATCGGCCCCGTCCGGCACATCCTCATGCGGCATGTTGGGCAGCGTAGCGAGCAACTCGGTCAGCCGGGCATCTTCTGCCTTGGCCTCTTCCTCCAGCCGCGCAATCTCGGCCTTCTTCTCACCCACCAGCGCCCGCAGCCGCTCGAATTCGGCCTCGTCGCCCTTTGCCTTGGCCGCGCCAACCTGCTTGGAGGCGGCGTTCCGTTCGGCCTGTGCAGCCTCGGCGGCAGTGATCTTCTCACGCCGTCCGGCATCGATCCCCAGGATATCGGAGGAAGACACCGACACCCCAAGCCGCGCCATGGCGGCGTCGAACGCGTCAGGGTTTTCGCGAATGAAGCGAATGTCGTGCATCGGGTCTCTCCTTGAAGCACCGGGTTGAACTCACGTGCCGCCTCATGCCGCAAAGAGGCTCGGGAGAAAAGAGCAAAGGCGCCCGAGCCGCCCGCCTTTCTGACTTCCTCTTTCCGAAAATATCCTCGGGGGGAGCGCGCTTTCAGCGCGCGTGGGGGGCAGACAGCCCCCCAACCGACATCTCTGCCCGATCTGCCCTCAGCCCCGGCGCCGACGCCGTCCGCGACCAGACCCGGCCGCGGCGGCCGCCTGCGACGCCTCGGTGAAACTCGCGCCTTCCTTGACCGCGTCAAGCACCTTGGCCAGTCCGATCCACGCCCCGCCATTGGGATCGTGATTCATCAGCAGGTTGGCGGCACGAATGGCCTCCATCTCGACGGAGCGAACCGGGTTCATGATCGCAGAAGTCATGCCTGCGCCGATCGCCATCGGCAGGAAGGCCGCGTTCACGCCATGCCGGTTCGGCAGGCCAAAGGAAATGTTGGAAGCGCCACAGGTCGTGTTCACGCCCAGCTCGTCGCGCAGCCGGCGGACGAGCGTGAAGACCTGCTGCCCGGCCGTCGCCATCGCGCCCACCGGCATCACCAGCGGGTCGACCACGATGTCATGCGCCGGAATGCCGAAATCGGCCGCCCGTTCGACGATCTTCTTGGCCACCGCGAAACGCACATCCGGATCCTCGGAAATGCCCGTGTCGTCATTGGAGATCGCCACAACCGGCACGTTGTACTTCTTCACCAGCGGCAGGATCGCCTCGAGCCGCTCTTCTTCACCCGTCACCGAGTTCAGCAGCGGCCGCCCTTCCGCCATTTCCAGCCCGTTTTGGAGCGCGCCGGGCACCGAGCTGTCGATACACAGCGGCACGTCCACGATCGCCTGGATGCGCGTGATGAGCTCCTTCATCAACATCGGCTCGACGAAGTTATTGTCCGCGTAGCGCGGATCCTCGGCCATCTTGTTGGTGAACACCGCGCCGGAATTCACATCGAGAACCATCGCCCCGCATGCGACCTGCTCCAGCGCATCCTTCTCCACGGTGGAAAAATCGCCCGCTTCCAACTCGGCCGCCAGCTTCTTGCGGCCTGTCGGGTTGATCCGTTCGCCGATCACGCAGAACGGCTCGTCGAAGCCGATGGTGACAGTCTTCGTCTTGCTCTCGATTACGGTCCGCGTCATGCAGCCAGTCCCTTCAATTGATCAATATGGTGTTTCAGCGCCGGATCGGCGTAGTCCTCGACCGAAGCTGTCGCGCCCGCTTCGCGCAATGCGGCGTCGGACAGCATGCTTCGAATTCCGATTGTCTTGAGGCCGGCTCCCACGGCTGAACGAATGCCTGTCGGGCTGTCCTCGAAAGCAAGAGAGACGGCGGCATCGGCGTTCAGCCGCCGCAGACCTTCCAGGTAGGGCTCCGGGTCCGGCTTGCCGCGCACGCATTCATCTCCGATCACCAGCGTGTCGAAGCGGTCGGCAATGCCGAGCGCGGCCAGCACCGCCTCGCCGTTGTCGCGCGGCGCATTCGTCACCACGCCTTTGGCCCAGCCCATCTCGTCGGCAAGGTCCAGCAATTCCACCGTACCCGGCATATTCGGATGGCCCGTGCCCAGCAACTTGCGATACTCTGCTTCCTTGTGATCGGACCACCATTTCGCATCCTCGCCGGGACAAAGGTCAGAAAAGATGTCGAAATTCAGCCGGCCGTGCAGCTTGTCCCGGTAATAGGCGAAATCGATCTTTACCCCACGGGGTTCAAAAAGTTCGGCAAATACCTGGGCGTGCAGCGAGTCGGAATCGATCAAGGTTCCGTCCAGGTCGAACAGCAATGCTGTGGTCATGAAGTCTCTCAGCCTGTTGCGGCGGCCGCGTGTCCCGCTGGTCCGCCATGTTCGGCCGTCCAGCCGGCCGTGGCCTTGATACCGCCAAGCGGGAAGAAGTGCACCTGCGCGATGTTGAATTCCGGGCTTGCAGCCTTGTGGACGGCCAGCTCGGTCAGAATCTCGTTCGGCTCGAAGGGCATGACCAGCTTGGTCACGTCCTTTGCCCGTCGCTGCAACACGCGCACGCTGGCGCCCACGCCGCAGGAGACAGCAAACTTGATCATTGTCTGAAGCTTTGCCGGCCCCGCGATGCCGATATGGATCGGCAGGTCGATCCCGGCTTCCCTCAGCCCGTTGGCCCAGGCAATGACCGGCTTGGATTCGAAGGCGAATTGGGTGGCAATCGCCATCCGGGCATCGGTATTGCGGGAGAAGGCCTGCTTCCAGTGCAGCGCGTCCATGACCCGCTTCGTGCTGCCGAGCGGGTCGATGTCACGGTTGCCCTCCGGGTGACCGGCCACGTGCAGGTGGGTGAAGCCCGCCTCGTCGAACAGCCCGGTTTCCAGCAGCGCCATGGAAGAGTCGAAATCACCCTTGGGCGCATCCACTCCGCCAGCCAGAACCAGGGCCTGCTTCACGTCTGCCTCGCCCTGGTAGCGCGCAATCCAGTCGGCAAGGGTCGCCTTGTCCTTGATGATCCGGGCCGGGAAATGCGGCATGACCGGAAAACCCTCGGCCGCCAGCCGTTTGGCGGTTGCCACCATGTCCTCGAAGGGCGTGCCATCGATATGGGCAATATAGACCCGCGTCCCCGCCGGCAGCAGCTCCCGGAAACTCTCGATCTTGGCCGCCGTGCGCGGCATCACCTCGATGGAGAACCCTTGCAGGAAAACCTCCAGAGCGGCTTTGCTGTCAGGCGTGGCGGAGCGCTTGCGAAACGGTAGCAGAGCCATGGCGGCCTCCCATATCTGTGCCGGCCTCAATTCCATCCGGCGTTGTCGATCAGTTTCTTGATGCGGGCCTGGTCATATTCCGCGTCGAGACGTGCGGCCTCGGCGGCGGCGATCTCCGCCGGATCACCTTCCACCGTGTAAGGCTCGGCCTTGCGCCACTCCGCAAGATAGGCGTCGGTATCCTTGGCGTCGGTTGCCATGGCACATCGGTCGATTGCCTGTTCGAACCGCTCCGGAAGCGGCGCCTTCGAGCCACGCCGGCCCTTGCCGACGATGACCTGTGCCGGGATGTCGCGCCAAAAGACAATCGTGACGTCGGGCATGAAACCAGTTTCCTCGCAACTGTTACTTCCCCTTTACGCTGCAGGCCGCGTACGAAAGGGGCGAATATCGACATGGGAGGGCGCGGCTGCGACCTCTGGACCTGCTGGCGCACAAGGTAACGGTTGTCGGGCGCAATGATCCAGTGCGCGGAACCGTCGAAATTTTCATGTTCAATATGAGGGGCGTGAATCTGTTCCCTTGCGCGGCCCGGGTGTCGAGGCTACGGTGAAATCAACTTGAAATGGAGGGCGTAAGATGGCGCCCAAGCGTCCCGCAGGCGCGGGCGCGTTCCCGAAACCGGTTGTAACCACCGCGCCCAATACGCTCGATCCGGTAGCCACATACGCGGCTCTGGATCTGGGCACAAACTCGTGCCGCATGCTCGTGGCACAGCCGAAAGGGTCCCAGTTCCACGTCGTGGACTCTTTCTCCAAATCGGTGCAGCTCGGCGCCGGGCTAGAAGCGAGCGGGCGGCTTTCTCGTTCGTCCATGGCCCGCACGGTCCAGGCGCTGAAGATCTGCAAATCCAAATTCCAGAAACACCGCGTCCAGCGCATGAAGCTCGTGGCCACCGAGGCGTGCCGGCGGGCGCGCAATGCGCGTGATTTCATCCGCTTCGTGCGCCGGGAGACGGGGCTGCGGCTCGATATCATCGAACCTGAGGAAGAGGCCCGTCTCGCGGTGGTGTCCTGTGCGCCGCTGGTCTCCGTTCGAACGGAGCAGCTTCTGGTGGTCGATATCGGTGGCGGCTCGACCGAGCTGGTCTGGATCGACCTGAGCCGGGTACCGGCGGCAGAGCGTCCGCGCTCGATCATGCGGCTGCACAAGGGGTTCGATTATAGCGAGGATTTGTTCCCGCGCGCCCGCGTCGTCGACTGGATCTCGGTGCCGCTCGGCGTGGCGACGCTCAAGGACCAGTTCTCGGATGTCGAGGACGATTCTGGCCGCTTCGCGCTGATGAGCTGGTATTTCGAGGAACAACTGGCGGAATTCTCACCTTATGCGCATGAACAGGCGCGGGAAGGGTTCCAGATCATCGGCACCTCTGGAACGGTCACGACCGTGGCCGCGAGCCATCTCGGGCTCAGGCGCTATGACCGGACCAAGGTGGACGGCTTGCGCATGAGTTCCGACCAGATCGACGCGGTTATCCGTGGCTACCTTGAACTGGGGGAGGCCGGGCGACGGGCCGATCCGCGGATTGGCAAGGACCGTCAGTCTTTGATCATGTCCGGCTCGGCAATCCTGCAGGCACTGATGCGCGTCTGGCCGACGGACAGGCTGTCTGTGGCCGACCGTGGCCTGCGCGAGGGGCTGCTCTACGCGCAGATGTCCTCGGACGGGGTGCTTGAAGACGGGCCTTTCTGAAGCCGCCCTTGGCGGCTGCCTTCGGCGAGGATATTTGTCGTCAGAAGAAGAGGGGGCTTGCAACCTTCCTCTTTCCGAAAATATCCCCGCCGGAGGCATGAAATCTGGTGCCGAAGACGCAAGAGGCGAGGCATGGCAAAAAAGACAAGCGGGCGCGGCCAACGTGATCTGCGCGTGAAGGTGAAGACGGCCCGCGGCCGAAAGCTCAGTTCCACCCTTTGGCTGGAGCGGCAATTGAACGATCCCTACGTGGTGCAGGCCAGGCGTGAGGGGTATCGCGGGCGTGCGGCCTTCAAGATCCTGGAACTGGACGACAAGTTTCGCTTCCTTGTGCCCGGGGCGCGGGTGGTGGATCTCGGCTGTGCGCCGGGCGGCTGGTGCCAGGTCGCGGTCAAGCGCGTCAATGCGCTTGGCGAGAAATCTGGCAAGGCGATTGGCACCGTGCTTGGGGTCGACCTGCAGGAAGTGGAAGCGATTGCCGGGGCCGAATTGCACGTGCTCGATTTTCTTGAAGAAGGTGCGGATGACAAGGTGAAGGCATGGCTTGGCGGGCAGGCGGATGTTGTCATGTCCGACATGGCCGCGTCCTCCTCGGGCCACAAGCAGACGGACCATATACGGATCATGGCGCTGTGCGAGGCGGCGGCCGACCTGGCATTCGATGTTCTTGCGCCCGGGGGGACCTTCGTTGCCAAGGTTCTGGCAGGAGGGGCGGAGGGCGATCTCCAGAAGCTTCTGAAGCAACGTTTCACCAAGGTGGTGAATGTGAAACCACCCGCAAGCCGGGCGGATTCATCGGAGAAATTCGTGGTTGCCACTGGCTTTCGCGGCGAGACGGAGGAAGATGCCTGAGGCGTTTCGGGAAAGACACTGGATCGCCTTTGAGGGTCAGTCGGCTTTGCCACCACGTAAAAAAATATAACGCGCACGCAAATCCTGATCTTGTGTGAGTCCGTTCAGCGGCAAACCAGGTAGAGGGCGATCCACATTGCCGCTGGGCCTCCTGGTCCTGCTTCGGCAAAGAGCATGCTGGCCAGCGCCAGCCCGAGCATGCTGGCCCCGACAAGAAGGGCTTGATCCAGAAGTGGGAGCGCGCAGATCCTCGACCGAACCTGTTTGGGGGCATGACCGACGACGAGGCCGGTGAGCATGCGCAGCCAAACATGGCGCAACAGCAGGATTAGCTGGAAGAACGGAGAGCAAAAAAGGGTACGCATGTCTGCGACTCGGAGCTGTATCGGGGGCATTTCAGCCGACCGTGCGGCCGTTCCCGTTTCGTTCAGGTTAATGCGTGCGATGCTGTGCGCGTTGGCGGCCTCGCGCAGGCGTTTTCGTCGCGGAAAAGCACGAAATCGCACGATAAACAGGAAACGCGCTTCGCTCTCTGCCTCCTTGCTGTGCGCACGGCGACCGCTTGCCCAGATGGCCTATCGCGTTTGCGTCTTTCGAACTGCGACGATTTCGTTCGGCCTTTGGAACCCTTCGTCAACGCGGATATCTTCCGTTGTTCCCTGTGCGGAAATGGCTATGAAAGAAGTAAGGGTCTGAAAACGGCCTCATTTGTACATGCAGGGAAATTGTTTCGATGCTGCTGAAAAAACATCGCTTTATGACCGGATTCCTGACCGCTTTCATGCTGACCGGTGCCGCCTGGGCGCAGTCGGAAGAGACTGCCGTCAAAGTTGCAGTTTCCGCGGTCTACACCGAGGACCTGATCGACGAGGCGAAGTTCATCGGTCTTGGTCAGGCCATGGACAAAGTTGATATCGTGGCCCGGGTCAGCGGGTATCTGAAGGATGTGATGGTGGCCGACGGCGCGCCGGTAGAGCAGGGCGAAGCCCTGTTCCAGATCGAGCCGGACGGCTACGAGGCGACCTTGCAAGCCCGGCAGGCCGATCTGGCGCGTGCGCAGGCCAATCTCGAGCTGGCGGGCATCGAGCTTGCGCGCAAGAGCGAACTGGTCCGGCGCAACGCCTCACCGCAGAGCGAGGAAGATGTCGCGCGGGCCAACGAGAAGGTCGCGGAAGCAGCGGTCCAGGCCGCCGAGGCCGCAATCCGCTCGGCCGAACTTGACCTGAGCTACACCAGCATCAGCGCGCCCTTCGCAGGCCGTATCGGCGTGGTCAGCACCTCCGTGGGCGACCTGGTCGGGCCGACAACGCAGCCGCTGGTGACGCTGGTGCGCGAGCGGCCGATGCAGGTTTCCTTTTCCCTGACCGAAAAGCAGCTTCTGGACGTGCTGGAACAGATTCAGGCCGAGGTGCACGAACTGAAGGACTCGAACAAGACGCCGGATGTCTTCGTGACCCTTCCCAACGGCACGTGGCTGGAGGAGCCGGGCAAGATCGTGCTCGTTGACAACCGGATCGACCCGGCCACGGGCACCATCGCGCTCCGGGCCGAGTTCCCGAACGAGCGCGGCCTGATTGTCGATGGCTCCTTTGTCGATGTCTCGATCCAGGCGCTGAAGCCGGAAACAAAGATCCTCGTGCCGCAGGCCGCGCTGCAGCGCGACCAGCGCGGCGATTTCGTGCTGATCGTGACCCCGGACCAGCGGGTCGAACAGCGCTACGTGACGCTCGGACGCCAGGTCGGTACCGCGATGGTTGTCCAGGACGGCGCCCGCGAAGGCGAAATGGTGATCGTCGAGGGGCTGCAGCGGGTCCGCGCCGGCGCAAAGGTCGAGGCGGTCACAGCGGGCGTGCCGTCGGAACAAACCTCCGGGCAATCGGGAAACTGAGCCGATGATCTCCACGGTATTCATTCGCCGTCCGAAGACGGCCATCGTGATTTCGACTGTCCTGACCATCATGGGCCTGATCGCCTATGCGGTGCTGCCGGTCGAACAGTTTCCCAATATCACGCCCCCCGTGGTGCGCGTGTCGGCAACCTATACCGGCGCGACGGCCGAGACGGTCGAAAACACCGTGGCCGCGCCCATCGAGGCGCAGGTGAACGGGGTGGACGACATGCTCTACATGTCGTCGGACAGCTCGGCCACCGGCTCCTACTCTCTGGCGGTTACCTTCGAGGTCGGGACCAACCCGGATATCGCCTCGGTCAACGTGCAGAACCGGGTGGCGCAGGCCACCGCCCAGCTTCCCACAGAGGTGACCGCGCGCGGTGTCGTGACCCGGAAAAGCTCCACCAACATGCTGCTGGTGGCGACGCTCGTGTCGCCCAATGGCACTTATGACGAAGTGTTCCTGTCCAACTATGCCTCGATCAACATCAAGGACGCGCTGTCGCGGATCCAGGGTGTCGGTGAGGCCAATGTTCTGACCGATTTCGCCTATGCGATGCGGATGTGGATGGACCCGAACCGGATGGCCAGCCTCGGCGTGACGCCGGGCGACCTGATCAGCGCGATCCGCGAGCAGAACCTGGAGGTCTCGGCCGGCCAGATCGGCTCACCGCCGGTGCCGGAAGGGCAGCAATTCCAATACACGATCACCTCCAAGGGCCGTCTGGCATCGGTCGAGGAGTTCGAGAATATCGTCGTGCGCACCGGCGCTTCGGGCGCCATCGTCCGGGTGAAGGATGTCGCGCGGGTCGAGCTGGGCGCCAACTATTACAACGCCTCGGGGCGCTATAGCGGCCAGCCGGCGACCGTGCTGGCCGTTTACCAGGCGCCGGGAGAGAACGCGCTGGCGGTCTCGCAAAAGGTGCTGAGCGAGCTGGAGCGGCTGAGCCGCGTATTCCCCGACGATGTTGAATACGAAGTGCCCTACAACTCGACCGATTTCGTCGAGGCTTCGCTCAACGACGTGGTCTCGACCCTGATCCTGACCTTCGCACTGGTGATGTCGGTCGTGTTCATCTTCCTCGGAAGCTGGCGGGCGACGATTATCCCCATGGTGGCGATCCCGGTCTCGCTGATCGGCACATTCGCCTTCCTGCTTGCCTTCGACATGTCGCTCAACACCGTGTCGCTCTTCGCGCTGGTGCTTGCTATCGGTATCGTGGTGGATGACGCCATCGTCGTGGTCGAGAACGTGGAGCGCCTGATCGCGGAGGAGGGGCTGCCGGCCGCCGAGGCCACCGCCAAGGCCATGGGCCAGATCACCGGCCCGGTCATCGCGACGACGCTGGTGCTGCTGGCGGTCTTCGTGCCGGTGACGTTCATGCCGGGCATCACCGGACAACTCTATTCGCAATTCGCGGTCACCATCTCGACCGCCGTGGTCATCTCCTCGATCAACGCGCTGACCCTTTCGCCCGCGCTTTGCGCCATCGTGCTCAAGCCGCGCAGGGGCGAGGCCAAGGGCCTGCTGGCGGTGTTCGAGCGGTCGATCAGTGGGGTGCGCAACGGTTATACCGCAGTCGTCAAGCGCTTCGTGCGCGTGGCGCTGCTCAGCATCGTCGCCATTGTGGCAGTGGTCATGGTCATGGGTTCGATCTTTGCGACCACGCCCAAGGGCTTCATCCCGATCGAGGATAACGGTTCGCTCTTCGTCGATGTGCAATTGCCCGATGCGGCTTCGCTGGAACGCACGCAGGGGGTGACCGAGCGTATCGACGGCCTGATCCGGGAGATCCCCGGTGTTTCGGGAACCGTGCTGGTGAACGGTTTCAGTCTGCTCAACGGCTCGGGTTCCAATGGCGCGATGATCATCGTCAACCTCGAACCCTGGGAGGAGCGCCAGACGCCCGAACTGAGGGCGGACGGAATCCTTGCCCAGATATACGGAATCTCGAACCAGGAGATCGCGGCCTCGGTCCTCGCCTTCAACCCGCCGCCGATCTCGGGTCTTGGAATCTCGTCCGGCGTGGAAATGAAGGTGCAACAGACCGGCGGCGGCTCGGCACAGGACCTCTCCGCCGCGCTCGGCGGCATGGTCTATGCCGCCAACCAGCGCCCCGAACTGGCACAGGCCTACACGACCTTCCGGGCCAATGTTCCGCAGGTCTTCGTCGATCTAGACCGGGAGAAGGCCAAGACGCTGGATGTGACGGTGTCCGAGGTCTTCCAGACCTTGCAGGCCTATCTCGGCTCCTATTACGTGAACGACTTCAACCTGTTCGGACGGGTCTACCGGGTGATGATCCAGGCCGATGGCGATTACCGCCGTCAGGTCGAGGATATTTCGGACCTTCATGTGCGCTCGACGACGGGCGCCATGGTGCCGCTTGGCACGCTGGTCGATGTCGAGAACGTACTCGGTCCGGTGCTGCTCAACCGCTACAACATGTTCCGCTCCGCCACGATCACCGCCGTGCCGGCTGCCGGCCTGTCGACGGGCGATGCGATCACCGTGCTGGAAGAGGTCGCCGCCGAGAGCCTGCCGCCGGGCTATGCCTATGAATGGACCGGAACCGCGCAGCAGCAGCTCGACTCGGCTGGCATGGTGCAGGTGATCCTGATGATGGCGATCCTGTTCGGCTATCTCTTCCTCGTGGCGCAATACGAGAGCTGGACCATGCCGGTGGCGATCCTGCTCTCGGTCACGGTGGCGCTGTTCGGGGCGGTGCTGGCCGTGGTCGTGGCGGGCACCGACATCAACCTCTACACCCAGATCGGGATGATCATGTTGGTGGGGCTCGGGGCGAAGAACGCGATCCTGATCGTCGAATTTGCCATGGAGCGAAGGGCCGCGGGGCTTTCGGTGCGCGAGGCCGCGGTCGAGGCCGCGCATCAGCGTTTCCGGGCGGTGATGATGACGGCGCTCAGCTTCCTGCTCGGCGTGGTGCCTCTGCTGACGGCTTCCGGCGCGGGGGCTGCCAGCCAAAAGGCCATTGGCACCGCCGTGTTCGGCGGCATGCTGGCGGCCACGGTGCTCGGCGTGATCCTGGTGCCGGTGCTTTACGTCGTGCTGCAAAACACCCGCGAGACGGTGAAGCGCCTGTTGGGCGGCAAGCCCAAACCCGAAACGGAACCAATTGCGGTCGAGTCCGCGCCGGACTGAGCGCGGGCTTCGCCCAAAACTAACAGCTTGGAGCATTGCATGAGTTCGGAGCTATCCGGCAAGATCTGCGTCGTGACCGGGGCAGGGCGGGGGATCGGCGCAGCCATCGCCCGCGCTTTTGCCGATGCTGGCGCGCAGGTCTTGGTGACCGACAAGGATGAAAACGCAGCCGAGCAGGTCGCCCTTGAGATCGGTGGGAGTTCCCGACGTCTGGATGTCTCCAGCGAGGCCGATTGGGACGCGCTGAAAGCCGCCTGGCCCCGCATCGATGTGCTGGTGAACAATGCCGGTGTTACCGGGTTTGAGGAAAACGCCGCGCCGCAGGATCCGGAACATGCCAGCCTCGAGGATTGGCGTGCGGTGCACAGGGTCAACCTGGACGGCACGTTTCTGGGCTGCCGCTACGCGATTGCCGCGATGCGGGAGGCCGGAGCGGGCTCGATCATAAATATCTCTTCGCGTTCGGGCATGGTCGGCATTCCCGGCGCCGCGGCCTATGCCTCCTCCAAGGCGGCTATTCGCAATCACACCAAGACGGTGGCCCTCTATTGCGCGGAGCAGGGGCTCGCCATTCGCTGCAACTCGATCCATCCGGCCGCGATTTTGACGCCAATGTGGGAGCCGATGCTGGGCGATGGCCCGGACCGGGAAAGCCGCATGGCCGCGCTCGTGGCCGACACGCCCCTGCGGCGGTTCGGAACGGTGGAAGAGGTGGCGGCGCTTGCGCTGATGCTGGCCGGCGACAGCGCGGCCTATATGACGGGTGCCGAGTTCAATATTGATGGCGGCCTTCTGGCCGGGTCCGCGGCAACGCCGTCACGCGACGAATAGCAACGCGATCTACAGACTGCTGCAGAGGGCATCAGGGGGCTTTGCCCCCCGCGCTCTTGCGAGCGCTCCCCCCAGGATATTTTGGGAAAGATGATAGAAGCGGTAATCGTTTAATCTTTCTTCAAATACCTCCGCCGGAGGCACGATCCGCAGGATTGTCCGCACGTGCAACGTGGCCATTCAAGGCCTAGTTCTCGGCCTGGCGAATCGGGTCTGCCAGCAGGCGCAACCCGTTGAGAACGACGAGAACAGTGCCGCCCTCGTGGCCGACGACGGCCACGGGCAGGGGGAGGTGGAAAAACAGCCCAGCCGTGACCAGGGTAATCATGGCGCCGGTCGCGAAGATGAGGTTCTGGCGGATGATGCGAGCGGCGCGCTGCGCCAACTTGTGCGCAGCCGCCAGGCGCCGCAGGTCGTCCGACAGCAGGGCGACATCCGCGGCCTGCAGGGCAACCTCGGAGCCCGCAACTCCCATCGCGATTCCGACATCGGCGCGGGCAAGGGCGGCGGCATCGTTCACGCCATCGCCGACAAAGGCTACGCGAGTCTTCTCCGTCAATCCGGCGACGATCTCCACCTTGTCCTCGGGCCGCAGGTCGGCGTGGATGGCATCAGGCGAGAAACCGAGTTCGGCGCCGACGCGGTCGGCCACGGCGCGGCGGTCCCCGGTCACCATGGCGAGGTGGCCGACACCGCGCGCGCGCAGCGCATCCAGCCCGGGGCGGGTGGTGGCGCGCGGCTCGTCCGCGACCATTGCCACACCGTCGATGCGCGCACCGCGCCCCATCAGGATCAGTGTCATCGGTGTGTCGTGCAGCGCGGCGAGAAAGGCCGGGCAGTCCATCGGTGCGCTGTGCCTGGCCATGCGGTTGGCGAGGCGCTCGTTGCCGGCCCAGACGACGCCTTGGTGATCGAGGCCGACGATGCCCTCGCCGGGTACCGCGCGGGCTTCGCGGATTTCGAAGGGGGCGACCTGCCGCTCGCTGGCGGCGCGACGAACCGCGTCGGCGACTGGGTGTTCGGAATGGGCCTCCAGCCCGGCGAGGCGAGCGAGGAACTCGGTTTCGTCGCCGGTGCAATGGATGCCGCTCAGCTCCTGCCGGCCAGTGGTCAGGGTGCCGGTCTTGTCGAAGGCGAAGGTGGAGACCGAGGCGAGGGTTTCAAGCGCGACGCCGCCCTTGAAGAGCACGCCGCCACGGGCCGAGGCCGAGAGCGCGGAGAGGATCGCGGCGGGAACCGAGATGACGATGGCGCAGGGGCTGGCCGCCACCAGCAGCGTTGCGGCGCGATAGAGCGCGTCGTTCCAGTCGTTGCCGATCAGCAGGAAGACCAGAAAGGCGAGCGCCGAGCCTGCAAGCACCGCGATCGTGTAACGCTGGCCGAACCAGTCGGAGAACTGCTCGGAGGGCGCGCGGGCAGCCTGTGCCTCGGTGACGAGGGCGATCATGCGCGCCACGGTGCTTTCCGCAAGCGGCCTGTCCACTCGCACGGCAAGAACGCCGTTCAGGTTCACCGTGGCCTCGAATACCTGCGTGCCGGGGGCTTTCAGGACGGGCACCGATTCCCCGGTGATGCTGGATTCATCGATCTCGCCTTCGCCCTCGAGGACCGCGCCATCGACCGGCACGCGCGCGCCAGGGCGCAGGATGACCACGTCGCCGGGAACGAGCGCCTCCAGCGGAACCTCCTCGGTGCCGGCGTCGGTCCGGCGCAGGGCGGTGTCGGGCCGCAGCTCCATCAGGGACTCGATGGCGCGGCGGGCGCGGCCCATGGCGCGTTCCTCCAGCGTGGTCGAGAGGCTGAAGAGCGCAAGCAGCACGGCACCCTCGAAGGCGGCCCCCACGGCCGCCGCGGCCAGCGCGGCGACGACCATCAGCAGGTCGATATCCAGCTCGTGCTCGCGCCAGAGCGCCTCCAGCGCCCGCATCCCGGCTGGCACGCCGCCGGCGGCATAGACGAGAAGGAGCGCGAGGGTTTCGGCGACCGGCCCCCATGCGAGGCCGGAGGGCAAGAGAAAATGCGTGATGGCGGCCAGAAGCATGCCCGCAAGCGTCAGGCCCGTCAGGATCAGCGGTCTGTCTTCATCGTCGATCCCGAACATGCTGGCCGCCTTGATTTGTCATGGAAATGCAGCGGTCCTACCCTGATCGCCATGCGCCCTCCATCGGACATATTGTCGGGTCCGCGTCCGGAAGGCGCGTGCCGTTACTCAGGGGTGCTCAGGCCACCCTCGCGCCGAAGCGCTCAGCCCGCTTCGGCCTCCGTCACATTGGCCTTCACGGCAACGAAACTGTCCGGTGTCACCGAGATCGAGCCGATCCCGGCGGCCACGAGCAGGCGGGCGAAACCCGGATCGTTGCTCGGCGCCTGTCCGCAAAGTCCGATCTTGGCACCGGCCGCGTTGGCCTTGGCAATGACCGTCTCGATCATCCACAGCACCGCCGGGTCGCGTTCGCGGAACAGGTAGGCCAGCCCCGCGCTGTCGCGGTCGATGCCGAGCGTGAGCTGCGTCAGGTCGTTGGAGCCGATGGAGAAGCCGTCGAAGCGCTTGGCGAATTCCTCGGCCACGATCACGTTGGAGGGGATCTCGCACATGACATAGACCTCGAGCCCGTTCTCGCCTCGCACCAGCCCGTGTTCCGCCATCACCGCGAGCACCTTGTCGGCCTCCTCGGGCGAGCGGCAGAAGGGGATCATGACGAGCACGTTGTCGAAGCCCATTTCCTCGCGCAGCCGCTTGAGGGCAAGGCATTCCAGCGCGAAGCCGTCCTTGTAATCCTCCGAGTAGTAGCGCGAGGCACCGCGGAAGCCGATCATCGGGTTTTCCTCGCCCGGCTCGAACTGCGCCCCGCCCAGAAGGGCGGCGTATTCATTGGTCTTGAAATCGCTCATCCGCACGATGCAGGGGTGCGGATACCAGGGCGCCGCGATGCAGGAGAGCCCCATGGCCAGCCGTTCGACAAAGAAATCCTTGCGGTCTTCATAGCCGAGGGTCAGCGCGTCGATGGCCGCCTTGTCCTCGTCGGATTTCAGCTGGTCGTAGCGTGTCAGCGCTAGCGGGTGGACCTTGATCTCGTTGCTGATCACGAATTCCATCCGTGCCAGCCCGACACCATCGGCAGGCAGCCGCCACCAGCGCATGGCCGCGCCCGGGTTGGCGAGGTTCAGCATCACCTTGGTGCGGGTCTCGGCCATCTCACCGAGCTGGGTTTCCTGCACCTCGATCTCTGCCTTGCCGGCATAGACCATCCCACGGTCGCCCTCGGCGCAGTTCACTGTCACCATCTGGCCGTCATGCAGCACATGGGTCGCCTCGCCGGTGCCGACGATGGCCGGCAGGCCAAGCTCGCGGCTGACGATGGCGGCGTGGCTGGTGCGCCCGCCATGATCGGTGATGATCGCGGAGGCGCGTTTCATGATCGGCACCCAGTCCGGGTCCGTGATCGAGGTGACGAGGATCGCCCCGTCCACGAAGCGCCCGATATCGGCGGCGCTTTCGATCAGGCAGACCTCGCCCGCGGCAACCGACAGCCCGACGCTCAGCCCTTCGAGGAGCTTCTCGCCGGCATTCTTCATGCTGTAGGACCTGAGCACCTCGCCACCGACGCGGGACTGGACCGTCTCCGGCCGTGCCTGAACGATGTAGAGCTTGCCGGTCTCGCCGTCGCGGGCCCATTCCATGTCCATCGGCTGGCCGTAATGGTCTTCGATCGTGCAGGCCATCCGGGAAAGTTCGAGGATCTCTTCATCCGAGAGCACGAACTGTGCCTGTTCCTTGCGCGAGCAGGCCACGTTGCGCGTCTTGGCGCCGGTGGCCCCGCCATAGATCATCTTGATCTCCTTGGCCCCGAGCGCCTTGTGCATGATCGGCGTAATGCCGGGGCGGCCCAGGAAGGGCTTGTAGACCTGGTACTCGTCCGGATCGACCGCGCCCTGGACCACGTTTTCGCCCAAGCCCCAGGCGGCGTTGATCAGAACCACCTTGTCAAAGCCGGATTCGGTGTCGAGGCTGAACATCACGCCCGATCCGCCCTTGTCCGCGCGCACCATGAGTTGCACGCCGATGGAGAGCGCCACCGCGAGATGATCGAACCCCTTGATCGTGCGATAGGAAATCGCCCGGTCGGTGAAGAGCGAGGCAAAGCAATACCGGCAGGCGCGCAGCAGTTCCTCTTCACCACGCACGTTCAGGAAGGTCTCCTGCTGGCCGGCGAAGGAGGCGTCCGGCAGGTCCTCTGCCGTCGCGCTTGAACGTACCGCCACGGCCGGGTTGGAAATCCCCACCCGGTCGCCCAGACCACGATAGGCAGAGAGGATATCGGCTTCGATCTCCTCTGGCCAACGCCCGGCGCGGATTTCCGCCCGGATC
Source organism: Aliiruegeria lutimaris (assembly GCF_900099935.1). GTDB lineage: Bacteria > Pseudomonadota > Alphaproteobacteria > Rhodobacterales > Rhodobacteraceae > Tropicimonas > Tropicimonas lutimaris. Next base: position 53,154 of record NZ_FNEK01000017.1, on the reverse strand, counting down.
AGTTTCCCGGCCTCCTGCAAGGTGATGCGCTCGCGGGCGAGATCGTCAAGGCTATCCGCAATGAATGCCTGCAGGTTGTTATGACCGATGTAGCGCCGATAGGCGTCCGAAGTGGTCGCAAAGCCCGGCGGAACGGCAATCCCCTTGTCGCCAAGCAGGCGCACCATTTCCCCGAGCGAGGCATTCTTGCCGCCCACCTGCGGGACGTCCTCGCGTCCGAGTTCTTCAAACCAGACCAGATTTTTTGTTGTATCGTACATGGAAAATCCTCCCAAAGATCGACACACTTATCCCGCTTGGAGCTTATCCCTTCTGCGCCCGCGGCGCGTTGATCGGGGTCATGGAATGTCCGGTTTCGGCAAGAAAATTCCGGAGTTTTAGGTGGCCTCGCGGAGTGCCGACACGAGACGCCGCGCCGTTTCCCGAACCGTGGTAGAGAGGCCCTTGCCGGGCGTGAAATCCGCCCCTTCGATCCCGATCACCTCCAGCCTTGCGGGAAGCCGTCCCAGCCGCCGGGCAATCTCTACCACCTCTGCGAGGCCGAATTCGTGCGTGGAGTTGTGAAAGAGCGGGCGGGGCAGGGGTGTGGCCATGGCATCGAAGCGGGTGAGCGTGCCCGGCGGCGCGCCGCTGCGGGTCGCGTCGATCAGCACCAACGCTGCTTCGGTGTCGAAGAGGTCGATCAACCCGGCGCCATCGGCTTGCCAGATCCGCGCCCGAAGGCCGGTCTGGTTCAGGCGCTGCGCGACCCACGGCCCGACGCCGTCATCGCGCCGCAGCGGGTTGCCGATCCCGACATGCAGGCGCCCCTCAGCCACGTTCGACCGAGAGCTTGAGGAAATGCGTCGCGCAGGAAATGCAGGGGTCGTAATTGCGGATCACCTGTTCGCAGCGCCATTGAAGCGCGGCGTCGTCGAGAGCGAGCGAGGAACGGATCACCCGTTCGAGGTCGGCCTCGATCTGCGGCTGATTCTGCGAGGTGGGCGGCACGATGGTGGCCGTCACGATCCGCCCGGCATCGTCGATCTCGTAGCGGTGATGACAGATACCGCGCGGCGCTTCCGAGCAGCCCTGTCCAACGCCCGCGCGCGGGCTCAGCGGCATCGACGGCGGATCGGGCGGCACATAGGCGCGCGCCAGTCGCAGCGCTTCCTCGCAGGCATATTGCACCTCGACCATCCGCACGAGGATCGACTTGAACGGGTTGCGCTCCACCTCTGCCAACCCGCACTCGCCAGCGGTCTGTTTGGCGGTTTCGGAGAGCCGTGCCCGGTTCAGCGCGTAGCGCGCAAGCGGGCCGACGATATAGGCCGATCCGTCCCGCATCCGGCCATGCAAGGCCATGGAGCGGGCCACTTGTTCCTCCATGAAATGCGCGTGGAAGGCATCGACAGGGATATCGAGCTCGGTGCTGGTGGCGATCCGGCCGGTTTCGATCGGGTAATGCTCCGGGTGCACCAGCGCCACAAAGATGTAGTCGCCCGCGTCCTCGGGGAAATCGAAGCGGGCAAAGCGCAGCGCCATCTCGCGCGCGGCGGCGATGCCCCATTCCAGCTCGGGCAGGAGCGCGGCGATCTCGGCGCTGTCGGGCGCCTTGAAGAAGCCGCCGACCCGGGTGTTGATCGGGTGGACGGCCCGCCCGCCGATCGCCTCCATCAGGTCATTGCCGAGCTTTTTCAGCCGCAGTGCCGTGGTCACCAGCTCCGGCTCGAGCTCGGAAATGGCGATCACATCGTGCAGCCCAAGGAAATCGGGGGCGTGCAGCATGGCGGCGTGGAGCACATGGCTCTGGATCCACTCGCCGCAATAGATCAGCCGGCGCAGCGCGGCGATTTCGGGCGTTATCTCAACCCCGTAGGCCTGCTCGACCGCCTGGCTGGCCGAGGTAATATAGGCAACCGGGCAGATGCCACAGATGCGGCTGGTGATGTCGGGGGCCTCCGTTGCGTCGCGCCCCTGAAGCAGCCCTTCGAAAAAACGCGGCGGTTCGAAGATCCGGAATTCGACGATTTCCACCTCCCCGCCCCGGATGCGGACATTGAGCGCGCCTTCGCCCTCGACCCGGGCAAGGGCATTTACCGTGATCTTTCGTTCAGTCATGCCGCGCCGCCTCCTCGACGAATGCCGCCGCGCCGGAGTTGAAATTCCGATAGAGCGCGGCAATCGCCGTCGTGTCCAGCCCGAGCTTGCGCATCTGCTCCGAGAGCGCCGCGCAATTCGCCCCGTCCACCGGGCCGAAACAGCCATAGCAGCCCCGCCCGACGCGGGGGCACAGATTACCGCAGCCCGCCCGCGTGACTGGTCCGAGGCAGGGGGTGCCATGGGCCACCATCACGCAGACCGTGCCCGCGCGCTTGCACTCGGCGCATTGCGAAACATCGGGCAGATCGGGTTTGCGTCCGGCCAGCGCGGCGGCGACGAATTCCAGCAACTGGTGGCGCGAGACCGGGCAGCCACGCAGTTCGGCGTCTACCGTGACATGCTCGGAAATCGGTGTCGATGTTTCCAGAACCTTGATGAGATCCGGGGCCGGGTAGACCGCTTGCACCAGATCCCCGAGCGCGCGGCTGTTGCGCAGCGCCTGTATCCCGCCGGCTGTCGCGCAGGCGCCGATCGTGACGAGCAGCCTGGAGGCCGCGCGAATGGCCTCGATGCGCTCGGCATCCGCCGCGGTGGTGATCGAGCCCTCTACGAAGGAAATGTCGTATGGCCCGCCTTCGACCCGGCTGCTGGCCTCCAGGAAATGCGCGATATGCACCGCGCCAACGAGGTCCAGTAATTCCTCCTCGCAATCGAGCAGGCTCAGTTGGCAGCCATCGCAGGAGGCGAATTTCCAGACGGCGATGCGCGGGGTGTCCATCTCAGATCTCCCGGATCCTGAGGCGCGCGCCGATCCGGTCCCAGCGGAAGACCGGGCCGTCGCGGCAGACGAAATCGGGGCCAAACTGGCAATGCCCGCAACTGCCCACGGCGCATTTCATGTTGCGCTCCATGCTGATCCATTGGCAGGCCGCCGGAACCCCCAGGTCTTCGAGCGCCTGGCAGCTATGGCGCATCATCACTTCCGGCCCACAGACAAAGGCGCTCACATTGGCCGGATCGCAGCCCTCCAGCGCCCGCTCCAGACGCGTGGTCACAACGCCCACCATACCGGTCCAGCCGGGTGTGGCGCGGTCCACCGTGAGCGAGATGCGCAGCGCGCCGCTGCCGGCCCAATCGGCCAGCTGCGCCGGATAGAGGATCTGTGACGGGCTGCGCGCGCCAACCACGAGGGAGAGGCTGCGCAATGCAGACCGCATGGAAAGGGCCTGCAGGATCGCGGGCCGCAGGGGCGCGAGGCCGAGCCCGCCCGCGATGATGACGAGGTCGCGCCCGGCCTGCGCCTCCACCGGCCAAGGGGTGCCGAATGGCCCGCGCAGCCCCAGCATCGCGCCTTCGCGCAGACCGCAGAGCGCGCCCGAGACCGCGCCGACATTGCGGATGGTGTGGAGCAGGGTGTCGGTATCGGCGGGATTTCCGGAGATCGAGATCGCGATCTCGCCCACCCCGAACGCATAGAGCATGTTGAATTGACCCGGCTTGCCGGAGGTCTGCGTGCCGTCGAGAGGGAGGATCGACAGCGTGCTGACATCGGACAGTTCAGGGCAGTTCACGACGACCCGGAACCGCCGGGGCAGCAGGGCCGACGGTATCCGGATCGGTTCAATCATCGTCGCGCCCGTAGAGATCGGCCACCTGCAACCGCTGCGCGCGGAACCGCGCCGCAAGGTGCGGCAGCCAGTATTTGAACAGCTGGTAGCCCAACTGCGGGTCCTCGTCGCATTTGCCACGCAGGCAGGCGGCGTCCAGGGCGACGCAGGATACCTCTGTCATGGCGCGGGCGTCGAACATCGTCCGGTAGGGCGGGATCAGCCAGCCCCAGCCGAGAATGTCGCCGCCATGGACGGTTTCGACCACGGTTGGCGCGATATGGGCGGCGGAAATCTCGATCGCCACGTCGCCCGTGCGCAGCACATGGACCAGCGCTGCCGGGTCGCCCTCGCGCTGGATCATCTCGCCAGCGCCGAAATGCAGATTGCGCGCGCATCCAGCCAGCAACTCGATCGAATCCGCGTCGAAACGGCCCAGGATCGAGTGCTCGGACAGGATCTCCGCGATGCTTTGTGTCTTCATGATCTACTCCCCCTTGGCCAAGGCCCGCGCCTCAGCAACCAGATCTATTCCCACCGGGCACCATGTGATGCAGCGCCCGCACCCGGTGCAGCCCGAGCTTCCGAACTGTGTGTGCCAGTTGGAGAGCTTGTGCGTCATCCACTGGCGATAGCGCGCGGCCGCTCTTCGCCGGAGCGGGCCACCATGCAAATAACTGAAATCCGGCGAGAAACAGCTATCCCAACGCTGCCAGCGCTCGGCCATCGCGCCGTCGAGAGACGTGCGGTCCGTCACATCGGTGCAGAAGCAGGTCGGGCAGACGGCGGTGCAATTGGTGCAATGCAGGCAGCGGCTGGCGACCTGTTCCCAGCGCGGGCTGTCCGCCACTTCCGTAAGCCGCTCGGCGATGTCCGGCGGCATGGCGCGGGTCTGGGAAGCGGCTGCGGCCTCGATCAGCCGGGCGGCTTCCCGAACCTGCGCATCCGTCGCGGCGGGCAGGGCGCGGGCATCGAGCAACGCCGTCCCGTCTTCGCTGCCGATCTCCAGCAGCAGCCCGTCCGCGATCTCCGTCAGCGCAAGGTCGTAACCGGCCTGCGCGCGCGGCCCGGTCTGCATCGAGGCGCAGAAACAGGTCTCGGCGCTGCGCCCGCAATTGACCGCCACGATCCGCGTCGCGGCGCGGCGGGCGGCATAGGCCGGGTCGCCCGCGCGGCGAAAGACCTCCTGCTGCCGGGCGATGGCGGCCAGGTCGCAGGGCCGAACGGCGAAGAAGATTGTCGCCGGCCATTCCTCGGCCTCAGGTGTCACTTCGAAGCCCGCCGCGTCGCGCCGCGCCGACCAGAGCTTGCGCTCCGGCGGATGGAGCCAGCGCTTCCAGCCCTGCGGGCCGACAACCGCCTCGAACCAGCGCGTGGACGCTCCGGGTTCAAGCCGGTAACTGCCGGGAGACTGCCGGTCGGTAACGCCCCGTGGAAGCTCTTCGGGATCGTGCAGGATGTCCGGAACAAGCGCACCATCGCGCAGGAGCGGCGCAATCACACGCCAACCGGCCGAAAGCCAGTCCTCCAGCAATCGGTGCGGATCCTTCAGGAACAAGCTTTCCCCCATCCTGTCCTCCGGGAAACTTTCCTGCAGTGCCTGCGCGGTCTTCTGCACGGCGCATGCCCTATATTTCTTGATTTTTGACCGGTTGGCGTTGACGTGGGTCATGGCGGCGTTCCGCGCGGAGTGCGACAATCGCCGCGGGAGGAATCCAACATGCTTGGGACGATCCGGAAGGAGTCCGGAGGGACTCGAGGTGCGTCTCTTCCCCACCCGGACGAGACGCGTGAAACATTCACCTGGGATATCGCGGAGGCCATGCTGGACGGCCTGCCGGACGGGGCGCTGAACATCGCCCACGAGGCGGTGGATCGCCATGTCGCCGCCGGCCAGGGCGCGCAGGTTGCGATCCGCTGGCTTGGCAAGGGCGATGCCCGCGAAGAAATCACCTATGCCGATCTTGCTGAGCGCACATCGCGCTTCGCCAATGTGCTGAAGGCGCATGGGCTGGAGCGGGGTGACAGCGTCTTTGGCCTGATGGGGCGGGTGCCTGAACTTTACGTGACCGCACTTGGCACGCTGAAGGCGGGGCTGATCTTCACGCCGCTCTTCTCGGCCTTTGGGCCGGAGCCGATCCGCACCCGCATGGAAATCGGTTCGGCAAAGGCGCTGGTGACGACCGAAACGCTCTACCGCCGCAAGATCGCGAAATGGTGCGCCGAGATCCCGACGCTGAAGCTGGTGCTGATCGTCGGTGACGAGGCACCCGAGGGCTGCGTCGCCCTTGCTCCGGCGATGGCGGAGGCCAGCCCGGATTTCGAGACCGCGCGGACCATGCCCGAGGACCGGGCGCTGATACATTTCACCTCCGGCACCACCGGCAAGCCCAAGGGTGCGGTGCATGTCCATAAGGCGGTGATGTATCACGCAATTTCAGGGCGTTACGCGTTGGAGTTGACACCTGGCACGATCTATTGGTGCACGGCCGATCCCGGCTGGGTCACCGGCACCTCCTACGGCATCATCTCACCGCTGGTGAACCGGGTGACGATGATCGTCGACGAGGCGGAGTTCGACCTCGACCGTTGGTACACGACCGTCGAACAGGAGAAGGTCGAGGTCTGGTATTCGGCGCCGACCGCGATCCGCATGATGATGCGGGCGGGCGACGACGCAACGAAGCCCTATGACTTCTCTGGCCTGCGCTTCCTGGCATCGGTCGGCGAGCCGCTGAACCCCGAGGCGGTGGTCTGGTCCAACCGTGTCTTCGGCAAGCCCTTCCACGACAACTGGTGGCAGACCGAAACGGGGGGCATCATGATCGCCAACCTTGCCGCGGCGGATGTCCGCCCCGGCTCCATGGGCAAGCCGATGCCCGGCATCAAGGCCGGGATCGTCGAGCGCACCAGCACCGGGGTAAAGGAACTCGCTGACGGCGACATTGGCGAGCTGGCGCTGCGGCCCGGCTGGCCCTCGATGATGCGGACCTATCTCGACGAGCAGGCGCGCTACGACAAGTGCTTCGTCGATGGCTGGTACCTCTCCGGTGATCTCGCGATGCGGGACAAGGACGGGTATTACTGGTTCGTCGGACGCGCCGACGACCTGATCAAGTCTTCCGGCCACCTTGTCGGCCCCTTCGAGGTCGAAAGCGCGCTGATCGAGCATGAGGCCGTGGCCGAGGCGGGCGTGATCGGCGTGCCGGACGAGACGGCGGGCGAGGTCATCAAGGCCTTCGTGACTCTCAAACCGGGCTACACCCCTGACGAAGAGCTTGAGCGTTCTATCCGCGGCCATGCCCGCAAGAAGCTCGGGCCAGCGGTGGCCCCGCGTGAGATCGTGTTCCGCAACACGCTGCCCAAGACCCGTTCGGGCAAGATCATGCGCCGCCTGCTGAAGGCGCGCGAACTGGGCCTTCCCGAGGGGGATATTTCAACCCTGGAGACTGACGAGACATGACCGTGATGGACAAACCGCGCCTGACGCGAGACCACGTCCTGTCACTGCTGACGGGAATGATCCGGATCCGGAAGTTCGAGGATAAATGCGCTGAGCTCTATCAGCAGGAGAAGATCCGCGGCTTCCTGCATCTCTATGACGGCGAGGAGGCGATTGCCGCCGGGGTGATCCCGGTGCTCGGCCCCGATGACAAGATCGTCGCCACCTATCGCGAGCATGGCCAGGCCTTGGCGCGCGGGGTGCCGATGACCGAGGTCATGGCCGAGATGTATGGCAAGGCCGAGGGCAGCTCGGGCGGCCGTGGCGGCTCGATGCATATCTTCGATGCCGCGACCAATTTCTACGGTGGCAATGCCATTGTCGGCGGCGGGTTGCCGCTGGCGGCCGGCATCGCTCTGGCCGATCGGCTGCGGGGCGACAACCACGTCACCGCCTGCTTCTTCGGCGACGGTGCGGCGGCGGAAGGGGAGTTCCACGAGACGATGAACCTCGCCGCGCTCTGGAACCTGCCGGTGCTGTTCGTTTGCGAAAACAACGGCTACGCCATGGGCACCGCCATCGAGCGCTACGATTCCGATACCGATATCCACGACAAGGCCAAGGCTTATGGCATCGAGAGCCGGCAGGTCGACGGCATGGACGTGGTCGCGGTGGAGGTCGCCGCGCGCTCGGCGATCCGGCATATCCGGGAGAGCGGAAAGCCTGTGTTCCTAGAGTGCAAGACCTATCGCTTCCGGCCGCATTCGATGTTCGACGCGCAGCTTTACCGCAGCAAGGAAGAGATCGAGAGCTGGCGCAAGCGCGGCCCGATCCACCGCTTCCAGGACTGGCTGCTGGAGAACGCATTGCTGCATGCCGAGGACATCACCCGGATCGAGGAGATGGTCGATGCCGAGATCGCCCTTGCCGTCGATTTTGCCGAGAACGGGACTTGGGAGCCGGTGGAGGACCTGGCCAAACACACCATGGCCGAGCCGCGCCCGGACCCGCTTCCGGTCGCCCCGTCCGGCAAGACCGAGGAGGTGACCTATCGCGAAGCCGTCAAGCAGGGTATCCGCGACGCGCTCAAGCGCGACAAGCGGGTCTTCCTGATGGGCGAGGATGTGGGCGCCTATGGTGGCTGCTACGCGGTCTCCAAGGGCCTGCTGGAGGAGTTCGGCGAAGATCGTATCCGCGACACGCCGCTCTCGGAATCCGGCTTCACCGGGGCAGGGATCGGGGCTGCCGCCAACGGTTTGCGGCCCATCGTCGAGGTGATGACAGTGAACTTCTCGCTGCTCGCGCTCGACCAGATCCTCAATACCGCCGCCACGGTCCGCCACATGTCCGGCGGCCAGTTCGGCGTTCCCGTGGTGATCCGCATGGCAACCGGCGCAGGCAAGCAGCTCGCCGCGCAGCACTCGCATTCGCTGGAAGGGTGGTTCGCCCATATTCCGGGGCTGAAGGTGCTGGCGCCCGCCACGCTGGAGGATGCCCGTGGCATGCTCTGGACCGCGCTGGAGGATCCGGACCCGGTGCTGATCTTCGAGAACGTGATGCTTTACAATCGCACCGGCCCGTTGGACGTAAATGCCGGACCGGTCGACATTTCCAAGGCCGCGATCCGTCGGCAGGGCAATGACGTGACGCTCATCACCTATGGCGGCTCGCTGCACAAGGTGCTGGAAGCAGCGGACGAACTCGCGGCTGACGGCATCGAGGCCGAGTTGATCGACCTGCGGGTTCTGCGCCCGCTGGACGATGCCACGATCATGGCGTCGGTGGGACGTACGCGGCGGGCGGTTGTTGTCGATGAAGGCTGGAAGAGCGGCTCGCTCTCGGCCGAGATCGCAGCCCGTATCCATGAACAGGTCTTCTGGCACATGGACGCACCCGTTGGCCGTGTCTGCTCAGCCGAGGTGCCGATCCCCTATCCATCGCATCTCGAACAGGCTGCCATCCCGCAGGTCGCCCAGATCGTTGCGGCGGCCAAAGCCACGCTGGGGAGGTGAGCCATGGGCGTGTTCCAGATGCCAAGCCTTGGCGCCGACATGGAAGCCGGAACGCTGGTCGAATGGCTGGTCGCGCCGGGGGACGCGGTGAAGCGCGGTGACATCGTCGCTGTCGTGGAAACCCAGAAGGGCGCCATCGAGATCGAGATCTTCGAGGACGGGATCATTCAGTCGCTGGATGCGGAGATAGGCGCCAAGCTGCCCGTCGGCGCCCCGCTCGCGACGATCCTGGCCGCGGGGGAGGCGCCGCCGTCTGCTCCGGCGGCGCCGACAACCGGAACGGCTCCGGAGGTGGTCGCGCCCGCGCCCGAATTGGCGACGGTGGCACCCGCAGCCTCCGAGGGCCTGCAACCAAGGCCCGCCACGCTCGGCATTGCCGCCTCCCCGGCAGCCCGGCAAAGGGCGTCCGAACGTGGCGTGGACCTTGGCGCGCTAAAGGGCAGCGGCCCGGGCGGGGCCGTGGTTCTCGCCGATGTGGAGACCACCGCGCCCGAACGTCGCGAGACACCCAAACCTACGAAGCCCGCCGATGCCATGGTCGAGATGCGCAAGGCCATCGCGGCGGCGATGCAGCGCTCCAAGCGCGAGATCCCGCATTTCCAACTGTCCCAGAGCGTCGACATCCAGACCGCCTCCGACTGGCTGGCCGCCCGCAATGCGGCGGTGCCGCCTGCCGAGCGTATCCTGCTGGGCACATTGTTCATGAAGGCGGCAGCGCTCGCGGCGGCCAAGGTGAAGGAGATGAACGGCCATTATGGCGTTGATGGCTTCACCCCGGCACCGCAGGTGAATCTTGGCGTGGCGGTCGCGCTGCGCGGCGGTGGGCTGATTGCGCCCGCTATTCCGGAGGCTGACAAGCTGGCGCTGCCGGATCTGATGGCGGCGATGAAGGAACTCGTCGCCCGTGCCCGGGCCATGCGCCTGCGCTCCTCGGAGATGACAAGCGGCACGTTGACCGTCTCCGCCCTGGGCGAGAAGGGGGCCGACGCGATGGCGGGGATCATCTTCCCGCCGCAGGTGGCGCTGCTTGCCATCGGTGCGCCGAAGATCCGGCCATGGGTGGTGGAGGGGGAAATTGTTCCAAGGCTGCTCGCCACCTTTACCCTCTCGGCGGATCACCGCGTCAGCGATGGCCGCCAGGCCAACCGCTTCCTCGCCGAGATCGACACGGCATTGCAAAACCCGGAGGCCCTATGACACAGGATGAAGCAAGAAAAGTCTTTCTGGAGGAACTCCTGAAAGTCGCTCCGGACCTGGAGTCCGACGAAATCGGCGCGGACGACCATATCCAGGACGATCTGGAACTGGATTCGATGGATGTGCTCAACCTCGTGGCCGCGCTCCATGCGCGCCTCGGGGTGGATATCCCCGAGCAGGAATACGTGGAGATCGCCACGCCTGCCCTGGCTGCTGCCTATCTGAGCCGAAGACTGGCGGCCTGAGAAGACGGCTGCAACCGGGCAATTGCGGAGAGGATGTGGGGGCTTCGCCCCCGCACTCTTGCGAGCACTCCCCCAGGATATTTTCGGAAAGAGGAAACGGGTTTTCGCTTGATATCATCTTTCGATAAATATCCCCGCCGGAGGCACGATCCCCAGGATAGTTCCCGCGCGCGAAGCGCGCGCCCTCAAAGGGCCGCAGCACGCGTATCAGGCATCATTCTTCCGAAACGATTTCACGGTTTCCGGTAGCACGATCAGGGGCAGGGCAAGTGTCAGGATCATCCCCCAGTGGCGCAGTCCCAACGGAACCGTGTGCAGCATTGCTTGCAGCGGTGCCCAGTAGACTGCGGCCATTTGGGCCAGGACCATTGCGGAAAAGGCGAGCCAAAGCATCGGGTTCGATCCCCAGCCTATCTTCCAACAGGGATCGCGCAGGCTGCGGAATGCAAAGACGCTTGCTTTCTCGAAGATGACCATGCTGGTAAAGGCGGCGGTGCGGGCAAGGTCGGTGCCGAGATCCAGCAGCGAGTAGAAAATCCAGAGAGACGCCCCGCTGGTATAAAGACCGAAAGTCAGAATGACGGGAAGCGCTGACAGGCCGAGCAGGCGCTTGTTCGGATCGCGCGGCGGAACCTTCATCTGGCCGGGCTCGGATTTCTCCACCCCAAGTGCGACCGCGGTGACGCCGTCCGTCACCAGGTTCATCCACAGGATCTGTGTCGGAAGGAAAATGAGCGGCCCACCGATGACAAGGTTGACCATCAGCGCGACGACCTCGCCGGTATTCGACGAGAGAAGGTAGCGGACGAATTTGCGGATATTCTCGAATTGCCGCCGTCCTTCGCGTACCGCGCGGACGATGCTGGCGTAATTGTCGTCGAGCAGCACGAGGTCGGAGGCATCCTTGGCGACCTCGGTGCCGCGGATGCCCATGGACAGGCCGATATCGGCCTTCTTGAGGGCAGGGGCGTCGTTCACGCCGTCGCCGGTCATGGCCACAACAGCGCCGCAGGCCTGTAGCGCCGCCACGATGCGCAGCTTGTCGGCGGGACGCACGCGGGCGAAGGCCACGGGGCCGGCCAGCGCGTCGCCGAGCGCGGTATCGTCCATCTCTTCGAGGTCGTCACTGGTCAGAACCCTGTCGGCCGGGATGCCGAGCTGGCCTGCGATGCTCTGTGCCGTTGCCGGGTGGTCTCCGGTGATCATCAGCGTGCGAATGCCGGCATGCGCGGCCAGCGCCACGGCGTCCCGGACCTCGGCGCGGGGCGGATCCTCCATACCGACCAGGCCGAGGAAGGTAAGGCCTTCCTCCTCAATCGGTTCGCGCGCATCGGGGCGAAACGCCAACGCGATCAGGCGCAGGCCGTCGCGGGCCATTCGCTCGGACTGCTCGGCGATTTCGGCGCGTTCCGCAGTTCCCATGGAGGCGGGGCCGTCGCGAAGAAGCACATGTTCGCAGATCGAAAGGATCTTTTCCGGTGCTCCCTTGCAGTGCAGTTCAAAGCCTTCCCCTCGGCGTTCCAGCACGCTCATGCGTTTGCGCTCGCTGCTGAAGGGCCGTTCAGCGACGACTCTGGACGGATCGACAGCATCGGCCCATGCCTTGGCTGCCATTGTCACAAGCGCGCCCTCGGTCGGCTCGCCGATCATCTCCCAGCCATCCTCGCCGGGCAGCAGCCGCGCGTGCGAGCAGATCAGAGCGGTGTGGCAGAGCCGGGCCAGGATCGGGTCGCCCTCGGCGCGGATTTTTTTTCCCTCCCGGGCAATATGCCCTGCGGGATCATAGCCGTTACCGGTCACGTCATAGGTGGCGTCAGGCGTGCGGATGCTGCGCACGGTCATCTTGTTCTCGGTCAGCGTACCGGTCTTGTCGGTGCAGATGACGCTGGCCGCACCGAGCGTCTCGACCGCCTGCAGGTTGCGCACAAGCGCCTTTTGCCGGGCCATCGCACCCGCTCCGAGCGCCAGCGTGACGGTGACAACGGCTGGCAGCCCCTCGGGCACCATCGCCACGGCGAGCGACAGCCCGAGCATGAAAACCTCGATCGGCTGGCGGTCCGACAGGAAGGCCGCGAGCATGACCATGGCGGCCACGGCAATCGCCATCAGGCCGAGTTGGCGGGCCAGCCCATGTAACTCGCGCTGCAATTGCGTCTGCACGTCGCGCACGCTCGAGGCCAGCATGGCGATGCGCCCGAAGCGCGTCTGTTGGCCGATGGCGGTGACATTCGCCTCGGCATGACCGCCGAGCACGGTCGTTCCGGAGGCGACCTCCTCACCCGCGCTGCGGGAGACCGGCACCGACTCGCCGGTCAGAACGCTTTCGTCCAGCATCAGCCCGGTCTCGCGATGCAATGCGCCATCGGCGGGCACCCTGTCGCCCTCGGCCAGCAAGATCAGGTCTCCGGGCAGAAGCTCGCGCGCGGGGATCGTCTGGCGGACACCGTCGCGCAGGACCACTGCTGTCGGCGACAGCATCTGCCGCAGCGCCTGCATCGTGGTTTCCGCTCGCCATTCCTGGACGAAACCGAGGATCGCGTTCAGCAGCACGACCGCGATGATGGCGATGAAATCGGCCAGTTCCCCGATCAGCAGCGATATGGCGGCGGCCCCGATCAGGAGCAGGACGAGAAGATCGGTGAACTGGCGCGCAAACATCAACAGCGCAGAGGGCGGCGGCGCCTCCGGCAATTCGTTCCAGCCATGCTTTTTGCGAAGCGCGGCGATGTCTCGTTCGCTGAGGCCGTGAGGCATGCGTGCCCCTCTTCGCTCTGATGAACGAAGCCAGCGTAACGGATGCCCGTCAGCGCGCGTTGACCGGGATCAAACCGGGGCAACGCAGGCGCTTTCATACCTGATTGTTGACCGCGACCGCCGGCCGGTCAGGCAAAGCTGGCGGCCTTGGCGGTGATGCGGCGGTGGCCAGCCTCGCCATGCCAGAAACCGTTCGACAAGGGGGCCTGCATGTCCAGCGCATCGAATCGGGCCTGCGCGGCGTCCGTGTCGATCTTGCCGTCGAGGATCGCTTCGAAGATGCGGGCGACCTCCACCATGTCGGTCTGCTGCGGCATCAGGCGCAGATCGGTGACGCCCATGGCGGCCATCGCGGGGGCTTCGGCAAAGAGGTTCACATAGGAATGCGAAAGTGTCTGGATGCCGTTCACGCGCAGGAACGCCTGCCCGTCGCGGGTGTTCAGCTCCATCCCGTCGAGATGCTCATCGCAGACGAACTGGCAGTTATCCTTGGTGCGTCCATAGGCGCGGGCGTGGTAGCAGCGTGCGGAGGTTGCCAGGCAGGCGCGGCCAAAGACCTGCACCTCCAGCCCGATCCCGAGCTCGGCGGCTTTCGCGGCCATCACCTTGACCGAGCTGCCGGGAAGCTCCGTGGGCACCGTTACGTGGGTTGCGCCCTTGGTGGCCATCCAGGTCATGGTCTCTTCGCTGTAGACGTTCATGTAGGGGCCGACGCGGTGCGCCTGGCCGGGGGCGAGGTGGAAAAGGCCGGCGGCATTGTTGACCTCGATCTCCAGCTCATCCGCCTTCGCCATATTGTGGCAGGATTTGCGCTCGCGCTTGAGCATGACCTCGGCGAGCCCGGAATGGACGACACGCTTGCCGCCCCGCTGGAGCCGTTCGGCCATTTCCTCGATATGCTGATCGAAGAAGGGCTGGCGCTTGGAGCAGACATTCTCGCCGAGATAGACGGTGTCCACCGGGGCTTCGTCGGCGATGCGGGCATAGAAGTCGCGTTTGCGGTCCTCGTTCCAGAAATACTGGATCGGGCCGAGGGTCAGTCTGGGTTTCATCTCTGTCACCGCCATTTCTTGGTCTTGTAGGCGCCTTCGGTCTGTTTCTGCCCCTCGGTCAGGGCGACCAGATCGGCCAGTTGGGGCTCGCGCCCGGCGCGGATATCGTCCACCGCTGCGCGGAAGGCGGAGACGACCTTTCGCACATAGGCGCGGGAGCGTTGGCGGCCCTCGATCTTGAAGGCGGTCACGCCGGCCTCCATGAGGTCGGGCAGCAACTTGGAGAGGTTGAGGCTGATCGGCTCCTCGAAGGCGTAGTAGCCCTCCGGCTGCACTTCGTTGCAGTAACGCCCCTTGCAGATCGTCGGGTAGCCCGCGTTTTCCTGCGGCCCGAAACGGTCGATCGTGTAGCCGCCAAGGCGGGTCGACATGTTTTCGTCCGCGTCCTTGACGTATTCGACAAGGTGGGCCGGCGAGCAGACGCCGTCCATGTTGGTCGACAGCCCGGTGGCGTAATTGGTGAGCGAGCAACGCCCCTCGACCATCAGCCCGTGGTTGCCGAAGATGAAGGTCTCGATCTCGGCCGAAATCTCGCTCTTGATGTCGTGGATCTCGGGGATCGTCAGGATGCGGGGCAGCACGACCCGCTTCACGCCAAATTCGCGCACATAGTAGTTGATCGCGTCCGGGCTGGCGGCGGCGGCCTGCACCGAAAGGTGGATCCGGCGCTCGGGGTGCTTTTCGGAGATATAGCGGGCCACGGCCATGTCGGCGACGATGAAGGCGTCCACGTCCAGTTCGTTGCCGAGGTCAGCCGCTTCGCGCCAGAGGTCGAACTTGCCCGCGGGCGGGTAGGAGTTCAGCGCCAGCAGCACGTTCGCGCCGCGTTCATGGGCGTAGTCCACCGCGCCGGCCAACTCCTTGGGCGTGAAGTTCAACCCCGGGAAGTTGCGCGCATTGGTGGCGTTCTGGAAGCCGCAATAGATGGAATCGGCACCGGCATCGACGGCGGTGCGCAGCGAGGCCGGGGTGCCGGCGGGACAGACGAGCTCGCCTACGACTTCACCAGTTGTCATGGGAAGCTCCTTCGGAATCTTGGCTTTCGGTCATGGCGTTGAGCCGCGCCAGCGCCATGCGGCCGGCGGCGCCGAACATCTCCGCCACATCCTCGGCGATCGAACCTTCGACATCGTCGAGCGCGTTGCGCAAGGTGACGACGGCCTCGGTATCGCCCGAGATCACGAGGTCGCGGGAGAAGAAGATCGCGTCGCCATCCACCTCGGCATCGAGCAGGCCGAGCAGGGTGCGGAAATCGCCCGCGATATGGGCCTCGTGTTTCGGCAGGCGGTCCTTTCGGACGGCCCGCAGGATAAGCGAGGGCGGGAAGGGGCGCAGGTGCAGCGCCAGCGGCAGGTCCGTCAGCTCGATGACGAAATTGCTGCGCTGGTGCTTTCCGAGCCGCTCGAAGAGTCCGGGATGCTTCTCGGCCACGCGGCGCACGATCCGGTAGAGGATCGGCTGCAGCGGCAGGAGCGGCACGGGCATGTCCGCAAGCGGCGGAAGGCGGCGGGAGATCGGGTCGGGCAGCGCGTTTATCATGGGGTGCACTTCTAGTCGTGGGAGCCGGCAGCCTCATTGACCGAAGTCAAAATATGCCGCCAGGCATGTGCATGGCTTGCCTTGGCTCTACGCCTGTCGCGGTATTGGAACAACCGGCAAGCAGGGGCTGCAACCCAGCTTGAACCGTGGTGCAGGGCTGGGGGAGCTGCCCGGCGCGTTCTGCCAAGCGCTTCCCCGGAGTATTTCAGCCAGGAAGAGAAGTGGGTTTGCTAATTTGAGGCGCCGGTGTTCAGGCGGCTTTTTCGGCCTCTGCCATGGCTTCGGCGGTTGCCTGGAAGGCGAGCAGGATCGACGCGTGCCGGTTGGTGAATTCGCGGGCCGGCAGAAGCACTTCGAGATCGGCGAAGGGCGCGTCCGGGACGGGGCCGTTTTCGCGCAGCATGGCCGAGAGCTGGTCGCGGCCACGTTCGATCTCATCCCGGGTGCGTCCGATCACGCTGGCCCCGAGCACCGAGGCGGCGGCCTGCCCGAGGGCGCAGGCTTTCACGTCCTGCGCGAAATCGACGATCCGGCCGTTTTCGGTGCGCAGATCGACCGTCACGGTCGAGCCGCAAAGCGGCGAGCGCTTGCGCATGGTTCCGCAGGGCTTGTCGAGCCGGCCCAGATGCGGGATGTCGGCGGCAAGCGCCAGGATGCGCCCGGAATAGAGCTTGACGAGGTCGAGATCGCTGGCCATGTGCGTGTCCTGATACCGGCAGGGAAAGTCTTTATGTAACCCTGCAGTCGCGATTTGCAAAGGAAAGACGATGGGATTCGATCCGCAGAGCCTGCGCTTCGACGCACAGGGGCTGATCCCGGCAATTGCCCAGGATGCCGGGAATGGCGAAGTGCTGATGATGGCCTGGATGAACGCGGAGGCCGTTTCGCGGACGCTGGAGACGGGCAGGGTGACCTACTGGTCCCGCTCCCGGCAGTCTTTCTGGGTCAAGGGCGAGACGTCGGGTCATGTGCAGAAACTTGTCGAGATGCGGCTGGATTGCGACCGCGACTGCCTGCTTGTGCTGGTCGAACAGGAGGGGCCGGCCTGTCACACCAACCGGCGTAGCTGTTTCTACACCGCGCTGCGCGACGGCGAGGAAGCGATCCTGAGCGAACCGATGGCGTGATTGGGGGACGGGGTTGCGGGCCGGGTCTTCCGCAGGAGTGGAGGCGCGCGCATCTGGCGCTTGCGCAGCGCGTTGTGGCCGTGGCAATGGGCCGTAACGGATATTGCACATGACCCAATTGCCTTCTTCCCTCTGGCCCAAGATCCTGCTGGCAGGCACGATCGGCATCCTGTCGGGTATTCTCGCCCGCCGGATCGGTATGCCCTTGCCCTGGATGCTCGGACCCATGCTCGGCTGCGGACTGGCCGCGCTCGCCGGTGCGCCGGTGCGTGGCCCGTCGGGATTGCGTGTCATCGTCATTCCCGTCATCGGGGTGATGCTCGGCTCCAGCTTCCATCCCGGCATGTTCAGCCAGATCGGGGCCTGGACGGGAACCTTGTTGCTGTTGCCGGTCTTCCTGCTCGCCGCCATCGCCGTCAGCTATGCTTTCTACCGCCGGATCGGCGGTTATAGCCCGGTAGACGCCTTTTTCTGTGCCGCGCCGGGCGGTTTGAACGAGATGATCATCCTTGGAGGACAGGCGGGGGGCGATGAGGCCCGTATCGCGCTGGCCCATGCGCTTCGGGTTTTCATCACCATCTCGACAATAGCGCTGGTCTTCGCCCTCCTGCTCGATATCCGCGCCGTGCGCGGGCCGGGGAGTTGGGTGGCGCTCGGGGATCTCTCGCTTCCGGATGGTGCGCTCTTGTTTGCCTGCGGGCTGGTCGGGGTGTTCGGGGGGAAGTTGCTGCGCCTGCCCGCGCCGCAGCTATTCGGACCGATGATCGTCTCTGCCGCCGCGCATATGCTAGAAGCGGTGACGATCGCTCCGCCGTCGATCTTCGTCGTGGCCGCGCAGATCACCATCGGCACCGTCCTCGGTTGCCGTTTTGCCGGCGTCAGCCCGGCCACGATGGGGCGGGACATGGTGCTCGGCCTCGGTTCGACCATGCTGCTTCTTTGTGTCACGACGGGTTTTGCCGCGCTTCTCGGCCCGTTGACCGGAACGAGCCTTCCGCAGGGCGTGCTGGCCTATTCGCCTGGCGGGTTGACCGAAATGTCGCTGCTCTCGCTCGCGATGGGACAGGACGTGGCCTATGTCTCGACGATGCACGTCGCCCGTATCGTGATCATCCTCTTCACCATGCCGCTTCTGTTTCGCGTGATCGGCGCGCGCCTGATCTCGGCTTCGCGATCCGACAAGTAGACACCTGCCTGAATCACTTTGTTGCAACATTGCCCCCTGTTTTGGAAACATTCTGTCAATCTGGGCGAATTTCCTGTTTCTCGTTAACCTTTTCTGCTTTCATTGCAGGACCAACGACCTGCGACGAAGGACGCCAGAAAAGAGTATAGAAAGATGAGTGATTTTCAGACACCGCCGCCGAAACCGCAGCCCGAGCGCCTGCCCGAGATGCGCACAAACCGCGATCCGGCACATGAGCAACCAAAGCCCACGCCGGAACTCGGGCGCAAACCGCGTTTCAAATTCAAAGATTTCGCCAGCATCTGATTTCCGGGCACTTGCCCTGACAGGCAGGACGATTACCCTGCCGCACATGCCGACCCCCGTATCGTCTATCCGCAACCTTGGCCCCGCGATGGAAGAGGCCTGTTCCCGTGCCGGTATCGGCTCGGCGGAAGAGTTGCGCGCGTTGGGGGCCGACGAAACCTATCGCCGCCTTCTTGAGGCGGGAACCCGTCCGCATTTCATCGGTTTCTACGTGATCGAAATGGGGTTGCAGGGCCGACCCTGGAACGATTGCAAGGGTAAGGAAAAGGACGCATTACGACGACGCTTCGACGCCATCGTCGCCCGCAGTCGAGAGAGCGGTCTGACGGAGATGGAACGGTTTCTCGACCAGATCGGTACCGGGTTGAGGCGGTAGGGAGGGCTGGAAAAGCCAGTTTCGAGCCATTCTCAAGCAAACCCGGAGACGAGACGAACCGATGGAGGCCGACACGCAGGGAATGACCAATGCGTAACCACCGCTATACGAGGGCGCGCTCCATGAAATACTCACGTTCACGCCATGCCTGCGGAAACCCCGCAGGGTGGGGAATGCCCACAAAACCGACGCTTTCATACATGGCTCTTGCATGGGTCAAAAAAACTGCCGAGGAAAAGAAAACCTTTCGATAGCCGTCTGCAATCATCTGATCGAACATGTGCTGCAGCATCAGTCGTCCAAGTCCATGGCCCCGACCGCTTTCGCTCACAAACATCCGTTTAAATTCTGCGATCCCTGGTTCTGCCTCGTGGTACATCACACACCCGACGGGCAGCTTGCCGATTGAGCCAATAAGAATTCCACCATGCGGTCGTCGATGAAGCTTTGGCAGATCCTGCAAGATTGCCTCGAACCTTTCAGGGTCCATTGGATGGTCGGCCCCTTTCGGCCAATCGCTCGGGTAGTGGCGCCAGTGCCAATCCAACCAATCCCGGCACAACGCGCGTGCAACATCGAAATCGTCAGCGTCTTCTGCCATACGAATGGAAACCACGCCCAACTGCACACCCCGTCGGCTTGAACCTCGCTCAAGCTTTGTTTTGCCGGTGGACGAAATCAACGAAAATGTAGTGCCGCATAGGGACGTTCAAGAATTGGGATTGCGCGGCCGCATTGCGGGCAAAACCAACCTGGCCGACAATCTGCCTAGCCCCGGCCTAGCGCAGGCTACTGCCATCGGCGACAGAACCGAGAGCGACAAAACGGTCCGCAGTTCTTGCCTGTATTGGCCTTCACCGTGCTTTTGCTCCGATGCGTTCACCGCTGCGCGCTCCTTCCCGTGGCAGTCGGTACATATCGCCCCTCTGGACCCTTCCGCATGATTGCGCTAAGGCCGCGATCAAGATGCTGATATGGTCGATCATCATTCGAATTACCGGCCCGGCGCTCTGAAAGACGAGCCGCCGGGACAAGGCGCATGGGCTGCCCGCGCCGACCGAACCCTCGAACATGACGAATACCCAAAGGACGCGACCCATGTGCGCCGACACGCCGGAAATGAACTCCCCCGACTACAAGTCCACCCTCAACCTGCCGCAGACCGATTTTCCGATGCGCGCGGGACTTCCCAAGCGCGAGCCCGCGTGGCTGGAGCGATGGGAGAAGATCGGGGTTTACGACCGTCTGCGAGACAAGGCCAAAACCGAGCAGCGCAAGCCCTTCACGCTGCATGACGGCCCTCCCTATGCCAATGGCAACCTTCACATCGGGCATGCACTCAACAAGATCCTCAAGGACATGGTGGTGCGCTCCCAGCAGATGATGGGCCGCGACTCCCGATATATCCCTGGCTGGGATTGCCACGGTCTGCCCATCGAATGGAAGATCGAGGAGCAGTACCGCCAGAAGGGCAAGAACAAGGACGAGGTGCCGGTTGTCGAGTTGCGCCGCGAATGCCGCGCCTTTGCCTCGGAATGGGTCGGTATCCAGCGCGAGGAATTCAAGCGGCTTGGCGTGACCGGCAACTGGGATGATCCCTACCTGACCATGAATTACCACGCCGAGGCGGTGATCGCCGGCGAGTTCATGAAGTTCCTGATGAACGGCACGCTCTACCAGGGCTCCAAGCCCGTCATGTGGTCCGTGGTCGAGAAGACCGCGCTGGCCGAGGCGGAGGTGGAATATCACGACCACCAGAGTCACACGATCTGGGTCAAGTTCCCGGTCGTGCGCGCGCTCGACGCCAACGGTGCGCGCCAGCCGCAGCGCGGCGTGAATGTCGTGATCTGGACCACCACGCCCTGGACCATCCCTTCCAACCGCGCCGTGGCCTTCAATCCCGAGCTGTCCTATGGCCTCTACAAGGTCACCGAGGCGTCGGAGGAGAATTGGGCCAAGGTTGGCGACGAGTACCTGCTTGCCGACAACCTCGCGGAAGAGGTGATGAAGGCCGCCCGCGTCGATGCCTATGAGCGCAAGGAGGATATCAGCGCCAAACAGCTTGACCTGATGGTCTGTGCGCACCCGTTCCGCGGCATCGAGGGCGGCGAGGGCGAATGGGATTATGATGTTCCGCTGCTGCCGGCCGATCACGTCACCGACGAGGCCGGTACCGGCTTCGTGCATACCGCGCCCAGCCACGGTGCAGACGACTTCATCCTCGGCGTCAAGCACGGGTTGAGGATGACCCATAACGTGCTGGAAGACGGCTCCTTCCGCCCTGACCTGCCGCTGTTCGGCGGTGCCCTGATCTTTGACCACAAGGGCAAGGAGAAGGATGCCAACAAGCGGGTGATCGACGCCATGGCCGGCGTCGGCGCGCTGATCTCGCGGGGCCGGATCAAGCACTCCTACCCGCATTCCTGGCGCTCCAAGGCGCCGCTCATCTTCCGCAACACGCCGCAATGGTTCGCCTCCATCGACCGGGACGTGGGTGACGGGCAGGACGCGCTCGGCAAGACGATCCGCCAACGCGCACTCAACGCCATCGATGCGGTGAAATGGACGCCGGAGACGGGACGCAACCGGATCTACTCCATGATGGAGAGTCGCCCCGACTGGGTGCTGTCGCGCCAACGTGCCTGGGGCGTGCCGCTGACATGCTTCGTCAAGAAAGGGGCGCTGCCCGACGATCCCGATTTCCTGCTGCGCGACCCGGCGGTGAATGCGCGCATTGTCGAGGCCTTCGAGGCCGATGGCGCCGATGTCTGGTACATGGAGGGGGCCAAGGAGCGTTTCCTCGGCAAGGATCACAACCCGGAAGAGTACGAGCAGATCTTCGACGTGCTCGACGTCTGGTTCGATTCCGGCTCCACCCATGCTTTCGTGTTGCGCGACCGCGAGGACGGTTCCGAGGACGGCATTGCCGATCTTTACCTCGAAGGCACCGACCAGCATCGCGGCTGGTTCCACTCCTCGCTGCTGCAAAGCTGCGGCACCAATGGCCGTGCGCCCTATCGCGGGGTGCTGACCCACGGTTTCACGCTGGACGAGAAGGGCAACAAGATGTCCAAGTCGCTCGGCAACACGGTCGCGCCCGAGCAGGTCATCAAGCAGTATGGCGCCGATATCCTGCGTCTCTGGGTGGCGCAGTCGGATTATACCGCCGACCTGCGGATCGGCCCGGAGATCCTGAAGAATGTCGCCGACAGCTATCGCCGGCTGCGCAACACGATGCGCTTCCTGCTCGGCTCGCTCGGCGATTTCGACGAGATCGAGCCGGTCAAGCCGGTGGATATGCCGCCGCTGGAACGCTGGGTGCTGCACTGTCTGTACGAATTGGACCAGGAAGTCCGCAAGGGCTACGACGCCTATGATTTCCAGGGCGTCTTCCAGAAGGTGTTCAATTTCGCCACCGTGGACCTGTCGGCCTTCTATTTCGATATCCGCAAGGACTCGCTCTATTGCGATGCCGATGACAGCCAGTTCCGCCACGCGGCGCTGACCGTGCTGGATATCCTTTTCCAACGGTTGACCACATGGCTCGCGCCGGTGCTGGTCTTCACCATGGAAGAGGTGTGGCTGGAGCGTTATCCCGGCGAGACCAGCTCGGTGCATCTGGAGGATATTCCCGAGACGCCGGCCGACTGGCACAAGCCCGAACTGGCCCAGTTGGTCGAGCGTGTGCGCAATGTACGCCGCGTGGTCACCGCCGCGCTGGAAGTACAGCGCCGGGAGAAGGTGATCGGCTCCAGCCTCGAAGCGGCACCGGAAGTCTTCGTCGAGGATGCCACGCTGGTGACGCTGCTGCGCACGGTGAATTTCGCCGATGTCTGCATCGCTTCGCAGTTGACGCTCACCGAAGGGGCTGCGCCCGAGGGTGCCTTCACCTTGGACGAGGTGCCTGGGGTCGGCGTGGTGTTTGCGCTTGCCGAGGGTGAGAAATGCCAGCGCTGCTGGAAGATCCTGCCCGATGTCGGCACGCATGCACACGAGGGTACCTGCAAGCGCTGTTCGGACGCTTTGGGCTGATAAGAACGGCGGGTGCCGCGTGTGAAAACGGTGCCCGCCAGTTTCATGGCCAGCGAGGTCTTGAAACCGGCTGTGGCCGCATTTGCATTTGTGCAATTGGCGGTCTCGGCAGATACTCCCATCTGAGAGGGTCTCGAACTGGGAGGAGAATTCCATTAAGATGAAAGCTGCTCTGCTTGCCCTTGCGGTCAGCCTGCCTTTTGCCGGCAATGCCTGTGCCCAGACGGTCGCCGATGTGCATTTCCTGAGAGGTGATTTCGGCGCGATGGTGAGCGGTACGATCACCGGTGACGAGTATTTCGATTACCGCCTCGGCGCGTCGGGTGGGCAAGAGCTCTTTGCCGAGTTGATGATGAGTGACACCAACGGCAATGGAACGGTCTATTTCAACATCCTGCCGCCTGGCAGTGATGGGGTTGCGATCTTTAACGGTTCGATGGATGGCAATGTTGCCCGCGTTACCTTGCCCGAGGACGGGGACTACACGATCCGGGTCTATCTGATGGGCAATGACCGCGATGCGGGCAAGACGGTGGGGTATAATCTCGATCTTTCGATTCAGTAACGCGTGAAGACGGTTGGGAATGCCGGTTATTGCCGGCGCTAGGGGGCGTTGCCCCCCGCGCTCTGGCGAGCGCTCCCCCCAGGATATTTTCGGAAAGATGATGGTGATGCTTTTCAGCCCCAGCCAGGTAGGCTGGCCGGCAGCCGGTTGTCCCGGGTGGGCGTCTATCCAGGTTGGGGCAGCTTGTCGGTGACGAAGGGCCGGTGCTGCACCAGCAGCCACAGCATGGCGCAGAGGCTTCCCACCGTGATCATCAGCAGGCCGTAGCTTCCGATGAGCGCCTCGACATGGTTCGAGAGCGTTCAGAGCAGGCTTGCCGCGACATAGAGCGCCAGAGTGGCCAGGAGCAACGGCTTGCGGCGCGTCCGCTTGCTCAGCGGTCCCCAGAACAACAGGCCGACCGCGAAGGCAACCATGAAGGCGGCCAGCGTCAGGTTCACCATCGCGTGGCTGGTCTGGAAGGTTGCAGCCATCTGGGGCAGGGCCGGCAGGTAGAGGTCCATGGTCAGGGGCGGAAAGGCCCCGAGCGTGATCAGGAGCAGCAACAGGCCCCTCCTGCCCAGAACGGGCTGCTCGACAATCATTCTTGTCTCTCCAGAGATCTTTTTGTGCGCACGAATGCCGTCAAAAGCTCAACTGCTCGGGGACGATCCGGGAGGGTCTGACGTCAAGCGATTTGGGATTTGGGACCGGCGGAATAACCAACACCAACAGACCGGAGGCATTGGAACGCGCCGGAGCCATTTGATCAACGTCCAATCGGCACCAGAAATGGGCGGTCCGGGCATTGCCGGTCTGCGCGGCCGAACACGTGTCGCAGGGCAATCTGACCGATACGGTCGTCCTTGCGGGCGGGCGATTTCACTTTTCAACAAGAAACATCCGCCGATCAGTCTCTTGGGAAAATCGACCGAGCAACGCGCGAAATCTGGCGGTCTTGGAAAATCTGGTAGGCCCGGCAGGACTTGAACCCGCAACCAAAGCGTTATGAGCGCTCTGCTCTAACCAATTGAGCTACAGGCCCGCGCATCGGCATGGGTAGGGCCTGTCGCGGGCAGGGTCAAGAGGAAGCCGAGAGGGGATGAAAAAACCGAATTCGGTGGGATTCCTGTTCACAATACGGCGTTTGCCGCACGTGGACCTTGCGGCGCGCTTGGTCTATTCGGGCGGCAGACGAATCTGGGGATCGACATGGCGGAACAGAAAAACGGGCTGACCTATGCCCAGGCGGGCGTGGACATCGATGCGGGCAACGCGCTGGTGGAGCGAATCAAGCCGGCGGCAAAATCGACTGACCGGGCGGGTGTCATGGCCGGGCTCGGTGGTTTCGGTGGGCTGTTCGACCTGAAGGCGGCGGGTTACGACGATCCGGTGCTGGTCGCAGCGACCGATGGCGTCGGCACCAAGCTCAAGATCGCCATCGATACCGGTTACGTTTCGGGTGTGGGAATCGACCTCGTGGCGATGTGCGTCAACGACCTTGTGTGTCAGGGCGCCGAGCCGCTCTTCTTCCTCGACTATTTTGCCTGTGGCGCGCTTGACGTGGAGCGCGCGGCGCAGGTGGTCGAGGGCATCGCCGATGGGTGCCGCCAGTCTGGCTCGGCGCTGATCGGCGGCGAGACGGCGGAGATGCCGGGCATGTATGCATCGGAGGATTTCGACCTCGCGGGCTTCTCTGTCGGTGCGATGGAACGTGGCGCTGCATTGCCGGCGGGCGTGGCCGAGGGCGATCTGCTGCTCGGGCTGGCCTCGGCGGGCGTGCATTCCAACGGCTATTCGCTGGTGCGCAAGATCGTGGAGGTGCAGGGCCTTTCCTGGGACGACAAGGCGCCCTTTGCGGACGCGCCGCTGGGCGAGGCGCTGCTGGCGCCGACACGGATCTATGTGAATCAGGCGCTGGCCGCGATCCGTTCGGGCGGCGTGCACGGGATTGCGCATATCACCGGCGGCGGGCTGACCGAGAACCTGCCGCGCGTTTTGCCCGAGGGGCTTGGCTGCGCGGTGGACCTGTCCGCCTGGTCGCTGCCGCCGGTCTTCCAGTGGCTCGCGCAAGCGGGCGGGCTGGAGATTTCCGAACTGCTCAAGACCTTCAACTCCGGCATCGGCATGGTTCTGTTCGTCGATCCCGAGTGTGCCGAGGCGCTTGCCGGGTTGCTGGAAGAGCATGGCGAAACCGTCAATCGGATCGGTTCGGTCATCGTGGGCGAGGGCGTCACCTATAGCGGAGAGCTGAAGTGAAACGCGTCGCCATCCTGATCTCGGGGGGCGGCTCCAACATGGTTTCGCTCCTCGACAGCATGGAAGAGGCCGGACACCCGGCGCAGCCCTGCCTTGTCGCGTCGAACGACCCGAATGCCGGTGGGCTGGCCAAGGCCGCCGCGCGCGGGGTGCCGACGGCGGCGCTCGATCACCGTCCCTTCGGCAAGGATCGCGCGGCCTTCGAGGCTGAATTGCAGAAGATCATCGCGGCGCATGGCGCCGACATGATCTGCCTTGCCGGCTTCATGCGGGTTCTGACGGCCGGTTTCGTGACGCCGTGGTCCGGGCGGATGCTGAATATCCACCCCTCCTTGCTGCCGAAATATCGCGGGCTGCACACCCATAAGCGGGCGCTGGAGGCGGGCGATTCAGAGCATGGCTGCACGGTGCACGAGGTGACGCCGGAGCTCGATGACGGCCCGATTCTCGGCCAGGCGCGGGTGCCGGTGGAGCCGGGCGACACGCCCGAGACGCTTGCAGCGCGGGTGCTGGTGATGGAGCACAAGCTATACCCGGCGGTTCTGCGGCGATACGCGGCGGGCGACCGAACGCCAGTAACGCTTCCGTGACACTTCCAAACCGCGGTCATTGACGATAAGACAACCGGAACGGGCAGAAAAGCCGTTCCGGCAAACCAATAAAGAGTCGCCTTGCATGCGTATTTTGACCACGACCGAAGAGCTTGCCGCATTCTGTGAGCAGGCCAAGGACGGTCCCTATGTCACGCTGGACACAGAATTTCTTCGTGAAAGAACATATTACAGCAAGCTCTGCCTGATCCAGATGGCGTTGCCGGGCGATGACGGAGAGGCGGTGTTGATCGACCCGATCGAGGCCGGCGAGGCGTTCTCGCTGGAACCGCTCTACGATCTGTTCCGCAATACCTCGGTGGTGAAGGTCTTCCACGCCGCGCGGCAGGACCTGGAGATTTTCTTCCACGAGGGCAATGTTTTTCCCGAGCCGCTTTTCGACACGCAGGTTGCCGCCATGGTCTGCGGCTTCGGCGAGCAGGTGGGCTATGAGACGCTGGTGCGCAAGATCGTGCGCGGCTCGGTCGACAAGTCCTCGCGCTTCACCGACTGGTCGCGCCGGCCGCTCTCGGATGCGCAGCAGAATTATGCGCTGGCCGATGTGACCTATCTGCGCGGAATTTACGAATTTCTTGCGGCGCAACTTGAAAAAAGCGGCAGAACCCATTGGTTGGGAGAGGAACTTTCTGTTCTGACCGATCCCGCCACCTATCGCGTGGTGCCGCAGGATGCCTGGAAACGGGTCAAGACGCGGACCAATTCGGGCAAGTTTCTCGCCATCGTTCGCGAGCTGGCGCGTTTCCGCGAAATCTATGCGCAGGAGCGTAATATCCCGCGCAACCGGGTCTTCAAGGACGATGCGCTGCTGGAGCTGGCCTCGACCAAGCCGAGCAATGTGCAGGAGCTCGGAAAATCCCGGATGCTGCTGCGCGATGCCCGCAAGGGCGCGATTGCCGACGGCATTCTTGCCGCAATCGCGGCCGGTCTTGCCACCCAGCCCGAGGACTGCCCGAAGCCGGATACCAGCCGGGACAAGCTGCAGGTCAATCCGGCGCTGGCCGACCTGCTGCGGGTGCTGCTGAAGGCAAAGTCGGAATCATCCTCGGTGGCGCAGAAACTGATCGCCACCTCGGCCGATCTGGACCTGATCGCTTCCGGTCGGCGCGACGTTGCCGCACTCAAGGGATGGCGAGAGGAAGTCTTTGGCGCCGATGCGCTGCGGTTGTGCGAGGGAAAGATCGCGCTGGCCGCCGATGGGGCGAATGTTCGCGTGATCGAGCTCTGAGGCACCACCTGCGGCCTCGAAACCCATGTTCCAAGGCGGCGACGGGTGAGTCCGTTTCGAAGCGAATTGGCCTAGCGGTTCGAACTGCGCTGGTTGTTCTGACCGATGACCCGGATCGTGCGCACGCCGCGAAGCGTCTGATCGCTCAGGAACGTGCCTGCGGAAACCTCACGTGACGCCGTGTTGACAACGTTGCGCTGCTGGCGCGGCGGCGCGATGACAAACTCGAGCTGGATCACGCCATCCTTGGGGGCGACAGCGCCGGTCTCCGTCTTGTAAGTCGAGATCAGGTCGGCATTCCAATAGCCTTGGGTCGGCGGCAGGCCGACGGCGGTAACGATTGCCCCGCCCGGCACCTGGTCGATCTGCATGGAGGTCACCTGGCTGACGAGATTGCGCGGGTCCACGTCGGAGGGGTAGCCCTTGCGTGGCTCAAGAGTCCCGGACTGGCTTCCGCTGAACCATCCCCAGTTCGTGGGGTTGTAGCGGGACTGGCACCCGGTCAGGACAAGCACGGCAACCAGGCCGGCAACAATCTGCACTTTCATTTCACGTCCTCGTCGGCCCGCATTCCTGCCCAACGGCTTAGCGAAATCATGTGCAATTGAAAACCCTGCCTGAACGCCTTGCCGTACTGGACGCCGCGACGCAGCGGCCTTAGGTAGTATCCCCAGAAAAGGAGCATTTGATGGCACAGGACGCATTCGAGGACATTGTCGAGACCTTCGAGTTCCTTGATGACTGGGAAGAGCGCTACCGGCATGTGATCGACCTTGGCAAGGCGATGCCGCCGCTTGAGGAATCGCTGCGCGTGCCAGCCACCAAGGTTGATGGCTGTGCCAGCCAGGTCTGGCTGGTGCCGGAGATCGAGGGGCAGGGTGGCGATGCCGTCTTTTCCTTTCGTGGCGACAGCGACGCGATGATCGTGCGCGGGCTGATCGCGATCCTGCTGGCGCTGTATTCGGGCCTCACCGCGCGCGAGGCGCTTGCCGTGGATGCGCCGTCCGAGCTGGCCCGGCTCGGGCTGAACGAGCATCTTTCTTCGCAGCGTTCCAATGGCTTGCGGGCCATGGTTCAACGTATCCGCGACCTGTCGGAGCGGAGCCTGGCTGCGTAAGCCCGCGCGCTCAGCGCGAGCTTGCCAATCGGCACTCGTAGCTTTTTCCGTCCGGATCCGGTTCGCGATAGGTCGCTTCCTCACCCTTGATCCAGATCGAGCGACCGAAGCTTCCCTCGTATTTCGAGCCCGACGCGGTGCGCACCAGCGATCCCGCATCCACGCTGTCGCCGCGTTCGAAACGGACGCTCGGCAGTTCGGTATCGAAATACGTCGTTACGACCTCGTTGGCCGGCGAGCCGCCGCAGCTCCAGAAATCGGTCCCGCGCGGTGGTTCCAGCATCCAGGTCGCCACAAGTACGCCTTCGCGGGTCAGGTAGCTTTCTTCAATGCAGGCGCGGCTGTCCTGTGCTTTCCAGCACTCATCGCGTCCCTTGATCCAGCCCCGCTGAAACCCACGCAGGGCGTCTTCGGCCCCGGCGGCGCCGGCATCGAGCCCGCGCGCCGCCTCCATCGCGGCGGAAAAACGCGCGGCGAGGCGGCGATCAAGTTCCGACAGCCGCGCATCGCCGCATATCAGGGTCTCGGTTTCGCTTGTTGCCGCACTGCAATCGAAGGAGGGGCCGTCCGCGGCCCAGGACGGACCGCATGCCAGCAGGGTCGAAAAGAATAATGAAATGGCTCGCATGATCATGTCTCGCGGAAAGGGTCGCCCTAGGCTTTGGGCGCGTCGAGTCGAAAGCCTAGCACGCGCGCGGCATCGATCAACCGGGCCGCTGCTGTGCAACAGAGGCAAGCGCAGATTGCAGGTCTCCGTATCCGGTGAAACGCCGTTCATAGGCCAGCCCCAGCCGCGCCGCGCATTCCTCCGCCTTCGCGTCCAGCGCCGGGTCGTTAACCTGGGCCTGGTAGACCAGCCGCCGGTAATGGGCGAAATAGCTGTGAATCAGGTCCGGATGGCGGTCCAGCCCAAGCGGGCGCCAGACAAAGGCATCGAACTGCCGCACGAGGAAATCAGTGAGATAGAAGCTGTCGATCTCGTCCGCCGCGCGTTCGGCAAAGCGCTCATTGCCTTCGAAAAAGCTGTAGCAATGCGGCCCCGCGATCATCTCGGCGCCGTGGCGCTCACAGACATCCGCCAGGTACCCACCGGTGCCGCAATCGGCATAGGCAACGAAAATCGTCTCGTAACGCTCTGATTTCTCTTTGATCATTGCCTCGACAGCTGGCGCGATGCGGTCCGGATGATTGTGCAGGATCGCCGGCAGGCAGGCCAGGTCCATATGCGTCCATCCGTTCGTCGCCTTGAGCGCCAGGATCTCGCGGGCAATCGCCCCGCAACCGATCACCAGCAACCGTGCCGCGCCGCCCGTATCGAGCGTCAGGCCCTGTTCCGTCAGGTCGCGGTCGGAGAGTGTCATTTGTCCTCTTTTCCCGGCCCCGGCCAGTGCCGCGCCTGCAGCAGTTTCAACCCGATCAGCACCACGAAGACAAGCCCGGCCCAGGGCGCGATACTTCTCCAGAAGACCGCCGCCACGCCGACAGTCACGGCGGCCAGCATGATGACAGCGACGAGCAGAATTATAAAGGTTTTCGGGGGCATGGCACACTCCTTTCCCCCGACATAAGAATTGGCGGGCGCGATGTCAGCCCGCGGCCATCTGATTGTGCTTGCGCGCGATGAATTTCTTGGCCGTCTCCACTGCAACGGCGGCATCGCGGCAATAGGCGTCCGCGCCGATGGCGCGGCCGAATTCCTCGTTCAGCGGCGCGCCGCCCACCAGCACGATGTAGTCACCGCGCTTGCCCTTCTCGTTGAGCGTGTCGATCACGACCTTCATGTAGGGCATTGTGGTGGTCAGCAGCGCCGACATCCCGAGAATATCGGCGTCTTCGGCTTCCAGCGCCTCCAGGTAGGCGTCGACGGAATTGTTGATGCCCAGATCGACCACTTCGAAGCCGGCACCCTCCATCATCATGGAGACGAGGTTCTTGCCGATATCGTGGATGTCGCCCTTCACCGTGCCGATCACCATCTTGCCCATGCGCGGCGCGCCGGTTTCGGCCAGAAGTGGCTTCAGGATCGCCATCCCGCCCTTCATCGCGTTGGCCGCAAGCAGCACTTCGGGCACGAACAGGATGCCATCGCGGAAGTCGTTGCCAACAATGGTCATGCCCGCCACCAGCGCCTCGGTCAGCACCTGGTAGGGCTGCCAGCCGCGTCCCAGCAGGATGTTGACGCCCTCCTCGATCTCCTCCTTGAGACCGTCATAGAGGTCGTCATGCATCTGCTGCACCAACTCCTCGTTGTCGAGTTCGGAAAGGATGATGTCGTCTTCTTCGTCGGACATTTCAGGACTCCTGGCAGAGCGGCGCCGGGGCGCCGGGGCTTTCGTTCACGTTTCCATGCAAGTCCATGTGCGGACGCGACGATTTGCGACATGCGCCGCGCCTCCACCGACCTCCGGAACTCTTCCTTGCGGTCGAGGCTTGCAGGATGTTCTCATTATGTTCTAGCATTCGATCATGTCGCATCAGGACCCGACCCATCTTCGCCCCGAACTTAGGCGCGGCCGTGCCGCCTTGTCCAATCGTCCGGGGCGATTCGAGGCGCATCAGCGCGAGGGTTTCGCGGATGGCTGGGCGGAGGAGGACCTGCCCCCGCCGTTGCGCACCGAGCTGCAGAGCGAAACGCCGCGCCGGATCATCACGCGAAACCAGTCGCCCGATATCGGCTTCGACCGGTCGGTGAACCCCTATCGGGGCTGCGAGCATGGCTGCATCTACTGCTTCGCCCGGCCAACCCATTCTTTCCTCGGCCTGTCGCCGGGGCTCGATTTCGAAACCCGGCTGACGGTGAAACCCAGTGCGCCGGAACTGTTGCGGGCCGAAATCTCTAAACCCCGCTACAAGGTGGCCCCGATCGCCTTTGGCACCAATACCGATGTCTACCAGCCGATCGAGCGCGAACAGCGGATCGCACGCGGCTGTTTCGAGGTCCTGCGGGACTTTCGTCATCCGTTCACGATCACAACCAAGGGCACGCTGATCGAACGCGACACCGACATCCTGGGCGAGATGGGCCGGGATGGTCTCGTTCGCGCTGCCATCTCCATCACGACGCTCGACGCGTCGCTGGCCCGGTCCATGGAGCCGCGCGTGCCATTGCCCGCGCGCCGTCTCAAGATCATCGAAACCCTCGCCCGGGCGGGCATCCCGACCATGGTCTCGCTCGCGCCAGTCATCCCAGGCCTGACCGACCACGAGATCGAGCCGATCCTGCAATCCGCCGCCAATGCCGGCGCCAGCGCGGCCATGATGATCCTGCTGCGCCTGCCGCTGGAGGTCTCGGGCCTGTTTCGCGAATGGCTTGAGCAGGCCCGCCCTCTGCGTGCTGACCGCGTGTTGAACCGCATCCGCGAAACCCATGGCGGCGCGGAATACGATTCCAGCTGGCAGACCCGCATGACGGGGCAGGGAACCTATGCCGAGCTTCTCCACCAACGCTTTCGCCTCTCCGTCAAACGCTTGCAATTGACCACAAGCCCGCCGCCTTTGCGTACGGACCTCTTTCGTGTGCCGCCCGCCAGTGGCGACCAGCTCAGCCTGTTTTGAGCCTCTCAAGGCTGCTTCCTGGAAGGAATAATCTCGCCGTAGGCACGATCCGCAGGATCGTATCAGCCGCGCCGCCGCCGCCGTGTCCGCGCCTCGGGGGCACCTTCGCCGGTGCCGTCGCTGGCCGAGGAGAACCCGCCAAGCGTCTCGGCGATCTGCTCTAGCGTCGGGCGCGGCCCGGTGGGCGTGCCCTCCAGCGCCGCCCGCATCGCCTTCAGGTGCTCGGTCGTGGTGCCGCAGCAGCCACCGATGATCTTCGCACCGGCATCCCGCGCCATCACCGCGTATTTTGCCATTAGCTCCGGCGTGCCGTCGTAATGGATGTGGCCATCCTGGTATTTCGGGATGCCCGCATTGCCCTTGGCGATCACCGGGATCTCCGGCCCCTGGGCAGTAAAGCCGAGTACCGTGCGCAACAGGTCGGAGGATCCGACGCCGCAATTGGCGCCAAAGGCAAGCGGCTTGTGCGCGAGCTTGTTCACCATGGTGACCATGTCGGCCGAGGTAACGCCCATCATCGTCCGGCCCGCGGTGTCGAAGCTCATCGTGCCGGCCCAGGGCATGCCGGCCAGCCGCGCGGCTTCGGCGGCGGCCTTGTATTCCTCAGGCGCCGAGATCGTCTCGACCCAGAGCACATCCGCGCCGCCCTCTTTCAGCCCCTCGGCCTGCTCGTGGAACATCTCCACGGCCAGTTCGTGGGTGAGCGGGCCCATAGGAGCCATGATTTCCCCGGTCGGCCCGACGGAGCCTGCCACGACAACCGGCCGCCCGGCCTTGTCGGCCACCTCGCGGCCAAGCTCGGCGCCCAGCCGGTTCAATTCGCGCACGCGGTCTTGCGCATCATGCAGCTTCAGCCGCGAGGCGTTGCCGCCGAACGTGTTGGTCAGGAAAATGTCCGACCCTGCATCGACCGGCCCCTGGTAGAGAGTCCGGATCCGGTCCGGGTGATCGGCGTTCCACAGCTCCGGCGCATCGCCCGATTGCAGGCCCATGTTGAACAGCGTCGTGCCCGTGGCGCCGTCGGCCATCAGCCAGTCGCGTGTCGAAAGCAGTTTGGATAGGGCGTCGGTCATGCTGTCTGTCCCACAGGAAAAAAGGGCCGA
The DNA here is from genome assembly GCF_900099935.1 of Aliiruegeria lutimaris. Taxonomy (GTDB): domain Bacteria; phylum Pseudomonadota; class Alphaproteobacteria; order Rhodobacterales; family Rhodobacteraceae; genus Tropicimonas; species Tropicimonas lutimaris. The sequence continues at coordinate 19,783 of NZ_FNEK01000017.1, read as the reverse complement.
GTATATTTGGCTGGATGCGCGCTCTTCTCACGAACAGCGGCTGGACGCAAATTGATTGCGGTCATGATCTTCATGAGGCGCATGCAAAACGCGCCCCGCAACGAGGGCGCGTTCGGAGGGCCGATCTGACTTGCAGAACCGGAAAGAGGGTCACAGCATGGAGCGGATTTCGCCCTTTGACGCGCGCTCACGCGCCTCTACGAGAAACTCGCCCATGAGTTGGCGCACGCGCTCCTCCGTCCGTTCGCCCTTCAGGTCCGCCATCAGTTTGGCCAGAACGGCCTTTTCGCCGCCCTCTTCGAGATCGACGCGGATAATGTCCTTGGCGTAGCGCACCGCCTCCTCGGCCGTCATGCCCAACAGCGCAGCGGCCCAGAAGGCGATATGCTTGTTGCGCGAGGCCTGGGCCAGAAACTCCATTTCGGCGTCATGAACGAATTTCGCCTCATATGCAGCTTCGCGATCGTCAAAGGTGGTCATCGATACGGTCTCCCCCCGCTAATCTGTTGTGATTCCAATCTATGTAGTCGCGCGGGGCTTGCCTAGTGGGACCCGCCGCCCGTGCCTGCGATTTCCCGTCACTCCCCGCGCCCGAAGAGCTCGGCCAGCCTTATCGCCGCGGCGACCTTGTCCTGCTCGCTGCGATCTCCGGCCCGGATCATCCGGTGTGCCTCGGCCAGCGCGCCGTCGATATCGCCGCCCACGAGGCGCTCGGTGAGCTGGTCGAGCCATGCGACCTGTTGATCGGCCGGAAGGGCGGCTTCGACGGCCTCCACAAGCAGGCCCGTGACTTCCTCTTCCCAGTTCGGCTCCTGTGGCTCTTCGGACGGTGCGTGCGATGTTTCCGTGTCCCCTGCCGGCTGATCGAGCGGAAGCTCGGCCTGTGCCTCGTCGTCTTCGAGCTCCGGCGATGCGGGGTGGAGCTGCTCGCGCACGATCGCGTTCACCTCGGATAGTGGCCGTCCGCCGGCATCCTCCGACAGTTCGAGCGTGACAAGGCCCGGTTCCTGCGCCTCCGCGAACAGGTATTCGGGGTCCAGCCCGAGGGCCTCCAGGATGATCGACTGCCGAACCGGAGTCATGATCTCGGAATTGGCGGTGCCGGGGGCGGGCAGGCTGTCGGTTTCCAGCGGATGCGGCATTCCGCTGTCGGCGCCGTCCCAACGCGCCTCCGGAATGGCGCCATCCTTGCTGACGGAGACCGCGCGCCGCGTGACGCGTCCGTCCTGGTAGACATGGAAGGCGAAATGGGCGCCGGGATGGCGGCTGCCGGAATGGCGGAAATAGAAGATCTCGTCGCCCTTGAGCGCCTTGCTCAGCGCCTCGCAAAAGCCGGATGTGTCCCCGTCGCCTTCGCGAAATTCGATCAGGGTCAGGCCGGCTGCACCGAGCGGGCCGGTGAGGCGGACCGGCCCGCCATTGCTGGCGAACCCCATATCCGCCAGCACGATCCGTGCGAGCGGCGGCGGGGCGAGGGTGTCCGCGGGCTGAATGCGCAGTTTCGGGCCGCCGGAAGACGCATTTCTGGCGGTGCCGCCGCGCCCCAGCAGGCGGGACAGTATCCCGCGACGGGCAGGCGCCTCCGGGGCCGGCGTGGCGGGTCTTGCCGCTCGGACCTGGCCGATGGCTTCGGCTACCTCGGCCGGTGCGCGCGCCGTGAGCGCGAAGTCGATAAGCGCGAAATCTTCAGTCATCTGCCCGCACCCCCATCTGTTAATGCCTGTCACTCTTCCGGCCAGGCTGTTTCAAGCGTCTGTCACCACGGCGGGCGTGTCAACCGATCGCGCCGCATGAGGCACCATGCTTGCGACATGAGAGCCCATGCACTATAGGGCCAATCGGAACCGGCCGCGGGACGTCCCCGAATGGCCGATGAAAGGATCCCATGGCACGTCGCAAGAAAATATACGAGGGCAAGGCCAAGATTCTCTATGAAGGGCCCGAGCCGGGAACGCTCGTGCAATACTTCAAGGATGACACCACCGCCTTCAATGCCGAGAAGAAGGACGTGATCGAGGGCAAGGGGGTGCTCAATAACCGCCTGTCCGAGTTCTTCATGAAGGGGCTGAACGATATCGGGGTGCCGACGCACTTCATTAAGCGAATCAATATGCGCGAGCAACTCATTCGTTCCGTTGAGATTATTCCGCTTGAGGTTGTCGTGCGCAACGTCGCCGCCGGCTCGATCTCCAAGCGTCTGGGCATTGCCGAAGGCACGCCGCTGCCGCGCCCGATCGTGGAATTCTATTACAAGGACGATGCGCTAGGCGACCCGCTGGTCACCGAGGAGCATATCATCGCCTTTGGCTGGGCCACCCAGCAGGACATGGACGACATGGTCGCGCTGGCGCTCCGCGTGAACGACTTCATCTCGGGCATCATGATGGGTGTCGGAATCAAACTGGTCGATTTCAAGATCGAGATCGGACGAATCTGGGATGGCGATTTCATGCGCCTGGTCGTGGCCGACGAGATCAGCCCCGATTCCTGCCGCCTGTGGGATATGGAAACCGGTCAGAAGCTCGACAAGGACGTATTCCGGCGCGACCTCGGCAACCTTGCCGATGCCTATACCGAGGTGGCCAGGCGTCTTGGCGTTCTGCCGAACAACGCTACTCCGATTGGCAAGCCCACGCTGATCAATTGAAAGCCTGTGCTCCTCATCGGAGGGGCGCAGCCACGTAAGACTGGCAGAAGACTGAAGGACGAGCAGAAATGAAGGCCAAGGTTACCGTCATGCTGAAAACCGGCGTTCTGGATCCGCAGGGCGAGGCGGTGAAATCCGCGCTCGGCTCGCTGGGTTTCCAGGGCGTCGATGCCGTGCGTCAGGGCAAGGTGATCGAACTGGACCTCGCCGAGACCGATGCCGCCGCCGCCGAGATCGCGGTCAAGGAGATGTGCGAGAAGCTGCTCGCCAACACGGTGATCGAGAGCTACTCAATCGAGATTGCCTGATGCGGGCGGCTTTGCTGACAGGCTATCGCGCACCGCTCGAGATCGGCGTGCGCCCCGATCCCACGCCGCCGCCGGGGGGCGTGGTGCTCAGGGTGCTGGCCTGTGGCATCTGCAGGTCGGACTGGCATGTCTGGACCGGGGCGGACCCGGTTCGTTTGCCGCAGATCCCCGGCCATGAATATTGTGGCGAAGTGGTCGCCGTCGGGCAGGGCGTTTCGCAGTGGAAGCTCGGCGACCGTGTAATCGCGCCCTTCATTCTTGCTTGCGGCCATTGCCCGGCCTGTTCCAGTGGCCGGCAGACGATCTGTCCGGACCAGGCGCTCCCCGGCTTCACGCAGGATGGTGCCTATGCGGAACTGGTTGCCGTGCCATTTGCCGATACCAACCTGACCGCGCTGCCGCCCTGGATGGAGCCGGCGCTGGCTGCAGCCATGGGATGTCGCGTCACGACCGCGTGGCATGCGCTGACGGGGCGGGCCGCGATTGCCCCCGGCGAGTGGCTCGCGGTGTTCGGTGCCGGAGGTGTTGGCCTTTCCGTGACGATGCTTGGCAAGGCGCTCGGGGCAAAGGTCGTCGTTGTCGACGTGATCCAGGAGAAGCTCGACTACGCCATGCGCCTCGGCGCCGAGGCGGGCGTCAACGCGGCCTCGACCGATGCGGCCGCGGCGGTGCGGGACCTGACCGGCGGTGGGGCCGATGTCGCCATCGAGGCGCTCGGAATTGAAGAAACTACCGTAAGTGCGCTGAAATCCCTTGGTAAAATGGGGCGCATGGTTCAGGTCGGCATGCCGACCGGAGCGCATGCGACCATGCCGATCCCGATGGATGCCGTCTATTCCGGGCAACTCGCCGTCTTTGGCACCCGTGGCATGCCCGCCTGGCGCTACCCGAGTCTTTTGAGCCTGCTGGAGGCCTCGCAGCTCGATCTGTCGCCGCTGATCTCTCGTCGCGTCCGCCTCTCGGACGCCTCCGCCGAACTTTCCGCCTTTGACGGCCCGACGCCGCCGGGCGTTGCCGTCATCACCGATTTCCTGAGCTGAGGAGCCCGACCCACATGCGCGCTGCCGTCGTCACCTTCCCCGGATCCAATTGCGACCGCGACCTCGCCGTTGCCTTCGAAGCCGCCGGTTTCGAGGTTCACCGCGTCTGGCACCGCGACACGTCGCTGCCTGACGGGCTGGACGTGATCGGCCTGCCAGGCGGGTTTTCCTTTGGCGACTACCTGCGCTGCGGAGCGATCGCGGCCAACGCGCCGATCTGCCGGGAGGTGAAGGCCTTTGCCGAGCGCGGCGGCCATGTTCTGGGCATTTGCAATGGCTTCCAGGTTCTTCTTGAGACGGGGTTGCTGCCGGGCGCGCTGATGCGCAACGCCAACCTGCATTTCGTCTGCAAACCGGTCGGGCTACGGGTCGAGAACAACCAGTCCCCCTATACGTCGGGTTATGACGCGGGCGCGGAGATCACGATTCCGATCGCGCATCACGACGGCAATTACCAGGCTGATGCCGAGACCATCGCCCGGCTCGATGGCGACGGGCGCGTCGCCTTCCGCTACATCGACAACCCCAATGGCTCTGCCAGCGATATTGCCGGGATATTCTCGGCCAATCGGCGGGTGCTGGGGATGATGCCGCATCCGGAGCGCGCGATCGATCCGATGCATGGCGGGACCGATGGGCTGGCGATGTTCACCGCGCTCACGGAGATGCTGGCCGACGCCTGAGGCGATGTTTGTACGGGTTGAGGGTTTTGGCGGGGGGCGTTGCCCCCCACGCGCTCTGGCGAGCGCTCCCCCCCAGGATATTTTGGGTCAGAAGAAGACGCAACGAGTTCCGTGGTTTTTCTGGCGCCGCAGGCTGGCGGAATCGTGATCACATCCTGCTGTCACGCATGGCTCCGGTTGGGTGAGTTGCCTGCGCTATTCCCTTGGGTTTCGGTCCCTTATCGCCTAAGTTTCGTGCATGTCCATAACCCCGAACCTTCCTGATACGGTCGAGGAAAACACGCCATGGCGGCTGCGTGTCGTCGTGGTGCTGATCCTCGTTGCGGCGGGGGTGACTCTCTACGTTACCAACCTGTGGTTGAGCGACCGGTTTACCGAGACAACGCGGAACCGGGCAGAGCTGCGGCTTGCGCTCTATTCCGGTAACGTTATCAGCGAGTTGCAACGGACATCCGTGGTGCCGCTCCTGCTCGCGCAGGACCCGGCACTGATCGGGGCGCTGAATTCGGGCGATTTTACCCAGAGCTCGCAACGCCTGATCTCGTTTCGGGACGAGATCGGGGCGGCCTCGCTGATGATGCTGGATGCCGATGGACGGGTGGTGGCGGCGACGGATCGCAGCCAGCTTGGCTCGCCGCATCGCTCATCGCCCTATTTCATCGACGCGATCCGCTCCAATGACACCGTGTTCTCGCTGGTGGAGATGGACACGGGCGTAAAGGAGTTCACCTATTCGCGGCGCATTACCTCGGATCGCGAGGTGATCGGTGTGATCGTGGTCGAGGTCGACCTGCGGAAATTCGAGAGTTCCTGGGCGGGGATCGCGGATGCCGTGCTGGTGACAGATAGCGAGGGATCCATCATCCTGGCGACGGAGCCGCGCTGGCGCGGGCGCACGGTGGAAGAGGCGCTGGCGGCGCAATCGGCGCCTTCGGCCATCGCGCGGGCGCTGCACGCCACCACGGATTGGTCGCTGACCATGCCGGATGCCTATATCCTTGGTGAGGCGGTGATGCGCTCGGAGGCGCGGATTCCGTTCCAGGGCTGGCGGATTGTGGGTTTCACCACCTATGCCTCTGTGCGGGAGCGGGTGAACGGGGTTCTGGCGCTGGAGATAATGGGGTTTGCGCTGCTTCTGGCGGCGGCCTTCTATTTCATGAGCCGCAAGGCGCAATCGCGTTCGCGGCTGTTCCAGCGGGAATCGGCGGAGTTGCGTGTGCTCAACCAGAGGTTGCAACGCGAGATTGCCGAGCGGGAGCGGGCAGAGAAGAACCTGCAAGTGGCCGAGCAGACGCTGGCGCAGAGCTCCAAGCTGGCGGCACTCGGCGAGATGTCGGCCTCGGTCAGCCACGAGTTGAACCAGCCGCTCGCGGCGATGAAGACCTACCTGGCCGGCGCGCGGCTGTTGTTGCAGCGCAAGCGGACCGAGGAGGCGCTGAGTTCCTTCCAGCGGATAGACGACCTGATCGGACGGATGGGGGCGATCACGCGACAGCTCAAATCCTATGCCCGCAAGGGGGAGGAGGCCTTCGAGCCGCTGGACATGCGCGAGGCCGTGTCAGAGGGGCTGGCGATGATGGAGCCGCAGCTCAAGAGCCGCCGCGTCGCGATCAGCCGCACGATGCCGGCCCAGCCGGTCATGGTGATGTGCGACAGGCTTCGGCTGGAACAGGTCTTCATCAACCTGTTCCGCAATGCCATCGACGCGACCAAGGAGGCCGAGGAGCCGCAGATCGAGCTGATCCTGTCGGCCGGCGAGACCGCGATCCTGAGCGTGCACGACAATGGTCACGGAATTGCGGATCTGGAATCGCTCTTCGAACCCTTCTACACAACAAAACAACCCGGAGAGGGAGTCGGGCTGGGCCTGGCGATCTCCTCTGGGATCGTCAACGATTTCGGTGGCCGCCTGACTGCCTGGAACGGCCCGGATGGCGGCGCCGTTTTCGAAGTTCAGCTGCCGATCCTGAAGGCGAAGCGGGAGGCGGCAGAGTAATGTGCGATAACGTGACCAGAAAGGTGGCATCATGGCCAAGGCAATGAAGATCGCGATCGTCGATGACGAGCAGGACATGCGGCAGTCGATCAGCCAGTGGCTTGCCCTCTCCGGCTTCGACACCGAGACCTTTGCGACGGCCGAGGAAGCGTTGAAGCGGATCGGCCCGGATTATCCGGGTGTTGTCGTTTCCGACGTGCGTATGCCGGGCATGGACGGGATGGCCTTTCTGAAGCGGCTGATGAGCCAGGATTCGGCGCTGCCGGTGATCATCATCACCGGCCATGGCGACGTGCCGATGGCGGTGGAGGCGATGCGGGTCGGTGCGTTCGATTTCCTCGAAAAGCCCTTCAACCCGGACCAGATGACGGAACTGGCCAAGAAGGCCACGCAGAAACGCCGGCTGGCGCTGGATGCGCGCGCGCTCAGACGCGACCTGTCGGGCGGCACGCAGATCATGGACAAGCTGATCGGCGCGAGCCCCGCGATGGAGCGTTTGCGCGAGGATATTCTCGATCTCGGCCAGGCGGACGGACATGTGCTGATCGATGGCGAGACGGGCACCGGCAAGACTCTGGCGGCGCACGCGCTGCACGCGGTGGGCGCGCGGGCGAGCAAGCCCTTCGTTCTGGTGCAATGCGGCGCCTATCCGGCCGACGAGATGTCGACGCAGCTTTTCGAAGGCGATCCCGATGCGGCGGTTCTGCCGTTGGTGGAACAGGCGCGCGGCGGCACGCTTTGCCTTGAGGATATCGAGGCGCTCGACAGCAATGTGCAGGCGCGGCTGCTGACCTTCATCAATGACCAGGGCAGCCCGGCGGAGACCCGGATCGTTGCGGTGTCGAACCTGCAGGAGCAGGGCAAGACCAGCGAGGACGTGCTGCGGCCCGACCTGTTCTACCGGCTGGCCGCGATGCGGATCACGCTGCCGCCGCTGCGCCAGCGGGGCGAGGATATCCTGCAGCTTTTCACCCGCTTTGCCGACCAATTCGCGGATGAATATGGCTGCGAGGCGCCCGAGGTTGGCGCGCAGGAGGCAGCGCAGCTGTTGCAGGCGCCCTGGCCGGGCAATGTGCGCCAGTTGACCAACGTGGCCGAGCGGGCGGTCCTGCAGAGCCGGCGCGGCTCGGGCACTATCGCCTCGCTGCTGATGGCGGAGAGCGAGAGCGTCGAGCCTGTGATGACGACGGAAGGAAAACCGCTGAAGGAATATGTCGAGGCGTTCGAGCGGATGTTGATCGACAACACGATGCGGCGGCACAAGGGATCGATCGTCTCTGTCATGGAGGAGCTTTGCCTGCCGCGGCGCACTCTCAACGAGAAGATGGCCAAATACGGCTTGCAACGATCGGATTACCTCTGAAATGACCGCACTCCTGTTCGACATGGACGGGCTGCTGCTCGATACCGAGCGCGTGGCCCTGGACAGCTTTTTGCAGATCGCCTCCGGCCACGCTCTGGAACGGGCGCGTGCGGAGCCGTTTTTCCTGTCGCTGGTCGGCTCCAGCGGCGCGCAGACGAGGCTGAGCCTGCAAGGTGCGGGCATTGCCGATGCCGACCGCTTCCAGGAGGAATGGGGCGTGCTGTTCCGGAGCCTTGTGTCGAAGGACGTGCCGGTGAAGCCGGGGGTGAAGGCGCTGATCGCAGAGCTCGGGGCGAAGGGCATGACGATGGTGGTCGTCACCTCGACGCGCACGGACATGGCACGGGACCAGCTCGAACGGGCCGGGTTGCTGGAACATTTTCGGGATTTGGTGGGCGGTGATTGCGTCGCTGCGCACAAGCCGGACCCGGCGCCGTACCTGTTGGGGGCGGCGCGGGCAGGGGTGGCGCCTGGCGACTGCTATGCCTTCGAGGATAGCGACAAGGGCGTTGCCGCGGCCGTCGCGGCTGGCTGCCGGGTGAGCCAGGTACCGGACCTGCGGCCGCCAAGCGCGGCCTTGCCAGCGCTCGGGCAGGGTATCTTCCGCAATCTGCGCGAGGCAGTAGAGGCGCAGGGGCTGCTCTAGTTTCAGAATGAGTGCGGCCCGAAGCGGCTGCGGCCGGGGGCGGAGGCGGAGCGGGGGATTGCCCTCGGCCTCTGGCGCTGACGCGCCGCCGACCATTGGGCGGTGGCGCCTCTGCGGGGCGTTTCACGTTTCGAGACTCGGCATTCGCGCGCAAGATTCCACACTTTCCGATTGTGTTATCCCCAGTCCTGCCGATAAGGTCGGTGCTATCGGCCTCTGGGAGCCATGTTGTTGCCCCGAGAGACCGCCTCAAATTTCACTGTGCCGAACCTGGGCTGGCCGATTGCCGGCAGGAAACGGGACAGCGTACCGGTCAGGTCAGACCAAGGCCCGCGGCACGGCCCCGGGCGGAACCATGAATAGGTGTCGGGTAACGAATTGCCTTGGCATCGGAGAACAAGAACCGCGATGGAACGCGCGTTGGATATTCGAGGAGCAGGCAGGGCGCGAGAGCGCGCCGCTGCCGCTTTTGTCGTGCACGCCGTTCCCGCCTCAGCATATCACCCCAGCTCTCCACCTGCGCCTGACCGGACGCAGGCACCGCCCGGGTGCGAAAGAATTACATGGCAAAGAAGATGCTCATCGACGCCACACACGCGGAAGAGACCCGCGTTGTCGTGGTGGATGGAAACAAGGTTGACGAGTTCGATTTCGAGTCCGTCAACAAGCGGCAACTAGCCGGAAATATCTACCTGGCAAAAGTGACGCGCGTGGAGCCCTCTCTCCAGGCGGCCTTTGTCGATTATGGCGGGAACCGGCATGGTTTTCTGGCCTTCTCGGAGATTCACCCGGATTACTACCAGATCCCGGTGGCCGACCGGAAAGCGCTGCTCGCCGAGGAGCGGGAAGCGAACCGTGACGAAGAGGACGAGGACAGCGAGGAACAGAAGAAATCCCGTTCCCGTTCGCGCCGCTCGCGGTCACGCAATCGCAACCGCAAGGATGAGAACCAGAGCGCCGAGACGGATACCCGCCCGGTGGGGATCGAAGGCATGGATGTCGTCGATCTCGGTGACGAGTCGGAAGACGTTATCGGCCTTGTTGCCCCCGTCGAGGTGATCGAGGACGGAAGTTTCTCCGCCCAGATCGGCGAGCCGGTCGCGGTCGATACGGCGGCGGCTGAAGACACGCCGACGGAGGCGAATGCCTCCCCCGAGGATTCGAAGGTTGCCGACGAGGCAGAGCCGGACCAAGCCGAGGAGACGGCAGAAATCGTCGATGCGCCGGAGCAGGCCGAGGACACGAAGGAGGAGCCGGAGCAGGCTCCCACCGAGGCCGCAGCACCTGACTCGGAAGACGTTGCGCCGGAAGCCGCTGCGGATGAAGCGGAAGTTTTGGCGCCGGAAGCCGCTGGCGAAGATGCCGTCGAAACGGCTGAGGCGGTGGAAGACGCAGAGGGCGTCGAACCTGCCAAGGGTACCGAGGAGGCCGCGGGCAACGACGAGACCCCGGAGGCGGAAGGCGAGTCCGATGACGAGGACAAGCCAGGACGGACCATGGCGGCGCGTCTTGAAGACGATCCGGCGGATGTCGTGACGTCCGAGATCGTTGAAGACGGCGATCCGGAAACCTCCGAGGAGGAGGCCGAAGAGACAGTTGTTGAGGATGCGGAGGAAACCGACGCTCCGGGCGCTGATGAGACGGATGAGGCCGAAGCCGCTTCGGCGGAAGCTGCCGAAACGCCGAAGAGCGACGAAGACGCCACTGCCGAGGCCGTTGAAGAGGATGAAGATGTCGGCGAAAGCGCCGATTCCTCTGAAGACTCCGCTGCGGAGGAGGAAACGGACTCCGACGAAGAGGACGCTTCCGATGACGAGGACGAAGAGGAGGACATCCCTGGCCATGACATCGAGTCCGTGGCCGAGGAAGACGTCCAGGAAGAGATCCGCCGCCCGCGCAAACCGCGGATGCGCCGCTACAAGATCCAGGAGGTCATCAAGGTCCGCCAGATCATGCTGGTGCAGGTGGTCAAGGAAGAGCGCGGCAACAAGGGCGCGGCGCTGACGACCTATCTGAGCCTCGCGGGCCGCTACTGCGTGCTGATGCCGAACACCGCCCGTGGCGGTGGCATTTCGCGCAAGATCACCAACACGACGGACCGCAAGAAGCTCAAGGAAATCGCGGGCGAGATCGACGTGCCCGAGGGCGCAGGCCTGATCATCCGCACGGCAGGTGCCAAGCGCACCAAGGCCGAGATCAAGCGTGATTACGAGTATCTCAAGCGCCTGTGGGAGCAGATCCGGGAGCTGACGCTGAAGAGCATCGCGCCGGCGCCGATCTACGAGGAAGGCAACCTCATCAAGCGTTCGATCCGCGACCTGTATAACCGCGATATCGACGAGGTCTTCGTCGAGGGCGAGCAGGGCTACCGCGTGGCCAAGGACTTCATGAAAATGATCATGCCGTCCCATGCCAAGAACGTGAAGCAATACACCGAGGCGATGCCGCTCTTCGCCCGTTACCAGGTGGAAAGCTACTTGGCCGCCATGTTCAACCCGGTCGTGCAGCTCAAGTCGGGCGGCTATATCGTGATCGGCGTGACCGAAGCGCTGGTGGCTATCGACGTCAACTCCGGCCGGGCGACCAAAGAAGGCTCGATCGAGGAGACGGCGCTCAAGACGAACCTGGAGGCCGCCGAAGAGGTTGCCCGGCAGCTGCGCCTGCGCGACCTTGCGGGTCTCATCGTGATCGACTTCATCGACATGGAAGAGCGCAAGAACAACGCCGCTGTCGAGAAGCGCTTCAAGGACAAGCTGAAGACGGACCGTGCACGGATCCAGGTTGGCCGCATATCGGGCTTCGGCCTGCTGGAGATGAGCCGCCAGCGGTTGCGCCCCGGCATGCTGGAAGCGACCACGCAGCCTTGCCCGGCCTGCCACGGCACCGGTCTGTTGCGTTCGGATGACAGCATCGGCTTGCAGATCCTACGCCAGCTGGAAGAGGAGGGCGGACGCCGTCGCTCCAGGGAAGTGCTCGTCAAGGCCCCGGTCAGTATCGTCAACTTCCTGATGAACCAGAAGCGCGAGCACGTGGCCTCCATCGAGGCACAATACGGTATGTCGGTGCGCATCGAGGCCGATCCGAGCCTTATCCCGCCCGATTTCTCGATCGAGAAGTTCAAGACCGCCACCCGCTCGGTGCCCGAGCCGTCCGCGCCGGTGATTTCCATCGACACTTCGGACATGCCTGATTTCGTCGAAGAGGAAGACGACGAGACACTGGAGGCGCAGGAAGCACAGGAGACGCCGCAGGCCGCCGAGGGCAATGGCGAAGATGATAGTGCGTCGCGCAAGAAGCGCCGCCGCCGCCGTCGCCGCCGTGGTGGAGGCTCCGGGGACGACAATCAGGGCGACGAATCCGCCCTGGCGTCGGAAAACGGCTCGGAGGACAGTTCCGACGAGGCGAAACCGGACGAGGAGAATGCGGCTTCCGACGAGAGCGAAGGCGGCGAGGAGGACAAGAAATCCGGCCGTTCGCGCCGTCGTCGCTCGCGTCGCCGGTCTGGGCGTAGTGCCGATGACACCACGGAATCCGAGGCGTCGGAAGGTGATGGCAAGGCAGAGGATACGGCTGACGAGGTCTCCGATTCCAGCACCGAGGCCGAGCCTGTTGAGGCGAGGGAAGCATCTTCGGAAGACAGCACGGAGACCGTCTCGGAATCTGCTGAAACCGCGCCGGAGCCGGTGCTTGAAGACGCCTTAGACGCAGCGCCGGAGGCGAGTGCTGAAGCGGAGACGCCCGAGCCAGAAGCCGAGGCGTCTGAAGCCGAGGCCGAGACAGGTGAAACGGAAACCGTTGACACCGCTGACGAAGGTGCTGCGACGCCGGAAGAAACGCCGGTCGGGCCGGAAACCGTCGCTGACGAAGTGGTCGCAGAGACTGCGGAGGAAGACGCGGCAGAAGCCGAGGAAACGGTATCTGACGCAGACCGCAAACAGGCCGAAGCCGCGATGAGCGAGGCAGTTGACGAGGAGTCGAAGCCGAAGCGGCGCGGCTGGTGGTCGGTCGGTCGCTGAGCGATCCCGCCTTCAAGCGAAGAAACGGGCCAGGAAAGCATCTGCTTCCTGGCCCGAAATCTGTCCGGGAGGGCGTGAAAATTGGGGTATAATGATACCATAATTGCAAGACATTGAAATTGCTAATTTAATTGAATAATTTGCAACTTGACCGGCGCGTGGAAATCCTTAGAACCGGCGCATCCAAGGTTTCTGGTGCCGCAAGGCGCCCCCAAGACGAACCCGTAAAGAGCAAGAACATGAAAACCTATACCGCGACTCCGGCGGATATCGAGAAGAAGTGGATCATCATCGACGCCGAGGGCGTCGTGCTGGGCCGTCTTGCCTCGATCATCGCCAACCGTCTGCGTGGCAAGCACAAGGCCACCTTCACCCCGCATATGGACATGGGCGACAATGTCATCGTGATCAACGCCGAGAAGGTGCAGATCACGGGCAACAAGCGCGCCAAGCCGAACTACTGGCACACCGGTTACCCGGGCGGCATCAAGTCCCGCACCACCGGCCAGATCCTCGAGGGCAAGTACCCCGAGCGCGTCGTCATGCAGGCCGTCAAGCGCATGCTGCCGGGCAACCGCCTGAGCCGCCAGCAAATGACCAACCTGCGCGTCTACGCCGGCACCGAGCATCCGCATGAGGCCCAACAGCCCGAAGTGCTCGACGTCAAGTCCATGAACAAGAAAAACACCCGGAGCTGAGGAACATGGTCGAAGAAATCAAATCCCTCGCCGAGCTGAACGAAGTCGCTGAAGGCTCCGCTCCGGTCGTCGAAGAGCTGGTCAACCGCGATCCCGTGCGTGACGAGCTGGGTCGTTCCTATGCCACAGGCAAGCGGAAGGACGCGGTCGCCCGTGTCTGGATCAAGCCGGGCTCCGGCAAGGTCACCGTCAACGGCCGTGACATCACTGTCTATTTCGCCCGCCCGGTGCAGCAGCTGATCCTGAACCAGCCGTTCCAGGTTGCCGGCGTCGTCGGTGAGTTCGACGTTGTCGCTACCGTCAAGGGCGGCGGCCTCTCCGGCCAGGCCGGTGCGGTCAAGCACGGCATCTCCAAGGCCCTGCAGCTCTACGATCCCACCCTGCGCGCGCCGCTCAAGGCCGCGGGCTTCCTGACCCGCGACAGCCGCGTCGTGGAACGCAAGAAGTTCGGCCGCCGCAAGGCCCGCCGGAGCTTCCAGTTCTCGAAGCGCTGATCGAACGAGACTTTTTTCGGAAAAGGGCCGCCTTCGGGTGGCCCTTTTTCTTTGCCGCGCACGCGGGTCTGCTAGGGTGTGGCCGGATCAGGAGAGCATCATGAAGCATTCCCTCGCAATCGTCGTCAGCTGGGTTGCCTTTGCCGCCGTGGCCGAGGCGCAGTCGCCATTCGATGGTCTGTATTATCCCACGGGTTCGGCCGGCTGGGATTGCCGCACGCTGGGCGCGGATATGGGCGCGCTCGGTGTCCTCGACGGGTTTCTGGAGGGGGTGGAAAACCGCTGTGCGATGACCAACCCGGTGAATGTGCGCGACCTGCCGGCGGTACTTTACGATCTGGAATGCTCGGGCGAGGGAACGACTTATGCCGAACGGGTTATGTTGATGCGCTCGGATCAGGGCATCTACGTGATCCGCGACGGCTATGTTGCCGAGTGGAGCCGTTGCCCCTGACAGGCGGACAGATGATAAAAAGGAACGACAGGTGACAAGGCTGAAGACAACATCCGCCGAAATGGTTGCGGCGGCGCGGGCGCGGATCGAGGAACTGTCTGCGGCCGATGCGATCGCGATGATGAACGATCCGAACGTGGTCATCGTCGATTTGCGCGATGTGCGGGAGCGCCAGAGGCTTGGTTTCATTCCCGGCGCCTTCCATTGCCCGCGCGGCATGATGGAATTCTGGGTTGATCCGGCAAGCCCCTATTTCAAGAAGATCTTCGGCGAGGACAGGAAATTCGTCTTCCATTGCGCATCGGGCTGGCGTTCCGCGCTTGCTGTCGCGACGCTCAATGATATGGGCTTTCCTGCCGCCCATATTCGCGAAGGGTTCACCGGCTGGGTGGAGCAGGGCGGCCCCGTCGAGACTTACAAGACAGAGTGACAGCGATGAGTGACGAAAACACCGGACTTGAACCGGGCAGTGCCGAATGGCTTGACGCTTTGCGCGCCGAAGTCTTGGGCGATGCGCGGGAGCCGATTTCCCGGATGGGCTATTTCTGTGCCCCATTCCGACCCGAGCGCGGCCCGTTCTTCGGCACCGTGATCAAGGTCTATCAAAGCCGGGCCGAGCAGGAGATGCTCGAACGCCTGGCCCGTGCGCATGACGACTACGTTGCGGCGCTTGGCGCCTGCGGTGTCCGGCTGCCAGAGACCCGGCTGAGCTTGCTGGACTGCGAGGGGATGACCGTTCCGGTGATCGTTCAGGAGGCTTTGCCGGCGGCCTCGATGATGCGGGACCAGATGCTTCAGGCGGATCTGGACGGGGCATTATCGCTGATGGAAGCGGCCGGAGAGGTGATCGCGACGTTCTGGAAAGCGGCAGTGGAACGGGACGACCGGGTCGGTTTCCATCCCTCGATCCGCAACCTGGCGGTGATCGACGGGCAGGGGATCTTCTTCGACACTTTCCCGCCGCTGATCGGCTACAGCCACGACGAGATGGCGGAAATCCTGATCCGTTTTTCCGACAAGGCCTGGATGCGCGCGCTTGGTCCGTTCCTGCGCTGGAAGGTCCGCGGCATTCAGGACGAATGGTACTCGCCCGCCGAAACCCTTATCGGCCTGGTCGGCAGTGCCTGCCGGCTGCGCCCCGAGGATCAGGACGCCTTCCTCGATTGGGGGCGTGATTTCGCACAGCGCAGGATGCCGGATCATTCCGAAGAGATCCTGCGCGGGCTGGCCGAGCCGCCGCGCCTGCCATTCTACTGGACGGCCTTCCGGAAGTTGCTCGGGCTGCAGGGCGAGCCGAACATTCAGCGCTGAGCAAAGGGTTTGGCCAGAGATGCAAAGGAAAAGCCGCCTGAAAACAGGCGGCTTTCCTTATGTGGGGGTTATGGTTCGATCCACCAGACATCAGGCTGGAAGCCGATCCAGTCGCCATACATCTGTGTCTTGCCCACGGGGTATTTCAGTTCCGCCTTGTGCGCGATCCTGCCAACCGGCGAGTACCAGATCGGGATCACGTAGCGGCCCGTGGTCAGCACCCGGTCGAGCGCCTTGGCCGCGGCGCGAAAATCTTCCTGGCTTTTGCCATTGAGCAACGCGTCGATCATGGCCTCGGCAGCGGGCGAGTTCATCCCCATCCAGTTGCGCGTGCCGGGCTTGGTCACGCCCTCGGCGCCCCAGTAAAGGTTCTGCTCGTTGCCCGGGGAAAGCGACATCAGGCGAATGTAATAGGCCATGTCGAAATCGTATTCCTGGGTGCGTTCCTTGTATTGCGCAGCATCCACCGTCACCAGGTTGGCCACAACACCGATCCGCTTGAGCTGCTGGGAGAAGATCTCGGCGATATTGATGGTCTGGGTCGCGCCGGAGCGCAGCAGGATGTCGAATTCGAGCGTCTCGCCATCGGCATTGGTCATCACGCCATCCTGAACTGTCCAGCCGGCATCGGCGAGGATCTTCAACGCTCTCCGCGTGTTCTGTCGATTGGCGTCCGAGCCATCGGAGACGGGCAGGGCGTAGCCTTCGAGCGCGCCGGGCAGCAATTCGTCTGCGAAGGGTTCCAGCAATTCGCGGACCTTGCCCTCGGCGGGGCCGTCGGACATGCCCAGGACCGAGTTGGAGAAATAGGAGCGGATACGCGGCTCTTCCCCGGCGTTGATCGCGTTATTGATGAACTCGAAGTTGAACGCGTGGATCAGCGCGTCGCGCACGCGCCAGTCATCGAAGGGCGCGCGACGGGTATTCATGACCATGCCTTGGATGCCGGAGGGGCGCTGATGGGGGATCTCGGTCTTGATGATCTCGCCATTCTGGACGGCGGGGAAATCGTAGGCGGTCTTCCACTTGGACAGGTTGCCCTCGCGGTTGGACGAGATTTCCCCGGCGCGGAACGCCTCGAAGGCGACATCGCCATCGCCGAACCACTCGTAGCGGATCTCGTCGATATTATGCTGCCCGCGGTTGAAGGGCAGATCGGCGCCCCACCAATCGGGATCTTTCTTGAGGGTAACGAAACGGCCAGGCTCGAAATCGGCGATCACGTAGGGCCCGGTGCCAACGGGCGCCTCCAGCGAGCTTTCATCGAAGGCGCGGTCCTCATAGGTGGCTTTCTTCAGGATCGGCCGCAGCCCGAGAATGAGCGGCAGTTCGTTATCCTCGGTGTTGAAGGTGAAGCGCACCGTGCGGTCGTCCAAAGCCTCGGCTGTCTCGATCTTTTCCCAGGCGCCGTGATAGCGCGGGTGGCCGAGCGTGCCGAGTGTCTCGAAAGACCACAGCACATCCTCCACCGTGACCGGAGAGCCATCGGAGAAATGCGCCTCGGGCCGGAGCGTGAACCGGACCCATTCGCGGTTCGGGCCGGTCTCGACCGATTCGGCCAGAAGTCCGTAAAGCGTGAAGGGTTCGTCCCAATTGCGACCCATCAGGCTTTCGTAGCCGTAATTTCGTTGCCCATAGACGGAACTGCCCTTGAGGATGAACGGGTTGAGGCTGTCATAGCCCCCGACCTCGGAAAGCACGATCCGTCCGCCCTTGGGCGCCTCCGGGTTCACATATGGAAGGGACACAAAATCCGGTGGAAGCGCCGGATCGCCATACATAGCTATGCCATGCGCTGAGTCCGCCTGAGCGAATCCCCCCGAAAGAAAAAACGCGATTGCGCAAGCGGCAAACCGCCCGCGTTCGAAAAAATGGGGTCGCATTTTGGCAACAATCCCTCTCTGCCCTTGTATTCTTGGGCAGAGCGTAGCCGCGCAAGTCAACCATTTCAAACTTTTAACTTGGCGTACGCAGCCGGGTTGCGTATAAAGAATGTACTGCTCGATAGGTTTCTTGCCTGTATGAAACCTGCCTCAATGACTTAGCGCCCGCCTTGTGCGGGCGTTTTTTTTGGTCGGGTGCCGTCTCGGCCTGCAGAAAAGATGGGCAGGACGCGAACGGTTCTGACGTGAGGGACGTGGTCTCTGACGTTGCTGGGGGCCTGTCGCGAATCTCTCCTGTTTCTTTATTTCGCGCGCGCAGCATGTATGCTCCGGGCAAACAAGACAGGGAGAGGGAAATGAGCCTTCAGGGAAAGACAGCCGTTATCACGGGATCGAATTCGGGGATCGGGCTTGGCGTGGCCTGGGAAATGGCGCGGGCGGGCGCCGACGTGGTGTTGAATTCCTTTACCGACAGGGAAGAGGATCACGCGCTGGCTGCTGAGATTGCCAACGAGACTGGCGTTCAGGCGCGTTACATCAAGGCGGACATGTCGAAGGGCGAGGAGTGCCGGGAACTGATCGAGCAGGCCGGCGCTTGCGACATTCTGATCAACAATGCCGGCATCCAGTTCGTGGCGCCGATCGACGAGTTCCCGGTGGAGAAATGGGACGCGATCATCGCGATCAACCTGAACTCGGCATTTCACACCACCGCTGCTGCCTTGCCCAAGATGCGTGCGGCCGGCTGGGGCCGGGTGATCAATATCGCCTCGGCGCACGGGTTGACGGCCTCGCCGTTCAAGTCCGCCTATATAGCGGCAAAGCATGGCGTCGTGGGCATGACAAAGACGGTGGCGCTGGAGACGGCACAAGAGCCGATCACTGCCAACGCGATCTGCCCGGGCTATGTTCTGACGCCGCTGGTGGAGGCGCAGATCCCGAACACGATGAAGGAATACAACATGGATCGCGAGCAGGTGATCCGCGAGGTGATGCTGCAGCGCCAGCCGTCGAAGGAGTTCGCGACTGTGGAGCAGTTGGGCGGGACTTGTGTGTTCCTCAGCTCGCCCGCGGCCGATCAGATCACCGGTACGACGATCAGCGTCGACGGCGGCTGGACGGCGCTGTGAGCCGATCGGGGGCGGGTGGCGCTGCCCCCCGGGCGCGGCGGAGCCGCGCCTCCCCCCGGGATATTTCCGGAAAGAGGATGCCATGGGGGCGGTGAAACGGATCAACCTGGCGCTGCAGGGTGGTGGGGCGCATGGTGCCTTTACCTGGGGTGTGCTCGACCGGTTGCTGGAAGACGAGGATATCGAGATCGCCGGGATCTCGGGAACGTCGGCGGGCGCTCTGAATGGCGCGGCGCTGAAGGCGGGGCTGGTGGCCGATGGCAAGGGACAGGACCGGGCGGCGGCCAAGGCCAATCTCGACTGGCTTTGGCACCAGGTGGCTGGTGTGCAGGATCTGCGGCTGACGCATTGGTTCGCGCCTTTTGCACCGCCGAGCGAGATCTATTCGGCCGTGCTGGAGAGTTCGCCGCTTTTCAGCATGGCGGACATGGCGAGCCGGGTGATCAGCCCCTATGCCTACGGGCCGTTCTATACCAACCCGCTGGAGCGGATCGTTGTGCGCTTCGCCTTCGACAGGGTTTGCGCGGAGACCGGGCCGGCACTGTTCATCTCGGCGACCAATGTGCGCAGCGGCAAGATCCGGGTCTTCGAGGGTGAGGAGATCTCGACCAGCACGATCCTAGCGTCCGGCTGCCTGCCCTCAATCTTCCAGGCGGTGGAGGTGCATGACGGCAGAACCGGGCAGGTAGAGGCATTCTGGGACGGCGGCTATTCCGGCAACCCGGCGCTGTTCCCGCTCTTTCGGCGGGATCTACCAGCAGACGTTCTAGAGCGTGTCGCGGCCTATCTGATTCAGGCTTCCCAGATTGGTTGTGATGTGATTCCCTTCTGTTGAGGCAGATATAGGGGTCTCAGATGTGCAAACCACATCCAATAGAGCTACGCGAGCGCGTCGTCGCTTTTGTCGATGAAGGTCACGGGCACCGCGAGGCGGCGCGGCACTTCCGGGTTTCGCCGAGATTTGTGAACGATCTGATCAAGCTGCGGCGGGAAACCGGATCACTGACACCACGACCGCAAGGTAACGGAGGTGGTCACCGCAAACTGGCCGGCGTGACCGGCTGGATTGAGGCGCGCATCGCCGACAAGGGAGAGATCACACTCGGCGAATTGG
>NZ_FNEK01000054.1 GCF_900099935.1 Aliiruegeria lutimaris | reverse complement strand
CGTCGGACAGGTCTGCAACCTCTTCTCGGACGAAGAATGCTACAACTACTTCAAAGCCGCAGGCTATGAGGCCGATTAAACGCGACACGCTCTAGGTACCCCTCACTCCGCCGGGTCTTCTTCCTTGTCAGGCAGATCGAACACCTGCCCCGGATAGATCAGGTCCGGATCGCGGATCTGGTTCCGGTTGGCCTCGAAGATTTGGACGTAGTCGAAACCGCTGCCATAGCGATCCGTTGCAATGCCCCACAGCGTGTAGCCCGGCTGCACGGTGATGACCGAAGCGGCCAGACCGCCCGGCACAAGATCGGTCGGTGTCATCCGCGCCAGGTCCATCGGATCTTCGCGCTTGAAGGGGGTCTCGAAACGCGCGACGACCCCGCCGGCTGCGTCCACCTGATCGACACGCAGGGTGTAGATGCCCGGTTTCACCGGCGGCAGGCGCATCTTCCAGCTGCCATCCAGCGCAATGGCCGTAGTCTGAACCGGCTTGTTGTTCAGGTAGACCTGCACCCGGTCCGCCCTTGGCATCGACATAGCCGCTCGCCCGGAAAGCGATACGCTGCCATCGTCGGAATAGCTGATGATGTCGATGACAACCCGGTCCAGCAGCCGCTCCATGCTGGCAGTCGCGGGTTGCAGCAATTCCACACCTTCATGGCCTGCCAGAAGGACGGTCGGCACCGCGTCGGACGTGGCTTCACTCACCGATCCGACCGGTTCGGGCTGTTCCGCAACCAGCGTCTCTTCCGCAGGCTCGACAGCCGGCTCGTCGGGTGCCTGCGCCGTGGTCTCGGCCGCTTCTTTGCCCGGCGTCTCCGCTGCAACCGTATCGCCAGCAACCGTATCGCCTTCGGCCGTTTGCGGCTTCGCCACATCTGCAACAGCGGGCAGTTCGGCGGTTTCCTCCTGCGCCTGCTCCGTCCCGCGCGCGGCCGTTTCGGACGGTTCCTTGCCCGCCGAAGCGCCCTCTGCATCGGGCACATCCGCCGCCCCCGGAAGCCGTGCCTGATCGGGGGCAATTGCCTCGGCAGCAGCTACCTCGACCTCCTCGGGAACCGGGGCGGGCGCCACCGGCGGGGTCAGGATGGCGCTTTGTTCGGAGCGATATTCCCGCCCCTTTTCATCAACCGCCACGAGATAGAGAACGCGGGCAGCACCGGTCGGAGGCAGATAGAAAACCATGGCAAAATCGCCCGACGCATTCGCCTTTGCAGACGCAAGCGCGATCTCCCCCTCCCGGACCTGAACCTCGAAATCAGCCGGTGCTGTCCCCGCAATCACGGCCGTCCCCTCGGCATCGAGCCGCATATCGCTGAAACGCGGCAACTCGATTGCGGGGGCATCCGCAGCGGTATCCTCTTTGGCGTCCGGGCTCTCTTCGGTGGCCACCTTTTCCGAATCGGCATCTGCCACGGCGGCCGGAGCATTCTCGGGAACGGCGGTCGCCTCGCCGGAAGATGCGGTCGCGGGTGGAGGAGCTGCGCTGCTGTCGGGCTGCGCGGGCACAGGCCCGGATCCCGACAGCCCTTCAGGCTGCGCTGCATCCATCGGCAACTGCGTTACGGGCGCCGGGTTTTCGGGCGTTTGTCCCAGATAAAGGAAATAGGCCAGGCCCGCAGCAGCAACTGCCGCAGCCATAGCCGCGATGCCGCCTGTACGCCCAAGCGTTTCCTTTACAGACATTTCTTCCTTCCCCAAGGCAGCCCTACCTCCTCCCCTGCGCGGGTTGAGTGCCAATAGCAAGCCCGCTATCACGAAACGAAAGGATGTAACCTCAGGGGCTTGCAGCTATGTCACAAAACTTTTCCATTTGCGTCTATTGCGGCTCCCGCGACGGGACCGATCCGGCCTATGCCGAGGCCGCAGAAGCGCTCGGCACGGCCATTGCCCAGGAGGGCTGGCGGCTGGTCTATGGCGCGGGCGATATCGGCCTGATGGGGCGCGTCGCCCGGTCGGCGCAGATCGGTGGCGCAGAGACATTCGGGGTCATTCCCGTACATCTGTTCAAGCGCGAAGTCGGCAAACGTGATCTTACAAGCTTCATCGTCACCGAGACGATGCATGAACGCAAGAAGGTCATGTTCATGAATGCCGATGCCATTGTCGTGCTGCCGGGCGGTGCGGGCTCGCTCGACGAGTTTTTCGAGGTGCTGACATGGGCCCAGCTCGGCCTGCACGACAAGCCGATCCTGCTCTTCGATACCGCCGGCTACTGGGCGCCACTCACCGCGCTGATGCGGCATGTCGTGGATCAGGGCTTTGCCGAGGCCGGCATTCTCGATTTCGTTCAGACCGTCTCGGATCTGGAGGCATTGATGGCACGCCTGCGCGCAGCGCGATCGGCCCGCAACGCCTGAGCGGAATAGAGGGCTAGCGCCGCCCAGATCAGGGCAAAGGTGAGGCCGTGCCAGCGGGTGAACGGCTCGCCAAAGACCAGCGCCGCGCAGAGGAATTGCAGTGTCGGGTTCAGGTATTGCAGGAGCCCGACCGTCGCCAGATTCACCCGGTGGGTGGCATAGGAGAACAGGATCAACGGCCCCGCCGTCATCGGACCGGAGAGCGCGAGCAGGAGCTGCGTCTCCCAACCCGTCGCCTGCGGCCCGCCACTGCCACTGCTTGCCAGCCAGATCAGCCAGCCGGTGGCCAAGGGCGAGAGCAGCAACACTTCAGCCGTGACCGAAATCATCGCCCCGCTTTGCAGACGTTTCTTGATCAGACCATAGAAGCCGAAGGTCACCGCAAGGATCAGTGCGACAACGGGAACGAGGCCAAGGCCGAAGGTCAACACCAGCACGCCCGCCGTTGCCATTCCGACCGCCAGCCATTGCAGAAGTGCTAGACGCTCGCCGAAGACCACCACCCCCATCAGCACCGCGACCAGTGGGAAGGTGTAATAGCCGAGCGAGGCTTCCATCGCCCGCTCGACCTGAATCGACCAGATATAGAAGCCCCAGTTTATCGAGATCATGATGGCAGCAAGGGCGACAATCGGCCAGCGGCGGCCGAGAAAAGCACGAAGTCGGCCAAGCTGCCCCTGAATGGCAAGAATCGCGCCAAACAGGCCAAGCGGCCAGAGCGTGCGATAGCTCAGCACCTCCAGCGGTGGCACATGGGCCAGCAGCTTGTAGAAGAGCGGCGACAGCCCCCAGATTGTGCAGGCTCCGATCATTGCCAGAATGCCGCGCTGCGTGTCACTTATGGCGCTCTCCCTTTCCGCTCTGTCGATCACGCAAGAACCGCAGGCGCAAGCCAGGTTGGGACAATTTCATGCCATGAGCTCGCAGCGTGTCATCATGCATATCGGACAAAGTTTCAGTTCGAGGGCGCGCACGTGAACGATCCTGCGGATTGTGCCTCCGGCGGAGGTATTTTCAGGAAAGATGAACGAACTCCGCGCCCATTTCCTCTTTCCGGAAGTATCCTGGGGGGAGCGCTCGAAAGAGCGCGAGGGGGCCAAGTCCCCTTTCAACATCAGCTATCCGCTTGACGGTCCAAACCACTGGCATTCAAAAACGAAACACCCCCCGGGAAAACCCGAGGGGTGGAAAACCTAGCTATCTGTGCTGTTACAGGCGCGAGGCCACGTTTTCCCAGTTCACCAGCTTGTCGAGGAAGTTCGACAGGTAGGCGGGGCGCTTGTTGCGGAAGTCGATATAGTAGGAGTGCTCCCACACGTCGCAGCCGAGCAGGGCCGTCTGGCCGAAGCAAAGCGGGTTCACCCCGTTCTCGGTCTTGGTGACTTTCAGGGAACCGTCGGTATCCTTTACCAGCCAGCACCAGCCAGAGCCGAACTGACCGGCGCCCGCGGCGGCGAACTGGGACTTGAACTCGTCCACGGATCCAAAGCTCTCGACGATGGCCTTTTCAAGCGCGCCAGGTAGGGCATTGCCGCCCGGGCCCATCATTTCCCAGAACTGCATGTGGTTCCAATGCTGCGAGGCATTGTTGAAGATGCCGTTCTGCGCGACTGCGCCGGCGTCATACGTGCCCTTCACGATTTCCTCGAGAGGTTTTCCCTCCCACTCGGTGCCCGCGATCAGCTTGTTGCCATTGTCGACATAGGCCTTGTGGTGCAGGTCGTGGTGGTATTCGAGTGTCTCCTTGCTCATGCCAAGATCGGCGAGGGCATCATGCGCATAGGGCAGGTCGGGGAGATCAAAAGACATTGTGCGAGTTCCTTCAGGTGCAACATTTCCTTGCAAGTTTCTGAAGGCCGACCGCTCCGGCGTCAAGCCATCCCGTTGCAGGAACCGAACCGTAACACCTCAAAGCCTTACGAAAATAATCAATTTTCTGTCAAAGCACGCCTTGCCACTCGTCGTCATCCCGAAAGGCTGTTCTGCCCGGAAAACGCTCGGAATGCTCGGCCAGCAGCATTTCGGCGTGGGGGCCGCGCCCGAGCTTGCGGCAACACTGGATCTGAGCCTCCAGAGGATCGGGGTTGTTCGGCAAAAGCTCTCCGGCCCGCGCAAATGCGTCGAAGGCCTCCTCAAAACGCCCGGTCTCCTGCAGCGCCGTTCCGAATTGCAGTTCCAGCCCGCCATTTCCCGCAACCAGCTTGGCATTGCGTTCCAACAAGGCCGCGGCTTCGGCATATTCGCCCAGCCTCATTACCATGCGCACCGAGGCTTCCAGGGACTGCACGCCAACGGCCTCCGGGCTGGCGAGACCGCTCTCGCCTTCCACGTAACGTTGCAGGACGGTCGCCATGATACGCGCCACGAGATCGGCCGAGACGTGTCGGTAATCGCCACGCGACCAGGCCACGCGCGGATCGCTCAAAGTGACGAATTCATAGGAGGGGAAGTAATCCACGCCGTCGCTCTCGGCCACGAAGGCGTCGATGGCGGCGCGCTGCACCGATTTGGAATAGGAGTTGGCGACAAGCACATCCATGTCGCGGAATGTCGACAGGAGCGGCACCGGCGAGACGGTAAGCAGCATCCGAAGCGGCTTGCGACGGTATTTGAGAAGCAACTCCCGCATCTCGCGCAGGCCGGCGAGCACATCCTCGTAGCTCAAAACACGGAACTCGAAACGCTCTGGCTCCCGCTTGGCCAGGGCGGGCGGGGGCGCCACGTTGAGATAGATGTCGAGCTTGCGGTCGAACCAGACCTCGACATAGCCGAGCGTGACCACCAGCACATCCGCCTCGGCGGCCTGTGCCATCACATCAAGAAAACGGTGACGGAATTCGAGGATCTCGGTGATGGGGTAATCGAGCTTCGAAGAACCGAGTTGCAGATCCAGATAGCTCTCGCTGCCTTCCTTTGCGGTGTAGAGCAGGTCCCGGCCTGGAAAGGTGGACCGATCCATCGCCCAGCGGAACTCGTTAATGATCGAGTGGATCGAGTATTTGTTGAAGAAGTTCCCGGCAAAACCCAGCCCTTCGCCGATCGGGCCGAGTTCGAAATCGCGGCTCAGCACGACGAGGCCGTTACCGGCCAGGGCGGATTCGACATTGCGTGCAAAACAGGACCCGATGGTGAAGACGGTATCGCTGCGGCTCATGGAGAAGCCGGGCCGCACGCTCGGGCTCGCCAGAGGGTAGAGCCGTTCGCCGTCCTTTTCCGGCGAGGGGTAGCGCCTCAGATCGTTGCGCGCGGCGGTTTTGTAGGCCTCCAGCGCAGGCCGTGCCTCCAGGTTGCTCCCAGACATTCTGCTCTTCCTCACTGCGCGATGCCCCTGCCCGCAAGTCGCGGGTCCATCAAGCGGCCGAGGCGATGCGCTCCTTTATCTTTTCTACTTGCGCGGCCCGTTCGGGCCAATGTTCCAATGCCATTTCGGCCAGCAGAAGCGCTTCCTCGTTGGCGCCTATATCCATCCGATTGCGGATCAGCTTCCAGCAGAAAAGGAAATTTTCCGTTTTTTCCAGCGCAAGTTGCATCACTTCGGAAGCGGCCTCTTCCTCGCCCATCGCCTCGTATTGCTCGGCCAGCGCGCGCCAGTAGCCCGCGTTGCGCGGCGAGGAGACGATCAGCGACTCGATCTGTTCGAGCGCCTCGAAAGGTTGCCCCATGCCGGCCCGCGCAACCGCCAGCGCAAGCCGCAGGTCGGGCGAGAGCGGCTTGCCCTCGCGTTCCGGAAGGCGCGCGATTTCGGCGGCCCATTGCGGATGTCCGCGTTCCGAACAGGCCAGCGAAAGCCGCGCAAGATAGCCCGGCACGTTGCGCCGGCCACGCCGCAGCGCGCGTGCCAGCCCCTCGCGATTGCCAGCCGTCGCCGCTTCGAGCGCCGCATCGACGATCTCGGGCGAGGAAAGCGCACGCTCGCAGCGATGGCCCATATGGGCAAGCGCGATCACCTCGACGCCTGCCTCGTGGCGCAGCAGCTCGGCATGCAAAAGGTCATGCGCATCGGCCGGGTCGATCACCACATAGGCGCGCTCGGGCAGATGCGCGGGCTCGACGTCCATGTCCGAATGCAATTCCTCGCGGTAGTTCCGCGCGTGCCTGGCACCCACAGTGGTCATGCCCGGTTCCAGCCGCGCCTGCGGAGAGAAGGCCAGCACCGTACCGCAGCCCGCCCGTGCACCGTAGCGCAGCACGCCATAGCCGCCCATCGAAGCACCAAGGGCCACGGCCGACTTGCCATCCTTGACGCGCGCCAGTGTTTCCGACATCGGCCCGGTCTCGCTGACCGGATACCAGTGCCGCCCCTTGGGGATCACCTCGTAAAGGTCGGTCTCTTTTTCCACCCTCAGCCCAAGCGGGCGCGCCACCTGCCCGCGCGGGCCAGTGACTTCGTCTCCAAACACGACAAGAACCGGCGCGCCTTCACCCGAACGGTGCATGAGGCGGATATAGGTTCCGTCAACAAGGCACTCGGCCGGAAGCCTTGGCTGCGCTTCCCGATCAACCCGTCCCGTCCCACCGGTTTCCCGATTGTCCTCGGTCACGTTACGATCTCCCAAATTTGCCGCGGAATGCGGCCCTGGGGGCCACTTTTCCCCGGAAATGCGGTCATTCTGTGACAGCTTAGGGGATTGTTACGGGAGCGCGGCCAATCGGGCCGGACGGTCTCCGGCCCTGAACTCAACTCTCCTGGAAATAGCCAACCTTGTCGCCGCTCGCCGCACCGACCAACGCATCGAAGGCATAGCGGGCAACGGAGCGGAAACAGACCAGCGTGAAGCGCCCCGCTTCATCTGTCCAGAAGGCCGCGGGCACCTGGGCAAGCCGGGTGCGACGGATTTCGCCGGGCCCAAAGGCCACGGGCGAGAGATCCACCGGGCACAGCCGCGCCAGCACCTCGCGTGCGCCCGGCCCGCTGATGGCGAAACTCGCCCGCGCATCCGAGACATCGACCGCGAGATGGTGGACTCCCGCAAGCGCCGCCTCCAGCGCGGCAACGACGTCCACGGTGTCCACATAAGGAACCAGCAGCAGCAGTTC
Organism: Aliiruegeria lutimaris; assembly: GCF_900099935.1. GTDB lineage: Bacteria > Pseudomonadota > Alphaproteobacteria > Rhodobacterales > Rhodobacteraceae > Tropicimonas > Tropicimonas lutimaris. The sequence continues at coordinate 27,625 of NZ_FNEK01000054.1, read as the reverse complement.
GTCCGGCGACATCCAGGCCACGGCCCGATCCCCGTTGTAGAGGATCTGCCGGGTTTCCGGCAGCGCGCAACCCGTCGCGGCCTTCACCGCACCGGCAAGCGCCGGCTCGGACAGATCCGCCCGCAGGGTTACCATGCCCTGCAGCCCGCGTTCCTCGACCTGGGCCACCGGCCCGACTGAACTGGCCCCTTTCGGGGCGGTTACGGCATCAGACATCCTGCTTCTCCCCGTCCGGGTCATAGAAGACCGGGCTGACGATCTTCGCCTCGATCACGCTTTCATCGGTGGCCACGAACTTGATCACCTCGCCCATCCGATCCGGCCCGTGATGGACCAGCCCCATGGCGATCCCCTTGCCCAGCGTCGGCGACATATAGGTGGAGGTCACCCGGCCAATCGTGTTGCGCTGGCCGTTGCCATTGACGCCCTTGCCCACCGCATAGGCGCCATCGGGCAGCACGGAGCCATCCAGCGTCTCCAGACCGACGAGCTTCCAACGATCCGGGCTGACCATGTGGGAACGCTCCTGCGCCCGCTTGCCGAGGTAATCGTCCTTTTTCTTGGAGATCGCCCAGCCAAGCCCGAGATCCTGCGGGATCACCGTGCCGTCGGTCTCGTCGCCGATCATGATGAAGCCCTTCTCTGCCCGCATGATATGCAGCGCCTCGGTGCCGTAGGGCGTGATGGACCATTCGCGGCCCGCGACAAGCAGCTTCGACCAGAGCGCCATGGCCTCGCCTGCGGGCACGGCAAGCTCGTAGCTGAGTTCGCCCGAGAAGGAGATACGGAAGATACGCACCGTGATCCCGTCCAACTCGCCCTCGACCCAGCCCATGAAGGGCAGCGCCTCCTTGGAGACATCCATGCCGCCGAGCTTCTCCAGAAGCTTGCGCGCATTCGGGCCGACAACGGCGATCTGGCCCCATTGCTCGGTCACGTTGGCGACATAGACCTTCCAGTCCCACCACTCGCATTGCAGCCAGTCTTCCATCCAGCCATGGATTCGGTCCGCACCGCCCGAGGTGGTGTGGCAGAGGAAGGTGTCCTCGTCGAGCCGCGCCACCACGCCGTCATCGCTGAGGAACCCGTTCTCGTTGCACATCAGCCCATAGCGGCACTTGCCCGGCTTCAGCGTCGACATCTTGTTGGTGTAGAGCATGTCGAGGAAGCGCCCGGCATCCGGCCCCTTCACCACGAGCTTGCCCAGCGTCGAAGCGTCCAGCAGCCCCAGCGAATTGCGCGTGGCCAGCACCTCGCGTGCCACTGCGGCCTCGTGGTCCTCGCCCGGTTTCGGATAGCAATAGGGCCGCCGCCAATGGCCGACCGGCTCCCATGCAACGCCGTTGTGCTCGTGCCAGTCATGCATCGGCGTGCGCCGGAGCGGTTGGAAGATCTCGCCGCGCGCCTCTCCCGCGATGGAACCGAAGGAGATCGGCTGGTAAGGCGGGCGGAAGGTCGTGGTGCCAACCTGCGGGATCTCGGCGCCAAGACTGTCGGCAAGAATCGCCAGGCCGTTGATATTGGAAAGCTTTCCCTGATCATTGGCCATGCCGAGCGTGGTGTACCGCTTGGTCAGCTCGACGCTCTCATAGCCCTCCTGCACGGCAAGCTGGATATCGGCCACCTTCACGTCGTTCTGGAAGTCGAGAAACATCTTGGACCTGAGTTCCGGCAGCGCCTGCTCCGGCATCACCCAGACCGGTTTCATCGGCCACTCCTCGGCATCCGCGGCCTTGGCCGCTGCCGCGCGCGCCTTGAAACCCGCCGACCGCGAAGCAGCGGCACCGGCAGCGGCTGCATCCTTTAGCACCGACCCCGTGCCCATCGCGCCGGAAGCGATGCCGGCCGTGCGGACAAACGCCTCACCCTGCGCGCCAGTGGGCGCGCGGGAGGGATCGGGGTAGAAATGCGCGTTCTCCTCGGACCACTTGAGCTTGCCGCCGCAATGGGACCACAGATGCACCACCGGCGACCAACCGCCGGACATGGCCACGGCGTCGCATTCAACCGGTGCCCCCGCGCCGCCGGTCCCGTTGCCACGGCAGAGCATGACGCCCTCCACCCGCTTCTTGCCCTTCACCTTCATGATCGCCGCGCCGCATTCCACCGCCACGCCACGGCGCATGGCCTCGCTCGCGAGCGGGCCGTCACTGCGCTCGCGAGCATCGACGACAACCGGCACTTCCAGCCCGGCATCGATCAGCGCCAGAACGGTCCGATAGGCGTCGTCGTTATTGGTGACGACGACCACCTTCCTGCCCGGCGCGACGCCGTAATTGACCACGTAATCGCGCATGGCCGAAGCCAGCATGACGCCCGGAACGTCATTGCCAGCGAAGCTCAACGGGCGCTCGATCGCGCCGGTGGCGGTGACGATCTGCTTGGCGCGGATGCGCCAGAGCCGGTGACGCACGCGGCCATCGCCGGGCGTGTGATCGGCCACGCGTTCGTAGCCTAGCGCATAGCCGTGGTCGAAGACGCCCGCGCCCATGGTGCGGTTACGCAGCGTGACATTCTCCATCGCCTCCAGCGCAGCCAGCGTCTCGGCGATCCAGTCATCGGCGGGCTTGCCGTCGATTTCCGCGCCATCAACCGGCGCGCGTCCACCCCAATGCGCTGTCTGCTCCATCAGCAGCACGCGCGCGCCGGATTTCCCGGCCGTCAGCGCGGCTTGCAGCCCGGCGATCCCGCCGCCGACCACCAGCACATCCACGAAGGCATAGAAATGCTCGTACTTGTCGGCATCGGGCTCCTGCGGCGGGCGGCCCGAGGCCGCGGCCTCGCGGATGACGGGCTCGTAGACATGCTTCCAGAAGGCGCGCGGCCAGATGAAGGTCTTGTAATAGAATCCCGCCGGCATGAATTTCGACATCCAGCCATTCACCGCCATCACGTCGAAACCGAGCGAGGGCCAGGCGTTCTGCGGCATCGCCGTCAGCCCGTCGAACAACTCGGTGGTGGTGGCCCGCTGGTCCGGTTCGAACCACGCGCCCTGCCCCAGCCCGACCAGCGCGTTGGGCTCCTCCGGCCCGGAGGCAACGATGCCGCGCGGACGGTGATACTTGTAGGAGCGGTTGACCAGCATCTTGCCCGCGCCGAGCAGCGCCGAGGCGAGCGTGTCACCTTCGAACCCCTTGAGCCGGTTGCTGTCGAAGACAAATCCCAGCGGCTTCTCGCGGTTTATCAACCGACCGCCCTGTTCCAGACGCATGCTCATTGACGGCCCTCCCAGTCAGGCAGTTTCGCCTTGATCGCGGCGACGATCTCGGCGGGCGGCTCGGTTGTCTGCGCCTTGTAGGTACCAAAAACCTCAAGCGTGGTGGTCGAGCGGGCGGCGAGGAACCACTTGCCGCAGCCATTGGCATGGCGCCAGCGCTCGAAATGCACGCCCAGCGGGTTCTTGCGCTCGAAGAGATAGGCCTCGAACTCTTCATCCGTGGAGCCGGGGCCGTAACGCTTCAGATGCGCCTCGCCGCCGGGGGCAAGCTCGGTTTCATCGCATTGGATGCCGCAATAGGGGCATTGGAGGATCAGCATGTCATCATCCTTTCGGCGGCAGGCTGGCAGCATTGAAAAGGGACATTTCCACGAGGGAGCGACGGAGATCGTCGTCGAGAAAGGCGCCTTCGTCCAACTCGACCATCCCGCCCATCTTCTGTCCCGTAAACGAAAGCGGTTCGGCGCCAAGCTCCAGCGCCGCGGCCTCGCGGTCCTTGCCGACGCGGAACATGGCGCCATTGCCGATGACACCGCAGGCCATGTTCCCGTTCAGCATGAAGGCGATGCCACCAAACATCCGTTTCTCGGAAAGGCCCGGCTGAAAACCCAGGTCTTCGCGCATGATCTCGGCCCGTTCTTCAGAGAATGCCATCTGATCTCCCCCGCTTGGAGAGGGCGCGAAACCGTCGGGTTCTCGTTTTAGCGTCTCTGGCCGTACGCAAGAGCGGTTGCCCGCAAGAGATTGAAGTCGTTACCCTGCCTGCATGGAAGCAGCGACCTACATTTTCACGGCGTTCATCACACTGGCTGTGATTGGCGGCATAACTGTCATTTTCCTCCGCCGCGAGATCCGCAGGGAGGCGGACGACCGAAAACGGTCGCGCAGCCATCACGACAGCGCACTCGGCAAAGAGCAGGGTTTCACCGATAGGACGCGCGGCTTTTGGGTGGACGGCGCCGGATCGGACGTTGGCGGAAGCCAGGACGACTGACATCAGTGCGCCACCCCGGCGGCGACGCTCTCGTCGATGAAGCGGCCTTCCTTGAACCGGTCCAACCCGAACTCGGCCGCGAGCGGTCCCGGTTCGCCCTTGGCGACCAGTTCTGCCATTGCCCAGCCGGAGCCGGGGATCGACTTAAAGCCGCCGGTGCCCCAGCCGCAATTGATGAAAATGTTGCCAAGCGGGGTCTTGGAAATGATCGGTGAGCGGTCCCCCGTCATGTCGACGATCCCGCCCCACATCCGCATCATCTTCAGCCGCGAGATCATCGGGAAGGTCTCGACCAGCGCCCGGATCGTCTCCTCGATATGGTGGAAGGAGCCGCGCTGCGTGTAGTTGTTGTAGCCGTCCGCGCCACCGCCGATCACCATCTCGCCCTTGTCGGACTGGCTCATGTAGCCATGCACCGTGTTGGCCATGACGACGCAATCCATGCAGGGTTTGATCGGCTCCGAGACCAGCGCCTGTAGCGCCACCGACTCGATGGGCAGCCGGAAGCCGGCCATGCCAGCGAGATGGCCTGAATGGCCGGCCACCACGATGGCGAGCTTTTCACAATCGATATCGCCCTTGGACGTATTCACCCCAGTTACCACGCCGCCCTCGGAGCGCACACCGGTCACTTCGCATTTCTGGATGATATCCATGCCCATGCCCGAACAGGCCCGCGCATACCCCCAGGCGATGGCATCGTGCCGCGCCGACCCCGCGCGCGGCTGCCAGAGTGCGCCCAGCACCGGGTAGCGCGGGCCGCCGACATTGATGATCGGCACGATCTCCTTCACCCGCTCGGGCGAGATGAACTCGGTCTGCACGCCCTGCAGCACATTGGCATGCGCCGTGCGCTGGTAGCCGCGAATCTCGTGCTGGGTCTGGGCCAGCATCATCACGCCGCGAGGGCTGAACATGGCGTTGTAGTTCAGGTCCTGGCTGAAGGTCTCGTAGAGGCTGCGCGATTTCTCGTAGATCGCGGCCGACGGGTCCTGCAGGTAGTTCGAGCGGATGATCGTCGTGTTGCGCCCGGTATTGCCGCCACCCAGCCAGCCCTTCTCCAGCACCGCGATATCGCGGATGCCGTAATTCTTTCCCAGGTAGTAAGCCGTCGCCAGCCCGTGCCCGCCCGCGCCGATCACGATCACATTGTAGCGCTTCTTGGGTTCCGGCGAGCGCCAGGCGCGCTCCCAGCCGGTGTGATGGCGAAGGGCCTCTCGGGCAATGGCAAAGGCGGAATAGCGGCGCATGGCGGTCCTCATCCTGGGGCGGTCCGGGTGCTCGCGGCGAACACCGGAACACGGTAATCCTTTTGGGATCGTTTCAGAAAGATCAACAGCCTGCCTGCGGCATCTTGATGCCGGGAAACGACCTTGTGATCGGATGCCACAGGTCGGCGGGCCGCGGGGGCTTTGCCCTGAGGCCAAACCCATATAGACCATGTCGGAACGAGAAAAACTCGCCGGGAGGGCGCATGACATTCTGGATTATTGCGAGCGCATTGACGCTGGTTTCGGCGCTGCTGATCGGTTGGGCGCTTCTGCGGCCACGCGCGCAGGAAACAGGCGACGCCGACAAGCTCGATATCCGGATCTACAAGGACCAGCTCCGCGCGGTGGAAAAGGACCTCGCCCGGGGTGTTGTGACCGAGGAGGAAGCCGGTCGCCTGCGCATCGAGATCAAGCGGCGCATCCTTGATGCGGACCGCTCCACACAGTCCGAAACGCGGGCCGCGCCGCGCAGCCTGAGCTTCGCCGCCGCGGCGATTGCCGGGCTCGGCGTGATCGGCGGAAGCTTCCTGCTCTATGACCGGCTCGGCGCGCCGGGCTACGAAGACCAACCGCTCTCCAAGCGTATGGCAGACGCCGAGAAAATGCGCGCGGCTCGCCCCAGCCAGACGGAATACGAGGCCAAGATCCCCGCCGGGCAGATCGCCGAGGTGGACCCGCAATATTCGGAACTTGTCGAACAATTGCGCAAGGCGGTCGAGGAGCGGCCCGATGAGTTGCAGGGCTGGGTCCTGCTGGCCCGCAACGAGGCACGCCTCGGCAACCTTCCCGCGGCGCATGCGGCGCAAAAACAGGTGATCGAACTGAAGGGCAAGGGCGCGACCACGCAGGATTATACCGCCTATGCCTCGATGCTGATCCAGGCGGCGGGCGGCAACGTCTCCCGCGAGGCCGACGGGGCGCTCAACGGCGTGCTGTCGCTCGACCCGAACAACCCGATTGCGCGTTACTACATGGGTCTGATGCACCTGCAGACCGGTCGACCGGACCAGACCTTTGCCTTCTGGGAGCCGCTGCTGCGGCAGGGGCCGGCGGATGCGCCCTGGATCCCGATCATTCGCGCCCGCCTTGAAGGCGTGGCCGCGCTTGCGGGCATTCAATACACGCTGCCGCAAGTGGCGCCGATGGCCGGGATTTCCGGCGGTCCGACCGCCGAGGACATGGCCGCCGCCGCCGAAATGTCCCCCGAAGAGCGCCAGGAGATGATCCAGTCCATGGTCGAGCAGCTTGGCGCACGCATGGCCGAGGAAGGCGGGCCGCCCTCCGACTGGGCCAAGCTGATCCGCGCCCATGGCGTGCTCGGCAACCGCGATCAGGCCGCCGCAATCTGGGCCGAGGCGCAACAGACCTTTTCCGCCCCCGAGGACCTCGCCCCGATCCGTGAAGCCGCCGCCGCAGCAGGTGTCGCCGAGAGCGCCCCCGAGGAACGCGGCCCCTCCGCCGAGGACGTGGCCGCCGCCGCCGAAATGTCCTCGTCGGACCGCGCCGCGATGATCCGCAGCATGGTCGAACAGCTTGGCGACCGTCTGGCGACCGAAGGTGGCCCGCCGCAGGACTGGGCACGCATGATCTCCTCGCTTGGCGTGCTGGGCGAGCGCGACTGGGCCGCCGCGATCTGGGGCGAGGCGCAAGAGCGCTTCAAGGACCCTGAGCATCTGGCCATCGTGCGCGAAGCCGCTATCGCCATCGGTCTGGAAGAATAGCGCCATGATCTGCGAAGAGATCGAAGACTTCGCCGCCACGCTCACGCGGGGCCGCCCTATCGCGGGGCTGGACCTCGGAACGGCGACCATCGGCGTCGCCATCTCTGACAGGTTGCTCAGCACGGCCACCCCGGTCGAGACGATCCGGCGCAAGAAATTCGGCGTCGATGCCGAAAAGCTGCTGAAGCTCCTGGACACCCGCGAGGCCTGCGGAATCGTGCTCGGCCTGCCGCGCAACATGGACGGAAGCGAGGGACCGCGCTGCCAATCCACCCGCGCTTTCGCCCGCAACCTGGAGCGGTTAACGGATCTGCCTATCACTTATTGGGACGAGCGCCTCTCCACCGTGGCCGCCGAACGCGCACTTCTGGAGGCGGATACGTCCCGGAAACGTCGCGCGGAAGTGATCGACCATGTCGCCGCAGGGTTTATCCTGCAAGGCGTGCTGGACAGGCTCGGGCACCTGGGGAGTGACGCATGAAGGACGACGATATCTGGGCACGCGACGAGATCGAGTCGCCCTGCAACAAGATCTGCGTGATCCACCCCGAGGTCCGGATCTGCGCCGGCTGCTTTCGCAGCATGGACGAGATTTCCGGCTGGAGCCGCCTGTCCCCGGAGGCCCGTCGCGCACTGATGGAAGAACTGCCTTCCCGCGCCGGCCTGCTGAAAAAGCGGCGTGGCGGCAGGGCTGCGCGCCAGAAATCCTGACCTCTCCCCACGCCGTCCCAATGGTCTTCCTGCCGAACCGACGATCCCGACCGCCGCACGCGCAGCGCGCGGCCACGCCCGACGGGAGGAGCGCATCTGCGATGCGCGCTCGACGGGAGGGAGGCCCCCGCCCTCAGCCCTCTTCCACCTGAACGGTGGTAACGCAGTCCAGCGCCGCATCCAGCACCTCCAGCCCGGCCCCGCTGCGGCTCGCGCCCTCACTCAAGGTCCGCCGCCAGCCGCGCGCGCCGGGCTTTCCAGCGAACAGCCCCAGCATATGGCGCGTCACCTGGTGCAACCGTCCGCCGGCCTCGAGATGCCGGGCGATATAGGGGCGCATCCGCTCGGCCACCTCCACCGCGCTTGAAACCCGCGCCGCCTCGCCAAAGGTCCGTTCATCCGCCTCCAGCAGAATATCCGCCGGCTGATGATAGGCCGCGCGCCCGATCATCACGCCATCCAGTCCCTCGGCCAGCTGCGCCTTCGCCGCCTCCAGCGAGGCAATGCCGCCATTGATCGAGATGTGCAGATCCGGAAAGGCGCGCTTCATCTCGTGAACAAGCGGATAGTCCAGCGGCGGGATATCCCGGTTCTCCTTCGGGCTCAGCCCCTGCAGCCAGGCCTTGCGCGCATGGATCGTGACCCGCCGCACTCCGGCGGCCCGGATCTGTTCGAGGAACTCCGGCAGCACATCGCGCGGCTCCTGTTCATCGACCCCAATCCGGCATTTCACCGTCACCGGCACCCGCACCATGGCCGCCATCTCGGCCACGCAATCGGCCACCAGCCCCGGACGCTCCATCAGCACCGCCCCGAAAAACCCGGACTGAACTCGGTCCGACGGGCAACCCACATTCAGGTTGACCTCGTCGTACCCTGCCTCCTCGGCCATCCGCGCCGCCTGCGCCAGTTCGGTCGGGTCCGAGCCACCCAGCTGTATCGCGACAGGATGCTCGGCCGCGTTGTATTCCAGCAGATGCCGCGCCCCGCCCCGGACCAGTGCCGGCGCGGTGACCATCTCGGCATAGAGCAGCGCCCGGGACGACATCAGCCGGTGAAAATACCGGCAATGCCGATCCGTCCAGTCGAGCATGGGGGCAACGGAAAGCCGGGCGGCCTTATTCACAAGGCTGTTTTCCGTTAATGGTATACACTTACTGTCAGTCAATATCGTCTCGTATGCGTTTTGAGGGTGTCTGGATTGCAGTCGATGTGCGTTTCATTGCAAACGATGTGCAAATTCTGCTACTGATATGCAAACGCCGCCGTCCGGTTTGCACCGTGGTTTGCAAGCAAGGTCAACCGGGCGGCGGCTCCACTCGCATGGAGTATATCACATGGCATCTATCTATCAGGCCCGCAAGGATGGCGGCTGGACAGCACAGGTGAATCTTGGCGGGAAGCGCCGCAGCAAGACCTTCCCGAAACAGGCCGACGCAAAGCGCTGGGCGCGTCAGCAGGAAGCGACCATTGATACCAAGGGCGCGCGGGTTCGCACCGTAGATGACACCCGCCTGAATGACCTGATCCAGTGCTACCTGACCGAGTGCATCGACGTGACGGCCATCAGCCGGTCGAAGGAAAGCACCATCCGCCATATCTCGGAACTGCTGGGCCGCGCCCGCCTGTCCGACCTGACCGTGGCGCGGTATCAGGACTTCGCCAAGGAACGCACCGCCGAAGGCGCAGGGTCCACCACTATCGGCCAAGACCTGACTTATATCCACACGATCCTGAAGACCGCAGGACCTTTACTGGACGCGCCCTATGAGTCCGCGCTGGGGAACTACCATGCCGCACGCCGCATCCTGTCCATGTCAGGCAAGGTGACCCGATCCGAGGAGCGGGACCGGCGTCCGTCAGATAGCGAACTCCTGCAATTGCGCGAGCAATGGGCCAAGCGCCGCCGTGTCGTGCCGATGTGGGATATTACCTTGTTTGCCATCTCGACCGCGATGCGCCTCTCCGAGATTACCCGGATCAGGTGGGATGATCTGGACGAAGACAATCGCACCGTTGTCATCCGCGACCGCAAGCACCCCCGCAGCAAGAAGGGAAACGATCAGACCGTGCCGCTCCTGTGTGGGCCAGCCGTGATCGGAGGCGAAACAGTGGACCCGATAGCGCTGATTCAACGCCAAGTGCGAACCGATGCCGAGATATTCCCGTATGACAGCGGGACCATCTCCACCAGTTTTACCCGTGGTGTTGCCGCCTGTGGCATCGAAGGCCTGCGGTTCCACGACCTGCGCCACGATGGCGTGTCCCGCCTGTTCGAAGCCGGGTACGACATTCCGCAGGTCAGCCTCGTGTCGGGCCATGAAAGCTGGTCGAACCTGAAGCGGTACACGAACTTGCGGCCGGAAAGCCTACATCGTGATTGATGACAGCCACCTCCGGGCCACGTTGATGGCGTTCATGGCCACGGGTGCGGAACATGTCGAGCAAGGCGAGATCGTCGAGATCGGCAGCACCGGTCTTTGCGCTGTCCGCGATACAGAGGGCCGTCTGCGCATTGTCCCGACCGAACAGGCCAACCTGACCGGGGAAATCTTGCCCCTCGCCCTGACGCTTCTGAGCGCGCCTGACAGCAGCGAGGCAGCGCTGGAGTATCTTGCTCACATGACGGCCAAGGATGCCGCCTCACGGGCGCGGAATCGGCTGTCTGCGTCGAAGCCACGGGCGAGTCGCCTGCCTGCCGAAGCAGACGAAAGAATTATGGAGCTGATCACCGGACTGCGCGAGACGCGACCGAGCATGTCCGCGAGCGGAATTGCCGAGTTGGTCATGGACCGGCTGGCAACCGAAGGTCTGCCTGTACCTTCCAAGAAAACAATCCTGCGCCGGATGAAGAAAGTGGGACATTAGCGCCGCTAGGGTTGCTGACACGCGATTCCCCCTGCCTATTATCGGTGACCATCTGAAACAACGGATGGTCACCATGAACCCGATCAACACGACCGAAGACGCAGACCCGAATGCGGGCTGGACCGATCTTCCAATGGCGCAGCGCGTGGACCTCCTGCGCAACGGCATCCCCCACCCCGGAGAGACTTCCGAGGAAGCGCGATGCCGCCTCAAGCACTCCCTTGGCTTTGTCGATGACAGCGACCTCGTGAACCTGCTCGACAAGTCCGCAGACACCCTTGCCCGGATGCGGGTCAACGGCACCGGCCCGGTCCCGATCCGGGTTGCCCGCGAGATATTCTATGATCTCGCAGATGTGCGGGCGTGGATGCTCCGCCACAAGGATGGTGTGCGGGGCGCGGCATGATCTCGCCCGACCAACTGCGCCGGTATCTGGCCTATGACCCTGAAACCGGTGTGCTGTTCTGGCGAGCGCGCACACCGGACATGATGCCGAGCGGCTGTCATGTGCAGACCGCAGCATGGAACTCCAGGTTTGCGGACACGCCCGCCGGGACAGGTCTCAAGGGCTATGTCCGCATATCTATCTGTGGACAGGGATACGCGGCACATCGCGCCGCCTGGGCGCTGCACTACGGCGAGTGGCCCGATGGGCATATCGACCATATCGACGGTGACCCTGCGAATAACCGGATCGCGAACCTCCGCACTGCGACCAACAGCGAGAACCAGCGCAATACGAAGATTTCGCGCGCCAACTCCACCGGCTTCACGGGCGTCTATTTCCAGAAGTCCAAGAACAAGTACCGGGCTGAAATCTCGGCAGGCGGCAAGCGCCTGTATCTCGGTATCTTCGCGCGCTTGGAGGATGCTGTCGCCGCTCGCGCCGAGGCCGAGCGCAGACACGGCTATTCGAAGTTGCATGGTCTGGATGCCGATGACCGCGAATTGCTCGCTGGCCTCCTCGAAGAACTAGGCCACGAGGTCGAACACGACCGGGGCGTAGCCTCCTGACTTTCCCGCCCCGGTTTCGCGCCGGCCGGGGATTGCGGGCCATTCGGCGCAAAGGAGATTTCACGATGAAGAGCAAGAAACAACTGGCGAATGCCGCCTGCGAGGCCGGGGAGGCGATCATGCCTTTTGCGGATGCTGTCTGGAACGCAAATGACGGCACCATCAAAGATGCGTTCCTGGCATTGAGGCAGGTCTCCGTGCGGCACCTCGACGATGGGATCGTTTCAGCCCACTACATACTGGTCGGAGGCACCCCCGACGAGGATTACCGGCAACTCGGCGCGGCGATCTACGAAGCCGCCAAGGCGCTGACTCAGTTCCATTATGACGGTGCAGACTGGTATCGCTGGGAGCTGGTCGAGGACATTGCAGAGCAGACCGGCAATATCGTGGCTGACTTACTGACGCTGCGAAACATCGTGGCCAATGTCGAGGCCGAGGTCGAGGAAGTCGCCTGACGAAACGGGCGACGAATACTCGCCGCCCGCCAATTCGCTGTCGCCAGCTAGGTCGCTTCAACTACCTGAACCAGAACTAGCAGGCGACGGCTCCTCTACCAAGACAAAAGGAGCGGTCGTCGCATGACGAAATTCGAAATCCTGAAACGGGAGGTTGTCTCCCGATCTGCCCGTGTTGGCGGTCGCGCGCCCAAGCGGGGCGCGAAATGATTTCCAGCCCGATATTCGATGCCGCGCGTATCGAGAAGAACTGGGGCCTGTTCAGGCTTCAGGAGAACGGCCCCCGGCTCGACAAGATTCCGCAGCATCCCGAGACCGTAACGAACGTGGATCGACGCGAAAGCGCGGTCCTGACTTACCGGGATGCCGTGGACCGGAGGGACAGCCACAACGACCTGTTCGACCTCGACCCCTATTCAAGCGGCGCTCTCGTGCTGGGGTACCTGCCTCGCGAGGGTTCCGCGATGGTTGCCGGGGATCTCGACAAATGCGCCGAGGCCGGAAAGCTCCAGAGGCGGGGCCAGAGCCTGTTGCAGCGGCATGAAGGATATGCCGAGATCAGCCCGAGCCTGACGGGTGTCAGGACCCTCGCCGGCCGCCCCAGCGGTGGCTTCTGGAACCGGGAAACAAAGTCGGTCGGCTATTACGGCTCCGACAGGGTCATGATCACGGTGACGGAGCTGGTCCTGCCAGGCCATGAGATAATCCTCCCCGCGAGCGCGTTCATGCGAACCATGATGAACGTGCTGGAGCGCCGCGAGGAGGAGAGGAAGGCAGAGATCAAGGTGAACCCGGATGCATGGTTCTGGAAGCTCTCGGAAGAGGACCAGATCACCTGTGCCGCTGAAATGGTTGCTGTCCTGCCAGCAGGATGGCGACGCGATTATCACCAATGGCTGGAAGTAGGCTTCTCGCTGCACAGGGGCGGGGATCACCTGCTGATCGTGTGGGACGTATGGAGCAGGCAGGTCCAGCCGAAACATCTTTACGGAGGAACGGAGAAGAAATGGCAAAGTGGCATGAGACAACCGGCGGACCAGAAGCCGAGAACGATGGGAAGCCTGATACGGGACGCCCTCCGTTTTGGCTGGTCGGGAGCGACGAAGTGGCGGAAGAAAGCCATGATGACGATATTACGCTCGAAGACCTGATCAATCTGGCCGATGCCGGGGATTTCGGGATCGACGAGGAGCTGGCCTTCAGATCATTCGACCCGAAGAAGAAGCCTGCGCGCGGAATCAACCGCCTGATCGGCGATATCGTGGCCCGCAAGCGGGTGACGGTCTTTGCCGGGGCCGGGGGTGTCAGCAAATCGACCTTGATGGCCCTGATCGCGATGCAGGCTGCACGGGGCGAGCAGGTATTCGGACTCGAAGTGAAGGAACGCCTCAAGGTGACGGCTCTGAACTTCGAGGATGATCAGGATACGCTCGATCGTGCCGGTGCAGCCGTTGCACAACGCAACGAGATCGAGGAAATACCGAAGCCCGGCACTGTCACGCTGCATGGGAAGGATCAACTGCGGCGACTCTTCAAACTCGATCGGACTGAGTCCCTGACTTACTTCGACGAGCTGGCAGAGTCCGAGACCGCGATCAACTGGACCGTGCGCAACGGCATTACCGACCTGATCAGGACGACGAATGCCGATGTGTTGATCATCGATCCCCTTGCCGCGCTCATGGGCGGTGTGAACATGTCGAACAGCACGATGAACCGACTGGTGCGGGATCTTGCCGATATCGCAATCGAATTCGATATCGCGGTGATCTTGGTCAGCCATGTGCGCAAGAGTCAGGGTGGAGGCGGTGATCGTCCGAGGACCGCCGATGATATCAAGTTTGGCGGCGAACTGGTGGACACGTCCAGATGCGCTATCATGGTGGATGACGTACCAACGGAATACGTGAAGAGGTGGCGGAACGCAGCGCCTGAAAGCGGCCCCTTCGACAACCTGAAGATGGCCGCTGTCGTCAAGACGAATATCGGACGTAGTCGCGTGTTCTACTATCGGGTCGAACTGATGCAGGTGGAGTGTGAAAACGACGATATCGAGACTGTTCCGGTCGCGGTTCCGTTCAATCCTCCCAGCATGGCCGAAACGAGCACCGCCGAGCTGTTCCTCAAGGTCTACAAGCGCCTCACCAATGAGTTCGTGAAGAAGAGCGTGCAGAGCACTGCCGGGGTAAATATCCGCGACGTACTGAAGCCGCATCTGAAGGATGAACGGAAGTGGAAGTCCACCCTCGACGACATGCTCGCGGATGGTCTCGTGAAGGCGGTATACGAGGAAAACCCGGAATCGACGAACCGCCGGAAGGTAGAGCGTATCGTGCCTGCCAGCCGCATTGAGGAGATGCAAGACATGCTCAATAAGCGTAAGACACCTACCGAAAACGAGGAGGAGTAGCATACCTTTTCAGGTCAAGTTGCATTCCTTCTCCCGAGTAGTTTGTACCTCTGTACCAGTGAATCGGTATTGTACTGGTACGCACTGGTTCAGGTGCTCTCCTCATGAGTAGGGACAACCGCCCTACAGGCGGGCGATCCCCCTCGTGAAGAGCAAGAAAACAAGGCGTGTACCTGTACCAGTGTATATATAGGGGGGACGAACACTACTGGTACAAAAATGCCGAGACTCCGTTAACGTGCTCCAATGCAGCGAGAAGGAACGCGGGCGCCTGTACGGGTTCAATACCGCCATTGGTACAGAAACCCGCCTCCCGCAGTCGGAACCCGACCTGAAAAGGAATGCAGCTAAACCTCTTCACTGCCTGAACAGTGAGCCTGTGCTACATGCGCAGCCCCGGCTTCACTTAATGAATACCAAAAAGAGACGTGACACTTCTGACCTCCCAACCCGAGCAAGGAGTTACATGCCTGCCGCCCGAACATGCGTTGGGCCTCATTCGACAAATACGCCCTCTGGCCCAAAGGTGACTATCAGTTTTTCCCATCTCTCGTATTGGTCTTCAGGAAGATCGAAGCCGCCTACCCCACAACGGATTATAGCGCGCCTTGCAGCTTCGAATGCTTGCAGCGTAGCGCTTTCGTTGCTGCCACTGGAGCCAATCATATGAACGGTCCCGGGCCTCGGCATTGTGTTGGAGTACATTTCGACCTCTAGCTTGACAGTCGTTCGCAATGCATCAGTACTAAGTGAGCCAACATTCCAACACATACTTAATTGGGAAGCGACAGGCTGATATCCAATGAACTCGATCGGAACCTCGATCGATGGATCAAGCTCCATTGCAAGAACAAGTAACTTCGATCGAATGCTTTTTAGCAACGCATTTCCAGCTAGCGTTTCGCTTTCATCGATCTCATCGAGTATTAACTTCATACGGCTGGCGACTTGCCGAGCTTCCGCAATAGTCGCTTCCTGATCCGAGATAGTTAATTTCAGTGCCTTGGTCGTCGCATCCCGCTCTAACTCGAAGGATTTAATTTTTTCCAAGGAATTTTTCAGTTGGCTTTGAACCTGTTCTCTATCGTTAAGTGCTTCATTGAGGCGCAATTCGATACTCTCGATTTCGCTAGTTGAAAACTCTTCGAAGGTTGTAACGATCGAGTCTGCAATCGATGCAGGCACTTCGCCCAGATGTTGACAAGTGGCCTGAATCGGACCCCTTTCCGTAGAGGCATGAAATAACCACCCATCATCGTTCTCAGTCAGGAACGCTACACCTTCGGCAAAAACGATCCGAAAGCCGCTGCTCGTTTCTTCAACTGCTATGTCCAATCCCGAAGCTGGAACAAAAACCCGCAGTTCCCCCGAAATTTCTCCAAATAGAAATGCTTCAACCCCGATCTCGTCACCAACGCAATAAAACCCCGTGAGTGAACTCTTGAATTCGGACAAAGTGTCGGCAACTACTGTTGTTCCGAGTGCTGCTGCGACAATTGCTGTTGCGATCCCAAGCCGACGCCCCATGCCATCTCTCCACTTGTCGTTCGAACTGGATAGCTCGATGCGGTCCACCCGATACTACCTCGGGGCGGGTATACGTAAACCCGGAACTAAGGGACAATCACCGCGCAGGATCGTGAAAGAGGATCGCTTGGTCCCTGCCAGCCTGACGCAACAATTTCCCACAACTGCTCCCATTCTTTGAATATCGTGCTACCTTGAGGGCCAAATACGCGCCGATTCACGCGTAAATGCACCGATTCGGAGGAATCCATGCCGAAAGCCACTCGAAAAGATCGTTCCGACAGCACCCGCGCCCAGATCGCACGGGCGCAGGAGCCAGACCGCACGACCGAGGCGATTCCGTGGCAATCGGTGCCGCTGAGCGAGCACTTCGGCCCCGTCGCCCAGGACACCTTTATCCAGATTTGGCGCACGGTGCCCGGTATGAATACATTCGAAGTCGGCATCGCAAGCCAAATTTCGTTGGCGACGGAAGCGCAGGACAGCCTGTACCGGAGTGCGCCCACCAACGATGACGGCGTCGCCGAACCGAATCTCGCGGCGCTCGACCGGCTCCAGAACCGCCTGCTTGGTTTATGGCGTTCTTTCCGGGCACGGTCGGACAAGGCCCGCCGGTTCGATCCGATCACGACGAGCGCGCCCGTGGCCAATATCCGGCCTGCGCCGGTCGATTGGTTGGCCGATGCGCTGGCAAACCCGGCAGACGAAGAGCCATATGAATGACGTATTTGCCAGCACTCACGAAAGCCGAATTGGAAACCGTTCTCGGCGAAGGCTACCGCTGGCCATGTCCCAATCTCGAACCGCTGGCATTCATGGCCTACGGGCGCTGGGCCAGAACGCAGCTCATGAGTGTCTACGGCTGGGAACGCTACGATTTCTGCACGACGAGCGGCCTAGTGGCCGACGACACGCTCCGCGAGGCCGAGCAGCTGTATTTCAAGTGGGTGATCAAACGCCGGCAGCAAGGTCTCCCCGTCGAGGATGCCGATCTCTTCGCCGCCGCCCAACAGGAGGCGAGATCTGCATGACCCACATCCGGCCAGTTCGAACGGAACGCGGTGGCCCGCCGCCCGCTGACTAGGATCAGGACCCGTATTTGCGCAATCGACGATGAGGCCGCTTCCTGCGCATCCCAGAGCTTCAGAGCATCCAGGCGTTGTGCTGATGCAGCAAAGCCTAGATCGTCGGGAACGGCCCATACCGGCCTTTGCCGACCACCTTGACATGCTGCGCTGCGGCCCGTCATTCCGGCCGTTCGTGCAGAGCGCAGCATTTCCATCCGGGCAATGACCGGGTCGCGGACAAAACCGACCTTCGCCAAGACACATCGACTGTGCGCGCCCGACGGGGTTCCGAACTTCGGCCTCGCTTTGGCATTCTGCGCCATAGTGGCGCGCAAGATGATCGCCTTGGCACATTCGTGGGCCACCTGGTTGCATGGGCTTGGCTTCGCCACAACCGACGGGCATAGGCCGATCGAGGCCGCCTTGCCTGGAAACGGGTTTCGTTTCGCGTTTGCGCCTGATGGCAGTTGATCGTCCGCGTTTGCGTGCGCTCGAGAGCCCTTCAGCTCTGCGCCATGGTCTCCTCCACCGGCCGGTACTCGATATCGAACCCAAAATACCGGGGGCCGAGGATGTCGATGGCTCTTTGGTTCTTGAATTCGGGACGGCTCGGGAACGCGAGGATCGACACCTCCATCCCGACCTTGGCCAGCGGGTTGGGCACAGGCTCACCGGTGGCGCGCTCGACGATGACGATAATGTCGGGGCTGGTTACGACCGGTTCGTCATCCACCCAGCACACGTGGTGCTCGTTCTTGAACCAGACCTTGGCTTCCCGGCCATCGTCGTCGCCCGAGCCTGCGATCGTGTGTGTGCCCCAGTAATACCCGATCCGGTCTTCGTCATCGATATTGACCAGCGTGCCGCGCAGGATTTCCCAGCCGCCGAGTGAGGCGAGGATCCGCGCAACCGGGTCTGCCCGGTCTTCCTGCGCCGTGCGGATCAGCCCCCCGAGGTCGTAGCATTCAGTCATCGTGTTCTTCACCAGGAGGTCTTTGGCTTCCTTGCCGCTCAATACGAACCCGGCCTGCCCGGCAAGGCCATAGGCGCCGGCGCTGATCAGCTTGCCCAACCGCTCGGCGACCCGGTAATTCGTCGCGTCCTTGATGAAACAGACATTGCCCCATTCATCGACGGAAGAAATCGGCGTGATCTTCTTGCCCTGCAGATAGGGCGTTGTTTGCTGAATCTCGGGGATCGCGCGGCCGGTGTAGTCACCGTTCAGAACCATCTTGCCCATCTCAGAAGCGGCCGCCACCGCGGCGGAGGTGTTGGCGCCGGCCAACTCGATGGGCACGATGGCATCGATCGTGATCTCCATGTAATCTTCGAGCTCTTCGATCGCCTTGCGCATCCGGTCCTTCTCGGTGTTGACGGACTCGGTGAAGCCGAACCCAGCCATCTCGGCCAGCACCTCGGGCGTGTGCGGCGCAATCGAGCCCATCAGGAAAGGACATGCCGTCACCGCGTCGTCCGCGAGCTCTTCGTGGTCGGTCATGACGAGGTCGCGCCCGGCTTCGATCTCGCTCATCAGCGAGGCGATACCGTTGGCGGGCAAGCCGCCGCCGCCGGTAGCGTAGAACGCGCAGCCGCGCACAAAGTCCTCGACGTCCTGACGGGTTTTAAGAACCAGGTTTGCCATCGAAATCTCCTTCTCGCAGTCGCTGCGGTTGTGGGGTGGGCTTGCGTGATTTGCCGGCCTGGCGACGGGGGCCTGGGTTCATGGCACGGCGACGCCGCTCTCTTCGCTCCAGAAAAGCTGTACCTCCGCCCCCGGTGAGAGCGGGGAGAGTTCGGGACGGTTGGGCACCTCGACCACCAGTTCGTGGCGGCCAGCGGCCACGTGGTAGCGCCGGAGCGCGCCTTGATAGACCCTGTCGACCACCTTGCCGGTCAGCCGCGGCCCTTCACCTTTGAGGGCTGGCGCAAGACGCAGCATCTCCGGGCGGATCAGCAGGCCGGCGGAGCTGCCGGGCGTGAGGCGGACCGTGTCGGACACATGCGCGGGCACGATCAGCCCGTCGCCGAGATCGACGTCGCACCGCGTGCCGTTCGATTTCACGACTGTTACGTCAAGCAGGTTTGAATCGCCTATGAACTCGGCTATGAACCGCGATGCCGGCTTTTCGTAAATGTCGACCGGCGTGCCGACCTGAAGCATCCGCCCCTCGTTCATCACGGCGATGCGGTCCGACATGGTGAGCGCTTCCGACTGGTCGTGGGTCACATAGACGGTCGTGATGCCAATCGATTTCTGGATGTCCTTGATCCAGAACTTCATCTCTTCGCGCATCTTCTTGTCGAGCGCGGACAGCGGTTCGTCGAGCAACAGGATCTCGGGCTCGATGACCAACACACGCGCAAGGGCGACCCGTTGCTTTTGCCCCCCCGACAATTCGCGCTCAAATCGCTCGCCGTATCCCGTCAACCCGACCTGCTCGAGCGCCGCCTCGACCTTGCGCCGGATCGTGGCCTTGTCCTGGCGGCGCTCGACCAGCCCGAAAGCGATATTGTCGTAGACATTCATATGCGGAAAGATCGCGTAGTTCTGGAAGACGATCCCGATCCCGCGCGCCTCGGGCGGCAGGTCGGTGATGTCACGTCCGTTCACCAGGATCCGGCCAGTGGTGGGCGTCAGGAACCCCGCGAGCATCCGTAAGGTTGTGGACTTGCCGCAGCCCGACGGTCCGAGCATGGAAAAAAACTCGCCCTGCTGGACGACAAGATCGGTCTGTTCGACCGCAACCGTGCGACCGAAGGCCTTGCTGACGCCTTTGAATTCAACGGAGGACATCTGGATTTCCTGGTTGGAGGACGAAGCTTTGGTGGCCGGGCCAGGGTGCCCTCGGCCCGGAACATTGGCTCAGAGACCGAAGATCTGGTTCAGCCGATCGGTGATATCGAGCTTGTTCTCGACGAAGAAATCCCAATCGGGCACCCAGAACGCCTTGGTCGCATCGGCGGTGTTTTCGACGCCGTTTTCGGCCAGCGGCGCGGTGATCGATGCCTTTGAGTTGGTTGGGCGCCACATAAACTCGTCGCCGAAGGCGTTGAGGAAATCCGGGCTCAGCGTCCGGTTCAGGAGCGCGAAGGCAAGTTTCTTCTGCATCGGGTCGGAATAGCGGCTGATCGTCTTGGTCTGGGTCAGGATCGGGTGGCTGTCCCACTCCCAGACATCGACCGGCACGCCCTTGCGCTTGAGCGAGAGCGCCTCGCCCTCGATATGCACCGCGATATCCACCTCGCCGCGCTCGAGCAGCGAGAGCATGTTGAAGGTGAACTCGGACACCTTCATCGGCATCGCGTCTTCCAGCGCCTGGAAGGCCGCGTCCATATCGTACTGGTCCTTGCCGAACTCCTGCGCCGTGGCCATGAAGAAGGCGTGCATCAGGCCATTCTCGGTGCCGTAGGTCCCGCGCTTGTTCGCAAAACGCGCGTCCCAGAAATCGCGAAAGCTCGTCGGCGCGTCGCCGGCGTCGGTCCGGAAGGCATAGACGTAAGGCATGTAGGCCCAGGTCACACCAGCGCCAGAGGCGAAAGCAAAGTCCCAGCAATCGGCGGCGTTGGGCACATTGGCTCGAACCTCGTCCGTGGTCAGGAAGAAGTCGCCGGCCTGCTTGGTCTGGGTGAGGTTAGGCAGGTTCCAGTTGCAGATGTCGTAGACCGGATCCTGCGCGCCCTGGGTCACGAATTTGGGGAACCATGGGAACGAGCTGTCCCAGTTGATCTTGCAGTTGAAGTCTTGTTCGAACTGGTCCGTCAGCGCCTTGCGGACGAACTCCTCCCAGCCGCCGCCCCATTCGCCGACGTTCAGGGTGGCACCGTCGGCGTCGAACATACCGCCGTCATAGCTCGTGTCTTGGGCCCAGGCGTGGTTGATGTAGAATGTCGACGGGACGGTGCTGGCCGCGCCGAGGGCAACGCCCCGCTTCAGAAATGACCGACGTGTCTGCGTTGTTTTCTTGATCGTCATGGTTGGTACTCCCTGTGGTTGCTTTTTTGGGTTTCAATTTCGGTCGAGCAGGCGCCGGATGTTGACCAGCCGGTTGGTCAGCAGGACCGAGGCGGTGACGAGCATGATGGCGAAGATCCCGGCCGCGGCAGCGGAGGGGTCGAACTTGTAACGCAGCGAGTTGTACATCGCGATCGGCAACGGCTCGGAATTCGGTGCCGACAGGAACAGCGATACTTCGAACTGGCCGAAGCTGACGATGAAGGCGAAAATCGACCCGGCCTGGATGCCCTGGCTGATGTTGGGCAAGGTCACCTTCCTGAATGTGCGCATCGGCGAGGCACCGAGGCTGCGGGCGGCTTCGTCGAGCGAAACATCGTAGCTGGCGAGCGCGGCGCCGACGGTCCCGATCACGTAAGGTGTCGAGTAAAGGATATGGCCGATCCAGAGCCCCCAGATTGTGCGCGTGAGGCCAATGCCGGTCGAGATGTAAAAGGCGAACAGAGCAAAGCCGATCACCACCCCGGGCAGCACCACCGGCGAAAGGAAGAAGGCACGCATCGCGCCACGCCCGATGAACCGGGTGCGCGACAGAAACAGCGCCGCGGCGGTTCCGATGATCGTCGCGACGATCATCGTCATTAAAGCCAGGCGGAACGAGAAGAAGAACGCCGAGAGGTATTTCTCCGATTGGAGGAACGCGATCACCCAGCGCAGCGAGAGACCCTCGGGTGGAAAAGTCAGGAACTCGCCCGCGGTGAGCCCGGCCAGCACCACGATGACGATCGGCACCAGCATGTAGCAAAAGCCAAGGATCGCCATGATCAGCATCGGAAGGGGTATTTTGCGCCCCATCAGGCAAGCCCTCCCGAATGCCGCGCGCCGACCCGCAGGTACACGGTGACGGCGCCCGCGCTGATGAGGAACAGGATGACGGCGATCGTTGCGCCAAATTGGAAGCGCGCACCCTCGGCAACCTGCTGGAAGATATGGATCGGCAGCACGCCCACGCGGAACCCACCCATCAAAGCCGGCACGATGTACGAGGAGATCGACAACGCGAACACAAGCAGCGAGCCGGAGAGTATGCCGGGCAGTGAGGCCGGCAGGGTTACCCGAAGAAAAGTGCGGCGCGGCGTTGCACCGAGACTGCGCGCCGCCTCTTCAAGGCTGGGGTTGATCCCGCGGATGACGCCGACCAGGGTCAGGATCATGAACGGTAGGGAGAATTGGACCAACCCGAGGATAACCCCCAGGAAATTGTACATGAATTGGACCGGCTGATCCGGGTCGGTGATACCGAGAGCCGCGAGCATCTGGTTGATCAGCCCGTTGTCACCGAGGATTACCATCATGCCGTAAATCCGGATCACCATATCGAGTTGCATCGCGGCAAGCACGAGGATGAGCAGGACCGTGTTGCGCGCCGCGTTTTCGGTCTTCGCGATCACGAAGGCCATCGGGTAGGCAATGACGAGCGTGATCAGCGAGACCAACGTCGCCAGCAGCACCGAACGCCCCGCCGCCATCAAGTAATTCGAGCGCGAAAAGAAGCGGACATAGTTTTCAAGCGTCAGATCCCAGGTCACGGAAACCTGTCCGATCGTCTGGGGGTTGAACGATGTTGCAAAGATCAGGCCAACCGGAACGACAAAGAAGACCACGAAGAAAATCGTCAGCGGCACCACAAGAAGCCACCTGAGGTGCTTGGCGTTGACACCAATCGGTCGCCGGGCTTCGATCTGCGGAGCACTGCTCATTTCTTGCGTTCCAGTAGCTCGTTCAGCGCCGCCCATGCAGTGAACCCGAGCGCCGGTTTCGGATCGGGATAGGGATAGACCGCTTTGTCGGTCCTCACGCCTGCCAGAACCGACTGGTGGGCAAGGGCAACGGCGTGCGGCAACGGATCGATGACCTGATCGATCCTGTCGCCCAAAGCGTCCCGAACCGGATCGGCAAATCCAAGCATCCCGGTACAGCCGAAGACCACGGCTTTTGCCCCGTCTTCCTCTACGGCGCGGCGGCACTCGCGGATTGTCGCCTCGATTGAGTTCGGACGGTCCCCCTCGAGTCCCAGTACCGAGACCCCGATGCCGCGCACCGACATCAGCCGATCTCCCAAGCCGTGGCGGACCGCCAGCTCACGGAAGGCCCGTGCCTGCCGGTCGAGAACCGTGACGACGGAGAAAGGCCCGGCCTCGGCCGCCGCCTTGAGCCCCGCCTCGCCGCAGCCGATCACCGGAAACGCCACTGCCTCGCGGGCCGCGTCAAGACCTGGGTCAAGCATGCAGTCAATCACGACGGCTTCGATCCCGTCCGCCTCGGCGTTGAGCGCCGCGTCCGCGACTCCGGGCGCTGCCAGGACCTCATCGATAGCGGATTCGACCGAAGCCGGGCCGTTCTTGAGGAAAACGGACGACAGCGTGCAGCCGGCGGGCACAGCGCTCTGAAGCGGTGTATCGTCTCGGAATCCGACCGAGACAATTGGCGTGATGACACGGATGCTTGTCATGGTTTGTTGACCTTTCCGCGAGTCCCAGGAGAACGGTACGTGGGCCGCCTGGGCAAAACGACTACCCTTTCGGGTAGTGGCGGTTTCACCGGGAGCCTGCGTCTGTCCGCGAAATCGCGCCCGCCGTAGTCAAGTGTTTGTGCTTGATCGCTTTTCAGGCGTGTGAAACAGCCTGTCGGTCGAATTTGCGGTAGGTTGTCTACGTTCGGTGAACGCGAGCGGACAGTGCAGATTCACTTTGATACCTTCTATGTCTGATCGACCTACCAACGCTGCAATGCAAAGCTGCGCCGCGGCGACTGGTCTCACCTGGTGCGACGAGGATGGCCGCATCCAGATCTTCAAAATCCCGAAAGTCGAAACGTACATCGCGAGGACCCCAAATCCGCGGGTGCGGGGTATGTGTCTCTCCATGCCTTGATGGAGCGTGACGTTTGACTACTTGTCGGGATGGTGCCGATCGATGATCTTGAGCCGGCTTGCCTCGGCGACGGCCTGGGTTCGATTGGAAACCCGCAGGTCCGCGAAAATCGCCTTCAAATGGTATTTCACCGTATTTACCGAAACGCCCATGGTGCGCGCGATTTCCTTGTTGGACAGGCCAATCGTCAGAAGCTCCAGGTATTTCTGGTACCCGGCGCTGGTCGATGGACTGCCCGTCGACGGCGCGTCATTGCGCCTGCGATCCGGGGTCTGCACGGCGAAGTAGTGCGCCAGTTCGGCAAACCTGGTGCGGTGTTGGCGGTCCAGCGGTGAACTCAGTCGCTCACCATCCAACACTGCTTGAACGATCCGGAACACTTCCGGGCCCTCGTCGAGGATGAACCGACGAAACGGTTGCTGGCCCAGCAGGCGGACCGCGGACACGATCGCGCTCGTTGCATCACTCTTCTGGTTTAGCCGCCAATGCGCTTCTGCGCGGATGACCCGGAGTTTGGCCAATGTCAGCAGCTGACCCCGCCGGATTGCCGAGTCCTCAACCGGCTCAAGCAGCACGAGCGCATCTCGCGCGCGCCTTGTGCGAACCAGCCAACGCGAAATTGCGACGGCAGCGCTTCCCTGCCTGAAGACCCAATCATTTTCGTCGTGCCACTCCAGCTTCTGCGGCTCTATCCCGATGCTGCGCATGATCTTCTGGGCTCCGTCCAGTTCATCGCACAGCGTCAGGGCTCGGATCCGCTCGAACTTGACCAGACGAAGCAACCGGGGCATCGCTCGTTTCTCGGCAGCGTGTTCGCAACGTGACAGTTCGGTCAGTGCCCCCGGAAGGCCAAACCTGCTGAGCGCGAGCCTGATACGAACCCTATAGGCGGCCGCGCGCACATCTAGCCATGCATCGTCTTCTTCGATGCTATCGATTGCACTCTCGAGCAGTGCTCGGCTCTCTTCCAGCTCGTTCGTTTCATAGGCGACCTCTGATCGCAACGCCCGGCTGACGGCCAGCAACGCTGTGTCGGCGAATGGCAGGCCAGACAGCCTTTCTTCAAGTGCGGTGTACTCGGCCGCGGCACCTTCGAGATCGCCGCGCATCAACTTGATCTGCCCGAGATGGGCCAACAGGTGCAATGAGCCGAGTTCCGCATCGCCCTGGTGATACAGCCGGATCGCGCTTTCGCCGTATTCCTGAGCCCGGTCCAAATGGCCGGAATGCACGTAGGCCAAGCAGAGTTGATTCAAGGCAAGCCCCTGGCCGATGTAGTCCTGCCGGTCGGCGACCTCGAGGGTGCGCTTCAGGTTGTCGATGTCGGCTGAAGAAAGGGTTCTGCCCTCGTAGGCCCGAATATGGGCGTCGACAAGAACGAACTCCGCCCGCCATTTCTCCGGTTGTTCTGCTTGGCCCTCGAAACCAGTCTCGACCCTGCCAAACACCTGCCTCGCCTCGGCCACGCGCCCGTGCTTTGCCAATGTGAATGCTAGCGCAAGGCCGCGGTCGATTCTGCCCCCACCGGGATAGCTCGAGGCCGCGGGAACGCGCACGTTTCCGCGCGGCCCTGATCCCTGCATCGCAACACGCCAGTTCTCGGGCGACGTCTCACGATCGAAGTGATATTCGCGCTGCATGGCACTGATACGAACATAGAAGGCCGCTGTCGTCTATCCCGGAGGGGTGGCATGGATCACCCAGGCCGAACGTCCAAGAGCATGCGGGGCGGATTTTCTCGGTCGCGCGACAAATCTCTGCTTTCCGTCGGTCCCGTCGGTTTTCTTGTGTTCAATCAGCTTCCGGTTTGGGCCGAGGGTGTGTGAAAACTCCAAATGCGGTATGCTTTTCGGCAAAGACCGGAGGCAGGCATGTCGGGGTATATCGAGGGGACGGACCGAAGTCAGGCGACGCTTTTTCCGAACCGTTTGGAAGACTGGATCGACGAGGACAGTCCGGTCCGCGTGATTGACCTCTTCGTGGACGAGATCAATCTTGGGGAACTTGGATTTCTGCGGACGGCGCCGGCGCCAACGGGACGGCCCGGCTATCACCCATCGGTCCTGCTGAAGCTATTCATCTACGGCTATTTGAACCGCGTCCCTTCGAGCCGCGCTCTGGAGCGGGAGGCTCTGCGTAATGTCGAGGTGATGTGGCTGACGGGCCGGCTCGTCCCGGACCACAAGACGATCGCGGATTTTCGGCGCGACAACGGTCCGGCCATCGGCAAGACCTGCGCGCAGTTCGTGGAGTTCTGCCGGCGGATCGGGGTGCTGAAAGGGGATTGCGTTGCCATTGATGGCAGCAAGTTCAAGGCCGTGAACAACCGCGACAAGAACTTCACCAAGGGCAAGATCGCCAGCCGCACCGCTCACCTTGTAGCGAGCATTGAACGCTACCTTGATGAAATGGTCCGGATCGACCGTCAGGAGGAGGGTGAGGTCCGGGCTGAGAAGATTGCCAATCTGGCGCGACGCTGCGAGCGCATCCGTCAGGAGATCGAGCGCTTGGTGGATATCGGCCAGGCGCTCAGGGAGAGCCCGGAAAGCCAGATATCCCTGACCGACCCGGATAGCCGGTCCATGGCCACCAGCGCCAAGGGGAGCGGTTTTGTGGGCTACAATGCGCAGGCCGCGGTGGATTCAGAGACCCATTTGATCGTCACGCATGATGTGATCAATACCGGGCATGACCGCGAGCAGCTCTCGCCGATGGCCAAGGGCGCGAAGACCGCGCTCGGATGCGAGGAGATGAGCGCAGTCGCCGATAAAGGCTACTTCAGCGGCCGTGAAATCTTGACCTGTCACGAGGCTGGCATCACTACGACCCTCCCGCGCCCCGAGACCTCGGGCAACCGTAAGAAGGGCATGTATGTGAAGGCCGACTTTGCCTATGACGCGGATGCGGATGTCTACCGCTGCCCGGCAGGCGAGACGCTGACACGCCGTTACACGACCGAGGAAGGCGGCCTGATGGTGCGGCGCTACCGGGCCAACGTCTGTCAGACCTGCCCAGTCAAGGCGCGCTGCACCACAGGAAAAGAGCGCCGGATCACCCGATGGGAGCATGAGCACCTGGTCGACGAGATGCGCGACCGCATGAGCCGAGACCCGACATTGATGGCGCTACGTCGCTCAACCGTCGAGCACCCATTCGGCACAATCAAAGCCTGGATGGGTGCGACGCACTTCCGGATGCGCAAGCTCAAGAATGTCCGCACCGAGATGGCATTCCATGTCCTCGCCTACAACATCAAGCGGATGATCAACCTGATCGGTGTGCGTGGGCTTCTTGCCGCCATTCCGGCCTGAACCGGGGCACGATCTTCAGATTGCCAGCGTCTAACGCAACGGAGGCCGCTTCTGGCGCCTCCGCAGCCGTTCAGAAATAGCACTTGGACCGGAAATGGAAAAATACGCCGGAAACCATCGGAACTGCATTTGCAGGACGCCTCAAACAGAGTTTCCACACAGCCTCGGCTC
>NZ_FNEK01000011.1 GCF_900099935.1 Aliiruegeria lutimaris | reverse complement strand
CAGCATTCACCGCCTACGTGGAAAGAGTATTGGTTCCGGAACTTGCGCCGGGAACGGTGGTCATTCTGGACAACCTCGCTACACACAAGAGCGCCGCCGCGGCCAAGGCCATGCGAGACGCCGGATGCTGGTTCCTGTTCCTGCCGCCCTATAGCCCCGACCTCAACCCCATCGAAATGGCGTTCTCGAAGCTCAAGGCTCACCTCCGCAGGATCGGCGCTCGCACCTTCACCGAATTGTTCGGCGCCATCGCCCAGGTCTGCGATCTCTATTCTCCGCAAGAATGCTGGAGCTACTTCAAGGCTGCCGGATATGTCTCAGGTTAATGGCGGGGTGCTTTAGGTTCAATTGTGTCCCACGAGGGGTGCGGAGCGTGATATTGGATGCTTCTGGAATTTCGTCGAGGGAGGATCAGGATAGCTCTGAACGGCCCCGATGATATGAACGCTTGGGATCCTGTCCGCTAAGGCGGGCTGCTCGCGAGACGGCCAAATGACCGTCGTCAATGACAGCAAACAAGGGTCGGACCAAACTGTCACGCGGGCGGAGAGCTTGATTGCCGGTCAAGGCTGGTGGTTCTTGCAGATTGGACACAAGGGGGGCGCCCATCGGCTTTCCGGCAGCTTCGCTGATGAGTGAGGCTGCAAGTCGCTTTCGCGTATCGGGAGGGAAGCCATGTACACCGACAGGTCCGTCTTCCATCATGACAGCTTCCGTCTGGCCGACATCTTCTCCCCGGCAATCTTCGAGAAAGAGACGCTCGAGCAATTGGATGCAGCATGCCGTTTGCGCAGCTATTCCTCCGGCCAGACCGTGATGGAAGCCAAAGAAGTCCCTGACTGCATCGGCTGGCTCGAAACCGGGTTCCTGTGCATGCACAGAACACAGTCGGACGGAAGCAAGATCGCGCAAGGTCTGCTGAAAGCGGGCGACATGTTCGGTTGGGTCGAAGATAGGCCGCCGAGTTTCGAATTGGAGGCCGTGACGTGCGCGCGGATCTACTGGCTGGAACGGAAGGTGCTGGAGGGATTGCTATCGCAATCCGCGGGTCTGTCCTGGGCGGTTCTGATAAACATTCTCGACGGCCTCGTTCGCGCCCGCAATTGGGCGATGATCCTGGCAAACCACAGGATTTCCGGCCGGCTCGCCGGCTTCCTTCTGTTTCTGAGTTCGCCGGGTGCCAGTTCAGGCCCCATGCGCCAGTCCGAACAGATCGTGTCGGCGATCAGGATTCCGATCGGCCGGAAACAACTGGCGGATCTGTTGAGAACCCGCCCGGAATCCATCAGCCGCGCCTTCCATACTCTGGCGCGGGCCGGGTTGATCGAGATCATCACGCCCAATCAGATCCGTATCCTCGATATCGGGATGCTCGGCGAACATGCTGACGAGGAAGATTTCCTATACAATATCAAGACGTCACGCCACGACGGAGAATGCGCGCCTTGCAGGGCACCGAATGACGTCTGAACGACCGGACCATGTTGGTCTCCGAAACGGCGTCACATCGATTGCGCAGCGCAATAGCACTGGCGACCTGAACGCCCCAACGCTCAGTCAACCAGAGTTACAGCGGCCGCGAACGGACCTTTTTCCCCCTCGAACGCGCGGAAGCGAATTTGTGAACCCTTTTCGAGCCGGCTCCAGTCCTCAGAGGACAGCGCATCGCGCTGGAAATAGACCTCTTTTCCATCATCGGCGTGGAGATAGCCGTAGCCGAGCTCCCTCTCCAGCAATGTGACCTCACCATGCCGTATTGGCTGGTGGTGTTTCACCTCGACCCTCGCCATTGTCTTCTTGTGCCGTTTCAACTGGACTTCGGCAGCAGAGAAGGCTCGGTTCACAGCCAGCGTGACGTCGTCCTGCGCGCAGCCCTGCCCCACTTCGCGGGAAACCGTGAGATCCGGACCGGGCAGGTGAACATATAGCCGAACCTTGAAGACGCGCCCGTGGCGCTTGCGTTTCTGGGGCGCTTCGATCGTCACTTCGCAAGCCGTCATGCGGTCTTCGAGATTTTCCAGCATCTCGACGCGCCGCTTCACGAGAGCCTCGATCGCCGGGGAGGAATCGAGGTTGTGATAGGATATTATCGGGGCTGTTTGCACGTTACCCTCCACTATGTCGGTTCCGATACCCTCGGCTTCAGGAGTACGGTCTCTGTCGGGGCCGGACGCCCGGGAAGACCGCTCTTGACCTTCCTTTTCATGACGTGGTGATCCGAGACTCCCTGCAGCAACTCGCCTGACAGCTCCCGGCTTGCCAAATGCGAGATGTCGCCGAGGCTCAGTATCCCAACCAGCCGTTTGTTTTCGTCGATCACCGGCAGGCGTCGTATCTTCTTCTGATCCATGAGGTGAATGACATCCTCGACCGTCTCGTGGGCCTGGCAATAGATGATGCCCTTCGTCATCACGTCTTCGACTTTCGTCCTGTCCGGATCGCGCCCCTCGGCCACGACGCGCAAAACGATGTCGCGGTCGGTGATCATGCCGACCAGCCGGTCGTCCTTGCCCACCGGCACGGCACCGATGTCATCCGTACGCATCATCCACGCAACCTCGCTAACAGGCATGTCGGCACTGGCCCAATCCACCTGCGGATGCATTGCTTTCGAGACGTCCATCTTGCTTCCCTCCCTTGCTGTCTCATTGATGAAGCCAATTCGCACCCACGCGCATTGACGACCGTCAACCATCGCGTGGGCCGGTGCGATCGAGCGGCGAGCACCCTCGAACCGCTGCCGGCGGACACCTCTGCCAGGGGACTTGCGCACCCAACTGACGGGCCGCCTGAACACACACTCACCGGCGCACGGTCCGGCCTCGTTGCGCACCGTCAATGATACGGCCCGCCCACCACTGGTACGATGTGGGCACCTTGTTGCAACGCAGCCGAAGCGACCCTGCATGTGGGGAAAAGGAGGTCAATTGTCCGAACGTTCCTTCACCGAGGCCAAATTCGATACCTCAACCAAGCTGGTCGAAGCACCGAAGCTCCAATCGCCATTCGAGCATGTGTTGGCTTGCCTCGACCATACTGCCGGCGCGATGATAATCCTCGAACGGGCCTGTGAAATTGCCCTGGCCGCCGGTGCGAAACTGACCGCCATGCGCGTGATACCACCCCCCCATCAGGAGCAGCCGGTCGATCCGGTCGACTGGCAACTGTCCAGCCGCGACGAGACCGAACGGGTCAAGCGGATGGGAGAGCAGACCGGCGCGCCCGAGGATATGGACGTTAAGGTGGTATCGGGCCATGCCTCGCATAACATATGCAAGTTCAGCCATGACGCGGGCGTCGACCTAATCGTGCTCGGAGCGAGAGATTTCGGAGATCCGCACGGATGGGGGCTGGGCGGGACAGCACGCCACGTGGCGGAGAATTTCGATGGCTCCGTGCTGATCATCCCTCCGGGGACGGAACAGACCCGGAGCGGGCCGAGGTCGGAACGACGCATCGCCTTTCTCCTGGACGGATCTCCACAGGCAGATTCCGTATTGCCCATCGCCGCCGCGATTGCACGCAGCCGGGCGGCGGAACTGCTGCTCATGCATGCCTTGCCGGAAATCGACATTTTCAGCGACGGTCCACCGGAGCCGGGAGACGAAACACTGCGCGAGGAGCTCAAACAACGTGCCGAGCGGACTGCCAAGACCCGCATGGGCCGGATCAAGGCTCTTCTGGCGACCGGCGACATCAAAAGCCGCGTCCGCTTGCTCAGCGGCGACGAGCCGCGCCGCGCGTTGGCACGCGCGCTCTGTGCGGATGAAGCCGAATTGGTAGTGCTGTCAGCGCGCGGGCATGGCAACGATCCCGACCTGCGGATCGGAAGCACGGGAGACTATCTTCTCACCCATGCCGCCACTCCGATGCTCCTGGTCCGAAATGCGGATAGGGCGACCCATCGGAACGCCGAGCGCGCTCCGCCAAGACGGACAACCGTTCGGGGCATCAAGTAATGACCGAGCCTGCGCCTGAGACCGGGAACTCCCTCGCGCGCATCGGAGCCGATCTGGGCAATCGCCACGCGGTCCACGCCGCTCCACCGCGTCCGGTTCCGGTCTGGAGTTCCCTCGATGCGCTTACGGCCTGGCTCGACGATGCCCGCAGCGCATGCCGCAGTCCGCCCGCCGAGGCGGCAAAGGCGGCGGAATGGCTGCTGGACAACGAGTACCACGTCCGCCGGGCGATCCGTCAGGTCCGTTCCGACATGCCCCCGGCATTCTACCGACTCCTGCCCAGCCTGGCGGCGCCGGAATACCATGGGTTGCCGCGCATCTACGCCGCCGCCTGCGGCTATCTCGCAGCCACGCATGCGCAAATCGGGCTTCCGTCGGCGACACGTTTCGTAACTGCGTACCAGAGTGTGCACAGCCTGCAGATTGCCGAGCTCTGGGCATTTCCGGCAATGCTGCGTCTGGCCTGCCTCGAGACGATCATCCTGACGCTTTCGGAATTGCTGCCCGGCCTTGAGCCGCCATTTTCCGAACTGCCCCTGGAGCCCGATACCGGCAAGCGCGATGCCACCGAGGCAATGTCCCGCGCCATTGTCGCGCTCGCAGCACTTACCCGGATCGACTGGAAGGATTTCGTCGAAGCCACGAGCGTCATCGAAGAGATCCTGCGCGACGCCCCCGACGGGACACATGCGCTGATGGATTTCGAGACGCGCGACCTGTATCGCCGGGCCGTCGAGGAGCTGGCGCGAGGATCGGGCTGCACGGAGCCGCACATCGCGCGGGAGGTCGTCCGACTGTCCGGCACGCATGCCGGCGCCGGGCGGCAGATGCATGCCGGATGGTGGCTGGTCGGTCGCGGACGGGCGGAACTGGAGGCGATCCTGGGCTACCGGGCGCGCGCCGGGGAGGCCTTGCGTCGCCGGGCTCTCGCCCGACCCGGCTGGCTCTACGCCGCGGGGCTTCTTGGTTTTGGGGCAATGGCGATCCTGTTGCCGATGGCCTTTGCATCACTTCAGGGCGCCGGCGCGGGCATGTTGGTCCTCACCTTCGTGATCTTGCTCATCCCGGCATCCATCATGGCGGTGACCTTGACCAACTGGATCGTGACCCGGATCGTTCCGCCGAGGATCCTGCCAAAGATGGACTTCCGCGATGGCCTGCCCGATGGACTGCTCGGCGCTGTCATCGTTCCGGTGATCCTGCATTCTCCCGAGGAGGTTCCGCCCCTGATCGCACAGCTCGAGCGGCATTGGTTAACCAATCCCGACCCGCGCCTGCGCTTCACCTTGTTGAGCGATTTCGCGGACGCCACCGAAGAAGCGATGCCGGGGGACACCGCCATCGAAGCGGCTCTCCTGACGGGCATCCGGTCGTTGAACACGCGGCACGGGGAGGGCGCGCCCTTCGTGCTGCTCCACCGGCACCGCCGCTGGAACGGTGCCGAAGACGTGTGGATGGGCTGGGAACGCAAACGCGGCAAGATCGAGGAATTCAACGAGTTTCTGCACGGCGAGGCCAACGACGCTTTCGCGCTGGCCGAGGGCGATGTGGACTCGCTTCGGCACGCAACCTTTGTTGTCACGCTGGATGCGGACACGCAGGCGCCGCAAGGTTCGGTGCAAAGGTTGCTCGGCACACTGGCACACCCGCTGAACAGGACAGGGTTCGATTCCACCGGAGAACGGGTTGTCGACGGCTACACCTTCATCCAGCCACGGATCGAGATCTCGCCGGAGATCGGCGCGTCTTCACTCTTTGCTAGGCTCTATACCGGTGACACCGCGATTGACATCTACAGCCGCGCCGTCTCCGACGTTTACCAGGATCTCTTTGGCGAAGCGATCTTCACCGGAAAAGGCGCCTACGACCCGGCCGCCTTCCGGCAGAGCCTGCATCGCCGGGTCCCCGAAAACGCGCTCGTCAGCCACGATCTGTTCGAAGGGCTGCATGGCCGGACCGGGCTCGCCTCCGATATCGTGCTCTACGAGGGCTTCCCCGCGCGGTACCCGGATTTCGCGCGCCGCCAGCACCGCTGGATCCGTGGCGACTGGCAACTCCTGCCCTGGCTCGGGCGGCATGCACCGGGACGGGGCGGCATCCGGTTGCGCAATCCGCTGTCCCGGCTCGATCGCTGGAAGATCCTCGACAACCTGCGGCGTAGCCTGATTGCGCCAGCGCTTGTGCTGATGGCAGTGCTTGGCTGGCTTCTCCAGCCGCAGGCGGCCCTGTTCTGGACGTTCCTGACAATCCTGGCGCCCGCTTCCTACCTGTTCACCAATGTCATCTCCGGCATTTCGCGCGGACGCCGCCGGGGCACCGTGCAAGACCGCCGCCGGCAGTTCCTGGACCACGCCGGACGCTGGGTGCTGGAGATCATTTTCATGGCCAACGAGGCCATCGTTTCACTCGACGCCATCGCCCGAACGCTCTGGCGCCTCATGGTTTCCCGACAACGCATGCTCGAATGGGTCACCGCCGCTCAGATCGCGGCCGCCAGCACCGACAGCCGCGCGCGGTTCTGGCGCGAGATGGCCGGAGCCCCGATCCTTGCGATAGCTATCGTGACGGTGCTGTTCCTTCTGGCTCCGGCCGCAGTTCCCGGGGCAATGCCGCTGCTGCTGCTCTGGGGTATTTCACCCGAGATCGCCCGCTTTATCGGCCGCCCCCGGCGCGCAATGCGCGAAACCATCTCCAATGATGACCGGGTCTACCTGCGTCACCTCGCGCGGCATACCTGGGCCTATTTCGAGACTCTCGCCGGACCGGAGGACAACTGGCTGCCTCCGGACAACTACCAGGCCGCTCCTCACGAGGAGGTGGCCCATCGTTCCTCGCCGACAAATGTCGGAATGATGCTGCTGTCGACGCTGGCGGCGCATGACTTCGGCTATTCGGGCACGCGCGAGGTTGCGGCACGGGTCTCCTGCGTTCTGGACGCCCTTGGCCAGATTGAACACTACCGCGGCCATGTCGTGAACTGGTTCGACACGCGGACGCTTGAGCCGCTCGAACCCCGCTATGTATCGACCGTGGACAGCGGCAACCTGGCGGTTGCCCTGCTGACGTTGCGCGAGGGCCTTCTCGAGGCCATGGCCGGTCCCGCGCTTCTGCCTGTGTCCTGGGACGGGCTTGCCGACACGCTCGACCTTTTGCGCGGGGCGTTGGAAAAGCTGCCGGAAGACGCGGCTGCAACGGCTCTGGCGCAACTCGATGCCACG
This sequence comes from Aliiruegeria lutimaris, assembly GCF_900099935.1. Classification (GTDB taxonomy): domain Bacteria; phylum Pseudomonadota; class Alphaproteobacteria; order Rhodobacterales; family Rhodobacteraceae; genus Tropicimonas; species Tropicimonas lutimaris. Next base: position 92,321 of record NZ_FNEK01000011.1, on the reverse strand, counting down.
GCGGAGATCGCGAAAGACGCGCGCGCCCATCCGGCGCGCTGGCATCTGGAGGCCTGCCGGATCCGGGATGGCGCGCTCGCCAACCTTTCCAGGGCCATCCCGCCGGCACTCGATGCCGCAGACGGAGCAGACCCGCACGACATCCACCTGTGGCTGGAACGCTGCCAACATCACGTTCACAGTATGGTTCGGGATCTGGAGGCGTTCTGTCCGTGGCTGGCACCGGGCGCGGTGCCGGGCGGGCTGGCCGCCCAGATCGCAAACGAATTGCCGCCGGTCCTGCCGATGGAGAAGCTCGAGCATACCGCGACGAGCCTTCTGAAATCGCTCGAAGCGGCGGAACTGACCGCGACCGAACGCGAGGCACTATCCGAAGTCATCCGGCGAGGCATTGCCGCTCAGGCAGATCTGCACGCTTCGCTGAAGGCCAGTGCGGATCGTGCGGAGCAGTTTGCCACGGCCATGGATTTCAGCTTCCTCTACGACCCCGAAACGCGGACCTTCTTCATCGGCTACAACCTCAGCGTCGACCAGATGGACGAGCACCGCTACGACCTGCTCGCCTCGGAGGCACGGCTGGCAAGCTATTTAGCGATCGCCAAAAGGGACGTGCCGGCCGAACACTGGTTCCATCTCGGCAGGCCGCTCTCGCGTGACTACGGCATGCTCACGGTCCTGTCGTGGAACGGCTCCATGTTCGAATACCTGATGCCGGCGCTCCTCTTGCGCAGTGTTCCGGGCCAGCTTCTCGGACAGAGCGAGATCGCGGCGGTGGACATTCAGATCCACTACGGGCAACTGCTCGGGCTGCCATGGGGCGTGTCCGAAGCGGCCTTCGCCACCAGGGACGCCGCGCATCGCTACCAGTACCGTGCCTTCGGCGTCGCCGGCCTGGGGCTGAAACAGGGGTTATCCGATGACTACGTTGTCGCCCCCTATGCCAGCGCGCTGGCCCTCGCGGTGCGGCCCAATGCAGCGATCAACAACCTGCGGCGTCTCGAAAGAATGGGTGTGCGCGGTCATTACGGGTTCTTCGACTCGGTCGATTTCACCCCGTCGCGCCGCGATGATCCCCCGGGATACACGCCTGTGCGGAACTACATGGCGCATCACCAGGGAATGTTGCTCTCGGCGGTCTGCAACGCGCTTTGCAACGACATCCTTGTCCAACGCTTCAACCGCGATCGCCGGATTTCGGCAAATGACCTTTTGCTGCACGAGCGCGTACCGTGGGAATACATCCCCGAGCCCTTGCCCGACGCCGGTGCCGATTTGCCCGATCAGGAGAGCCGCCCCGTTCCGGAACTGGAGGGATGGCCGATGCCGGACAACGGCGAACCGCAGCTCCACACGGTCGGCAACGGGCGCCTGTCGCTATGGCTGTCCGATACAGGTTGCGGGACACTCTGGTGGCATGGCAAGGCGCTCACCCGGTGGGTGGCGGACCCGTTGCGCGATGAAGGCAGCGCGGGACTTTTCCTGCGCGACGCTGCCGACGGAACCGCGTGGGACTTCCGCCGGCGTCCGCAGCACTGGGTCGACGTCATGCTCCACCCGGCAAAAGCGTCCCTTCACATGCAGCACCACGAAATCGCAGCGACACAGGAAATCACCGTTGCCGCGGCAGACGATGTCGAAATTCGCCGGATCACTTTGATAAACCAGTCCGATCGCCCGCGGGAAATCGAGGTTACGGATTATGCCGAGCCGGTGCTGGACCCGGATGCCGCGTACGAACGGCACCCTGCCTTCAGCAAGCTCTTCGTGCACAGCGAGCATGTGGAGGCCCTGGACGGGCTACTCTTCACCCGCCGGCCGCGACGGCTGGGCGAGGCGCCACCGGTCATGCTGCGCCGGCTGATTACGGAAGATCCGTCGGTGCAGGCGGTCGGCTTTGAAAGCGACCGGCGCGCCCTGCTTGGCCGGCACGGAAGCTCCGCCCGGGCCTGCGCTTCGGGGCGTGCGCTGTCGGGAAGGACGGGGTGGACCCTAGATCCCGTCTCGGCCCTTCGCGTCCGGGTACAGCTTGCGTCCGGGGCGCGGGCACAGTTTGCCTTCATGACCATCGCCTCCGGATCCCGCGAAACCGCACTCGAGGTCGCTTCCCGTTACAAGGTCGATGCGACGCTCGACTGGGCATTCACCGATGCCGCGCGAAGCGCAAATATCGAGGCCAACCGCCTCGGGATAGGGCAGGTGGAAATGGAAGAAGGGCAGCAGTTGGCGAACCGTCTCGTGCGGCCGCCGACAGCGGCGAGCGTCAGGGCCGACGAGCAACTTCCGAGCCAGTCCGACCTCTGGGGGCTGGGCCTGTCAGGCGACCACCCGATCATCCTCCTTCGCGTGCCAGATGCCGAGCATGCCGACCTTCTTCCTGCCATTGTCGGTGCGCACCGCTGGCTGCGGCGACATGATCTGCCCACGGATCTCGTTGTCCTGGGGACAACTGCGTCCAGCTACGAAGCGCCGATCAGCACGCGCCTGCGCGACACCTTGCGCGAAATCGGGCTTGGTGAGGGTCTCGGCGGCAAGGGCGGTGTGCACCTTCACAGCGTGGACCGGCTCTCGGCAACGCAGCTTCATGCTCTGGAGAGCTTCGCCCGGCTGGATCTCGATGGCTCCGCCGCAACGATCGCGGTTGCCCTGCCAACCCTGCCCAGCGGCGATGTTTTGCCTCCGCTCTTCAAACCCGGTGGTATCGCGGGGCCAGAAACGGCTGTCCCGCTCGAGCGGCCGGACGGGTTGCTGTTCGACAACGGGTATGGCGGCTTTGCCGCGGATGGCGAGAGCTATGTCATTCATCTCGCCCCGGGGCAGAGAACGCCCGTCCCATGGTGCAATGTGCTGGCGAACGAGCAATTTGGCACCATCGTTTCCGAGGCCGGGCTGGGCTTCACCTGGAGCCTGAACAGCGGCGAGCACCGCCTGACGCCATGGTCCAATGATCCGGTCGAGGACGGACAGGGAGAGGCGCTCTATCTGCGAGACGAAGAGACCGGAGAAATCTGGACCATGACGCAATTGCCGGTGGGCGATGGCAGTCCCGTCCAGATCCGGCACGGCGCCGGGACGACGACGTGGGCGCGCAACAGCAAGGGCATCGCGCAAAGGCTCTGCGCCTACGTACCGCCCAACGCGCCGGTCAAACTTGTCCGCTTGACGCTGACCAACGCCGAGGCCCGACCGCGGCGGATCACGGCGACCTACTACGCCAGATGGCAACTCGGCGCATTGGAAAGCATGTCGGCGCCTCACGTGGTCTGCGGCTATAACGCCACGGCCCGGGCGCTCGTGGCGCGCAATGGCTGGGCGGCCGACTTTGCCGGGCGCGTCGCTTTCCTGACCGCCAACCGGCCACCGCACAGCCTGAGCTGCGACCGAACAGCCTTCCTCGGCCCGGATGCCAGTGCAATTCCGGAAGGGTTGCGCCGCTGGAATCTCGGTGGCCGAACCGATGTTACCGGCAATGCCTGCGCCGCCTTCCAGGTCCACCTGGACCTGCCGCCCGAGGGCGCGGAGGAGGTTGTCTTCGTGCTGGGAGACGCAGCGAATCCGGCCGAGATGGAGAAGCTCGCCGCAAGGTGGACACGGGAAGGCAGCGCTTCGGAAGCGTTGGAGGCAACGCGCGCCCTGTGGAATGCCCGGCTCGGCGCGGTCAGGGTCGAAACACCCGAGCCTGCCTTCGACCTGATGGTGAACCGCTGGCTTCCCTACCAGACCTGGGCCTCGCGCATCCTCGCGCGTGCCGGCTTCAGCCAGGCGGGCGGTGGCATCGGGTTCCGCGACCAGTTACAGGATGTGATGGCGATCCTGCATTCCGATCCCGCGTGGATACGGTCCCATATCCTCGACTGCGCGGCGCACCAATTCGAAGAGGGGGACGTGCTCCACTGGTGGCACCCGCCCACCGGACGCGGCGTTCGCACGCGCTGTTCCGACGACTTGATGTGGCTTGTCTTGGCGACCCATCGCTACGTCACTGCCACGGGGGATGAATCCATCCTTGCCGAGGAGGTCCCCTATCTTTCCGCGCCGCCGCTCGCGGAAAACGAGGAGGATCGCTACGCGTCCTTCCTCGCAGCCGCGCCCGGATCGATTTTCGACCATTGTCGCCGTGCAATGGAACGCGGCGTGACGGCCGGGCGTCATGGCCTGCCCCTGATCGGGGCGGGCGACTGGAATGACGGGATGGACCGCATCGGACATCACGGACGGGGCGAAAGCGTCTGGCTGGCCTGGTTCGCATCGGTCTGCAGTGACGGCTTCGCGGATCTGGCGGCACGAACGGGACGGACGGATCTCGCGGACCTGTGGCACGGTCGCGCAGGAAGGTTGCGGCATTCGGCCGAAACCGCCGCCTGGGACAGCAACTGGTTTGTACGGGCCTTCGATGACGATGGCGAGCCCTGGGGGTCCGCGCGCAACGACGAATGCCGCATCGACAGCATTGCGCAATCCTGGTCCGTGCTCTCGGGTAGCGCCGACATGGACCGGGCCGCGCACGCCATTCGCAGCGCGGCGGAGCACCTTGTCGACCGGAATGCGAGACTTGTGCGCCTGCTGGCACCGCCCTTTGACCAAACACCACGCGATCCCGGATATATCCGCGCCTATCCCCCGGGCATCCGAGAGAACGGTGGGCAATATACCCACGCAGCGACCTGGCTCGGGCTCGCCTTCGCGAGACTCGGCGACGGCAATGCCGCGCATGAGATCTTCGACCTCATCAACCCGGTCCGCCGCAGCGAGACCGCCACCGATGCCGAGAATTACCGGGCCGAACCCTATGTCATGCCAGCGGATGTTGGCGGCGCGCCTCCCTTCGAGGGCCGCGCCGGCTGGACATGGTATACCGGCGCGGCCGGGTGGGCCTGGCGGCTCGGGGTGGAAGGAATCCTCGGCCTCGATCTTCGCGAAGGCAAGCTGCGTGTCGCACCCTGCCTGCCGGACGGCTGGGGCCGCGTCCGCGCGCTCGTAAAGGGGCCGCGCGGCGTCATCGACCTGGAAATCCTCAACGAGACCGAAGCTGGCCAAACCGACATCGTGCTGGAGATCGACGGCAGGATCGAGGCGGAACCATTGGTCGAATTCCCCGAGGACGGCTCGGTACGTTCGGCCAGGGTAATAATGCAGGCTGCGTCTCACGCACGAACCTGCGAGGAAACCGCGGGATAAAAGCCGCGGCCACGGGTTCCAAGAACGACAACAGGAGGCGGCAAAATGGAAACCGGCTTCGGCGGCGACGTTTCGCATGGCAAAACGGGTCGTACGACATCGGCTATCTTGAGACCGGGACGCCCGGCGGGCAGCGTGTCCTTTTCATTCCCGGCACGCCGGGGCAGGCCCGTCAGCTTCGCCGATCAGGCCGGGAAAATCCTTCTAATCCTGCACGTGCGGAACGTCGAAATGACCCTTCGGAGGTTCTTGCCGAGGCGTGATCCGCCTTCGGGCGCGGAACGCGAGCGATCACTTGGAAAGCAGGACCGGCAAGCGCACATTCTCCAGGAGATAATTCGTCACCGCGCCGATGACGAAATCGTAGACTTGCGAATGGCCGAAGGCGCCGGTCGCGACAATCTGGGCATCCCGCTCCTGCGCCACTTCCAGAAGGGTCTCGCCGCGCTCGCGGGCCGGAGCCCTCCGGTCGACAAGCGTGGCGCGGTACCCCAGGCGATCCAATGCAACCGCGAAGTCCTCCCGGCTGTCGAGGAACCCATCCTCGTCATCCATGGACAGAAGGTCGATCGACGCGCCGGGCGCAGCCAGCGTCAGCACATCATGGGCTGCGCGGGTCGCCTCGCGCGTGTCGCTCCAGCCCACGAGGATGCGGTCGGGTGCTGCGCTCATGGCGGCTTTCTCCGGCAGCAGCAGAACCGGACGTCCGGCGCTCCGTATCAGGGTCCGCTTGACACTGTTCGTCGTCGCATCGCCACTCTTCGCCACCGGCGCCGTCACGATGACGTCGGCCCCGCGAATAGCCGAAAGAAGAAAGGCCTCCTCGGCATGGATCGTGTCCGGCTGGCTGCGAAACTCGCCACGGATATCCGTCCGGCGTGCCGCGTCTTCAAAGGTCTTCTCGATCTCCCTGGTCTCGTCGCTGCGGATATCCCGCAATGCCTGCATGTAGGTGATGTTGCCATCCGAGTCGAAATACACCGGAATCGGGCGAAGCGGATGAATTCCGTTCAGATGCGCGTCGAAAATCCGTGCCATTTCGCAGGCCAGAGGTGTGAGCCAAGCACACTCGGATTTCTCGAAAAGGGCGAGAGCTATCGTTCGAATTGTCATTTCTGCCTCCAATTGCGGACACTGTCTCTGCCGCGCGCGGTACATTCTACGACCACTGGGGACCGGCGCATTGACCGCCGACAACAGACTGATTTCCAAGGGGTCGTCCTGCGACGGCGCCACGCCTTGCGGCACGCGGAATGCGGCTTAACTTGGGTTGACCGACCGTCTGAAAGGAACCGTCATGGGCCAGGACAAGAGCTTCCTGCTGACCGACCTTTACCAGCTGGCGATGATGCAGGCCTATTTCAAAGCTGGCGAGACCGGGACGGCCGTTTTCGAGTTCTTTGTACGCAAACTGCCTGATACCTGGGGATTTCTCGTGGCAGCCGGTCTCGAGCAGGCGCTGGATTTCCTCGAAACCCTGCACGTCTCCGAGGCGGAGCTGGATTGGCTGGAGCGCAGCGGCCATGTCGGGCCGAGCCTCACCAGCCGCTTGCGAGATTTCCGCTTCACCGGTGACGTGCACGCGATGCCGGAAGGCACCGTGTTCTTCCCGCACGAACCGATCCTGCGCGTTACCGCCCCCCTGCCGCAGGCACAATATGTCGAGACCCGGCTGATCAACCTGCTGCATTTCCAGACGCTCATCGCGTCGAAGGCCGCGCGGATGGTGCTGGCCGCCAAGGGCCGGACACTGATCGATTTCGGGCTGCGCCGGGCGCACGGAGCCGAGGCCGGCCTGCTGGCCGCCCGTGCGGCCTATCTCGCCGGCTTCGACGGCTCGGCCAACGTGCAAGCGGAGCGGGCCTTCGGCGTGCCGGCTTTCGGCACGATGGCGCATTCCTTCGTGCATTGCTTTGCGGACGAGACCCTTGCCTTCGAGCAATTCGCCCGGGCGCGGCCCGAGAACCTCGTCCTTCTGATCGACACCTATGACACCGAGGCCGGAGCGCGGAAGGTCGTCGCGCTCGCCCCGCGACTTCGGGAGATGGGGATCACGATCGGCGCCGTGCGGCTCGACAGCGGCGATCTCGGCGCGCTGTCGGTCTCGGTGCGGCAGATCCTCGACTCCGGCGGGTTGCGCGCCGTCAGGATCCTGGCCAGCGGCGGGCTCGACGAGGCAGAGATCTCCCGGCTGCTGCGGAACGGCGCCCCTATAGACGGTTTCGGGGTCGGCACGAGCCTCACAACGTCCTCGGACGCCGCTGCGCTCGATTGCGCCTACAAGCTTCAGGAATATGCCGGTCTACCGCGGCGAAAGCGGTCCACGGGCAAGGCCACCTGGCCCGGGCGCAAGCAGGTCTGGCGCAGCATCGGACCGGACGGCCGGATCGCGGGCGACACCATTTCCGTTGATGGCGAGCCGCGAGAGGGCACACCGCTCCTGCAACAGGTAATGCGCGCGGGTGAACGGGTCCTGCCGCCTCCGTCGCTCGATGAAATCCGCGCAACCACCGCATCCGGCCTCGAACGGTTGCCGGAGCCACTCCGGCGCCTGACGCCCGGCGCGCACTTTCCGGTCGAGATCGCGCCGGCGCTTGTCGCGCTTGCGCAGGAAGCCGACCGGATCGTCAATCCCACGTAGAAAGTATCGGCAGCCGTTTCACGACCGCTCGCCAGCGAGAAGAGCGTCAATGGCGGAAAGCGTTTCCGAAAGCGGTCCGGCGGTCGGCACGCGCGCCCAATGGAGGGGGCCAGTATCGCGCGCCAACTGGGCTTCCAGAACCTCGACCGTGGCATCGGAGACGCCGTCACGTGGCGTCGAGACCCGTTGCCGTAGAAGCGCCGGGTCGGCCTCAAGCCAGATCCCGAGGAAGGGTGCCCGTGCAGCCTCGGCGGCCCGCTCCAGCGCGTCCCGGCGTTCCGGACGGTCATAGACCGCATTCGTCACGACCGAACACCCCCCTTCGAGCAGCCTGTGCGTCCGCTCCGCAAGGTCGGCATAGACCGTGTCCGAGATACCGGCGGTATAAGCTTGCTCCGGCAGGCGCTCTTCCGGGCGCACTCCGTACATTGCCTTGCGCAGGTGATCGCTCTCCAGCAGGCGCGCACCGGGCGGCGCGCCGAGCCTGGGCGCCAGCGCCGCCGCAATGGTGGATTTTCCACTGCCACTCAACCCTCCGATGGCAACGAGCCTGGCAGGGCGTGGGGTCAGGATGTCGAGCGCAAGATCGTAGTAAGCCCGCGCTGCCGCACACGCCGTCTCGGCCCTCTCGCCTTTCATGCCCGCGGCCTGGGTCGCGGTAACATGCGCCCGTACCGCCGCCCGCAGCGCGGTAAAATATGGCAGCAGCGGCACGCCGTCCTCCTGCCCCGCCATGTCCAGGTAGCGGTTGGTCACGAAGCTCGCGTCGTTCCGCATCCCGCGGTGCCAGAGGTCCATGGCCAGGAATGAGAGGTCATAGAGAACGTCAATCGTGGCGATCCGGTCGTTGAAATCGATACAGTCGAACAGGGCCGGCCGCCCCTGGAACAAGCACACATTGCGCAGGTGCAAGTCGCCATGGCACAGCCGGATTGCCCCGGCCTCCGCACGTGCGTCGAGCAGTGCGGCGTGACGTTCCAACCCTTCCCGGAAGGCGTCGTCGATCCGGGCGACCTCAGCCGCGTCGAACACCTGGCTCTCGCCGAAACCGGCGCGATTGATGTCGAGAACCGCGGCGACGTTCTCCGATCCGCGCTCGCCCCGGATGACACGGGCACCGGCATGGGCGGAGACGATCGCTCCGGCAAGCTCGGCCAGAAGAAACCGGGTCAACTCGCCGCGCAATGCCAGTTCGTCGAACAGCCCGTCCTGCGGGAAGCGCTCCATCTCGACCACAGCGTCGACGAGCGGGCCGGGCCCGTCGAAAGCAAGTCCCCCGGGCTCGCGGGTAATCCGGCGCACGCCGCGGTAAAGTTCCGGCGTGGTGGCCCGGTTCAGCGCGACTTCCTTCTCGCACCCAGCGATCCGGATGTCGGCGGTCGAGAAATCCACATAAGGCAAATGCACGGCTTTCTTGAGCTTGTAGGCCGTTCGGCCAACAAGAAAGACCGCTGAAATATGGGTCTGGATGACTTCCACCGGCCCGACTCCGCCGTGGCTATCGGCATCCGACAGGAAGGCAATGACTTGGCTCTGGTCCTCGACGATCAACTCGGTCTCGCTTCGCTGATAACCTCTGTGCTGTCACTCTACAGCCAAGAGACGGCATCCGCCTTGATCGATGCCAACTTCCATCCGAGGCAAGATTATTCGTTGACAGCGCTCAATGAGCGCCAGTGCCCCGGGCGGTAGACTGCAAGGAATTCCATCGGAAGGAATATCCGAATGCCAAATGGAATCCTTGTCGCAACCGACGGCTCCGACGGTGGGAACCATGCCGTCGACTTTGCAGCGGATCTGTCCGCCAATCTCTCCCGAAATCTCTGCATCGTGCATGTCTACCTCCACGATTACTCGCCGAAGTAGCTGGCCCGGCTTCCCGGAGCACGGGAAATGCTCGAAACATTCGCGGCAGGGCAAATCGCAGGAGCTGATGCGCTCGAACCAGAGGAAGACCTGTCGGGAATGGCGACCGAGGACCAGTTGCAGCACGCCTGGGATATTATAGCCCTTGGCGAGCTTATCGTCCGCCAGGCGAAGGAACGCGCGGAAGCGGCAGGCGCCCGCAACGTGAAGACCCGGCTGCTCGCGGGGGACTACGCCGACGAGATCATCAATGCCGCAAAAACCGAGAAAGCGGCGATCGTCGTCGTTGGCAGCCGCGGGCTCGGCCGCTTGCGCGAAGCCCTTGTGGGAAGCGTGTCGCAAAAGGTCCTGCACCGCGCAAACTGCACCGTCGTTGTGGCGCGATGATGCCGGTTGTCCTTGGAAAGCGTTGCCCTGCGCGAAGCGTAGCGATCCCGGCGTTATCCGGCCGGAAAAGAGAGCCCTGGCGCAGCGCAGGGAAACGATGTTCCGGAGCGAGGTGGCCGAAGAATTCGAACAGCTTTCCGACCGGGTCCCATGCCTCAATCCGGCGACCTGTTTTCCAGGCATTGGCGGCTCTTGCGGCGACGTCCACCAGATGAGCGACGAGGATACCATGAACCAGCTGAAAAAGGGCCGAAACCACCCACAAGGATCACAGGAAACTGCGCCATCACACCGGATAGTCACGATTGCACCGCACGGGCTCGAAGGCGAACTGGTCGTGCCCTTAGACCCGCGCGGTATCGTGCTTTTTGCGCATGGCAGCGGTTCGAGCCATCTGAGCCCGCGCAACCGGGCGGTGGCAGCGACGTTCAATGCCCACGGTCTCGCGACCTTGCTCTTCGACTTGCTGACCCCGGCCGAAGCTGTGGACCGGCGCAATGTTTTCGACATCCCGCTGTTGGCGGATCGCGTCACGGAGGCGGTGCGCCACGTCGTCGGAGAGAGCGAGGTGAACAAGCTGCCGATGGGCCTCTTCGGCTCCAGCACGGGCGCAGCAGCCGCGCTTGTGGCCGCGGCGAAACTGGGCACGCAGGTCAGTGCGGTGGTCTCGCGCGGTGGCCGGCCGGATCTGGCGGAAGGGCAACTCGACCGGGTGACGGCCCCCACGCTGCTGATCGTGGGAGGCGCTGACAGCGAGGTTATCGCCCTCAACCGGCATGCGCTTGGCGAGCTGTATTGCGACAAGCTGCTCCGGATTGTCCCGGGTGCGGGGCATCTCTTCGAGGAACCGGGAACGCTCGAAGCAATGACCCGGATCGCCTGCGAGTGGTTCGAGCATTACCTCGGGCAAAGCCGTTAGGAGACCTCTCCATAAACGGCGACAGTCCCGGAATAGGCGACGTCTTTCAACGGCTTCCGGCGCAGATGAAAGCGACGGGCTGAAACTTCCGGCGTCGGCCAGCCCCGTCGTTACGCCTCTTCGGCGACATTGGCGCTCAGCATGTAGCCGCTTCCGCGGATACTCTGGATCATGTCGATCTCGCCATTCATGCTTTCGAGCTTGTGCCTTAGCCGCCTGATCTGGTTGTCGATGACGCGATCATTGGCGATCCAGCCCGGTCCCTTGAGCTTGTCCATGATCTCGTTTCGGCTCAGGACGCGGTTCGGGTTGAGCAGCAGGAGCCTGAGCAATTCGAACTCGGCCGCGGTCAGCGTGCCGGACTTGCCGGCGGGAGAGAGGACAGAACGACGCCTGCAATCGAGGACCCAATCGTCGAACGAGATGCGACTGGGTCCGTCCGCGGGGATGAAGGGTCCGGTATGGTCGTGCTGCGAACGGCGCAGGACGCTGCGGATGCGGGCAAGGAGTTCGCGGACATGGAATGGCTTGGTCACGTAATCGTCCGCGCCGATTTCGAGCCCGACAACCCGATCAATCATGTCGCGTTTCGCGGTCACCATGATGATGGGAACGTCCCAACGGGTGCGGATCTCGCGGGCGACATCGATCCCGTCGTCCTTTCCGAGCCAAAGGTCGAGGGTGATCAGGTTCGCCGGATCGCGGGAAAGGACGTCGAAAAGTTCCTCGCGCCCCCTGGCCTCGGTAACCCGAAAGCCGCCGGCTTCGAGACAGTCCCGCAGGGTCTGCCGAACCGCCTTTTCGTCATCCACAACCACGATATGGGTTTTCCAAGATGGCGTAGCCTTTGACATCCCACCTCCCTTCCCGTTTCGAACGGGCTCTTCCTCCCGATGCCGCGAACAGGCGCGCCTGCTTCCCAAAGTGTATTTGCCCGGCAGCCGCAATTATCGGATTCAATCCGATTCCGTTTCGATTCCCTTGCGCGGTCATCTGCCGGGAATTTTGTGTGATTATAGGCCGTCAGTAAACATTTCCGTCGGTTGCGCCCATGGAACGGGCAATTCCAGGTGGAAGCTGCGCGCCGGGAGTGCCTTTCCGGAGATGAAACGCACTCCGGTCGTTCTTGCGAAGCGTTGGTCCGGTCGCATGCTTTGCAAGATCCAACAAGGCGCCTTCGCGGCACACACCCGAAAACCTGCCTCCCACGGGTCCGCGTTCAGACGTTTTCTTGTTGAATTATGTATTCTTGAAATACGGAAGGAGGCATTGCCCAGCCGAATGCCGAACGACATTTCGAAACTACCGGATATCGGAGAATCTGCCTGGGGCCACGAAATTCCCGGCCCCGGACGCTACCATCGCGCCCCCTGCCACACCAGATCCGGCTCTACCGGGCCGGAAAGGCTAGAAACTGGAATTTGCAACGGTCTTCACGACGGAGCGGTTTCGGAGGCTTGCGGGAATTGCCCGCTCCAAGGCACGCGTTTATGCACGCAGTTGGCCGGCCCTTCGCTTGGCCGGCTCAGGGAGATTTCGCGGCGCGTCCATTTCAAGGCGAATTGCACCGTTGCAGGGGCGTGTGACAAGGGTGGTTTCTCCGGTGTCGTGCGCCATGGCTGGCTGCGCCTGGTGCATTATACAAGGAACGGCAAGCGCAAGATCGCGGACATCTTCGAACCCGGAGATCTCGTAATCGAACTGAACGGGGTACCGGCGGGATTCGAATTGGAAACCGTAACACCGGCCGAGCTGTGTCGCTTCGATACCGCCGGTTTCGAACGGCTCCTGGAAAACGACCAAAGCCTGTGCCGGGCGGTTATGCGCGATGGTGCGGAACGCTTCGATCGTACCCTGCAACGGAACCTGATCGCCGCGCTCAGCGCACCGGAGCGGGTCGCGGCATATCTTGTGTTCGAGGCCGCCAAGTCCGGATTCCGTCCCGACGGAAAAGGTGGCGGCGATTTGACGCTCGCTCTCCCGCGTCCGGAAATCGCCGACCTCATCGGAACCACGGTGGAGACGTTCAGCCGGGTCACGCATGGGCTTCAGCAATGCGGCGCAATCGAAATCCTCTCTCCCAACCGGTTCCGCATTCCGTCTCTCGCGGCACTCGACCGATTGGGAGCCCGCACATACGCGTCCTCCGACGAAAAGCAGGGCTGAGGCTCCGCGCTATGGGAAACGGATAAAGGACCCTCGCGATCCCGGCCCGCACCGCAGAGGCTCCTGTTGCCACATCACTGCAAGGCGTCGCTGACGGCGCGGGCCAGCTGGGCCAAAGAGTAGGGCTTGCTGAGCACGCGTTGCTCGCCCAGCAAGCCGTTTTCCGCGAGATCCCGGACTTCCTTGCTGTAGCTCGAGCAAAGCAGAACCGCGATCCCCGGTTTCGTTGACCTGACCCATCGCGCGAGGTCCACCCCGGTCTCGTCTCCGCGCAGTATCACATCGCTGAAGACCAGCCGGATCCCGGCACCGGAGTCGAGAAGTCTTCTGGCTTCGGCGACAGTTCTTTTTTCCTGCACCTTGTACCCCAGAGCTTCCAGCCGCTGACGCGTCGAGTCGCGAAGATCCGCGTTGTCCTCGACCACGAGAATGACTTCTCCATTTCCGCGCTGCATGGCCGCTTCCGGCTCAACCGACCCTATCGCCGCAGAGCGGGTACCAACCGACCTTGGCAGGAAGAGGCAAACAACGGTTCCCCTGTCGGGCGTGCTTCCGATATCCACATACCCGCCGGACCGTTTGACGAATTCCAGCACGCTGAAGAGGCCGAGCCCGACCCCTGTTCCCTCGGTCTTGGTCGAGAAGAAGGCCTCGGTGGCCTGTTCGAGAACCTCCTTGGACATGCCGGTGCCCGTGTCGGCCACCTCAAGACAGATGAAGTCCCCCGGGAGAATGCCCTCCAGGGTCTTGGCGCGCTCGGGATCAAGCGTCCCGTTGCGGGTCCGGATGGTAATCATCCCACTGTCATGGATAGCGTCCCTGGCGTTGAGCACCAGGTTCAGCAGGGCATTCTGGACCTCGCCGGTATCCACGAAGGCGGGCCAGAGGTCCGTTGCGAGGTCGCAGACCAGTTCGATCCGCTCGTCAAGGACCCGGCAGAGAAGCTTGCACATGTCTTCGACGACATCATTGAGAACCATCTCCTGCGGTTCGAGGACGCCCGCACCGGTGAGAGACAGCAACCGCGCGTTGAAGCTCGCCCCAAGATCCGCCGCTTTCGCGGCACGGTCGAGAAGCTCGCGGACCTGCTCATCCTGCACACGCATCTGCGCGAGCTCGATACTGGCGGTAATGATTGTCAGCAGGTTGTTGAAATCATGCGCAACCCCACCGGCCAGCCGTCCGATCGACTCGATCCGGCGGCTGCGGGCCAACTCGTCGATGGTATGGCGTTTCAGGGTCGTGTCGCGCGCCGCGCCGAACCACTCCACGATGGCCCCGGTTTCGTCCAGCATCGGGACCGCGCGCGACAGCGTCCATCCAAGAGTGCCATCTGGTCGCTTGACCCGATGCTCCAGCTCGAAAATAGACTTCGTCTGGATGGCCTGCCGGATCGCCGCGATCACCCGTGGCTGGTCCGCGGGATCGATGTACTCGTCGAGCCAGTTGCTGCTGGGTTCCGTCATGTCGCGCATGAAGCCATGGCCGTCGAGTTCGCGCATTTCCGTCCAGTCCGGGCTCATGCGATAGACGGCATAGGACGTGGCATTCACAAGCGCGCGGAATCGTTCGTTTGCCTTCCGATAGGCTCGCTCCATGCTGTGCAGTTCCGTCAGATCCACGAAGGTAACCACCACGCCGTCGATCCGGTCTTCCAGGGTCCGGTAGGGCCGCATCCGCAGCAGAAACCATTCGCCCCGTTCGTTGGTGACCTCGCGCTCCTTCGGCGCGTGGTCGCGGAGAACGGTCGCTGCGTCTTCCGCGACCTGATCGTAGTTGAGGTTATGCGTGAAATCAGTGATCGACCGGCCGACATCGCCGGCGGTGATGTTGAAAAGTTCACCGACGCCGGCGGTGAACAGCTTGATGCGGAGTTGCGTGTCCAGAAAGAGCGTGCCGCCTTCCGTCGCGGCGATCAGGTTCTTCAAGTCGGCATTGGCCTGGCTGACGCTGTCGACCTTGACCTTCAGTTCCGTGTTGAGAGCCCGCAATTCCTCGTTCATGGATTGCAGTTCTTCCTTGCTGGTCTCGAGTTCCTCCGAGGTCGAGTGAAATTCCTGGTTGACCGACTGGAGCTCTTCGTTGGTCGCCCGCAATGCCTCGTTCGTCGTTTCGAATTCCGCCTGGTTCAACCGCAAGCGCTTGTATGCGATCTCCAGTTCCTCCTGCAGGCGGGCAACGAGCCCGTCCGGGGTCCCTTCGGTTCCCGCCTCTGCGCCCGTGGCCCGTTCCAGGTCCTGAACCGCGCCCTCGCAGAAAAGGACGAGCGCCCCGGAAACCTTGTCCTCGCGCCTGACCGGCCGAACCTGCAGGACGACATGCCGAGGCACTCCGTCGATCTTCACCAGGATCGGCATGCTGATGGTCGCCTCGCCGCTCTGAAAGACCCTCTGCAGGCCACGGCCAAGATCCAGCTTGAGCTCGGGAAGAACGATCTTTCGAACGTTGCTGGACGGCGTCCCGCCCGGGAGCCGCAGGAAGCGCCCCACGGTCTCGGATAGGTGCAGGACGTTGTGGTTCGCGTCCACCAACAGGCTTGGGGGCGCCGACTCCTCGAGCGCATCACGGTGAAAATCGACATCCGCCGGACTCGCCGGGTAGGAGGGAATTGTCTTTCCGCTCGAGCCGAGAGAAGCGAGCGTGGACAGCTCTCGCTGCAACAGCGGCGCCGTCCTCCTTGCGGGGGCCGGCGCCAAGTAGATGCGGGCCTTGGAATCGACTGCGAAAAACCGTTCGCTCAGCACATCGGCGGTCTCTGCCGAGCCCAGGAAAAGGTAGCCGCCCGTGTTCAACCCGTAATGCAGCGTTGCCAGGACACGTTTCTGGATGTCGCGCTCGAGGTAGATCAGCAGGTTACGGCAGGAGACGAGATCGAGCCGCGAGAACGGCGGGTCCTTCAGGATGCTGTGATCCGCGAACATGACAAGATCGCGAACGTTCTTCTTGATCCGGTAGTGGTCGCCCTCCCGACGGAAGTAGCGCGCAAGGCGCTCTTCGGACACGTCCGCCTCGATCGCCCAGGGATACAGCCCCTCGCGGGCGAAATCGAGCGCGGGCGCATCGATATCGGTCGCGAAGATCTGAAGGTCGGGCACGGTCTCGCGCTTGGCCGCTTCTTCCAGGATCAGGATGACAAGCGAATAGACCTCCTCCCCGGTGGCGCAACCCGCAACCCAGACGCGCACCGGCCCATCCTCTACAGGCTTTTTCAGCAGTTCCGGGATCACCCGCTCGGCCAATGCTTCAAAAGCAGGCGGGTCGCGGAAAAAGGTCGTCACCGAGATCAACAGGTCGCCGAACAGCGCCTCGACCTCGTCGTTCCTGGTACGCACCAGTTCCAGGTAGTCTTCCATACTGTCGAGATTGTTGAGCTGCATGCGCCGCGCGACGCGGCGCTCGACAGTCGGAGTCTTGTAGCTGGAAAAGTCATGCCCCGTCAGGGCGCGAAGGACAGCGATGACTCGACGCAGCAGCTCGTTGCGGTCCTCGCTGACGGCCTGATCGCCTCCCCCGAAATCCTGTGCGCCGAGCCGGTTCCGGGCCTGCACAAGTTCCACCAGTTTCGCGGCCAGCTCCCTGACCGGCAGGACGATATCCGCGCAGCCGGTTGCCATGGCGTTTCGCGGCATCGGCGGGTATTCCGCCTCGCTGGGATCCTGTACCATCACGAAACCGCCAGCATCTTTTATGGCGCGGACACCAATCGATCCGTCCGACCCGGTCCCCGACAGGACGATGGCATAATCATTGTGATGCAACTCAGCCAGCGACCGGAAGAAACGGTCGATCGGCAAGCGCCGCCCTCGGGGGGCCTCGAAAGCGCGGGAAACGATCCCGCCATCCGTGGCGACGATCTCGCTGTTGGGTGCAATCACGTAGACATGGTCGCGTTGAAGGCTCTGCGTCTTGCGCATCTCCACCACGGGCATCCGGGTATGCCGCGAGAGAATCGACGCGAGTTCGCTGGCGTGGTCAGGATCAAGATGGGCGACGACAACGTATGATCCGCCGAGATCCGGCGGAAGCGCCTCGAACAGGGACTTGAGCGCCGCAAGCCCACCGGCCGAACTGCCGATGGCAACAGTGAACGGATGACCGGCCACTGGGTTCGTCCCGAAATTCCCTGGATTACCCGGCCTTTTCATGAATGTGGCCTCCGTCCTTCGACACGCTGTTCCGTCTTAACACAGCTTTCGGCCTTGGAAACCAAATGGACAACCTGCCTTCCGTTTCCTTCCGCCGGGAACAGGCAACCCGCTCGCGGGCGGTACGAATGCGGTCTCCCGGCGAAAACAGTCGTTCAAGGCACATGGGGTAAACGGCACACCAGCCTTGCTCCAAACCCAAGAGCCGCCCGGTCCGGTTTCCACTCCCAAGGTCTCCCCCGGGGCGCTCACCCGAACCTGACGGCTCCCGCTCGCCAAGGGCCATCGCTGCGCCGGTCCATAGTCGGGCCATTCCGCGTCCAGAGGACGTTTCATCGGCCTCCCGTCTCCGGGTCGGCTCCCCTTTTCGAGAATCTCAATCTAACGGAAGGACGGCGCCGTTTCATTGATGGGCATCATTTTTCACTCGTTTTCGAGCAGCCAGTCCGTGCAATCCAGATCGAGCGCGTTCAACCCCTCCATGAGGTAGTCTGCCAGAAGCGGTGTTCCGAGCAGGTATTCGGCCGTCGGCGCTCCGGCCTCCTGTTCGGCAAGAACGCGATGCTCCGCCCAATCGCCACCGTCCCGCCCCAGCCACATCAGGGCCACGAGATCCGCCTGGGCCTCTTCGCTCAGATCACAGATCACCGATGTCAGTTCTTCCTCGACGGCATCGTTGCCCCTGTCTTCCAGGATCAGCACTTCCGGGTCGTCGTCATCGTCACTATCATCATCGCTGGCCGTGCTGGCGGTCTTGCCCTGCAATTCCCACGCCCTTGCAATGATGAAGCAGACCGTATCGAGCGGAACGGTTCTTTCGATTTCCTCCTCAGAACTCATGATCACCGTGTTCGCGTCATCCTTCATCGCCTGCTACCTCCTCCTGGCATGGCGTCCGACGCAACGGGCAGACCCAATGGCACCCGACGCTCCCCAACATTTAGGTGTCCTTCACGTCCACAGATCCTGCAACGGACCGCGCATCGCGTGGCTCACCTGTTGAAGTTCCGAGAACGAGACCTTGCGGCGCAGCAGGTCGAAGACCGCCGCAACCGCGCGTTCCGGATCCTCCAACGGTATCTTGTCGAAATGGCGGGAGACGCGATCGAGAAACGCAGTCTTGGAGCGCGGCTTGATCGGTGTCGCGGACGGGTTCCAGCCCGTGTAGTAGATTCCACGAATGATCAACGGAAGCTGGGCCGCAAGATCGGCCGCTTCATCCACCGTCAGGAAGTCGCGGATTGCATGCAGCGTCTCGTGCAGAAGCAGGTAGCCGCGCCGCTTTTCATCCCATTCGAGGTCTTCGCACAGCAGGTTCACCCATTCCGCCACCACCTGCGGTGCCTCGTCGATGGCGGGGTGACCGGTATGTGCCATGATGTTTCGTCCTCCCGCGTAATAACTGGACCAATCGTGACCAAAGCGGGGGAGGCGATCATTGATGATCGTCAATCCCGACGCGAACTTTGGAGCATTGACGGCCATCAATGCTCCAAAGCAGGGAAGAGGCGATATTTTGGAGCGCTTTCTGAAGAATCGCTGGTTGCCGAAGGGCCTTGAGGGGGAGGAGGCAACCACGAGAGCGGCGCTCCATTTTGAGGCTGCCAGAGGGCGAACCGCCGGCCGGGTTCCATATTTTTTAGAATCCGGCCGGTACCCCGGCTGCACAAGGAGTCTGGAAATGAGCAAGAAGAAAGATGTCCCCGTCACGCGCGAGGCCAGCGACGCTCCGGCGCTGCACGAAACAGGTACATGGGGAGGGCTCACGAATTTGCGCGAGGAAATCGACCGTCTGTTCGACACCTTCGAGCCGCGCGACTGGTTCACACGGCGGCCGCTGGCGGTGCCCTTGATCAGAAGCGCGGTGGCGCTGTCTCCGGCCGTCGATCTCTGCGAAACCGACGGCGGATACGAGATGACAGCCGAACTGCCGGGCCTCGACGCGGAGAATGTCGAGGTCAAGCTTTCCAACGGAATGCTGACTGTCCGTGGCGAGAAGCATGAGGAAGAGAAGTCGGAAGGAAAGAACTTCCACCTCAGCGAGCGCCGCTGGGGCAGCTTCCAGCGCACGATTCGCATCCCCCGGGACGTTGACCGCGACAAGATCGAGGCAAGCTTCGCCAAGGGCGTGCTGACGATCAAGCTGCCGAAATCTGCCGAGGCGAAGGCCTCCGAAAAGGTTATCAAGATCAAGGCTGCCTGACCGCGCCTTCACATGCCATGACCGCGGGGCGGGCACTCGACTTTTCAGAGTGCCCGTCAAATACCTTGAATGTCAGGTACGCGGAGTTCCGCCGCGGTGGACAAGCCGAAGCACGGCTTCCAGTTCCTTTGACCCATCAACATCGAGACATTCAACCTGCCGCATTCCCACAGGCCCACAGACGAAACCCGTCCACGCCCTGCGAGGCGAGCAAGCTCGAATTATCCCGACGCCGGGCAACGACCCTGGCATTCCTCGCCGGTGGCACCGACGCCAGATACTCAGTGTCAGACGAAATCGTCGACGGGCCGGTGGAGAGGCTTATCTGCCTCCTCGGTGACCTCGGCCATCGTGGCTTCCGTCAGAAGCAGCGTCCCCGCCACGGAGACGGCGTTCTCGAGCGCGATGCGAACGACCTTCGTCGGGTCGATGATCCCCACCTCCAGAAGGTCGGCAAATATGTTGCGCGAGGCATCGAAGCCCCACGCGCCCGTGCCCTTCCGCATCTCGGCCAGAACGACCCCGCCATCCATCGCCGAGTTCTCGGCAATTTGCCGCGCGGGCGCGGCGAGAGCCCGGACCATGCACAGCACGCCGGTTCGCCTGTCGCCATCGAGGCCTTTCGCGACGGCCTCCACCGCATCCATGGCCCGCACCAGCGCAAGTCCACCTCCGGGAACGACGCCCTCCTCGACGGCCGCCTTGGTCGCGCTGATCGCGTCGTCCAGCGCCTCCTTGCGCGATTTGAGCTCGGCCTCGGTCGCGGCACCGGCCCGGATCAGGGCCACCCCACCGGACAACTTGGCCAACCGCTCGCGCAGTTTCTCACGGTCATAGTCGCTCGTGCTTTCCTCGACCTGATGGCGGATTTGCGCGATGCGCGCCTCGATTTCGGTGCGGTTGCCTTCTCCCCCGACGATCGTCGTCTTCTCGCGGTCGACGGTGACGGAGGTCGCACCGCCCAGCTGCTCGATCGTGACCTTCTCGATATCCAGCCCGAGATCGGGAGAGACGACCTGGCATCCGGTCAGCACCGCGATGTCCTGAAGCATCGCACGTCGGCGGTCACCGAAACCCGGCGCCTTGACCGCGACCACCTTGAGCGTGCCGCGAAGCTTGTTGACCACCAGGGTTGCCAGCGCTTCTTCGTCCAGATCCTCGGCGACGATCAGAAGCGGGCGGCCGGCCTGCATCACGGCCTCGAGAAGCGGTATCAGCGGTCTCAGCCCGCTGAGTTTCTTCTCGTGCAACAGGATCGCCGGCTGTTCGAGCCGCGCCGTCAGGGACTCGGGGTCGGTCACGAAATAGGGCGAGATGAAGCCGCGATCGAATTGCAGCCCCTCGACCACTTCGAGAACGGTTTCGGTGGTGCGGGATTCCTCGACCATGATGGCGCCGTCGTCACCGACTTTCTCGATCGCCTCGGCGACCAGGTCTCCCACCGCGGCATCGCCGTGCGCGGAAATGGTGGCGACCTGTCTCTTTTCCTGCACCGACTTCACCGGTTGCGACAGTTCCTGAATCGCCGCCAGCGCGCCGGCAAGGCCGTCTTCGAGGCCACGCCTCAGATCGACCCCGGAAGCGCCGGCGGCAATGTTCCGAAGGCCCTCGGAGAAAAGCGCGTTCGCGAGGATCGTCGATGTCGTCGTCCCGTCCCCAACAGCGTCACCGGTACGCTCGGCGGCCTGCCGCAGGAGCTGGGCGCCCATGTCCTCTTCCGGCTCCCGGAGACGGAACTCCCTGGCTATCGTAACCCCGTCGTCGCAGACGATGGGGGCCCCGAAAC
Organism: Aliiruegeria lutimaris; assembly: GCF_900099935.1. GTDB lineage: Bacteria > Pseudomonadota > Alphaproteobacteria > Rhodobacterales > Rhodobacteraceae > Tropicimonas > Tropicimonas lutimaris. Next base: position 71,033 of record NZ_FNEK01000011.1, on the reverse strand, counting down.
TCTTCTGGATGAGAACCGATTTCGACCGCGGCCCGAGTGTGACCCTGACTGCGTCCGCCAGGGATTGTGTGCCTCTCAGCAACTTTTCCCGAGCAGCAGAATGGAAAAGGAGCTTCTTGTAAGCCATTCAAGCACTCCCGCGAATAACTTCGGAAATCAGTATGACTTGTCGCGCTGACGAGGGCAATGACGGCCGTCAAACCATCTTTTCATCTTCGAAATCTCCCCAGCCAACTGCTTCGACGGCCCATGCGCGCGATCAAAGCGCAGGAACTCTGATAACCGCCAGGGGCGCGTTGCGTAGCACAGCAAGTAGACGACCGCTCTGTCAAAAGCGGACTTTCGGGGGAGCGGGTCACAGCCCTTTCCCGGTCATGCCCGTACGAAAATACCGATTGTCATGGCCCATACGCGGCACGCCAATGCCTGGCACCGGATCCGATCCGCAGTCTGGCTGTCAGATTCGGAATATCGGCTGCAGCAGACGGGGCAAAAACGCATTGAACCGCAGCGGCGCTTCCGTCGCCGCGAGGCAGATACAGGGGGTGCCCTGATCGGCAACGGGCGTGTGTTCGAGATCGTCATCGGCAATCTCGATATCACCGACCCCGAAATGACCGGTCTCGTCGCTGAAGCTGCCCTGCAGGACAAGGGTCATTTCAAGGCCGCTATGCCCATGGTCTGGCACCGCCATTCCCGGGGGGATGTGGAGAAGCCTGACGGAGCCCTCGACTCCGTGCGACAGGATGCACTGACGAACGCCGGCACCGAGCTTCTTCCATCTCGGTTGGCGGCCCTTGAGAGCTTCCATCACGGGCGCGGGGTAGATCCCGGACCGGCGATATTCCGGCACCGGCGCTTCCGGCAGGTCCAGCTGCGCAAGCACGCTCGATTTCATGTCCCGAGACAACGCGGTATCCGGGCTGGCCTCGATCAACTCGCCACCGATCGCCTGATGCGCTTCGAGAGCCGCGCGGCATTCCAGGCACATCGAGACATGGCTGGCGACAGCGGCCGCCAGGGGATGCGAGAGGTTTCCCGAAGCAAAGGCCAGCAGGAGATGGTCGGGGATATGGTGATGTATCGATGTCATCTTATCGCAGCTCCCGCAATTCGTGCCGCAGCCGTTCCAGCCCGAGCCGGATCCGCGACTTCACGGTTCCGAGCGGCAGGCCCGTTTGCTCTTGGATCTCCGTGTGGGATAGCTCGCCCAGATAGGCTTTTTCGATCAAGTCCCGCTGATCCTCGCTGAGGCGTGAGATAGCCAATTTCAGTACCCGTGTTTCCTGTTCAAGCGCCAGTATCTGGCCTGCATCCGGTTCCGTGTTCGGCTCTTCCTTCAGAGCCTCCGGAACAGGGCGCCGTTCCTTGCGCATGATGTCGATGTGGCGATTGCGGGCTATCTGGTAGATCCAGGCAGAAACCTGAGCCCTGTGCGGATCGAAATGGGACGCCTTGCGCCAGACCGTCAACATGACGTCCTGCACGATTTCCTCTGCCTGATCCGCTGTCGTTCCCGACCGCATGATGAACCCCTTGAGCCTTGGTGCGAAGTGATCGAACAGCGCGCCGAACGACTCGCGGCAGCGCTTGTCGCGCACGGCAAGCATCCACGTTGTCTCCGGCGACATGTCCATCTCTGGTTCCGAAACCAATTTCACGCTCCCCTCGGCCCTTGAGAAGTAATGGGCAGGCGTATCGTGGATATCAAGGACTTCGGACAGCATGGTCTAGCTACGTTCGATTGGCGAGAGCGGATCAATAAAGTTTTGAAAATCGATCCGCCATGTACGGAGCCACTCTCGGGAAACCGTATTCCGTTTGTTCGGCGTATTAGGACGGCCGCTCACAGCTTCTCGAACATGATGATCGCCTCGCCGAGAGTGACGCCAAAGCGCGAGACATAGGCCCGGTTGAGAAGGCGATCATCCGTCATCAGCCACATCCAGTCGTCAAAATCGACCCGCATGGTGCCTTTGCGTCCCGGCAGGTCGATGCGGTAGGCCCAGTTGAAGCTGTCGCCGCGTTCGACGCCCTTGGCTTCGCCCAGCACGCCGGGCGCCGTTCCGGTCCAGCTGTCCTCGCCGGTCTTTTTCAGCGTCCAGATCCGCTGCTCCGTCTCGCCGTCGTCATAGGTGAAATCTTCGACCAGCCGCAGATTGCTGCCATCCCAGGTGCCCTCTATCTCGACGACGAACCGCCGCTGAACGGTGCCAAACCGGTCCTGGAACTGGCCATGGGCAATGGTCCGGCCCTCGAAGAATTCCTCGAGGTTGAGTTGCCTGTCCGAGAGCACGGCATCCTTCGGACCGGGCCGCCCGGAACAGGCGGCAAGGGTCAGGAGCAGCGCAAAGGTGATGAGTATTCTGATCATGATATGTCCCATTTCACTGGAGCTATTGCGCTGCGATGGATTGCTGGGCCTCGGCAGGGTCGGGCCGCATCGTGGCGATCAGTTCGGCCACTTTGATGCCGAACTTGCGCATCTCCGAGCGGTTCATGATCACGCCACCCTCGGTGAGATAGAGCCAGTCGGTCACGTTCAGCACGTGTCCGCCCGCGTCCTCTGGCAGGCGAATGCGGTAGCGCATCATCACAGTGGAGCCCGAGATCTCCCCGGTCGCCATTCCCTCGATATCATCGGCGGTTGCGGTGAACGCATTGCCGGGGCCGAGCGTGAGGAACCACTTTCGCTGCATGCGCTTGCCGTTGGAATAGGTGAAGTCCTCGCTCAACGTGCCGGTGTTGCCTTCCCATTCGCCATGCATCTGCGCAACGAAGCTGTTGGTCATCCGGCCGTTGGGTCCATAGATCAGCCCCTCTGACAAGATCGGGCCGCCCAGGTGTTTCTTCAGATCGAAAGCCGGAGTTGTGGCGGCATAGTCGGCCGGTCGCTGGGCGCGAAAGCTCAGCAACAGCGAGCGCGCGGACATGATGGTGAACACACCAACGACTATTATCAGCAGGATGGTCATCTTCATCGGGATGGCTCCTCGGTTGGAAGCGCCAGGACGAAGGCCATGGCGAGTAATTTCAGCAGGCAGGGGATGATCGCATAGGCGATGGTCAGGGCGCGCAGGGCGTCGGGCGCGTTCTCCTGCCCGGGGGTGAAACCGCTGGATTGCAGGGCGGGAAAGACAAGAAAGGCGGCAAGCGCCAGCCCCAGCTTTCCGGCAAAGGACCAGATGCCGAAGGCGGCGGAAGCATTGAGCCCGGAGCGGGTCAACGCGATTGAGAACATCGCCGGCAGGACCACCATATCCGCGCCAAGCGCCGCACCGGAAACGATGCAGATCGCGGCGAAAGCGGTGCCCTGTCCCGGGCCGAGGAAAGCGGCGCCGACAAAACCCAAAATCGCAAGCGGCATGGCAATCAGCAACACTGCGCGGGGGCCGATGCGGTTGGTCAGCCGCGCCCAGCCCGGCACGCTCAGCCCGGCACAGACGAAGAACAGGATCAGGAAGGGCCCGGCCATGCCGGAGAGCGCGAGCCTGTCTTCCACGAAGAACAGGAACAGCGTCGAGGTGATCGCGACGGGCAGGCTGTTGACCAGCGCAAGGGCCAGCAGGCGCAGCGCACCCGCTTGGCGCAACCCCGATATCGTCAATTGCGAGCTTGGGCGTACAGGGCGGCGCCACATCGGCAGGGTTGCCGCGGCGACGATGCAGGCTATGCCGCCAAGCATCAGGCCAAAAGCGCGGTAGCCCGTAAGCTCATCGCCCGGGCCTGCCAGCAGCGCCGGCGCCATCGCGGCAAGCACGACACCGGCCAGCATGCCCGCTTCGCGCCATCCCGCGAGCGTCAACAGCGCGCGCGGCTCCGGACTGGCGGCAAGCGTGGAACTGCGGCCATAGAGCAGTATCATCCCGAGGCTGTAGGCCGAGAAGAGCAGCAGCAGCACCGCAATCAATTGCCAGAGCACATGGGCGCCGGGCTCCAACAGGAACAGGAGCGGAAAGCCAATCGCCAACCCGGCTGCGGCCAGCATCGCAAAGAGCGGTTGCGCATTCGGCCAGCGGTCAATCGCCCAGCCGAGCGCCGGATCCTGCACGAGATCCACGAGGCGGATTGCGAGTAGCAGGGTTCCGATCGCCGCCAGGCCGATATCGAGGTGAACGGAGGCGAAGCGCGGCAGGTGGATGTAGAGCGGAATCCCCGCCGCCGCGAGCATCAGCGCATAGAGGCTCACGCGCGGATAAATCTGCGTGGACTGCACCGGTTCTGCCTGCGCGAGCTCGCTCATTGTCCAAGCAATTTCCGGGTGAAGCTGGCGGAACGGCTGTTCTCGCCAAGGAAGATCCCCATGAAGCGGTTGGTGATCTGCGGATGCGACAAGGTGCATGTTCGAGTGCCGTTCAGCCGGAAGGAGATCCGGTCTGGCCCGTCCGTCACAGCGAGGTAGCGATCGCCCTTGCGCACGTCGGAGAAGCAGGTTTCGAGCTGGGAACGCACTGGCAAGGGGGCGCCCGTGCGGTTCAACTCGCGCATCGTGCTCTCCACGAGGTCGTATTGGGTGAAGTTGCGCAGGTAACGCAGCTCCAGCCCGAAATCCCGGTTCCAGTCGAGAGGCGCGCCGCCCTTGGTGAAGAGCCGCGCCTCGTAGACCGGGAACCCGAGGTGACGATAGACGGCGCTGCCACGTTCGCTGGCCCCCGAAAACGCTGCATCCGCCGAAGAGACCGATGCAACACTCGCGGCAAGCAGCGCGGCCAGCAACAGAACCCTACGACGCATGGGCCAGTTCCACCTGCACGACATTGGTGTGCCCGACCGCGAAGGACGCGGCGCAGATCTCGAGGTAATACTGCCAGTTGCGGAAGAAGGGCTCGTCATGGCCGAGCGCGATGATCCGGCGCTTCTGCCGGGCCAGGCGATCGGCCCAGATCCGGCAGGTCCGGGCATAGTCATGGCCGAAAGCAAAGCTGTTCTGAACCGCCAGCCCGGCCGCGCTCGCTTGCTCCGCGATAACGCGGTCCGACAGCAGCATGCCACCCGGGAAAACGTATTGCCGGATGAAGTCCGACGAGTTGCGATAGGTCTCGAAGAACGCGTCCGGCACGGTGATCGCCTGCACCAGCGCCCGCCCGCCTTCGGTGAGGCTGCGCTGGATAGTGCCGAAATAGCTCGGCCAGTAGCGTTCACCGACCGCTTCGATCATTTCGATTGAGACGATGTTGTCATACCGCCCCTTGATATCGCGATAGTCCCGAAGCTGGATGTCCGCGCGCCCATCCAGCCGCGCCTCTGCATAGCTTTGCTGGCTGCGCGAAATGGTAACCGCGGACACGTCCCGACCGGATTCGGCGGCCTGTTCGGCGAACCCGCCCCAGCCACAGCCGATTTCCAGAACCCGGGAACCCTCCGAAAGACGCGAAAGCGCGCGCGCGTTCTTGCGCAACTGGCCCTCGGCCAGACTGTTGGCGCCGTTGTCGAACAACGCCGAGGAATAGGTCATGCCCTCGTCCAGCCAGAGCTGGTAAAACTCGTTGCCAACGTCGTAGTGCGCGCGAATGTTGCGGCGGGCACCGCGCCGGGAATTGGCCCGCAGGACCGTATCGACAAGGCGAAACTTCAGCCGGCTAAACGCGCCCGCATGATCGTAAGCACCCATTTCTTCCCGGTTGCGCATGGCCAGTGTGACAAGGCCCTCGACCGAGGGCGTGTCCCACAATCCCTGCACATAGGCCTCTCCGAGCCCGACCTGCCCGTGCGCGGCGATGGCGGCCACGGCCGACCAGTCGCGGATCTCCATTTCCGCCTCGGCGCCGTGGCTGCCGAAGTGATAGGTCTCGCCGTCGGGCGTGCGGATGGTCAGACGTCCTTCGCTCAACCGTTCACAGGTCGACAGGAATTCGGTCTTCAGTGCTTTCGAAGTCAGGTTCATTGCGTGAATCCTCTGTCTGTGTCGGGGTGAGCCTGCGCGTGATACGCAACGCGCTGGCGATGCCATCTTCGTGGAAGCCGTGGCGGTTATAGGCACCGGCAAACCAGGTGTGATTTTCTCCCTGGATCGCCTGCAATCCGCTCTGCGCCTTCAGCGCCGGACCATCAAAGACCGGGTGGGCGAAGTCCTTGCGATCATACACCAGGTCATCGGGAATCTCCGAAGACGGATTCAGGGTGACGAAAAGCGGATCGCTCTCGGGAATGTTCTGCAGGCGGTTCATCCAGTAGGTCACGCCGATCGCCCCGTCCTGCGAGCGATAGGCCCAGCTCGACCAGCATGCGCGCCGCTTCGGCATCTGGGCCGGGTCCCGGTGCAGGACCGCGCTGTTGGTCTGGTAACGGATCGCGCCGAGATGGACGCGTTCTGCCGGTCGCGCGTCAGCGCCGAGGATCGCCAGCGCCTGATCCGAATGACAGGCAAGGATCACTTCGTCGAAAGACGCCTCATGTCCCCCAGCGATGCGCAACGTTGCCCCTGAGGCATCGCGCTTGAGGCCGATGGCAGGCGCATTCAGGTGGATCGAGACGCCGCGCACCATGAGGGAGTCCCGCAAACGACGCACGTATTCGACGCTGCCGCCCTTAACCGTCCACCACTGGTGCTTGCCGGAGCCCGCCAGCAGCGCATGGTTGCGGAAGAAGCGCACGAGCGACCGCGCGGGGAAACGGTCGACCTCATCGACCGAGGTCGACCAGATCGCGCCGCACATCGGCATCAGGTAATAGTCGCGGAACCAGCGGCCCAGCTTCAGTTCCTCGACCAGCTCGCCGATAGACACGCTGTCATCACGCGCGGCCGCCTCGGCACGTTTTCCGAACCGAATAATGTCGGCCACCATACCATGGAACTGCGGCCGCATCAGGTTGCTGCGCTGCGCGAGCAGCCCGTTCAGGCTACCGAGGCCGTATTCGATCCGGCCGCCATCGATACTCGCGCCAAAGCTCATGTCGCTGCGCATCACGGGCACGTCGAGGTCGTTAAACAGCCGGGTCAGGTTGGGATAGGTCGCGTAATTGAACACGATGAAGCCGGTATCGACCGGTTGATCGCCACGAAGCCCGGCGGTGACGGTGCGAGCATGCCCGCCCAACCGGCTGCCCGCCTCGAAGAGGATCACATCGTGGTGCGGTGAGAGGTAATAGGCCGCCGAAAGGCCCGAGATTCCACCGCCGACGATGGCGATCCTTTTCCGTGGATTTGGCTGGCAATCGAACATGAGACCCTCAAGCAGTGTTTCGAGGCATTACGGAGGGTGCGTTGCATCGGATCAATAATTCTCTTGCGAAATCTCCCGGACATCGGTGCCACAGGGCCGGAAAAGGCTTGCCCGTTACGGATTTCGAAAAAAGATCGATCCGCTGGCCGGCATCCTGCGTAATGGAAACATGATCGATCATATCGCCGGACAGACATTCCACGCCCGACGCGGGCAACTGAAGAACGCCTTTCAGTATGGCGTGGATTTCGTGCTTGCCGATCTGCCTGCGGCGGACGGGCCCGGACTGCTGTCGTTCAACCGCTTCAACCTCTGGCATATTTCCGACCGTGACCACGGCGGGCCGCGCGGCCACGGTCGGGGCGTCGATTGGTTCAGGGACATACTTGCAGCGCGCGGCTTCCCTCTCGAGGGGGCTCGACTTGTGCTGCTGACCCAGCCGAGCTTTCTCTGGTTCCAATTCAACCCCGTGAGCTTCTGGATCGCATTGCGCGACGACCAGCCCTGCGCCTTCGTGGCAGAGGTCAACAGCACTTTCGGCCAGCGCCACTGCTACGTCTGCGCCCATGACGATTTTCGTCCGATCCTACGAACGGACAGGCTGACAGCCACGAAACTGATGCATGTCTCGCCCTTTCAGAAGATTGCCGGGGAGTACCATTTCAATTTCGGACTGACCGACAGCTCGGTGGATATCCGCATCACTTATGAAAACGGGCGCGAGGGAGTGATCGCCACGCTGAAGGGCAACCGCCGCCCGGCGACGAACAATTCGCTGGCCTGGTCCGCCCTGCGCCGGCCCTTCGGTGCCGCGCGTGTACTGGCGCTGATCCATTGGCAGGCGTTGATCCTCTATCTGAAACGCGCGCCCTTCCTGAAACGGCAGCCGCCGCCAGAGACGCTTGTCTCCAATGGTCATGCCCTGTCGGAGAACGAGGCATGACATTTCAGGGAAAGACCTACTGGCTCGTTGGCGCCAGTGAAGGACTGGGCCGCGCCCTTGCACGGCAGTTGGCACAGGAAGGCGCCACGTTGGTCGTTTCCTCCCGAAACGCTGCGCGGCTGGAGGCGTTGGTGGCCGAGCTTCCCAACGCCCGCGCAGTTGCAATGGATGTGACGGATTCAGACTCTGTGAGACGTTCCGCCGAAGCCGTCGGGCCACTCGACGGCGTTATATACAATGCGGGCGCCTATGACCCTATGCGGACAGGCGACTGGAACACGGATCAGGCGCTGAACATGTGCGACGTCAACTATCTCGGCGCCCTAAGGATGCTTGGCGAGGTCGTGCCGGGATTCGTCAAGCAGGGTTCGGGGGACATCACCCTCGTGGGGTCGCTTGCCGGATATCGCGGGCTTCCCGCGGCGGTGGGTTATGGCGCCAGCAAGGCGGCATTGATCAGCCTCGCGGAGACGATGCGCTATGACCTGAAAAGAAGTGGGGTCACTGTCCGCCTCGTCAATCCGGGCTTCATCCGCACGCGGTTGACGGAAAAGAACACGTTTCGGATGCCGATGCTGATGTCGCCCGATCAGGCCGCCGGACACGTGGTGCGCGCCATGAAATCCCGACGTTTTCGCACCGACTTTCCGGCCCCGTTTTCGTGGATCATTCGCGGGCTTCAGTTCTTGCCCGATTTCGTGGCCTTTCGCCTAGGCTGAACGGACGCTTTCGCCCGTTTTGCCGGACGCCGACCCGCGTTGTTATTGCGATTCTTTTGCCGTCGGTCACTGCAACAGAGCCTCGATCTCGCCGGTGATCTGGTCCGACAACGGGTTCACCCGCGAGCGCCACGTTTTCACGACTTCCCCATCGGGACCGATCAGAATCTTGTTGAAATTCCACCGTGGAACAAATCCGGTCGCCTCGCGGACTTGCTTGTAGAATGGGTGCCCATTCGCGCCCCGCACATGGGTTATTTCGGTCATCGGTAGGTCGAGGTCGAAATTCACCGCGCAGAAATCCTTGACCTCCTCGGCGGTCGCGAGTTCCTGCTTGAAGTCGTTCGAAGGGACCGCGAGCAGCTGGAAACCGCGCTTCCGGTAACGATCATAGAGCGCCTGGAGATCGTCATATTGATGGGTGAAGCCACAGCGAGAGGCCGTGTTGACAACGAGAACCGGCCCACCGCGCCACTCCTCGAGCGAAATGGTTCCGCCGTCGATGGAAGGGAACTCTCCAGACACGGCACCCGCGTTCACCTGATGGCCGAACCCGATCAGAAATGTGAGCAACATGATACGAAACATCCCGTGTCCTCCTGTTCGCAATCACATACGGATCAGGCGGACAATCGGATCACAAAAACCGGCAAACCGCGGACCGCTGAAGCTGCCGCCTCGGTGGTAGCCACGTGCAGGACGCCTCGGTCGGCGTCTGAAGGGCTGTCCGAAGCATCCCGTCTCAGGATCCACTCCACACTGGGTGTCGGGACAAGGCGCCATTTGCGCAAGGGTCCGGCCAAGCAGAGCACAGGAACAGACGTGGATTTGGGAATTGGCGGACATTTCGTCAAAGACAATATCCGGCGAAAGAGGTTGGATGGCGGGGGCATCGCCATTAAGTTAGTCGATCAGCAGAGGCCGCTTTGTTCAGGGCTCGCCGGTCGGCAACATGGGTTGCCGATCTTCGCAGCGAGGCCACCTTGGCGCGCTACACCCGGGCGATGAGCGGGCGAGTTCTCCGGACAGGTTAGGACGAGATGCAAGACGACGGCGACCATGAGAAAGTGAACGGTTTTGTCCGGAAACATTTCGGCATTGCCGGAACGTTTCGGCTGCACCGAAGCGCGCTCGGCTGGGACTTGCTCTTTGCGCCGCTCAACGTGATGCTCGCGCCGATATTCCTTCTGTCCCGCCTTGCCGCGCTTTTTCTGTCCGTTCTCCGCCTTCACCGCGGCAGCCAGTGGATCCTGCGGCAACCGATCTTCCTTCACTCGGCCGTCGCGCGTGCCGTCGAGCAGCGGGTCGAAACGGAGCTTTGGCCACCCAATACGCCGATGAACGACCGCCAGAGGCGGTTGCTGCGGGACTATACCAGCGTCCGGACCTCGGTCTCCGAGATCTTCACCACGTTTGTGGTGCTGGCGCTTGGCTATTTCATGTTCCGGAACCCGACTCCGGGCGTCGTCTCGCTGACCCCGTTCGTGTCCGACTACATGACACAAAGCTCGGCAATCGCACATTTCCCGCTCGGACAGGGTCTCGGAAACCTGTGGTACGGGGTCTTTCCGCCGGAACGCTCCATAACCTACGTGATCACCGTCGGGGTGAGCCTCGCGGCAATCGCCTCGCTGGTGACGACCTTCGCCGGCATCGTCGCCGATCCGATCCAGGTGCATCTTGGCATTCACCGCCGCCGCCTGTCGCGACTGCTCAACAACCTGGAAGCAAATGATTCGGTCGGGCCGGTCCTTGCGCGGGAACATGCACTGGCGCGGCTGGCGGATCTGACCGACGCGGGCGTGAGCCTCTTCCGAATCCTGCGCTGACGAAGGCCGATACGCCGCGCGTGCGGATAGAAACGTAGATGAGGCCAGACCGAAGCGCGCTGACCGGCATTCACGCGCAGTGAGACCTGCGTCATTCCTACAGGCTCTCGCATCAAGAGCACCGTTGCCGCGAAGCGCGGAAGCCTGCCCGCGACTTCCGGCTGACGGGTGCCTTGCGGTATATTGCAATTTACTGCACAGATGCGCATACCAGTGCAAAACGCAGCAGAATACGACTCGCCCCATGGACCCGATACTCAACAGCCCCGAAGCCCGGCAGGGTATTTTGAAAACCCGCGCCGCGTCGGGCGCGCCTCTGGTGCTGGTCCGGCTGGCCGAAGAGTTCGGCGTCTCTGCGGACACGATCCGCCGTGACCTGCTGGCGCTGGAAGCCGAAGGGGCAGTCCAACGGGTGCGGGGCGGCGCCCTGCCCGTCTCGCGCCCCGCCCCGCCGCTGCGCGAACGTCTGCAGGCCAGCCAGGAAGTGGCGGACCGTATCGCGGATGCGGCCCTCGATCTGGTGCGGGACGGCATGGTGGTGATGTTCGATGGCGGCACGACGCTGGCGCGGCTGGCGCGCGCCTTGCCGCCCCTGCCACGGGCGCTGGCTGTCACGCCCTCGCCCGTGGTGGCAACCGAATTGCTCGCGCGGGGCACGGAAACCATCCTGATCGGCGGGCGGCTCTCGGCCTTCGGCGGCATATCCGTCGGGCATGAAGCGGTCGCGGCGATCTCGGACATTGCCGCCGATCTCTGCCTGCTCGGTGCCTGCGGGTTGGACGCGGCGTTCGGCCTCGGCGGTGACGATGCCGACGAGGCGGCGGTGAGCCGCGCCATGCGGGCCGCAAGCAACCGAGCCGTGGTGCTGACAGGCGCGGCAAAGCTTGGCCGCCGCGCGCGCCACCGCGTTTGCCGCTGCGATGAACTGGACCTGCTCGTGACCGACGCCCCGCCCGAGATTACCGCCCCGATTGCTGAAACCGGCCTGGAAATCCGCCATGTCTGACATTCGCCTCCCCCGCGTCACCGCCTTGCGCAGCCCCTGGCGCGCCGTTGCCGCGGCCTTTGCCTTCAACGGGATCCTTCTCGGCATCTGGGCCTCCCGGATTCCGGCAATCGTGGACCGCCACGGTCTGAGCGAAGCACAGCTTGGACTGCTGTTGTTGTTCATGGGATTTGGGGCACTGGTCTCGTTCCCCCTGGCGGGCCGGCTCGCCGATGGGCTCGGGGCGGTCCGGATCACGCGAGCGGTTTCGGCGGCCTATGTCTTCACGCTGCTGCTCATTGCGCTTGCGCCCTCGCCCGCCTGGCTCGGCGCGGCGCTCTTCGTCTTCGGAATGGCGCACGGCTCGATGGACGTGGTGATGAACACATGGGCGACCGAGGTCGAGAAACTTATGAAGCGCTCGGTCATGTCGTCCTTCCACGCGATGTGGAGCCTCGGCGCCGGGCTCGGGGCCGCAACCGGCTATGCCGCGACACGCCTTGGCTGGTCGATCGAGCTGCATTTCACCCTTGGCTCGCTGCTCTCGGCCGGTCTGTTATTGCCCTTCCTGAGCCTGCCCTGGACATCCGCGACGCGACCGCACGATCCGAACGCGCCGATCTTCGCCATCCCGCGTGGCGCGTTGGTTATGGTTGGAATAATGGCGCTCTCGGCGGCCGTGGGCGAAGGCGCCGTTGCCGACTGGAGCGCAATCTACCTCGCCGATGTCGTCGGCACGGACCTGTCCCAAGCCGCGCTCGGCTTCACTGTCTTCTCAGTGACAATGGTGGCGATGCGGCTCGTCGTGGACCAACTGGTCCTGCGATTCGGCCCGGTCCGCATGGCACAGGCCAGTGGGGTGCTGTCGGCGTCTGGATTGCTGCTTGTGGTCAGCTTCGCCACGCTGCCAATGACGCTTGCCGGCTTCGTCCTGATGGGGCTTGGCTACGCCGCGGTCATGCCGCTCGCTTTCAGCCGTGCCGCCATCGACGCGAACATACCGCCCGGACAGGCCATCGCCTCGGTGGCAACGCTGGGATATGGCGGGCTGCTGCTGGGCCCACCGGTGATCGGCTTCGTGGCCGAGGCCAGTTCCCTGCGCCTGGCCTTTGCCCTGCTGGCCGTGCTGGCTCTCACCATCACGGTATTCGCTCGAGTCTTGAGACGAGCCTAGAGCCGGATCTCGCGGCGCGCACGGATCACCAGCGCCTCGAAATGATCGAGCGCTTCTGGCGGGCAATGGGCAAGACCGGAAACCACCCGTTCGGACCAATCGATATACTCGAGTCTGCGCGCGTCGCTCCAGTCCGAGGGCGGCGTTTCGAGCACCGAACGGCAATTGCTGCTCTTGTCGGCAACCTTAACGAGGCAGGCACGCGGCGATTTCTTCACGGCGTTGACGATCTGCATCCGCTTGCGCTCCGCTTTCGGCAGGGCCTTGTCGTCGGTCAGTTCAGCCACCACCGAGGCAACCTCGGCACCGAAGGCCGCGGCAATCTCCTCGACAGAAGTCGGCGGACAGTCCTCGACCGTGTCATGCAGCCAGGCCGCGCAGATGGCCGTCTCGTCGCCACCGAACCGTTCGGTCAGGGCGGAGACTTCCTCGAGATGGATAAAATAGGGGCTGCCCTCGGCATCCTTGCGCAACTGACCCGCATGGCGGGTCTCGGCAAAGCTGCGGGCGGCCAGAACCAGATCGGTCATGGCATTCTCCGTTTTCAATTGTCGGGAAGCGGAGACATCCCTGTCTCCACCCCGAACTTATGCCGCAACGCCCGGTCGGGCAAGTGCGACTATCCGACCACGTTGAAATCCGGACCGTAGGGATAGCCGGTCATATCTTCGCAGCCATCCTCGGTGATCACGAGAATATCGTGTTCCCGGTAACCGCCCGCGCCCGGCATGCCCTCGGGCAGGGTCAACATCGGTTCCATCGAGATCACCATGCCCGGTTCCAGCACCGTGTCGATATCCTCGCGCAACTCCAGCCCAGCCTCCCGGCCATAGTAATGCGACAGCACCCCGAAGGAGTGGCCATAGCCGAAGGTCCGGAATTGCAGCAGATCGCGCTCTTCGAGAAAGGCATTCACGCCGGCGGTGACCTCGGAACAGGAGGAACCGGGTTTGAGCAGCGACATGCCCAACTCGTGCGCGCCGATATTCGCCTCCCAGATCGCGCGCGAGGCTTCATCGAGCTCGCCGACGAAAAGCGTACGCTCCAGAGCGGTGTAGTAGCCCGAGATCATGGGAAAGGTGTTGAGCGACAGGATATCTCCGCGCTTCAGCCTGCGCCCTGTCACAGGGTTATGCGCACCATCGGTATTGATGCCGGACTGGAACCAGACCCAGGTGTCGCGATACTCGGCCTCCGGAAAACGCCTCGCGATTTCCAACTCCATCGCATCGCGCCCGGCCATGGCGACATCGATCTCGCGGGCACCCTCGCGGATCGAATCCCGGATGGCGTACCCGCCGACATCCGCAACCGCCGCGCCGGCACGTATCAACGCGATCTCGGCCGGGCTCTTGCGCATCCGCTGTTGCATGGAGGCGGGGGCAATGTTGATGGTCTGCCGTGGGGAGAGAAAAGTCGCGAGCTTGCCGGCGGCGTCGATCGTCAGGTGGTCTTCTTCCACGCCAACAACGCGCCCGGTCCCGGCGACCTGCGCCACCACGCGCCAGAAATTGTCCCGACTCCAGTCGGTATAGGTGATGTTGTCACCCAAACAGCGCCGCCAGGGCTGGCCCGCATCGATACCGGCGGAAATCGTCACGCAATCCGTCGCGGTCACGACCAACCCGTATGGCCGGCCAAAACTGCAATAGAGAAAGCCCGAATAATAGGCGATGGAATGCATCGACGTAACAACCGCTGCCTCCACGCCTGCTTGCGCCATGATGGCGCGCAATCCGCTGAGGCGAGCCTCATATTCGGACACAGTAAAGGGAAGGCTGGCCTTTTCGCCGTTGTGAAAGCGATAGGATTGCGGGCGCGTCGTCATGTCGACCTCCGTTTCGGGGCCGCAGCATTCCGGACCCCTCGAAAGAAAGGTCCCGGCGTTCAGGACGGGAAAGCCATTGAAGGGGCGACGCCATCGCCCCGGCATCGGATAGCGTGGCAGAAACACCCGGGAGATACCAGATGCCCGTTTTCGCTGGCTGCGCCTGAACGATCCTTCGGATCGTGCCTCCGGCGGAGATGTTTGGGGAAAGATGAAACCAGACGGCTATGTCCATCATCTTTCCCCAAATATCCTGGGGGGAGCGCTCGAAAGAGCGCGGGGGGCAAAGCCCCCCTCTTCCTGCCCGGCACAGCGCGGCAACTGGCTTTCCCTTCGCACTGGCGCCGCGTCGCAGCGGAGGCTAACGTCGCTGCATGTTGCGTTACGTGATCACCCGCCTGGTCTCGTTGGGCTTGTCGCTCGTGGCGGCGAGCCTGGTGATCTTTGCCGTTGTCGAGATCATCCCGGGCGACCCTGCCGCCTTCATGCTTGGCCTGAACGCCTCGGAAGACACCGTCGCCGCCCTGCGGGAAGAACTGGGGCTTACCGGAACACTGGGCGCGCGCTATTTCGACTGGGTAAGCGGAATGCTCTCCGGCGATTTCGGGACCTCCTATACCTATCGCGTGCCGGTTGCGGACCTCGTGGCGGCACGGCTCTGGATCTCGATACCACTGGCCTTTTATGCCCTGCTGCTCTCGGTCCTGCTGGCATTGCCGATCGGAATGGTTGCCGCGGCGCGACGCGGCAGGATGTTCGACTATGGAATCATGGGCCTGACACAGCTCGGTATCGCGGTGCCGAATTTCTGGTTCGCCATGCTGCTCGTCGTACTGCTGGCGATCACGTTGCCGATCTTCCCCGCAGGCGGCTTCCCCGGCTGGGATGCGGGCGCGTTCGCCGCCTTGAAGGCCTTGACGCTGCCCGCCGTCGCGTTGGCCTTGCCGCAGGCCTCGATCCTTGCCCGCGTGATGCGCTCTGCCCTGATCGAGACACTCGGACAGGATTACATCCGTACCGCCCGCGCCAAGGGCCTGTCGGAAGGACAGGCGATCCGCCGCCACGGAATGCGCAACGCGATGATCCCGGTGCTGACCATTGTCGGACTGCAATTCTCCTTCCTGCTGGCCGGGGCGATCATCATCGAGAAGGTGTTCTTCCTGCCGGGGCTCGGCCTGCTGATCTTCCAGGGGATCACGCAACGCGATCTCGTCGTCGTGGAGTCGGTCGTGATGCTACTCGTTTTCGCGGTCATACTTGTGACTTTTCTCGTCGATCTTGCCTATGCGCTGGTCGACCCGCGCCTGAGGCATTCGCGATGAACTGGCCAATCCAACTCCGGCTGGGCAGCGCGCTGTTCGGGGTGTTCCTGCTGGCCGCGCTGCTCTCGCTGGTCTGGACACCCTACGACGTCACCGAGCTGGAAATCGCGGCCAAGCTTTCGGCGCCCTCGGCGGCGCATTGGCTGGGAACAGACCATCTCGGGCGCGACATGCTCTCCATGCTCATGGCCGGCGCGCGGACCTCTATCGCCGTGGCGCTGGTGGCGGTGGGTATCGGCATCGCGCTCGGGGTGCCGCTGGGCCTCTCGGCGGCCGCCAATCGCGGCTCGTTTCTCGACGAGATCATCATGCGCGGCAATGACCTGATCTTTGCCTTCCCGAGCCTCGTCATCGCCATCCTGATCACCGCCGTCTTCGGCCCCTCGGCGCTCAACGCCATCCTCGCCATCGGGATTTTCAACATCCCCGTTTTCGCCCGCGTGGCACGTGGCGCGGCGCTGACCATCTGGCCGCGGGAATTCATCCTTGCCGCACGCGTGGCCGGCAAGGGAAAGGTGCTGATCTCGACCGAACATATCCTGCCCAATATCGCCAACCTGCTGGTGGTGCAGGGAACAATCCAGTTCTCGATGGGCATCCTGGCCGAGGCGGGTCTCAGCTATGTCGGCCTCGGGGCGCAGCCGCCGACCCCCTCTTGGGGACGGATGCTCGCCGATGCGCAGACGTTTTTCTACGGCTATCCGCGGCTTGCGCTCCTGCCGGGGCTGGCGATCGTGCTGACGGTACTCGGCCTCAACCTGATGGGAGACGGGCTGCGCGACCTGCTTGATCCGCGATTGCGGAGGGCGGTGCGGTGATCGGCATCGAAAAGCTCTCCCTGACCCTGTCGGGCATTCCCGTGCTGCGGGATGTCTCGCTGGACATCGCAGCGGGGCGGACGCTCGGGCTTGTGGGCGAGAGCGGCTCGGGCAAATCCATGACGGCGCTTTCGATCATGCGGCTGCTGCCACATGGGGCACAGATGCGCGGGAAAGTGCATTTGGAAGACCGCGAGTTGAACGAGCTGTCCGAGCGGCAGATGTGCGCGGTGCGCGGGGCCGAGATCGGGATGATCTTCCAGGAACCGATGACGGCCCTGAACCCCGTCCAGACCATTGGCGACCAGGTGGCGGAGACGCTGCTGGTCCATGGGACGGCCAGCCGGTCCGAAGCGCGGGCCATCGCGCGGGAACGGCTGGCGCGGGTCGGGCTGGTGCCGGAGCGGTTCCCGCTGGACCGCTACCCGCATGAGCTGTCAGGCGGACAGCGGCAGCGGGTCTGCATTGCGCTCGCGATCGCGCTGCGGCCAAAGCTGCTGATCGCGGACGAACCGACGACGGCGCTCGACGTGACCACGCAGGCGCAGATCCTGGACCTCATCCGCGAGTTGGTGCGCGAGGAGGAGATGGCCTGCCTTTTCATCACCCATGATCTTGCTGTCGTCTCCGAGATGGCCGACGAGATTGCCGTGATGAAGGCAGGCGCGGTGGTGGAGCGCGCGCCGACCGCGACGCTCCTGCGCGAGATGCGCCACCCGTACACGCGCGCGTTGTTCGATGCCTCACGCCATCAGCCTGAGCGCGCATCGGCAAAGAGCGAGGCGCCATTGCTGGAAGTGCGCGGGGCAGTGCGGGATTACACGCTCCGGCGGCAGCGCCTGTTCGGGCCGCGCCCCTCGTTTCGCGCCGTCGACGGAGTGAGCTTCGCGGTCAAACGCGGGGAAAGCCTCGGGCTGGTCGGCGAAAGCGGCTGCGGGAAGTCGACCCTGACCCGCGCCATCCTCGGGCTGGAAGCGTTTCAGGGAGGCGAAATCCTGCTCGATGGCCAGCCGGTCTCGACCCGGATGCCGGCCGAGTTGCGCCGCCGCATGCAGGTCGTCTTTCAAGACCCCTACGGTTCCTTCAACCCTCGCCACCGGGTTGCGCGCCTGCTGACCGAGCCGTTTCACCTGACCGGGCGGCCGCCGGACCTGAAGGAGCGGATTGGCGAGGCGTTGGAGAATGTCGGGCTGGCCTCCTCGGACCGGGACAAGTTCCCGCACGAATTTTCCGGCGGGCAGCGCCAGCGGATCGCGATTGCCCGCGCGCTGATCACCCGTCCGGAACTGATTATCCTGGACGAGGCGGTCTCCGCTCTCGATGTTTCGATCCGTGCTCAGATCATGGATCTTCTGGCGGATCTGCAAGGGCGGTTCGGGCTGAGCTACCTTTTCATCGCACATGACCTTACGGTCGTGCGGGCGATCACGGACCGGGTGCTGGTCATGCAAGCGGGGCGGATCGTGGAAGAGGGAGAAACGCAGGCGGTGTTTTCCGCTCCGACGGATTCCTACACGCGCGCCTTGCTGGACGCCGCACCGGCCCTGCCGGCGGCCTGAGCGCAGGGGGGCGTGCCGCCGGCCGAAGGCCGAGCGGCGGTGGCGCCGCTTCGCGGCGGATTGGCAGCTTTCCCGTCAAACTTGTTTGCGATAACGCTGCGCCATGTCCGCTCCCGTCCATCTTGCACCAGGTGTCGCGCTCCGATTGTTGGCCGCTTTCCTGATCACGGCCATGTCGGCGCTGGTGCATGCGCTGGCCGAGTCGGTGCCCGTGGGGCAGATCATCTTCTGTCGCTCGGCGTTCGCGCTCATTCCGATCATGTCCTACGTGGCCCTGCGCGGGAATTTCCCGGGAGAGCTGATACCGCACCGCCTGGGTCTGCATTTCACACGCGGGCTTCTGGGCGTGATTTCCATGGCGCTGTCGTTCCTCTCGCTGGCCTGGTTGCCGGTGGCAAATGCGACCGCGCTCGGGTTCCTGGCGCCAGTTCTGTCGCTGCCGTTGGCGGCGTGGACCCTGGGCGAACGGATCGCACCGCGTTTCGTGATGGCCGTCGGGTTGGGCTTTGCAGGTGTGTTGGCGATGCTTTGGGAAGCGCTGGAGATGCCGGGAACGGAAGCGTTGTGGGGAATTGCCGCCGGGCTCGCCTTCGCGCTGACGACGAGTTTCGTCCGGGTTCATATCAAGGCAATGACGAAGACCGAGGCGCCAGCGTCCATCGCCCTGACCTTTGCGGTGACAGGAACGCTGGTCGGGCTGGCGACCGCGCCTTTCGGCTGGGTGCCGGTCGAGGGCGCCCTGCTGGTCGGCTTGATCGGCGCCGGTCTGTTGGGCGGGCTGGCCCATATCGCGGCAACGGAGGCCACGGCGCGGGCCTCCGTCGCCGCGTTGGCGGCCTTCGATTTCACCGGCATGGCGTGGGCGCTCGGTTTCGACATCCTGCTTTTTGCCACTTTCCCCGGCCCGCTGGGGCTGGCCGGGGTGACGGCGATCGCGCTGGCTGCCCTGATGGTCAGCGTGGCGCCGCGAGCGTCTCGGCAAGGCGCATGAGACGGACGGCCTCGGCGCGGTAGCCGAAGGCGTCTTCGCCACGGGCGCTGTTTGCCAATGCGATGGCATCGGCATAGTTCCACTCGCCGGTATAGACGGAACCGCGCAGGAGTTGCCCGAACCCGGCAATGGCGGAGGCAAAGCGGGTTTCGACCGACGCCTCCGAGACACCTGCGGGAATCGCCGTCTCGATCAGGTGGCTCTCGCTTTCGCCCGGCGCCTTGTAGCGCAGCCGCAGGAAGCCAAGCTCATCGCTCGCTTCGCGCGTGCCGGCACCCGGTTGGTAGCGCAACGGCTCGTTCAGCACCGCGGGAGAGCCAACCGGCGTGACCTCGTAAAGCGCGGTCACCTGGTGGCCGGCACCGATCTCGCCGGCATCCACCTTGTCATTGGCGAAATCCTCGCGGCGCAGCGCGCGGGTCTCGTAGCCGATCAGGCGGTACTCGGCCACCACGGCCGGGTTGAATTCCACCTGCACCTTCACGTCCTGCGCGATGGGGAAGAGCTGGCCGGTAAGTTGGTCCACCAGCACCTTCTGCGCCTCGGCGATCGTGTCGATATGGGCGGCCTGCCCGTTACCGGCCTGTGCCAGCGCCTGCATGGTCGCATCGTCCAGGTTCCCACGCCCAAAGCCAAGCACCGACAGATAGGCGCCGGTTTCGCGTTTCGCGGCGATGAAATCTTCGAGCGCGTCCGGATCGTGGATACCGACATTGAAATCGCCATCGGTGGCCAAAAGGATACGGGACAACTCGCCCTCGCCCGCCATGTCGGCAGCGATGGCATAGGCTTGCTCCAGCCCTTCCTGCCCGGCAGTCGATCCGCCAGCCTCCAACCGGTCCAGCGCGGCGAGGATCTTGCTGGCCTCACCGGCCGGTGTCGGCTCCAGCACCAGCCCGGCGCTGCCGGCATAGGCGACCATGGCGACCTCGTCCTCGGGGCGCAGCTCTCCCAGCATCAGCCGCAGGGATTGTTTCAGAAGCGGCAGCTTGTTCGCGTCCTGCATCGAACCCGAGGTGTCGATGAGAAAGACGAGATTGAGCGGCGGGCGGTCCTGAACGGCCGGCATCTCGCCTTGTAGCGCGATATGCAGGATCTGCGTGTTCGGGTTCCAGGGTGTCTGGCTCAGGTTCACGGTCGGTTCGAACGGATCCCCGCCCGGCTTGGGGGCCGGATAGGCATAGGGGAAGTAATTCACCATTTCCTCGATGCGGATTGCATCGGAAGGCGGCAGATACCCGTTCATCAACGAAGAACGGAGAACAGACCAGGAGGCGGTATCGACATCCACCGAGAAGGTCGAGACGGGCTGATCCGTCACGGCAGTCACACCGGCGGCCTCATCGTTGGCGAATTCTTCGGTTGCCAGTTCGGCCTGCGGCGCCCGGCCGAAGGCCATCGGGGCATCGGACAAAGCCATGCTGTCCAATGCGACGCCTGCGGCTGGCGCCATCTTGGCGCGAGCCGCCTGTCGCACGAGCGGCGCGGCCGGGGACGGGCTGGCCAGTTCCAGCATCGGTTCAACAGCCTCGGCCAGGTCGCGTTCGACCGGTGCGTCGGACGCCACGGTCGCAACGGTCATGTCAGCGCTCTCGTTGCGAGTTTCGGGAAATGCGTCATCGGGATTTGGCCCGAAACCGATATCCTGCGGCAGAACGATCAGGACGGCGAGGCCGGCGGTAACAAGCCCGGTGGTGGCGGCGAGGCCGGCGCGGCTGGTCAGGGCATGGATCATCGAAATTCCTCCATCAATCAGGCGCCCCATCATGGGGCGGCTGTTGGATGGACGCGGCTCGGCGGGCGATCCTTGGAGGGGATTTTCGGTTTCCTGGTCGAAAGCGGCCATGGCGGCGGAAATATCCGCCGCCTTGCGGCTCGCATCAGCGGCCGGCGGGGCGGTTTTCAGGGCGGCGCGGAGCCGTTCGAGATCATCTGTCATTGCTCTTCCTCCGCGATCGCACGCAGGGCTTTCTTCACTTCCGACATGCGCCACGCGATGGTTCCCTCGGACAGGCCGAGAACACTGGCTGCCTCTGCCTGTGTCAGTTCTTCTGCCAGGATCAATACAGCGGTGTCGCGCAACTCCGGCTTGAGTCGGTCCATCGCCTGCTCCAGCCAGCCAACGGCCTGCTGCGTTTCCGCATCGGCGGCGCGGCGTGCGGTCTCCCAGTCACCCCAGCCATCGGCGGCCCGAGCATGGGTGGCGGCGCGGCGACGGCGGTCATGGGCAGCATTCACCGCGACCCGGTAGAGCCAGGTCGTGAAACGCGCCTCGGCACGAAAGGATTTCAGCTTGGCGGGCAGCGCCACACAGATATCCTGCGTCAGATCCTCCGCCTCGGCATGGGCGCCGGTCAGACGGAAGGCAAAGGCAAAAAGCCGGTCGTAATGCCGGTTCACGAGCGCCGCGAAGGCGTCTCGGTCGCCACTTGCCGCAGCGCGGGCCAAGGCTTCGTCATCGGTTGTCATGCGCATGTCACGGGGTGAGACGGGCTCGGGTCGCGGATCCTTGGAAAAGCGACGAACTTTTCTTGCATGGGCAATAATTCAGGATTGCCGGAAACCGTACCGTCCGGGACTGCGGAAACGATCCTTTGGATCGTGCCTCCGGCGGGGATATTTCCGGTCAGAAGAAGATGAAAGTCCGGCCCCATTTTCTTCTGACCTTCAATATCCCGGGGGTTTGGGGGCAGCGCCCCCAATTCCCCGTACAAGCCAGAACCTGACTTTGGCCTGAACCGTCCGGGCAGAAGCCAAAGACCACGCTTGCTTAGTCGATCCAACGGACCCCGGTCAGGTCATTCGCCTGGGTTGGTGCGTTCTCCCAAAGCCCCTCGATCTTGCTGTTGGCCACACCGGTCTTTGCCAGCTGGAACAGGTAGCCATTCACGTAGTCATCGGCGATCATCTTCTGCGCAGCGTGCAGGATCTCGGTGCGCCGGGCAGGTTCGGCGGTCTTTTCCAGCTCCACCATCAATGCCTGGAACTCGGGATTGTCATACTGGAAGTAGTAATCCGGCCGGGCATAGATGTTGATATCGGCAGGCTCGGTATGGCTGACGATGGTCAGGTCGAAATCCTTGCCCTTGAAGACCTGCTCCAGCCATTGCGCCCATTCCAGGTTCGAGATCTCGGTCTGGACTCCAACCTTGCGCAACTGTGCGGCGACGATCTCGCCACCGCGGCGGGCATAGGCGGGGGGCGGCAGGGCCAGACGCAGTTTCAGATCCGCCTGGCCGGCCTCTTCCAGCAATCTCTTGGCCATCGCGGGATCATAAGCGGACTGCCCGGTCAGATCGAGGTAGTCGGGGTTATGCGGCGCGAAATGGGTGCCGATCGGGGTGCCGTAGCCATGCATGGCTCCGTCTATGATCTCCTGACGGTTGATGGCATGGGCAATGGCCTTGCGCACTTTCACATCGGCCAGGGGGCCGGACTTGTTGTTGATCGACAGGATGGTCTCGCCCTCGGTCGATCCCACGATCACCTTGAACATCGGGTTGGCTTCGAACTGCATCAGCGTTTCCGGCGCCGGGAAGTTCGGGAAAGCATCGACATCGCCGGCCATCATCGCGGCAAAGGCCGCGTTCGGGTCCGAGATGAACTTGAACGTGGCGCTGGCGAGCGCCGGGGCCGCGCCCCAGTAGCCGTCATAGCGGGCGATATCGACGGAATCGCCTTGGGTCCAGTTGTCGAAGGCGAAAGGACCGGTTCCCACGGGTGCCGTCGCCGCCTGTTCGGCGGTTTCGGGCGCGAGAATGACCGCGTCGCCCCAGGCCATCTTGAACGGGAAGGCGCCATCCGGGTTGGCGAGTGTCACCTTGACGGTCAGCGGATCAACGAGTTCGACCGTTTCGATCCCGGCAAAAAGCGCCTTCTGCGCGTTGGTGCTGTCCTCGGTGCGGGCACGCTCCAGCGAGAAGACGACATCCTCGCCATCCATTTTCGAGCCGTCATGGAAGCTCACGCCATCGCGAAGATGGAAGGTATAGACCGCACCCTCCCCGGACACGTCCCAGCTTTCCGCCAGCCCCGGCACAATGGCGCCATCGGGGGCGAAACGCGTCAGCCCCTCGAAGATATTTGCATAGACCACCTCGTCGATGGCCGCTGCGGCCCCTCCTGTCGGATCGAGATTGGGCGGCTCCAGCGCCATACCGATGGTGATATGATCCTGCGCGGCAAGGGCTCCGCTGGCTGCAAGCGCCAGAACGGCCGTGCCGAGAAAGTGGCGGGTAAACATGGTCGGCTCCCTGATTTTATATAGCTGACAGCCTATAGGCAGAGAGATCGGTTTGTTAAGCGATCTCGGTGGTTTCCGCTCCACCCGGGGGCGATTTCCCTTCAGCCTACAGATTGGGCAAATCGACGCAGACAAACCACAGGACAGGTCACGAAATCGTTTTCCTGGGGGTATTTGCCTCGTCCAACCACACCAAACCGGCATTTCAGGGCCAATTTCATAGGCAAACTTCCCCTGTGGCACCTTGTCGAGGTGAAGTGTTTTTCGATCGGCGCTTACATCGGAGGCGAACCTGCCCGCGTTGCAGCGCGGGCACTCCGCCTAAAACCTTTCAGCCGCCACGGGGTCGCCAGGGCCACTCCCGGACGAAAAGTCGATGACCGACGAATTGATTCCCGCATGGGTCGATGGAACCCTGCAACCGGTCGAAAAGCTTGAGGTGCACCGCAAGGGGCTGCGCCACAAGGCGGTATCGGTGTTCGTGATGGATGGCCAGAACGTGCTGCTGCAGCGCCGCGCCCATCACAAGTATCATTCGGGCGGCCTGTGGGCGAACACCTGTTGCACCCACCCACGCTGGAACGAACCGGCGGCGGATTGTGCGGTGCGCCGGCTGCGCGAGGAGCTTGGAATTGTCGGGCTCTGGCCCGCACATCGCGACCGGGTCGAATACCGGGCGGATGTCGGCAACGGAATGATCGAGCACGAGGTGGTCGATATCTTCATGGCCACCGCCCAGACCAAGATGAAGGTCACGCCCAACCCGGCCGAGGTGGCACAGGTCGAATGGGTCGGCTTCTATGACCTGACCGCCGAGGTGGCGCGCCGGCCCGAGCGGTTCACGCCCTGGCTGCGCATATATCTCGAAGAGCATCGCGACAGGATCTTCGGCACGTTGATGCGCATCTGAGGCGGATCATCCGGGCACTTTCTCCGGGCTGTTGGCATCCTTTAGCAAGCGGCTGTGGCGACGCACCGCCGTGATGACTTCGCCGAAGGTGCGATAGCCCTGCCCTTCCAGCATCGGGATCATCATCTCGAGCGCCGCGGCTGTGGCGATCGTGTCGCCCATGGCGGTGTGGCGCGCTTCGGGCGGGATGACGATACCGAGCCGTTCGGTCAGCGCGTCGAGCGTGTGTGTCTCGGACTGGCCAAACACCACCGCCGAGAGCAGCACGGTATCGAGCACCGGGTGATCGAAGCGCTTGCCGATATCGGCCTCGTGCCGACGCAGGAATTCCAGGTCGAAAGGCGCGTTATGCGCCACCAGTACCGCGTCATGGGCGAAGGCGTGGAAACGCCGACCGACATCGGCGATGACCGGAGCCTTCGCTACCATCTCGTTTGTCACGTGATGCACCTCGGTCGCCGAGGCCGGGATCGGGCGTTCCGGGTTCACGAGGCTCTCGAACTTTTCGCCCGGAATCCGCTTGCCGCCGACCAGCCGCAAAGCCGCGATCTGGACGATCTCGTCTCCGGAGGACGGCAGCAGGCCGGTCGTTTCGGTATCGAACACCACGCAAGTCAGCTCGCGCAGCGGGGTCTCGGCCAGTTCACCGCTCGGCTCGCGATCCATTAGGTCGAAATCATAGACGGCAGACCGGCGTGCGCCGACATGCGGCGCCCCGATGGGACAGGCCTTCCGCAACGGCAGGCGCAACAGCGCCCTGCCCACCGCGCCGGATTCGGGCCAGGCATCGGTTGCATGGGTCGACAGCACCGTGCGTCCGGTCACGTTCGCCATGCCCACCTCGAGCGGAAGGTCCAACCACCCGTCCAGAAGGCCCACCTGCAGCACGTCCCCGAACCAGCCGATGGTGACGAGCGCACCGCCATCTTCCTCCTCAGCGATGCGCAGCGAGAGCGCCGTGGCGCCGATCACGGTCGACAGCCGCTCGCAAAGATGCGTCAGCAGCGCGACGAGTTGAAACGCATCGCAACGCAGCATCAGGCGTTCCGCCTCGGCGGTCAGGTGGATCCCCTCGCGCTCCAGCAGTGCCACGACGGAATCCACCAACTCGCTGGCACGAATGTCTTCCATCGGCCACCAGCCGCCACGCGCCGCATCGTAGCGCGCGCCCAGATCGGTGATGGCATGGGTCAGCGCCCCAACCTCTCCCAGCAAGGCCGCACGGCTGTTGCCATTGTCCATGGAGCCGGAATCCAGCACCGTCTGTAGGTTCGCGGCGGGGCGGCGAACCCGTTCGAAGACTTCTTCCAGCAGCTCCTCGCGCCCGGCATGCAGCGCCAAATCGGAGGTGACATCGCGCAGCGTCAGCACGTAGCCCGGCTCGTCCGCACTGCGCTGCGGCAGGTTCACGAGGCGCATCCGTCCGGCCAGCACCTCGCCGGACTGGACGGAGGCGCAGAGGATATCGCTAGACGCATCGGCATCTTCGGAGGTCAGTAGGCGCCGGTAAGCATTCTGGAGCGGGCCCTCGCGCAGATAATCGAGCAGCGACCTGTGGAGGCCGGCGGAGATTTCTCCCGACAGGATCTCCTGCGCCTGCCCGTTATAGAAGACGATCTGGTGCTCGCAGGTACACAGCAGCACGCCGGCGGGCACGTCGGCCAACAGGGCCTGCAGCCGGGCATTCTCGACCGCCAGCCGGGTCGTTTCCCGTTCCACGGCTTCGGCGAGGGCGTTCTTGGTCTCAGAGAGCGAGCCGGTGATCGCCTGTGCTGCCGGGGCGAGGTCGCCAAGGTACCGCGCCGGTTGGTGATCGAGCTCCTCTGCGATGTCGGCATGGGCGCGGGCCCGCATCCCGCCGGCCAGTTTCTGGATCGCCTTGGCGACATTCTCGTCGAACAGGAACCAGACCCAGACCACCATTGCCAGAACACCGAAACTGGACACGAGGCCGGCAAAGACGAAACCGCCTTCGAGCCCGGATTCCGGCACGCGCCGGTAGCCCAGCCACAGGCCCGCGAAGACCGCGGCTATCCCGCCGAATGCAACCAGTGCGAAGAACAGGAAGACCCGCAGTCGCAGGCTCAGCTTGCGCGCCAGCCACTCATGCATTGCTTGGCTCCGCAGGGCCGGACAGAAGCGCGCGCGCCTGTTCCAGCAGGTCCGAAAGGTCGAAGGGCTTGGCAATGAAACCGTCCGCGCCGAGCGCAAGTCCCTTGCGCCGCTCCATCGCGTTCCCGCGCGCCGTCATCATCAGGATCTTCACCTCCGCCAGCTCCGGCTCAAGCCTCACGGCCTGACAGACCTCGTAGCCCGTCATGCCCGGTAGCATCACGTCAAGCAAGACAAGATCCGGGTGAAGGTCCCGCACGGCCGCCAGCCCGGCATCGCCATCGGCGACACGCTCGACCGTCCAGCCCTCCCGCCCGAGCACATGGCTCAGCGCGAGAGCGATATTGTCCTCGTCCTCGACGATCAGGATTCTGGCCGGGTGATCTGTGCCGGTCATGGTCGGATCTCCTTGCAGACAGTAGCGAGCGTCAGGTCATCCTCCGGGATTGGCGCCCACTGGGCGTTCTCGACAGCGCCGGAGGCATCGAAGGTGACCGTGTCGAGCAGCGGCGCGCCGAGCTGTGCGTCGCAATCGACGATCATCGGCACGACCTGCGGCGGCTGCCATCGGCCAAAGAGCAGCATGTCGAACATGCGCAGATGCGGCACGGCCTCGTTGCTGCGAATGGCGCTGGTCTCGACAGCGGCGAAACGGTTCACCAGCGGCGTGACATAGGTCCAAGGGCGAAAGAAAGCCGTGGATTCATGGACTTTCGTGACAACCACATCCTCCGGGAACTCCGCGGAGGTGCGTTCGAACCATGTGTATTCCATGCGGATGGTAAACAGGATCATCATCGCGCCGGCCGCGACGGGCATCAGCCAGCCCGGCAGGCGACCACCCAGAAGGCGGTTCAACAGATAGACGACCCCGGCCGCTGCGACAGCGGCGAATACGGCGGCGATCAATTCGAGGAACATGGCCCCTCCCCTGTTCCAGGCAGTCGTGCTGCCGTGGAAAATTTCTGTTTCAACTCAACATGCCCTTGCCCTGGCCAATGGCCGATTGCATCGTTCGGACCACCACGAAAGCGTCGCGCAGGTGGCTGCGTTCCAGATCGCTCAGATCCGAGGGCGGCATGAAATTGTCGGGCTTGCGGTCGGCCTTGATCTCGTCGGCCTGCCGCTTCAGGCGGGTCTCGGCGATCAGGTCATAGGCGTCTAGCAGGTCATGTGCGCCCGAATGCGAGATCGTGCCAAGCGCCTCGGCCGCTTCCAGCCGCGCGCGCGTGTTTACCTCGGTGATCCCGCCCTGAAGCGCGTAGATGCGGCCGAGATCGACAACCGGCACGACGCCGTTCATCTTCATGTCCAACTCGTTCTTGTGCTCGCCAGAACGTACCGTGGCAAAGCCGCGGAACAGGCCTAGCGGCGGCGTGTGCTTGAGCGAATTCACGATCATGTGGCCAACGAAGATCGTGTTCCTGCGGGCCGCCTCCAGCGTTTGCTCCTGAAGGTTCTCGAACAGGCTGTGCGTGCCGCCGATCGGGCGAAGGTCGAACATTACCGACGCCAGCATCTGCGCTTCCGGATCCGGCTTGTCGATCCAGCCCTGGAAATAGCGCTTCCAGACCGCGAGCGGCTGGCACCAGCGCTCGGCCGTCGCCATCATGTCGCCGGGGCAGTAGAAATAGCCGCAAGTATCGAGCCCGTTGGAGACGAACTTCGCCAGCTTGCGGAAATAGGGCATGTCAGCTTCGGTCACGGCGTCGTCGAGGATCATGCAATTGTCCTGATCCGAAACACCGGTCTGTTCCTGCCGCCCCTGGCTGCCGCAGGCAAGCCAGAGATAGGGCACGGGCGGCGGGCCGAACTCGGCCTCGGCAAGCGCCAGGAGGCGGCGGGTGACCGCATCCGCAATATCGGTGATCAACCGCGTGACGACCTCGTGCCGGTTGCCAGCGCCGACAAGCTGCATCAGCAGCCTTGGCAGGCGCGCGGTGACCTTGGCCATTTCCTGGGCCGTGTAGGCCTCGGCGATTTCCTGCACCATCGAGGCGGAGCTGATTGCCTGGAAGCGGGTCAGGTCGGTCTGGGTCAGGATGCCGACGATGCGGTTGCCCTCGGTCACCGTCACATGGCCAACCTTGCGTTCCAGCATGATGTGCAACAGGTCCGAGCCAAGCGCGGAGGGGGCAAGGCTCGCGGGGTTGGCGGTCATGATCTGGCTGACCGGCGTGTCCCCGGACAGGCCCGCGGCCACCGCCTTGGTCGCCATGTCACGCAGGGTCACGATGCCAACAAGCTGGTTGTCGCCCTCGGTCACGGCGAGGCAGGAGACGCGCGTGTCGCGCATCATTCCGGCCGCGGTCTGGATGCCGGTATCCGGCGAAACAGTGATCGGGTTGCGCGCCATCAGGTCGGCTACGCGTTGCGCGCTCAGATCCCTGCGGCGTTCCTTTTCCGGGCTGCGGCCACGGTCGAAGAAACGGGAGAAGCTCTGGGACGTCT
This sequence comes from Aliiruegeria lutimaris, assembly GCF_900099935.1. Classification (GTDB taxonomy): domain Bacteria; phylum Pseudomonadota; class Alphaproteobacteria; order Rhodobacterales; family Rhodobacteraceae; genus Tropicimonas; species Tropicimonas lutimaris. The sequence continues at coordinate 41,986 of NZ_FNEK01000011.1, read as the reverse complement.
GGATGAGGTCGTGGAACTCGTCGGCCGGCAGCAGCAGGAGGCGGGTTTCCTCGACCGCCCTGGCATTGGTCATCGCCATCCCGTCGCGGGTGAGGCCACGCTCGCCGAACGAGTTGCGGCCATGCAGGATGGAAACCTGCGCTCCGCTCTGGTCGGTGATTTCAACCGTGCCGTGCTCGATCAGGTAGAGGCCTTCGAGCAATGCGCCGGCGGAATAGATCACCTCGCCAGCAGCAAGCTTGCGCTCGAGAAACACGCTGGCGATGCGGGTCAGCGTCTCGCGCTTGAGGCTGTCATAGGGGTGGACGTTTTCGAGGAACCGGAGGATCCGTGTGTCTCGGTCGAGGGCGGCGTCGGTCATCGTCTCACCGTTTTAAGGGGTCCTGAAAGGCAGGCGGCGCGCCCCTTCGGGCAAAGGGACGCGCCGGTTGTTGTCTCAGGTTGCAGGCAAGGCCATTGGGTAACCCTGCCTGCGGACCTGCGGGATCAGTGATCCGCGGCGGCAGCACCGGCGCCACGCGGCACCCGGACGCTTTCGACCAGATCGACGATCTCCTGCGGCGGCGCCTTGGTCGCTTTGGAGATGATGATCGCCGTGGCGAAGTTCAGGGCAGCACCGACCGCGCCGAACGAGGTCGACTTGATCGTCAGCAGCAGCGGGTCGCTGTCGTCGAAGCTGTTGGTGCCCGGGATGAAGAACCAGCCCTTGTGCAGGAAGATGTAGACCAGCGTGACCACCAGGCCGACGAGCATACCGGAGACGGCACCCACGTTGTTCACACGCTTGGAGAAGATCCCCATCATCAGGGCCGGGAAGATCGAGGCAGCAGCCAGACCGAAGGCGAGCGCAACCGTCTGGGCGGCAAAGCCCGGAGGGTTGAGGCCCAGGTAGGTGGCGACCACGATGGCAGCGGCCATGGCGACCCGAGCGGACATCAGCTCGTTGGCTTCCGACATGTTCGGGGTCAGCTGACCCTTGAGCAGGTCGTGCGAGACAGCCGAGGAGATCGCCAGAAGCAGGCCGGCAGCGGTCGAGAGCGCGGCGGCGAGACCACCGGCGGCGACGAGCGCGATAACCCAGCCCGGCAGGTTGGCGATTTCCGGGTTGGCCAGAACCAGGATGTCGCGGTTGAAGTTGGTCAGCTCGTTCTCGGAACCCCAACCGGCGGCTTCCATGGCGGCAGCCTTGTCGGCATTGCCCTGGTTGAAGTAGGCGATCTTGCCGTCGCCGTTCTTGTCTTCCCAGCCGAGCAGGCCGGTCTTCTGCCAGGTGGCCATCCAAGCATATTCTTCCTGGTTCTCCATCATCTCCATGGAGACCGGCTCACCATCGGTGCCGTTCGGCCACATCAGTTCGGAGATGTTCAGGCGGGCCATCGCACCAACGGCCGGGGCCGTGAGGTACAGCAGCGCGATGAACACCAGCGCCCAGCCGGCAGACCAGCGCGCGGAGGCAACGGTCGGCACGGTAAAGAAACGCATGATGACGTGCGGCAGGCCGGCGGTACCGATCATCAGCGACAAGGTGAACAGAACCATGTTCAGCGTGTCGGCGTGGTGCGCGGTATACTCGTTGAAGCCCAACTCGGAGACGATCTGGTCCAGCTTGGCAAGCAGCGGCTCGCCGGAAGCGGCGTGATCGCCAAACAGGCCGAGCGCCGGGATCGGGTTGCCGGTCAGCTGCAGCGAGATGAAGATCGCCGGGATGGTGTAGGCGGTGATGAGCACCACGTACTGGGCAACCTGGGTGTAGGTCACGCCCTTCATGCCGCCGAACACCGCGTAGGCGAAGACGACCGCGGCACCGATCAGCAGGCCGGTGGTATTGTCAACCTCGAGGAAACGGCCGAAGGCAACGCCGACGCCGGTCATCTGGCCGATCACGTAGGTGATCGAGGCGACGATCAGGCAGATCACGGCCACGAGGCGCGCAGTCGGGCTGTAGAAACGGTCGCCGATGAATTCCGAAACGGTGAACTTGCCGAACTTGCGCAGGTAGGGCGCGAGCATCAGCGCCAGCAGCACGTAGCCGCCAGTCCAGCCCATGAGGAAGGTCGAGTTGTCGTAGCCGGTGAAGGCAATCAGACCCGCCATCGAGATGAAGGAGGCGGCCGACATCCAGTCAGCGCCGGTGGCCATGCCGTTGACGACGGGATGAACACCCCGGCCGGCGGCATAGAATTCGGAAGTAGAGCCCGCGCGGGCCCAGATCGCGATACCGATGTAGAGCGCGAAGCTCGCACCGATAAAGATCCAGTTAAGTACAAACTGATCCATGTTTCCCTGTCCCTATATTCTTACTGCTCGTCCACGCCGTGTTCGGCGTCGAGCTTGTTCATCCGCCAGGCGTAGAAGAAAATGATTGCCAGGAAGACGAGAATGGAGCCTTGCTGGGCAACCCAGAATGCAAAGCCCGGCATGACTGGCTGCAGCAGGATGCCGAAGAGGAAGGGCACGACGGCCCAGATTACGAGGCACCAGGTGACGATCTTGATATTCGCCGCCCAATACGCATTGGCTTCAGGTTTGTCCGACATTGCGGTCCTCCCGAGTTGGTTTCCCTTTTCCCACGACGTGCCTCCCGCGCGCCGCGACCTTATCAGTCCAGTCCATTTTCAAGCGAACCGGTTTCGGGATGGGTGCTAGAGGACGCACGCATCCCTCCGATCAAGCGCGAGCCTGGTCGGCAATCCCTTTTCGCCGGACAGGCGCTACACTGTCCGGCAGACTCTTTTTTCGGCGATCAGGCCTTGGCCTGTTCGACGATTTCGCTGAGCTTGGTGGCGATCTCCTCGATCGCGCCCATGGCGGCGACCTCCTGAAGAACGCCCCGGCCCTTGTAGAAATCGATCAGCGGCGCGGTCTGCTCGTGATAGGCAGCAAGGCGCGAACGCACGGTTTCGGCATTGTCGTCAGCGCGGCGCTTGAACTCCGTGCCGCCACACTTGTCACAGGTGCCGTCCACGTCCGGCTTCTTGAAGCTGTCGTGGTAGCCCTCGCCACATTCGGCGCAGGTGTAGCGACCCGAGATCCGCTCGACCATCGCCTCGTCCTCGACCTCGAGCGAGATAGCGGCGTTGATCTTCTGGCCAGAAGAGGCCAGCAGCCCGTCCAGCGCCTCGGCCTGGGCCGTGGTGCGCGGAAAGCCGTCGAGGATGACGCCATTCGCGGTGTCATCATCGCCGAGACGATCCTTCAGAACCGCGATCACGATCTCGTCGCTGACGAGCTGCCCCGCCTCCATCACGGCCTTGGCGGCCTTGCCAGCCTCGGTTCCTGCTGCCACGGCGCCCCGAAGAAGGTCACCGGTGGAAAGCTGAACCAGCCCGAACTTCTCTTCGAGCATACGGGCCTGCGTCCCTTTGCCGGCCCCGGGGGGGCCGAGCAGGATCAGGACTGGCGGGGTTTGTGCGTCGCTCATGACGTTATCCCTTGTTCTTACGGTTTTCGATCAGCTCGTCGACCACGGACGGGTCGGCGAGCGTGGAGGTATCTCCAAGGGATCCGTAATCGTTCTCGGCGATCTTGCGCAAGATGCGGCGCATGATCTTGCCCGAGCGTGTCTTAGGCAGGCCAGGGGCCCACTGGATGACATCGGGGCTGGCAATCGGGCCAATCTCGTGGCGGACCCACATGCGCAGCTCCTTCACCAGCTCGTCCGAAGGCTCGACATCGTTCATGAGCGTCACGTAGCAATAGATGCCCTGGCCCTTCACCTCATGCGGGTAACCGACAACCGCGGCCTCGGCGACCTTGACGTGGGCCACCAGCGCGGATTCGACTTCCGCGGTGCCCATCCGGTGACCGGAGACGTTGATGACGTCATCGACCCGGCCGGTGATCCAGTAGTAGCCATCTTCGTCGCGGCGGCAGCCGTCGCCGGAGAAGTAATAGCCCTTGTAGTCCGAGAAATAGGTCTTCTCGAAGCGGCCGTGATCGTCCCAGACGCCACGCATCTGGCCCGGCCAGCTATCCTTGATGCAGAGCACGCCTTCGGCTTCCGTCTGCGTCACCTCGGCACCGGAATGCGGATCGAGGATGACCGGCTGAACGCCAAAGAAGGGCTTGGTCGCCGAGCCGGGCTTCGCCTTGTGGGCGCCGGGCAGCGGGGTGATCATGTGGCCGCCGGTTTCGGTCTGCCAGAAGGTGTCGACGATCGGGCATTTCCCCTTGCCGACATTCTCGTTGTACCAGTTCCAGGCTTCCGGGTTGATCGGCTCACCGACCGAGCCCAACAGCTTGAGCGAGGACAGGTCGTGCTTCTCGACCCACTCGGTGCCCTTGGCCATCAGCGCCCGAATAGCCGTCGGCGCGGTGTAGAACTGGTTCACCTTGTGCTTCTCGACGACTTCCCAGAAACGGCCCGGATCGGGGTAGGTCGGCACGCCTTCGAACATCACGGTGGTGGCGCCATTGGCGAGCGGACCATAGACGATATAGCTGTGACCGGTGACCCAACCGACATCCGCGGTGCACCAGAAGACATCACCTTGGCGATAGTCGAAGGTGTATTCATGCGTCATCGCGGCATAGACGAGGTAGCCGCCGGTGGTGTGCACAACACCCTTCGGATGACCGGTGGAGCCGGAGGTGTAGAGGATGAAGAGCGGATCCTCGGCATCCATCTCGGCCGGGGTCATGTGCTCGTCGGCTTCCAGCATCAGTTCGCCGTAATCGTGGTCACGGCCGTCGACCCAGGTGGTCTGCTCGCGGGTGCGGCGCACCATGAGGACCTGCGGGTCGTGAATGCAGTGCAGGAGCGCGGCATCGGTGTTGGACTTGAGCGGGGTCTTGCGGCCGCCACGCGGAGCGTAGTCGGCAGTGATCACCAGCTTAGCGTCGCAGCCATTGACGCGGGCAGCAAGCGCCTCGGGAGAGAAGCCGGCGAAGACGATCGAATGAATGGCGCCGATACGGGCACAGGCCAGCATCGCATAGGCGGCCTCCGGGATCATCGGCAGGTAGATGACGACGCGATCGCCCTTGCGGATGCCGAGATCTTCCAGAACGTTGGCGAGCTTGCAAACCTGGTTATGCAGTTGGCGATAGGTGATGTATTGCGCGGGCTCGTGAATATCGTCCGGCTCGAAGATGATCGCGGTCTGGTTGCCGCGCTTCGCGAGGTGGCGGTCGATACAGTTGGCGGCGACGTTGAGCGTGCCATCCTCGAACCACTTGATGTCGATGTTACCCGGCTCGAACGAAGTGTTCTTCACCTTGGTATACGGCTTGATCCATTCAAGACGCTTGCCATGCTCGCCCCAGAACGCGTCGGGGTCATTGACCGAGGCAGCATACATCTCTTCATACTGCTTCTCGTTGATATGAGCGTTTTTCTTGAACTCGGCGGGGATAGCGCCGATCTCTTCGGCTTTGGCTTTTGCAGTCATGGATCTCCCTCCCTGAAATGGCTTCTGCGGCATTGCGGGAGAAACTGGTCTTATGGTCGAAATTACCAACAAGACGCGCCCCTCCCCTGGCCACGGCTTGCGCACAGCATAGCGCCATCCGTCAAAAAACGGGTAAGTCTTTTTTTGAAATGGATTTTTTTGTAAATCACTTAACGAAACGGTGCACATATGTGTAAATTGTTTTTCAATTGAGAACGCAAACATCATGAAAATCAAAGTGCTACGGAGGGCATCGCGCGTGAAAAGGCGTGATCACGAATCTCGGGTCACAGGTGCAATCATTCCCGATCACTCCCCGCTTCCCTGCGACAAATACGTCAGGGGCACCAGATAACGAAATAATCTTGCCCGACACACCCATTTGGGCGAGGGAATCACGCCGCTGGATTCTCCCGAGGAAGCTCTATTTGAACGGAGGGCGCGCGGTCGCGATTCCACCGCGCCGGCATCGCGCGAGACCAGGCCGAAGCCGCAGACCAAGCCGCGCCATCACCGCGGCCGGGTCCGCTCCTGGCCACGGAAAACATGGCCTGCTCAGAGGAGCCGGCACACGGGTGCAACCATCCACACCGGCATCCGCCAGCGAGCGGTTTCATGGGTTTGTCGACGCGCCCGGCCCGGCTATTGCCAGCGTCCCTCGAAATCCTCTGGAATGAGCAGCACATCCCGGTCCAGTTCGGAAACCTTTCGGCGACCGCAAAGAGCGATATTCGTGTCCAATTCCTTATGGATCACTTCGAGCGCGGATATTACTCCCTGCTCGCCATTCGCCCCGAGCCCATAGACATATGCGCGCCCGATATAGGTGCCGTCCGCTCCCATGGCCAAGGCCTTGAGCACGTCCTGTCCGGAGCGGATGCCACCGTCGAGATGCACTTCGATCTCGCCGCCCACCGCGTCGAGGATCGGCTGCAGCATCCGGATGGAGGACAGCGCGCCGTCAATCTGCCGACCACCGTGGTTGGACACGACGATCGCGTCAGCGCCGACCTTGACTGCCATCCGGGCGTCCTCCGGATCGAGAATACCCTTCAGGATCACCTTGCCGTCCCACATCTCGATCAGCTTGGCGACCTTCTTCCAGTCCAGCGAATGATCGAACTGCTTCGCGGTCCACTCATACAGCCGGGACGGATCGTCCAAACCCTGCACATGGCCGACGATGTTGCCGAACGCCCGCCGCTTGGTGCCGAGCATGCCCAGCCCCCAGGACCACCGGGTTGCAAGGTCCAGCCACCCCATCAGCGTCGGCTTCGGCGGAGCCGAGAGGCCGTTCTTGAGATCCTTGTGGCGCTGCCCGATCATCTGCAGGTCCAGCGTGATCACAAGCGTCTTGCAGCCGGCATCGCGCGCGCGCTCCATCAGACGACGGACAAAATCCGCGTCGGTCATCGTGTAGAGCTGGAACCAGAAAGGCTTGGTCGTATTCTCGGCCACATCCTCGATGGAACAGATCGACATGGTGGAGAGCGTGAAGGGCACACCGAAGCGCTCCGCTGCGCGCGCCGCCGCGATCTCGCCATCGGCATGCTGCATACCCAGCAATCCAACCGGCGCAAGCGCGACCGGCATCGCAACCCGCTCTCCGGCCATTTCAGCGACGGTCGAACGATTCGTCATGTCGACGGCGACACGCTGGCGCAGGCGGATCTTGTCAAAATCCGTGGAGTTTTCGCGGAAGGTCTGTTCCGTCCAGCTTCCCGCCTCTGCGTAGTCGTAAAACATCTTCGGGACGCGGCGCCGATAGATGGCCTTGAGGTCGTCGATATTGGTAATGACGGGCATTGCTGCGCCTCCCACGCGACATTGGTTAGGTTCCCGTACCAATCCGGCATTTTGGGAGCAATAGAAAGGATGCCGCAAGCCATGAAAGAGTTCGGATCAGAAGACGTCGCCTCGGTGGCAAACGCCGCCTTGCGGGCGCTGCCCCCGCGCCAAAGGCGCTCCCCTGGGATATTTCCAGTCAGAAGAAGCCAAAAACGACATCAGCCTTCTTCTGACGACAAATATCCTGGGGGTTTGGGGGTGAAACCCCCAATTGCTTCAGACCCCACAACGCGCAGCAGTCCGCGTAGCGGTGAGCCTTCTCGACGTTTCGGAAAACCGCTTTTTCGTTCAGCCGTGATGCGCGCCGTCCGCGAGGCTCTTCACGAATTCCAGTATCTCGGGAACCGGCCGCGCCTCCCCGATCAGCTTGACGATCGCGGAGCCGACCACGGTGCCATCGGCCACGCCGGCAATCGCCTCGGCCCTTTGGGGCGTATTGACGCCGAAGCCGACGATCACCGGCAAATCCGTGGAGGATTTGATCCGCGCCACTTCCGGCGCCACATCGCTGGCCTGCGCCTCTGCCGCGCCGGTAATGCCGGTGATGGAGACGTAATAGACAAAGCCGGATGTATTGGTCAGAACCTTCGGCAAACGCTTGTCGTCCGTTGTCGGCGTGGCAAGTCGGATAAAGTTCAGGCCGGCCTTTTGCGCCGGGATACAAAGCTCTTCATCTTCTTCGGGGGGAAGATCCACCACGATCAACCCGTCGATCCCGGCGGCCTTGGCATCTTCGAGGAAACGATCGACACCGCGATTGTAGATCGGGTTGTAGTAGCCCATCGCCACGATCGGCGTGCTGTTGTCGCCCTTGCGGAACTCGGTAGCAAGTTGCAGCGTCTTTTCAAGCGTCATGCCGCCTGCAAGCGCACGCTGGCCGGCGAGCTGGATCGTCGGGCCATCCGCCATCGGATCGGTGAAGGGAATGCCGAGTTCAATGATGTCCACGCCCGCCCCAGGCAGGCCCTTCACGACCTCCAGCGAGGTCTCGTAATCGGGATCGCCTGCCATAACATAGGCCACGAAGGCCTTTTTTCCTTCGGCCTTGAGCCGCGCGAAAGTATCGTCGATCCGGGTCATGTCGGTCCTCGCAAATGGTCCGGACTCACTTGCAGAATGCGGAGAGGAAAATCAAGGCGGTTACAGCCGGCCGAAACAAAAGCTCATAATGCCAAGCAAAAGGGCCGCCCGTCAGGACGGCCCCGAAACCTTCGATCCCGGTCGGATCAGAAACCCGAGAGATAGGCGATCACGTTGGCGATGTCTTCTTCCTTCTTCAGGCCGGCAAAGGACATCTTGCCTTTCGGGATCACGTCTTTCGGCTTGGTCAGGTAGGCAGCGAGGGTTTCCTCGTCCCAAGTCAGGCCACCTTCGGCCAGCTCCAGCAGGTTCGAGGAATACTTGAAGTCTTCCTTCTGGCCTGCCGCCGCACCGACGACACCGTTCAGCACCGGACCGACCTTGTTCTTGGCGTCTTCTCCAACTGCGTGGCAGGCCTTGCACTTCTTGAACACTTTTTCACCGGCAGCGGCATCGCCTTCGGCGAGCACCGGCGAAGCAGCGGCAACGCCCATTGCCATCACGAGATAGGTAAGAGTTCTCTTCATTTCATTCCCTTTCCGTTTATTCTCAGGCGCCCCCTTCGTTGCGCCGACGCACTCATGCAAACAGTGCAGATCTGGCCGCGAAATGCAAACCGGCCCCACCCCGTCTTTTCGACAAGCTAGCCCAATCTAACGTGCGAGGTCCATAATAGCGCTTCCATCCGTCGACAAGGCGTAGGTGACGAAAATTTCAAGCGATCCTTGCCCGATAGCGCTGCACGCAACCTGCAAAACACGAGGTACGAAGAAATTTCAAAGAAAAGCTTTGCGCAAACGTTTTCCCAAATTATGCTATCCCACGACTCACAGCCACATGATGGAGGGATCATGAGAAAGGCTGACCTTCTCAATGCACCTATCGCCCGTGTCGTTTCGCTCATGGGACACACTGACAGCCTGTGTATCGGCGATGCCGGCCTGCCGGTCCCCGACGGCGTGGAACGCATCGACCTTGCCGTTTCCACCGGTCTGCCGGGGTTTCTCGATGTCCTGCCAGCCGTACTTGGCGAGCTTTTCGTCGAACGCGCCGCGATCGCGCAGGAACTGTCGGATGGGCAACCCGCCTTTCACGCCAAGCTGCTCAGGCAGCTCCGCAACCTGGAGCAGGCGCAGGGGAACTCGATCACAGTCACTACTGTGCCACATGAAGAGTTCAAACGTCTGACCCGGTCCTCGAAAGCGGTCATTCGGACGGGCGAATTCACGCCCTACGCGAATATCCTGCTGTACTCCGGTGTCCCCTTCTGAGTGAGCCGGGAAAGGACAAGCGATGACAGAATGCCGCTCCTCGCCAACGGAACGTGAGGTACCATGGTGAGTATCAAGGACGTAGCAAAGGCCGCCGGCGTTTCGGTCTCCACTGTCTCTCATGTCGTCAACAAGACCCGTTTCGTTGCCCCCGACACACGGGCCGCGGTAGAAAAGGCCGTCTTGGAGCTTGGCTATCAACCAAGCTTCCTGGCGCGTGCGCTCAAGAGCAAGCGCACGCGAACGTTGGGCATGCTCGTAACATCTTCGACCAACCCCTTCTTCGCCGAGATTATCAGCGGAGTGGAAGAGGGCTGCTTTCGAGCCGGGTATTCCCTGATCCTGTGCAATTCCGGTGACCAGCCCGGGCGACAGCTGACCTATCTTCAGACCTTGATGCAGAAACGCATCGACGCTCTCGTCGTCATGACCGTCAACCGCGACGAGGATTTCCAGACAGAGCTTGACCGCCTGACCTCCCTGCCCCGCGCCATGCTGGATTCCGAGCCGATGCCGAATGTCTGCGCCATCGGCGACGACTCCATCAAGGGGGGCGAACTGGCCGGCGAGGCTCTGGTTGCGCATGGTCACACCCGGATTGGCTGCCTGACCGGCCCGATCAACCACGCCCGTTCCACGGACCGCCTGCTGGGTTTCACTCAGGCGCTCGACGCGGCGGGGCTATCGCTCGACCCGGAGCTAGTCATCACCGGCGACCTTTCCGCCCAAGGCGGCTACGAGGCCATGGCGCAGATGCTGGATAGCACGTCTCCGCCCACGGCGGTCTTTGCCTTCAACGACCTGATGGCCATGGGCGCCTACCGGGCCATCACCGAGCGGGGGCTTCGCATCCCCGAAGACATCTCTGTGATCGGCTATGACGACGTGGAGATCGCCTCCTATCTCTACCCGACCCTTACGACCATTCGCCAGCCGGGCTTCGGTCTCGGGCTGGAGGCCGCCGAACTCCTGATCGGCCACCTTGAACGAGGCGACGAGCTTCCCGCCCTGATCCGCAAGCCGCCGGAGCTTATCAACCGCGACTCCCTGCTCTAGAAAGCCACCGCCATGCCTATCGCCGTTTTCGGTAGCATCAATATCGACCTGACCACCTATGCCGACCGCCTGCCCCGCCCCGGCGAAACGCTGCACGGCGAACGCTATGCGCTCGGGCTCGGCGGCAAGGGCTGCAACCAGGCGGTCGCCGCGCGCCGCCTCGGGGCCGTAACAACCCTGATCGGCCGGATCGGCGAGGACGAGTTCGGTGCCCGCGCCCGCGCCGAGCTTGCAGCGATGGGCGTGCCGACACGGGACATTTTCCAGGATCCCGACAGCGACACCGGCATTGCCGTGATCGGCGTCGATTCCACGGCCCAGAACTGCATCACCGTCATTGGCGGCGCCAACATGGCCATTGACGGCAGCGACGTCGCCCGCGCCGCCGAACGCCTGGCCGCCGCCGATATCCTGCTGCTGCAGATGGAGATCCCGCTGGAGCCCGCGCTCATGGCTGCGGATCTCGTGCGGCAATCGGGTGGCCGCGTGATCCTCGATCCCGCCCCTGCCCCCGCCAACGGTTACGCCCCGGGCGTCCTTGCCCGCATCGACGTGATCACGCCGAACGAGACGGAGACGGAGCTTCTGACCGGGCTGAAACCCACCAATGCCAAGGAAGCCGCGCAAGCCGCAGCCAAACTGCGTGAACAGGGCGTCGCCGCCGCCGTGGTCAAGCTCGGCGCGTCCGGCGTCTATTTCCAGGATGCCGAAAGCGAAGGCTTCGTCGAGCCGTTCAAGGTCGACAGCATTGATTCCGTCGCCGCCGGAGATTGCTTCAACGGCGGGCTGGCGACGGCCCTCTCCGAGGGCAGACCGCTCGCAGAGGCCGTCCATTTCGCCGCGGCCTGCGGCGCCCTGTCGACCACGAAGCGGGGCGCCTCTGCTTCTGCTCCGACACGCGAGGAAGTCGAAGACCTTCTCGCCCGGTCCTGACCGTCGCTACTCTTCTTCTGACGGGAAATATCCTCGGGGGGCGCGGGGGGCAGACAGCCCCCCGCTCCGCACGGTGATCGCTGCAACCGATTACTCGTCGCCGAAACCGAACGTCTCGGTGACGTAATCGATATCCTTGTCGCCGCGCCCCGAAAGGTTCAGCAGAATCGACTTGCCGGGGTTCTTGCCGGCCTCGCGCAGGGCGAAGGCAACCGCATGGGCACTTTCGAGCGCCGGGATGATGCCCTCGAGACGCGAAAGCTTGTAGAAGGCATCAAGTGCCTCCTTGTCATTGGCGGCAACATAGCTCACCCGGCCCGTCTTGTGCAGATGCGCGTGTTCCGGCCCGACTCCCGGGTAATCCAGCCCGGACGCGATCGTGTGGACCGGCGCCGGCTCGCCCTCCTCATCGGTCAACACGAGCGTCCGGAAACCATGAATATCGCCGTCATGCCCGAAGGTGATTGTCGCCGCGTGTTCGCCCAGCTTGGAAGACGTGCCTAGCGGCTCGACGCCGTAGAGGTCTACCCCGTCTTCGTCGATGAACCCGGCAAAAAGCCCCATGGCGTTGGAGCCACCGCCGACACAGGCCGCGACCATGTCCGGCAACTGGCCACCGGTCATCTCGGCGAATTGCTCGCGCGCCTCGATGCCGACGATGGACTGGAAATCGCGCACCATCTTGGGAAACGGGTGCGGGCCAACGACCGAGCCGATGGCGAAGAGCGCCGTGTCGGCTTGGGCAACATAGCTCTGGAAGGCACTGTCCACGGCCTCCTTGAGCGAGCGGCCGCCGAAACCGACCGGCACGACCGTGGCGCCCAGCAATTTCATGCGGGTGACATTGGGCGCTTCTTTCTCGATATCGATCTCGCCCATATGGATCTCGCAGTCGAGCCCGAAATAGGCCGCCGCGGTGGCCAGCGCCACGCCATGCTGGCCAGCCCCGGTCTCGGCCATGATCTTGGTCTTGCCCATATGCTTGGCCAACAGCGCCTCAGCCATGCAGTGGTTGAGCTTATGCGCGCCGGTATGGTTGAGATCCTCGCGCTTGGCATAGATCTGCGCCCCGCCGCAAAGCTCGGAAAGGTTCTTGAGGTAGGAGACCGGCGTCGGTCGGCCCTGGAAATGCTTCCGGATCAGGCGCAGCTCGGTCAGGAATTCGGAGGATTTCGACAGCTGGTCATAGGCCTCCCGGATTTCCTTGAAATGCGGCTCCAACGGCGGCGGCAACATCGCCCCGCCATAGTCGCCGAACCATCCATCACGTGTCGGATTGGATGTCAGATACCCCATTTTTCTCTCCCTCGTAGCTTTTCGGCGCACCATCCCGTGAGCCGAGGTGGAGGGACAAGCCAAAAATAACGGCAACGATGACATGTCGCAGGTCGGTCCGGCAACAGAATGTCAGCCGCCAGAGAGCGCCAGCCACAGGCTGCACGAAGCGATGACAACAGTGAGTGGCGCGCCGTGGAGCCGTTCGAGGCGGCTGCTTGTCGCCATGTTGCCCACGAAACTCAGTCCGAACAGCCCGACAAAGCCCCAAAGCAGCCAGGGTAGCCAAGTGGGCGGCAGCAATGGAGAAAGCAAACCGCCCGCCTGGGCAAGCGCGATCGCGCCCAGTACCGCCAGCAGCGCCACGGCGAAACTCGCGATACGGAGGCTGGTGGGCAGGACGCGCTGCGCGCCCCCCCAGGCCAAGTGACCAAGCGGCGCGCCCCCCGCGAGCAGGAGCTGGAACAGGGCGAGCCATGCCAGGGCCGCCCCACCGATAGCCCCGGCAAGTTCCGTCACCCGTTCTTCCTGATGGTTTCGTTTTTCGGATCGTAGGGGCTGTCTTCGGTGATCTCGGCGTCCCAGAGTTGGTTGAGCATCTTCACCTTGAGCGTCTTGCCGGGAACCGCGAGATCCGGGCGGACATAGCCCATGCCGATACTCTTTCCGAAGGCGACCGAGTAACCGCCCGACGTCAGGCGTCCGATCTTGGTGTCACCGTCATAGAGCGCCTCGCGCCCCCACGGATCGGCATCTTCCGGCCCGTCGATCAGCAGGGTGACGCATTTGCTGCGGATCCCCTTGTCCAGCATGGCCTGCTTGCCGTGATAGTCCTTCTCCAGATCCACGAAGCGGTCGAGCGCGGCTTCGAGCGGTGTCGCATCGCGGCCAAGCTCGGTGCCGAAGGCGCGGTAGGATTTCTCCTGCCGCAGCCAGTTCTGCGCCCTGGCGCCGACCGGCTTCAGGCCATGCTTCTCTCCTGCTTCCATGAGCCTGTCCCAGAGATGGTTCTGCATCTCGATCGGGTGATGAAGTTCCCAGCCCAGCTCGCCGGTATAGGCGACGCGGATCGCCATGCAGGGCACCATGCCAAGCTCGATCTTGCGCATCGAAAGCCACGGGAAGCGCTTGTTGGAGAGCACCGTCTCCGGCTCCGCATCTCGCACCAGTTCGTTCAGGACATCGCGCGACTTCGGTCCGGCAATGGCAAAGCATCCCCATTGGGTGGTCACGTCCTGCAGCTCGATCCGGCCGAACTCTGCTTCCTTGTCCTCGATCGCCTTTTTCAGGAAGTCCTGGTCATAAGCCGTCCATGCACCGGCGGAGACGAGGTAATATTCGTCCTCGGCCAGCCGGACGATGGTGTATTCCGTCCGGGTCGTGCCGGCGGCGGTCAGCGCATAGGTCAGGTTGATGCGGCCCACCTTCGGCAACTTGTTGCAGGTGAACCAGTCGAGGAAGGCGGTCGCGCCCGCCCCCTTGACGATATGCTTGGTGAAGGCGGTTGCATCGATCAGGCCGACGCCTTCGCGGATCGCCTTGGCCTCCTCGACGGCATATTGCCACCAGCCGCCCCGGCGGAAGCTGCGGGACGCGTGATCGTCAAAACCCTGAGGTGCATAGTAATTCGGTCGATCCCAGCCGTTGACATGCCCGAACTGCGCACCCGCGGCCTTCTGCCGGTCATAGGCGGGCGAGGTGCGCAGCGGGCGGGCTGCTTCGCGCTCCTCGTCCGGGTGGTGTAGGATGAAGACGTGGGAGTAACATTCCTCGTTCTTCTGCACCGCGTATTCGGTGGTCATCCAGTTGCCGTAGCGCTTGGGGTCGAGGCTCGCCATGTCGATCTCGGCCTCGCCCTCGACCATCATCTGTGCGAGGTAGTAGCCGGTACCGCCCGCAGCGGTGATGCCGAAGGAGAAGCCCTCCGCCAGCCACATGTTGCGCAGCCCCGGCGCCGGGCCGACCAGCGGGTTGCCATCGGGCGTGTAGCAGATCGGGCCGTTGAAATCGTCCTTGAGACCGACCGTTTCCGAAGTCGGAATCCGGTGGATCATGGACATGTATTCTTCCTCGATCCGCTCAAGATCGAGCTGGAACAGGTCGGCACGGAAACTGTCGGGCACGGCGTATTTGAACCGTGCCGGCGCGCCTTGCTCGTAAGGCCCAAGGATCCAGCCACCACGTTCCTCGCGGACATACCATTTGGCGTCGGCATCGCGCAGCACCGGGTGCTCGGCCCCGCCCGCCGCGCGATAGGCCAGCAACGCCGGGTCCGGCTCGGTGACGATGAACTGGTGCTCGACCGGGATGGCCGGCATCTTGATGCCCAGAAGCTGCGCGGTGCGTTGCGAATGGTTGCCCGTGGCGGTGACGACATGTTCGGCGGTGATGACGACCTGCTCCTCGGTGGCGATCAGGTTGCCGCCCTTCTCCGCCATCTTGGTGCAGGTGACCTTCCACTCCGAGCCCGTCCACTCATAACCATCGACCTGCCATTTGCGCTCAATGGCAACGCCCAGCTGCCGTGCCCCCTTGGCCATGGCCATGGTCACGTCGGCGGGGTTGATATAGCCGTCCGTGGGGTGGAACAGCGCGCCGACCAAGTCCTCGGTGCGCACCAGCGGCCAGCGCTCCTTGATCTGCGCCGGGCTGAGCCATTGATAGGGCACCCCTACCGTCTCGGCGGTGGTGGCATAGAGCATGTATTCGTCCATGCGCGCCTGTGTCTGGGCCATACGCAGGTTGCCGACGACCGAGAAGCCGGGGTTGAGGCCCGTCTCGGCTTCCAGCGTCTTGTACCATTTCACCGAGTAGTCGTGGATATGGGAGGTGGCGAAGGACATGTTGAAGAGCGGAAGAAGACCGGCGGCATGCCAGGTCGAGCCACAGGTCAGCTCGTCGCGCTCCAGTAGCATTGTGTCCCATCCCGCCTTTCCAAGATGGTAGGCGATTGAAGTGCCGACACATCCGCCACCGACGACGAGAGCTTTCACATGGGTTTTCATGGCGGGAATCCTCGATGCTGGACGCTTTTGTGCGCAGTAAAGCCGAACCGGTCCGATCAACGCAATTCCGACCCGACCCTTGAAGGGCAGAAAGCGACGTACAGGGGCGGAAGGAAAGGGCTGCCGGCCTTGCCTTTTGGGCGTCATTTCCCAAAGCGCTTCTACACTTTCGCGCCTCACGCCCAAGCTCGCGCAACACCCAAAAGAATGTTTGCACGATCCACGCAATATCGTTACGGAGCGCCCCCATGGAAATCTGCAGGACTTCGGCTGAGCTTCGCAGCCATATCGCATGGCTGAGGCGACAGGGTCTCAGCATCGGCCTCGTGCCCACGATGGGCTATCTCCACGCCGGTCACATGGCGCTGGTGGAGCGCGCCGCGCGGGACGCGGACCGCGTGGTGGTGTCCATTTTCGTGAACCCGACACAGTTCGGCGACCCGGCCGACCTGGAGAAATATCCGCGCGACACGGAACGCGACCTGGCAATGCTGCGCGAGGCCGGGGTGGAAGCAGTGTTCCTGCCGTCGGTCGAGGTCGTCTACCCGGAAGGCTCCGAGACCATCGTCGAGACGATGCGGCTGGCCAATGTGCTGCATGGCGAGGTTCGCGAGGGGCATTTTCGCGGGGTGGCGACGGTTGTGGCGAAGCTTTTCAACCTCGTGCAGCCCGATCTCGCCTGTTTCGGCGAGAAGGATTACCAGCAGCTTCAAGTGATCCGGCAGATGGTCCGGGACCTGCATTTCCCGCTGGAAATCATCGCCTGCCCGACCGTGAGAGAACCCGACGGGCTGGCCATGTCCTCGCGCAACGTGCGGCTCTCGCCCGAGGATCGCGCGGCGGCGCTGGTATTGCACCGCTCGCTGGACAGGGCGGAGGCGCTTTGCGCGGCGGGCGCGACGGTCGAGGAGATCACGGCCGAGGTAACCACCATGATCCAGTCCGAACCGCGCTCCCATCTGCGCGCCGTGGACGTGACCGAGGCGGTGAGCTTGCGGCACGTCTCCGGCAAACCGTCCGGCCCGCTGGCGCTGATGATCTCGGCCGAGTTCGGCGGCGTGTTGTTGATCGACCAGATAGAGGTGACACCATGAGCGTCCAGAAACCCGTCCGCCGCATGACCGCGCCCCGGATTGCCGCGCGCAAGGGGGGCGAACCGATCGTCTCGCTGACCTCCTATCACGCGCATACCGCCGCCATCGTGGATAAGTATGCCGATTTCATCCTCGTGGGCGACAGTCTCGGCATGGTGATGCACGGGATGGAGAGCACGGTCGGCGTGACGGTCGAGATGATGATCACCCACTGCAAGGCGGTCGTGCGCGGAACACAGCGGGCGCTTGTGGTCGTGGACATGCCCTTCGGCAGCTACGAGGAGAGCCCTTCGGTGGCATTTCGCAACGCGGCGCGGATCATGCAGGACACCGGCTGCGGAGCGGTGAAGCTTGAAGGCGGGGCGCGGATGGCGGAGACGATCCACTTCCTGACCGAACGCGGCATCCCGGTGATGGCGCATATCGGGCTGACGCCGCAATCGACCAATGTCATGGGCGGCTTCAAGACCCAGGGGCGGGACGAGGAGAGCTGGCCGCTTCACGAAGCGGATGCGCAGGCGGGCGCCGAGGCGGGTGCGTTCGCGCTGGTGCTCGAAGGCATGGTCGAGCCGCTGGCCGCCCGGATTACCCGGCAAGTGGCGATCCCGACCATCGGCATCGGTGCCAGCGCCGAATGCGACGGACAGATCCTCGTGCTCGAGGACATGCTGGGGCTGAACCCCAGGCCGCCGAAATTCGTCAAGGTCTATGGCGATCTTGGCGGGCGGATTGAAAAGGCCGTTTCGGATTATGCCGAAGAGGTCCGCAGCCGCGCCTTTCCGACGGAAGATCAGACCTATCGCTAGGCCGGGCTCACGCGCGCCACGATTGCCTGAGCAGGGCGACCCCAACCGCAAGGAACGCCAATGGCAGGACCAGCGTGCGAAGCAGGAAGATCGAAACGAGCGTCAGCGACGCTCCGAGTAGGTCGTCGGCATTGGACATGAAATACCCAGCTGCTTCGAGGTAGCCATCTGTCTGTGCCACCGCACCGGAAAGCCCTTCGCCCGCCGCGCTGAGCGACTCCTGCAACCACCCGATCCAGCCACCGGCGGGATCGTCTACCTCCTCTGTCTCGGGAAGCGCAGCGGCCTCTTCGGCGCCCACGAGCGACTGTGCATAGGACGCGACTTCCTGTAGTTTCGCGTTCGCTTCCTGCCATTTCGCATCGGTCACGACCTCCCCCAGAAGGTTGCCAAGCGCAAGCGAAAGCGGCAGTGCCAACGCCAGCATCGTGCCGGTGAATGTGCAGGCCGATCCCGCCCGGCAGACGGGTCCGGCCGCGCGG
The DNA here is from genome assembly GCF_900099935.1 of Aliiruegeria lutimaris. GTDB lineage: Bacteria > Pseudomonadota > Alphaproteobacteria > Rhodobacterales > Rhodobacteraceae > Tropicimonas > Tropicimonas lutimaris. The sequence goes on along the minus strand of NZ_FNEK01000011.1, from coordinate 23,746 downwards.
CCTGCATGCCGCTCGAGTGGACCTCTGAGCCATTGCACACCCAGTCCAGCGGCAAGCACCAGGAATCCGATGCTCGCAACCGGGCCGATCCCGATCGACATTGTCGCCGAGACCAGAGAGACACCGAAAACCAGCGCCGCCACCCGCTCGACGGTGTCGTCAATGGGCTCCAGGAACTTGAGCGGCTGCGCATTGGCCGACAGCCCCACGCTCCCCCCGACCTCGATTTCCTGCGCAAAGGACAGGGCGGCATTGATCGACCGCAACGCAACATAGACGCCCAGGCTCGCCGTCGCCGCCTCCCGAGCGGCCCGTTCGGCCGGCGCATTGACCGGCCCGGTGGGGTTCAGCGCCAGGACAACGCAAAGCGCGGCGAGCATGGGCAGTACGAGGTTGCGCAACGCGGATCTCATCGGCTTATCACAGCATCGACGGAACAATCAGGTCCGGCGGGCGGTGCCCGTCGTCGAAGGTCTTGATGTTGACGATCACCTTCTCGCCCATCTCGATCCGGCCCTCGACCGTCGCCGAGCCCATCTGCGGCAGCAGCACCACGTTGTCGAGATGGCGCAGGCGCGGGTTGATCTCCGCCCCGTGCTCGTAGACATCAAGCCCCGCCCCCGCGATCTCGCCGGCGCGCAGCATCCGGGTCAGAGCGTTCTCGTCCACCACTTCGCCACGCGAGGTGTTCACCAGCACCGCCGAGGGTTTCATCAGCTTCAGCCGCCGCGCGTTCATCAGGTGATAGGTGGAGGGCGTGTGCGGGCAGTTTATCGACATCACATCCATCCGGCTGACCATCTGGTCGAGGCTCTCCCACCATGTCGCGCCAAGCTCCTGCTCGACTTCCGGACGCAGCCGGCGGCGGTTGTGGTAATGCACCCCCATGCCGAATGCCCGCGCCCGGCGTGCCACGGCCTGGCCGATCCGGCCCATGCCCAAAATGCCCAGCCGGCGCCCGCCCACGCGCCCACCAAGGTAAGCGGTCGGCGCCCAGCCGCTCCATTTGCCGTTCTGCATCACCGCGAGCCCCTCGGGGATGCGCCGCGTCACCGCGAGAATCAGCGCCATCGCCATGTCGGCGGTATCGTCGGTCGTGACACCCGGCGTATTGGTCACGAGGATGCCGCGCTGCCGCGCGGTTGCCACGTCGATATTGTCCACGCCCGCGCCGTAATTGGCGATCAGCTTCACCCGCTCCCCCGCATGCGCCAGCATCGCCGCGTCGATGTGTTCGGTGATTGTCGAAACAAGCACATCCGCCCTGCACATGGCCGCGATCAACTCGTCATTGCTCATCGGCCGGTCGTCCTCGCGCAGTTCGGTATCGAACAATTCGCACAGGCGCTTTTCGACAACCTCCGGCAACCGTCGCGTAACGACAACACTCAGCCGCTCTCTTGGCATGTAACCCCTCCTGGCATCTTCCTAGATATCTCCCTCGCTGGCACACTGCCCTTCAAAGGAATGCTGCACAAGCAGCATCGAGCAATAAGCGACAAAATAGCATGACGGTACAGGCAATAACGTTTCGTCTTGTCCCCAGAATCATTGCAATCGCAGCGCTGGCAATTGGCAGCGCGATCATGGCGCCTGCCCAGGCGGCGGATCAGCCGGCGACTCGCGGGCCGGTGACCAACCTACCCCTGCCGCGTTTCGTGTCTCTGAAGACATCCGAGGGCAATGCCCGCCGCGGCCCCTCGCTCAGCCAGCGGATCGACTGGGTGTATACGCGGCGGGGTCTGCCGCTGGAGGTAACGGCCGAATTCGGCCATTGGCGACGGGTGCGGGATCGCGACGGCGCTGGCGGCTGGGTGCATTACTCGCTTCTGTCCGGCGTGCGCACCGTGCTCATCGAACAGGACATGGTCGAGATGCACGCCCAGCCCTCGGAAGACGCGGAGACCCTGGCACAGGCGGAAATCGGCGTCGTGGCCCGGCTGGGCGAATGCACCGCGACATGGTGCCGGATCACCGCGGGCGGAGAGCGCGGATGGGTCCGCAAGTCGGCCCTCTGGGGCGTGAAGGCCGACGAAACGCGGGAGTGACCCGTCAGATCTCGTCGGAACTGTCGCCCATCAAGTAACGCGGTCCGCTGCCGCGCTTAGCCGCCTTGTCCTCCGGGTTGTAGAGCGCGCATTTTTCCAGCGAGAGACAGCCACAGCCGATACAGCCATCGAGACGGTCCCGCATCGCCATGAGCCCCGCGATCTGGGCATCCAGCTCGCCCCGCAACCCTCCGGCGATGAGGGACCAGTCCGCCTGATTCGGCGTTCGGTTCTCTGGCAGGGAGGCCAGTTCCGCGCGGATACGGTCGAGCGAATATCCGAATTGCTGGGCGATCCGGATGAAGGATAGCCTCCGGATGACACTGCGAGGAAAGCGCCGGTGCCCGCCCGCATTGCGTTCCGAGGAGATCAGCCCCTGCGCCTGGTAATAGCGGATGGCGGACACGGCCAGCCCGGTGCGGGCGGCAAGCTGGCCGATGGAAATTTCGCGCCCGAGCGGCATTGGGACACCTCGCAAAATATATTGATCTAAAGTGAGGTTTAGAAATTATACCGCCGCCTGTCCACGAAAACGCGTCACAGGAGACAGGAAATGACACAGGCCTTTCTGGAACATGTCAACATCACCGTGAAGGATCCGAAAGCCACGGCGGAGGAACTTTGCGCGCTGTTCGACTGGAAGATCCGCTGGGAAGGGAACGCCATCAGCGGCGGGTACTCGGTGCATGTCGGTAACGGGACGAGCTACATGGCCGTCTATGCCCCGCCAAAGCAAACCCACGCGAAGACCGGGTCGAGCTACAGCACGCTGGGCGGGCTGAACCATGTCGGTATCGTCGTGCCGGATTTCGAGGCGACAGAGGCGCGCGTCGCAGCGGCGGGGTACACGCCGCACAATCACGCCGACTATGAGCCTGGTCGGCGTTTCTATTTCGACACGCGCGACGGGATCGAGATCGAGGTTGTCAGCTACGACTAATGGAAAGCCGGCGGGAATACCGCCGGCTTCCGATCGGGATCATTCCGCCGCGATCAACCCACGCCCCTTGAGCAGCGCTTCGACACCGGGCAAGCGGCCACGGAAGGCCGTGTAAAGCTCGTCCGGCTCCCGCAGACCGCCGACGGCGAGGATGTTCTTCTCCAGGGCCTCGGCGGTTTTCGGATCGAACGGGTCGCCCGCCTCCTCGAAGGCCTCGAAGGCATCGGCATCCATCACTTCAGACCACATGTAGCTGTAATAGGCCGAGGCATAGCCGCCCCCCGAGAAGACATGGGCGAAATGCGGCGTCGCGTGGCGCATGCGGATGGCCGACGGCATGCCGATCCCCTCCAGGATCTCGGCCTGTTTCTGCATCGGGTCCGCCGGGGGCGGGCCGTCGTGGAATTCGAGGTCGACCAGAGCGGAAGCGATGAATTCGACGGTCTGGAAGCCCATGTCATAGGTCGCCGCCGCGAGGACACGGGCGAGCATCTCCTGCGGCATCGGCTCGCCGGTCTCGGCATGGGTGGCAAAGCGCTGGAGCACGTCGGGCACTTCCAGCCAATGCTCGTAGAGCTGGCTGGGAAGCTCCACGAAATCGCGCGGTACGGAGGTTCCGGAGAGCGTCTGATAGGTCACGTCGCTCAGCATCTGGTGGAGTGCATGGCCGAACTCGTGGAAGAGCGTACGCGCATCGTCATAGGAGAGCAGCGCGGGGGCGCCCTCGGCGGGCTTGGCGAAATTGCAGATATTGAGCACATGCGGGCGGATGTCGCCCGCGAGCTTCTCCTGGCTGCGCATCGCCGAGCACCAGGCACCGGAGCGCTTGCCTGAACGAGCGAAGTAATCGGCGATGAAGACGGCCATGTGCTGCCCGTCCCGCGTCACTTCCCAGGCGCGGGCATCGGGGTGGTGCAGGTCGATTTCCAGCGGGGTGAATTCGAGGTTGAACAGACGGGTCGCGCAGTCGAAAGCGGCCTCGATCATGCGGTCGAGCTGAAGGTAGGGCTTCAGTTCGGCCTCGTCGAGATCGTGCTTCTTTCGGCTCCAGATCCCCGAATAATAGCGCCAGTCCCACGCCTCGATCGGCATGTCCGCGCCCTCGATCACCAGTTCGCGCTCCAGGTAGAACGCATCGGCCTTCGCCCGCTCAAGCGCCGGCTCCCAGACCTGCATCAGCAGATCGCGCACCGCTTGCGGCGTCTTGGCCATTTCCGGCTCCAGACGGTAGGCGGCGAAATTCTCGTAGCCCAGAAGCTGCGCCCGCTCGTGACGCAGCGCCAGCATCTCGGCCACCAGTTCGCGGTTGTCTGTCTGGCCCCCGTTCGCCCCGCGCGAGGTCCAGGCCTCATAGGCGCGTTTGCGCAGGTCCCGACGGTGCGAGAATTGCAGGAAGGGCACGATCACCGAGCGCGACAGCGTGACAGCCGGCCCATCGGCGCCCTTCTCGGCCCCCGCAGCGCGGGCAGCGTCGACGACGAAGCCGGGAAGGCCTTCGAGATCCGCCTCGGCCAGCGGCATGAACCAATCGCGCTCATCGGCCAGAAGGTTCTGCGCGAAGGAGGTGCCGAGCCTGGCAAGCCGCGTGTTGATCTCGCGCAGCCGCGCCCGTCCGTCCTCGTCCAGCGCCGCGCCGGAGCGGCGGAAGCCGCGATGGCTCAGTTCAAGCAGGCGGGCCTGCTCGGCGGTCAGATCCAGCGTGTCGCGCTGCTGCCAGAGGCTGTCCACCCGATCGAAGAGCGGCACATTCATCATCACGTCGCTGGAATACTCCGCCAGAAGCGGCGAGAAGCTACGCTGCAATTCCTCGCGCTTGGGATTGGACTCGACAGAGGCCAACAGGAAGAACACCGACAGTACGTCGGAAAGCTCCTTGCCCGCCAGTTCCAGCGCCTCGATTGTGTTCTCAAAATTCGGCGCTTCGGGACACCGGGCGATGGCGTCGATCTCGGCCCGTGCCGCGGCAAGTGCTTCCGCGAAAGCAGGCTCGAAATCCTCGTCGGAAATCGCGGCAAAGGGCGGAAGTTCGAAAGGTTGCGTACGCTCGGCAAGAAGCGGGTTTGTCATGGGCGGGGCTCCGGAAAATGGCTTGGACAGAAACTAGGGTGCCCCGCCCGAACTTGCCAGCCCTACTCCACCGTGATCGTGATCACGTCCGAGACAATGGGCGGGTCATGCGGCACATGGGAGTGATCGCCCAGCACCAACTGCAACGTGTGCTCGCCCGGGGCCAGATCGAGCGAGACCTCGGTCTGGCCCTTGCCGAAATGCATGTGATGCTCGTCGGAGGGCAAGCCATAGATCAGTTCATCCGTACCGCCTTCGCCCTCACCCAAGGGGGGCCGGTCGATCAGGAGGTGATGATGCCCGGTGCCCGCCTCCTCGGTGCCGGCCGGGGCGACGTTCATTCCCTCGATCCCGAAGGTGATCTCAACCGGGGCGGAAACCGTCGCACCGCTTTCGATATTGGAAAAGAACACCCGCGCCCCTTCCGGCGCAGGCGTGGTATCGGCAAATGCAGGGGCGGCCGCCAGAAGGGCGGCGAAGAAAATGGTCCTCATGATGCAATGACTCCTCTGTTCACGCATTCACGAGCATAGGGAGCATTCCCAACCTATCAATGACGTTACGTCAGATCCGGTCCAGCACGCGCACCGACATCGGTAGCTTCGGATCGAGCATGTCGTTGAATTCGGAATCGTTCTCGGACATTTCCTGCATCGAGCTGCGATAGCTGTCGAGATCGTCGTTGGACGCGAAGATCCCGTAGCCGGTGAAAACCGTTGGGTCCGCGTGATCCTGCAGGAAGTGGAATTGCAGCACGCCGGGCTTGGAGCGCGCGAACTGCTCGGCCTTGCGCATGCGCCTGCGGGCATAGCCCAGCTTCTCGGTGCGAACCTTGAAATCGACGAGCGAATAGACGGGCGGTTTCACACTGCTCTCCTTGTTTGTCAGATGGGTCACGTAGGCGTGCGACTTGCGCCTTTCAATTCCCACCAACGTTTCGGGGCACTCTTTCCGGCGCGGGCTCAGCCCGGTTTCTGGCGCATGTGCCTTTCGAGCCGCCGCAGCAGGAGCGAGAGCGTCACCGTCATCGTCAGGTAGAGGAAGGCCACCACGTTATAGGTCTCGAAATAGTGGAAGTTTCCGGCGGCCGTGACCTTGCCCAACTGGGTGATGTCGAGCACGCCAAGCACCGAGACGAGCGAGGAATCCTTGATCATCGCGATGAAATCATTGCCAAGCGGCGGCAGGATGGTCCGGATCGCCTGTGGAAAGACGATGAAGCGGAAGCGCTGCCAGCCATTCAGCCCGAGCGCCTTGGCGGCCTCCACCTGCCCCTCGTCCACCGAGAGCAGGCCGGCGCGAAACACCTCGGCGATGAAGGCGGAATAGCCGATGGTCAGCGCCAGGATGGCCCGCCAGAGCAGGGGAAATTCGCGGGTTCGTATTGTCTCCCGCCCCATACCCTCCAGCAACCAGTTGATCGCGGCCACCAGCGCCGGCGCGATGACGAAGGCGACGTAGAGCAGCAGAACGAGGATCGGCAGGCCGCGCACGATCTCGATATAAAAACGCGCGACTTGCCGCAGGACGCGGTAGCGTGAAAGCCCCGCAACGGCCAACAAGAGTCCGATCAGGCAGGCCGTGGAAAAACCGATCGCCGTGACGAAGAGCGTGATGCCCACGCCCCGGCTGAGCGTGCCCAGAACCTGCGTGTAGAGATCGTCCGAGATAATCCGGTAGAGGAAAAACCCACCCAGCCCGCAAGCGGCCAACAGCCACCAGGGGAATTCTCCGGCGTATTCGTCGTTTTGCGGTGTCATGAAGGCCTTTCGGGACGGCGTTCATGCCCCTTTAGCAGCAATTCGCGGCAGGCCGCAACGTCGGCTCCGGTAGCACTCGGCCCAAGGCTGGCGCCCCACGCCGCGCGGGCAGCGCGGGGGGCTGTTTCAAATGGCGCTCAGCCGCCCATCTTGAAATCGAGGAACCATTTCTTGTTCAGCGCCTCCATGGTGCCGTCTTCCTTCATCTCGGCGATGGCGGCGTTGAACGGCGCCACGAGATCGGATCCCTTGGGAAAGATGAAGCCAAAATCCTCGGTTCCGAGCGGCTCGCCGATGATCTTCAGCGTGCCCTCGGAGGCCGCGACATAGCCATTTGCAGCAGTACCGTCGGAAAGCGCGAGGTCCACATCGCCGGTGCGCAGCGCCTGGATGGCGGCGCCGAAGGTCTCGAAGAGCTTCATGCGCGGGTTCTGCTCGTTGCCGTCGAGAATATCATAGATGCCGACATAGAAAGGCGTCGTGCCTGGCTGCGCACCGATCAGCAAATCGTCATTGGCGGCGAACTCGGTGTGGTTGGTGAAGCGGTCCTCATCGCCGGCCACGATCATCCGCATCTCGGAACGCATATAGGCATCCGAGAAATCGACCTTCTCCATACGGTCTTCGCGGATGGTGATGCCGGTCATGCCAAGATCGTACTGGCCTTCGGACACGGCCGGGATCATCGCATCCCAGGAGATGTTCTCGTAGACCACGGTAATGTTGAGCCGTTTGGCGATCTCTTCCATCGCGTCATATTCCCAGCCGACGGCCTCACCGGAGGCGGGATCGACGAATTGCAGCGGCGGATAGGCGTTCTCGGTGACAACCGTGACTTCCTTGCCGCCGAGATCGGGCGTTTCGGCCTGGATCGGGCCGGCGGCCAGACCGACGAATGCAGCCGCGGCGATGGTATGAATCAACTTCATGAGAGTGTCTCCTTTGGGTCCGTGCGCAGTATGGCCGGCGCGGGCGCACTGTCCAGTCAGCCCGTGCAGATCGGGCAATCGGGACGCTGCGAAAGCATGAATTGCCGGGTTTCGGCATAGAGCGCGTCATAGATGAGCATCCGTCCGCGCAAGGGCTCGCCCGCGCCAGAGAGGACCTTCACCGCTTCGACAGCCATCATCGTCCCCACGACCCCCGGCAGGGGCCCGAGTACACCCGCCGCCGCGCAGGACGGCGCCAGTTCCGGCGCGGGTGCCTGCGGGAAGACGCATTGGTAACAGGGCGCGCCATTGGCGGGGTCGAAGACCGAGATCTGCCCCTCCCACTGACTGAGCGCGCCAGAGACCAACGGCACGCCGCAGGCCACCGCGGCGCGGTTCACGAGATAGCGCGTGTCGAAATTGTCGGTTCCATCCAGCACGAGGTCATATTCGGCAATCAGGTCCCGCGCGATCTCCTCGGTCAGTTCGCGGTGATAGGGTTTCACCTCGACAAACGGATTGCGCGCTTTCATGGCCCGCATCGCCGAAAACACCTTGGGCGTCCCGATATCTTCCTCGCGGTGCAGGATCTGGCGTTGCAGGTTGCTGCCGTCGACCGTGTCGCCGTCGATCACGCCGATCGTCCCCACGCCCGACGTTGCGAGGTAAAACAGCGCGGGCGAGCCGAGCCCACCGGCCCCGACCACCAAAACACGGGACTGTTTCAGCTTTTTCTGCCCCGGACCGCCCAACTCCCGCAGCACGATATGGCGCGCGTATCGCTCCAGCTCTCCCTCGGCAAAGCTGCCCGGTTTCGCGACGGGCACCGCCTCGACCGGTTGCGCCCGCGCCTTGAGCCAGTTGACCCCCTTGAAATAGAGCGCCACAAGCACGCCAAAGCCCCCCAGCAGCAGCCAGAAGGCCGGCGACTCCCCGGTTGCCTCCCGCAGAGGATGCCCATCGGGCAGGACAAGCTGCTCAAGGACGACGACCGCGTACAGAAATGCGATCATCGTCCAGCGCACCCTGCCGGATGCACCCATTGCGTGACCGACACCCCAAAGCACAGCGGCCAGCGCCAGAACCAGTATCATCCTAGGCCTCCCAACTGGACCAACCGGAACCCGGCCCGGTCAGGGCGGCGGGCACCGAAAATCCGATCTCTCACCTTTGCGGGTTTCAGCTTGCAAATGTCCATGCCCAAACTCGATTTTCCTCTGCGGGCACTGCATCGGCGCATGGGTTTGCCCGCTCAAATCAGCTTTCCCCCGGGACTAGCGGAGGCCAAAGCTACGTTTGCGTCACCCGCTAATCTCAATGATTCGTTAACTTTTTCCACATTTTTTGCACCATTGCCACAATTCTTCCACAGGGGTTAATACTTCTGGATTGACACCGATATTCGCGTATAGTTTCCCGCAATCAAGCAAGGGCAAAAGCCCCAAAATTCATCGAGCGGTGGGTTCAAATGAATGTTTACAAGTATGCCGTCCGGGATTCCGGAGGGGTTTTTCGTGGCGAAACATCGGACGCTGCAAACGCGACAATTGCGGTCGGCGAGGCCTCCGAAGTTTCTCTCAATATTTCTCCCGGAAACGTCTCTTCATACACACGGCAGGGGTCCGATCTGGTCCTGCACCTGTCGAATGGAGAGACCATTACCCTTCAGGGGTATTTTGCCGGAACGCAGGCCGAGGACCGGGAGCTGCTGCTCAGCCGGGACGGAGAGCTGCACCTGGTGGCCTTCACCGACAATGTCGGCGACGAGTATTTTGCACAATACACGGCGGTCGATATCACGGGAAAATGGAGCTCGTATGACCAGATGACCTTCCTCGATCTCGACGATGTCGAGCCGGTCATCGCGCCGCTTGTCGCGCCAGCCCTGGGAATGGGCGGCCTTGGCGTTCTCGGCGCCGGCGGCGCAGCGGCGGCATTCGCTACTTCTGGCGGCGATGACGGCAAAGATGGCGATGGCGATGGCGGTTCGGATGGAGAAGATCCCGCCAAGACCGGTGACGGCGAAGCAGCGCCCGAAGACACTGGAGGCAGCGGCACCCCGGGTGGCACTGGCGGAGGGACCGCCAGCGATGGCGGCTCCGGTGATGGAGGCGATGGCACGGGCGACGGCGGCGGCTCCGGAGGCGACGGCAACGGGTCCGGCAGCACGCCCATCATTCCGACCGTTGACAATCCCGATGGCGAATACGACGTCGGCGGCAATGGCGACGGCAGCGTCACGATCACCGGCACGGGCGAGCCCGGCGCGTCTCTAACGGTCGAGATCGACGGCAACACGCAGAGCACGACCGTGGGCGAGGATGGCTCCTGGAGCGTGACCTTCGAGTCCGACCAGATCGCGACCGGCGAATATGAAACGGCCGTGACGATCACATCGAGCGATGCGCGCGGCAATACGACCGTCATTAACGAGGTGCTCGACGTCGACACGATCCCGCCCGAGGTCGACCTCGGCACGGTCGAGGGCGACGACGTGATCAATGCCGCGGAAGCCTCCGACGGCGTCACGCTCAGCGGCAGCGGCGAGGCGGGCAGCACGCTTTCCGTGGAGTTCCAGGGCCAGACCCGGACGACCACGATCGGCGAGGACGGCGCGTGGTCCATCGACTACGCGGCCTCCGAGATCACCCCGGGCACCTACGAGTCCGAGGTGACGATCACCGCGACCGATGGCGCGGGCAATTCCTCGACCGAGACATTCTCCCTTCAGGTGGATACCGAGACCGGCGCCGGGATCGATTCCGGCCAGTTGGGCGGCGATGACGTTGCCAACGCGGCCGAGCAATCCGCCGGCATCACGCTGACAGGAACCGCCGAGGCCGGCGCGACGGTGGAAGTGACCCTTGTCGGGGTCACCAAGACAGTCACAGCAGGCCAGGACGGCACGTGGTCGGCCTCCTACACCTCCTCGGAGATCCCGCAAGGCACCTACGAGACGACCGTCTCGGTGGTCGCGACCGACGCCGCGGGCAACAGCGCGACGGCCAACCATGTCATTGGCGTGGATACCGAAACCTTCGTTACCTACGATGCCGGTCAGGCCGGCGCGACGACACGGCGAACGCGGCGGAGGTCGCCTCCGGGGTGGGCCTGACCGGCACCGCCGAAGCCGGGGCAACGGTGCTCGTCGAACTTGCGGGCACCTCGCACAGCGTGGTTGCGGATGCGGATGGAAACTGATCCGCCAGCTTCGCTTCGAACGAGATCCCGCAAGGAACCTACGATGCGACCGTGACCGTCACCGCGACCGACGCGGCGGGCAACTCCAGCACCACGACGGGCACGGTGCATGTCGACACCGAGATCAACGTGGGCATCGACAGCGGCCAGGCTGGGGGCGACGACATCGCCAATGCCGAGGAAGTCACCAACGGCGTCACCCTGACCGGGACGGCAGAGGCCGGATCGCAGGTTCAGGTGTCGCTGGCAGGCGCCACCGACTATGTGACTGCCGATGCCGACGGCAACTGGAGCAGCACCTTCGCCTCCTCGCAGATCGCGCAGGGGGAATACGATGCCACCGTCACGGTGATCGCGACCGATGACGCCGGCAACGCGGCCAGTTCCTCCGCGATCCTGCGCATCGACACCAGCACGAATGTGTCGATGGATACGGGCATGTTCGTGACGCCCGTCAATGCCGAGCAGCTTCAGAACGGTGTCGAACTGGACGGAACGGCCGAGGCCGGCGCAGTGGTGCTGGTCACGGTGGACGGGGTCGTGCGCGAGACGGTCGCCGACGAGAACGGCCACTGGATGGTGACCTACGAGGATGGCAGCCTGCCGGAAGGGACGTATAACGCCTCGGCCAACGTGGAAGTGACCGACATTGCCGGCAACACCGCCACGACCAGTGCCACCTTCCTGGTGGACACGGAAGTGACCAACCCGTTGATCAAGTCGGTGACCTTTGCCGATGACGACGTCACGTCGCTCTCGATCTCGACCGATGACCAGGCGTTCGACTTCTACGCGCTCAACCCGGATGGGACCGCCACCGAGTTGAGCACGACCGAATTCGCGCTGAGTCCCGAGGAGTCGCTGGTCGTTCTCAACCCGAGCGCCTCAGACGGAACGCATCTTGTCATCGCCGCGACGGACGATGCCGGGAATACCTCCGATACGCTGCTCGTTCTGGATGACAACGTGACCAATACCGGCACGCTGGAGCACAATCAGATCGACGGCTTCAATATTGAAGGTATCGAGCTGGACTATGCATCGGACGCCAATCTGACCCTCACGGAAGACATGATCCGGGATCTGTCGAGCACCTCCGATACGGTCACGGTCCACGGCGGTTCGGACGATACCGTCACGATCGAGAATGCAGCCAAGACAACGCAAACCGTCGATATCGAAGGCGAAACCTACGATATCTACACGGTTGGCGATGATGGAGTGACGGTTGTCATCGATCAAGACATCAACGTTGTCATCTAAAGGTGACAGGCAGCGGGGCGGCTCGTCCGCCCCGACACTCCCCGGGGAACGCGGACGCGTCGCCGGGACTGCCGTGTTTTGCAGACTGCTTCCGGCCGCCGCGCTCGTCGTGCTGGGCGGTTGCATGGAGATGGACAGCGAAGCGATCCAATCCCGGCTCAAGCTGCCCTTCGGGCAGGAGCAGGAACAGGTGAGCCAGGGCGCGGGCAACTTCGTGCAGGAGGACCGCTCCGACGGGTCGGAGATCTTCGACACGCTTCTGGCCCGCCGCTCGGTCATTCCCGAGGACAGCACGCTTTCGCAAGTCGCCGATATCGCGCTGGCCTCCGGGGCACGCGCCTCCGAGGCCGAACTGCGCACCGCCAAACTGCGTGCCGAGGCGGAAGACAAGAACTGGCTGCCGACGCTGGAACCCACCGTCTCGCTGACCAGCCTGGGCGACGTGGTGACCGGGCTCATCGTCGAGCAGGTGCTCTATGATCACGGTCGCAAGAAAGCCGAGCGCGAATATGCCGCCGCCGACGTGGAGGTGGCCGCCGTCACTCTCTCGCAGGACATGAACGACCGCGTCTACACCGCGCAATCTCTCTTCGTGGAAGCGGTCAAGAACCAGCACCGCGCCGCGCTGGCAGACCGGGCGCTCGCGCAGATGAACCGGTTCCGCAAGATCGTCTACGGCCGTGTCGAAGGCGGAGTATCCGACAAGGGAGACCTGCGGATGGTCGACACCCGGTCCAGTTCGCTGCGCACGCAGCGCGATACCGCCCGCGAGGCGGCACAGACCGCGCTTTCCGAGCTGACCGCGATGACGGGAACGAGCTTCCAGATCGCAGATGTCGGCAAGCTTGGCATTTCCGCCCTGCCCGAGGTCGAGGCGCTCGCCGTCGTCAAGGCAAAGGCCGAGGCCGGGCGCAACATCGCCCGCGCCAAGGTGGAACGCGCCGGCCAGCTTCCGGGGATCGGCGCTGTTGCAAGCAGCGGCTCGGCCGCGCTGCAACTGGTGAGCGAAACCGGCCTCGGCTTTGGCACCGCCGCCCGGATCAAGGCGATCGAATCCACCAAGGAGACCGCGCTCTTGCAGGTCGACGAGGCGCGCGAGGATTCCGCCCGCGCCCGCAGCCGGTTGCAGAACCGCATCGAGAGCCTGAAGCGCCAACAGGCCGAGGCCGAGGGGCTGGCCCGCGAAGGCCAGGAAACTTACCGCCTGTTCGAGGCTCAGTTCCGGGCCGGGCAGCGCTCAGTCCTCGAAGTGGTCGATATCTACGAACAGTCCATCCAGCGCGAGATGGAAGGGCTGAACGCGAAATACGATACGCTGCTGGCCGAGCTGCAGCTTGCCCGGGATCTTGGCCTTCTAGCCAATGGAGAGGCGATTTGAACAAGGTGCACACCCCGGTCATCGTCTCCATCGAGACCGTCCAGCCGGCCGACGCGGCCAATTCCGCCGAACCGGCGGGAGCGCCGCCCAGAAAGGCAGACACCAGTGCGCTGGCCGCGAGGGTCGAGCATCGCGCCAAGCTCCTCTCGACGATGGCCGGCCTGCACGGGGTTGAAACCCCGGCGCGCGACCTATCGGAATTCATGTGGAAACACGCACCGGGCAAGGTCTCCGTTGAGGCGCAGGCGCTGGCGCTGGCGCTGGCCTCGACAGGCCTTGATGCCCGCGTGGTGCGCAACCAGAAAGTCGCGCCCGCTTGCTGGCCCGCCATCGCCTTCATGGCGAACGGGCAATCGGTGCTGGTTCTGGAGCAGCGGGAGCACAGCCTCACGATCTTCGACGAGACTTGCCCCGACAACCGCACCGAGGTCCCCGTCGCAGAGTTCGCGCCCTTCTTCTCTGGAACGGTGCTGAAGGCGCGGGTCACTCTGCGGCAACTGGCGGATCGCCATGTCGGGCAGGCGACGCGCGGGCATTGGTTCTGGGGCGAGTTCCAGCATTACCGCCGCCACGTGGCCGAGATCATGCTGGGCTCGCTGGTGGCCAACATGCTGGCCGTGGCCGTGGCGCTGTTCTCGCTGCAGGTCTATGACCGGGTCATTCCGCATCAGTCCCAATCGACCCTCTGGGTGCTGGCCATTGGCGCGCTCGCGGCGATCACGCTTGAGGGCATGCTCAAGATCGCCCGCGCCCGGATGAGCGACGCGACAGGGCAGCGGATGGAGTTGTCCATCCAGGAAAAACTGATGCGCCGCCTGCTGGGCATGCGCTCGGACAAGCGCCCCCTGCCCCCGTCGGGCCTGTTCGCCGCGATGCGCGATTTCTGTATGGTGCGGGATTTCTTTACCTCCTCCACCATCTCCGTGCTGGCCGATGTCCCCTTCATTGTCCTCTTCCTTGCGCTCGTCGCCTCGATAGCGGGCAATGTCGTCTGGGTGCTGATGCTGGGCGGGATTTTGATGGTTCTGCCAGCCTATTTCCTGCAGCGCAGGATGGTGGCGCTCTCGCGCGAAAACCAGGGCACCTCGGCCAAGCTCGGCCGACTGCTGCAGGAAGTGATCACCGAGGCCGACACGGTCAAGACGCAGCGCGGCGAGGAACGTGTACTGCGGCTGTGGAACGAGCTGAACGAGGCTTCCTCCTACAGCTCCGCCGAGCAACGCCGCCTGTCGAGCACGCTGACCTTCTGGTCGCAGGGCGTGCAGCAATGCACCTATATCTCAACCGTCGTGATCGGCACCTATCTCGTCTTTGCCGGGCAGTTCACGGTCGGCACGATCATCGCCACCGGCATCCTGACCAGCCGCACGCTGGCGCCTCTGACACAGTTCGCGGGTGTTCTGGCGCGTTGGAGCAATGTGCGCGGCGCGCTGGAAAATCTCGAACAGATCGCGCTGGCCGAGCAGGAAAAGGATAGCGAACGGAGCTATCTGCGCCGGGAGTCGCTGCGTGGACAATTCGAGTTGAGCGACCTGACCTTCCATTACGACGAAGATGCCGCGCCAACGCTGGATATCTCCGGCGTGGTCATCAAGCCGGGCCAGCATGTCACCATTCTCGGCGCCAATGGCTCGGGAAAATCCACGCTTCTGAAGCTGCTGGCCGGGCTTTATGGGCCGAGCCGCGGGCGGATCCTGCTCGACGGCACCGAAATGTCCCAGATCGACCCGCGCGACCTGCGCCGCGGCATCGGCTATCTCGGGCAGGATGTGCGCCTGTTTGCCGGCAGTCTTCGGGACAACCTCACCCAGCTCGAACGCAACGATGACCGGCTGATGAAGGCGCTGGATTTCGCCGGGCTCGGCGCCTTCCTGCGCAGCCACCCGCAAGGGCTGGACCTGCAGATCCGCGACGGCGGGGAGGGGCTCTCCGTCGGGCAGCGCCAATCCATCGGCTGGGCGCGGCTCTGGCTGCAGAATCCGCAGATCGCGTTGCTGGACGAGCCGACCGCTGCGCTCGACCAGACGCTGGAACGCACGCTGGTCAGCCGGCTGGGCAAGTGGCTCGACGGGCGCACGGCGCTGATCGCCACCCACCGCACGCCGATCCTCGCACTGACCGACCGCACGCTGATCCTGCAGGCCGGTCGCCTCGCCGTGGACGGGCCGCGTGAACAGGTCCTGGCGCATCTGGCCTCGGGAGACCGCCGATGAGCGTTCTGACCCATGAGACCGAAACCGGGCTTGAACAGCAGATCCGCGCCTCGCGGCTGACGATCCGGCTGATCGCGCTGGCGGTGGGGCTGTTCGTGCTCTGGTCGGCCTTTGCCTGGGTGGACGAGATCGTGCGCGCGGATGGGCAGGTCGTCTCGTCCTCGCGCTCGCAAAGTGTCCAGAACCTCGAAGGCGGCATCCTTGCGGAGCTGGCGGTCAAACAGGGCGACCTTGTCGAGGCCGGACAGGTTCTGGCGACGCTGCAGGATACTCGCTTCCGCACTGCCTTCGACGATCTTCAAGACCAGATCGACGCGCTGCTGATCCGCCGGATCCGGCTGGAAGCCGAGATCGACGGCGCGGCGGAATTCATCGTTCCCGAGGATCTCGCCGAGCGCTCCCCGCGCATCCTTTCCTCCGAAAGGGCGCTGTTGCGGGCTCGCCAGACGGATCTGGAAAGCCGGAGCGAGGGCGCGTTGGCGCAGCTGGAGCAGGCCAAGTCCGAACTGGCCAACATGGAGAAGCTCTACAAGAAGGAATTCGTCGCCCTGCTGGAGGTCAACAAGGCCCGAGACAAGGCAACCGAGGCCGATATTCGCTACAAGGACATCCTGACCCAGGCGGAACTGGAACTGGCCGAGGATTACTCCGAAACGCTCAAGGAGATCACCTCGCTCCGTCAGGAAATCCGGCTGGCGCAGGACCAGTTGAGCCGCACCGTGATCACCGCGCCGATGCGCGGCATCGTCAACAATCTCGGGGTGACGACCATCGGCGGCGTTATCCGGCCGGGCGAGGAGATCTTCGAGATCATCCCCTTGGGCGAGGAGCTGTTCGTCGAAGCCCGCGTGCGCCCCGAGAATATCGCCGACGTGGTGACCGGGCAGGATGCCTCGATCAATCTCACGGCTTATGACTACACGATCTATGGAACGCTCAAGGGCAAGGTGGATTTCATCTCCGCCGACACGTTCGAGGACGAGCGCGACCCCTCCGCCCCGCCGTTTTACCGGGTCACCGTGACGGTGGATGTGAATGCACTGACCGAGCGGCAGAAGGCGATCGAGATCCGCCCCGGCATGCGCGCACTGGTCGAGTTGCATACCGGATCGAAGACGATCCTGCATTACCTGATGAAGCCGCTCTACAAGTCGAAAGAAGCGTTTCGGGAGCCGTAGGGCCTAGCCGCCCGACATGAGCCGCAAGGTGCTGGCGCTCAGCGTGGTTCCAACCGACACCTTCTTGCCGTTCATCGCCGCCTTGGCTGACACGACGGAAACCACAGCGGGACGGTTGCCCTTGTTCAGCGCGATCACCGGCGCACCGGAGGCACCGTAATCCACCTCACAGGACATGACCAGGGTCTGCAATTCCCGCGCCAGAACCATGCAGGGATATTCCATGATCGGGTTGCTCTTGTTCCCGAGCGTGTAGGACATCACCGCAAGCGCGTCGCCCCTCTCAAGGCCGGGATTGAAATCGAGCGGCAGCACGGTCTCGCTGGAAATCGGGCTTTGCAAGCGTAGCAGCGCAAGGTCGTTGCCGAGCTGGGCATTCCCCTTGCGGTGGCGGTAGTCGGGATGTTCCTTCGCGCTGGCTACCTTGCGCACCGCGCTGGCCTGGCCCTGCTTCAGTCCGGCCTGGAACTCTATCTTCTTCGGATCCACCCGCCGCCCGCTCCGGGGATCATACAGGCAATGAGCCGCTGTCAGTACCGTGTCCGGCGAAACCAGCGCCCCCGTGCACATCGCGTTACCGGAAACGATCAGCCGACCGACGGCCGTCTCGCCCGGAAAGGAGTCGAACTGCCGCGTGCTTTTCGCGGAAATCCCCCCGCCCATGACCGGCAGCAGGGTCAGGGCAAGCAATATCGTTTTCGCAGCGCGCATTCGGCCTCCGATGGTCTTTGGAGCCAAAAGACCCGACCGCTGCGGCGACATTCAGGCGAAATACGCACCTTTTGCGTCGCTTTCTGAGGCCTGGATTCGATACGGGCCGCAACCCGGCTCCCGGCAGACATTTCGTAACCCGCTGAAAATCAATGGCAGTTTCAGAATCAGACGAGCTACCCCCAGGTCATGCTGACTCGGGGGCATGTATGAGTCCACGAAAACCGTCCCCGCGGCAGACCAGCCCGCCGCAATGGGGCCTTCATTGGGAAACACCCCCGCATCCCTGACACGATTGGCGCCAGGACGATTCACCGGGCTGGAGAGCCGGACTTTGTATGGGAAACCGGCCGTCGTCGGCGCGAAGGTCAGAAATGCTGTTTGGGCTCGTCCGGCTTGCCAGCGGCCACGGCGAGCAGGCCACCCGTGAGGCAAAATCCGATCGGGAACATGGTGAAAACGCCAAAGCCGAAGGTGTAATACATCAACCCGCCCGCAACGAGCATCATCAGCCCGCCCCAGAGCGCCCGGCTCTTGGCCATCGCGCCCCCGGCAATGGCCAGCAGCGGGGCGAGGAAACTCGCCACGCGGATCAGTTCGGCATTCTGCGGCCGGCCGAAGACCTCGCCGACCTCCTCGTAATTCCGAATGACCTCTGTATAGCCAAAACCAAAGAACCCGATCACCAGGGCGATAAGCCCCCCGATCAACCCAAGCGTCAGCGCCGCGTTGCGCATGCAAATACCTCTCAGCGCCCCAAGCGCTTGTTTTTTCGATCTCGCTTAGAGGTAAGTGTCCGCACCGGTGGGTATCAAGGGGAGAATTTGGAAACAGTGGATATAGCGCGGGGCCATTGTTTCGCTCGCGGCGGAAGGTGGTGCGGGCGGCGGGAGTCGAACCCGCACGGGCCACGCCCGAGCGATTTTAAGTCGCTTGTGTCTACCATTCCACCACGCCCGCAACATGCCCGGAATAGGCCTTGCGCGCGCGGGCGGCAAGAGGGGAGCGTCCTCTCGGCGGATCTCAAAGTTCCGAGTCGGAAATCCGGCCTTCGAGAACCGGAACAAGGTCGCGCTCCTTCAACCACGGGTTGAGCGACAGGGCCGATTTCAGGTCCTGCAACGCCTCGACATCCCTGCCGAGCGCCATCAGCGCCATGGCCCGGCCGGTCAAGGCGCCCAGATGGTCGGGCGCGCGCGCAAGGGCGCGGTCCAGGTCCTTCAGCGCGGGCTCGTAATCCTGCCGGATGAAAAGCACGAAAGCCCGCTGGTTGTAGCCTTCGGCATAGGTCGGGCAATAGCCAACGAGCGCATCGAATGCCGCCATCGCGGCATCGAGATCAAAGACAGACCGCCGTTCGATCCCGGCATCGAGCAGGTCCTGGGAATGCGCATCCGGCGCCTTGGCCCAGATCTCCCAGAGTTGGTTGGTCAGAAGCTGCGCGGAGCGGGCATCGGGCGCAACGCGCACCTGTTCCATCAGCTCGTTGTGGAGAGGATCGGTTTCAGAAACCTCGGGGCAAGCGAGGCCGGCGGTGGCTCCAAAAGCGATCCAGAGGGACGAAAGCCCCGTGAGTGTTGCACGATTCATACCTCAACGATGCGCGTTTCACCGCTTCGGTCAATTCACGGCTGCGTCAGAGCCTTTTGCTTGACCGGGCGGAACGGCCCGCTAGCCTCCGTCCATGTTTCCGATCCGCGATCATAACCCCTCGGGGCGCACGCCCTTCATCACCTATTTGCTGATCGCGGCCAATGTGCTGATCTTCCTGTCTTATTGGGATCTCCTGAACTACCCGCGGGATCTCATGATCTTCTACGATCACTATGCGCTGATTCCGGCGCGGCCGAGCCTGGGCAGCTATCTCACCTCGATGTTCCTGCATGGCGGGATTCTGCACCTGCTGGGCAACATGCTGTTCCTGTGGATCTTCGGCGACAACCTCGAAGACGAAATGGGGCATGGCGGATTCGCGCTCTTCTACCTGGCCAGCGGCGTCGCGGCCGGCCTTGTGCACGTCATGCTTTCCCCCGGCTCTACGGTGCCAACCGTTGGCGCTTCCGGTGCGATTGCAGGCGTCATGGGGGGCTACCTGCTGCTGTTTCCCCGCGCCCGTGTAGACGTACTGCTGATCATCATCATCCTGATCCGGGTCATCTCCGTGCCGGCCTGGGCGATGCTGCTGCTGTGGTTCGGCTTGCAGCTGCTGGGCGCAGCCGGCTCCGACCCCGATACGGGCGGGGTTGCCTACTCGGCCCATGCGGGCGGCTTCGTGGTCGGGGCTGTTTTCGCATTGCCAGTTTGGTTAAAACGCGGCGGGCCGGCTTTCTGGAACAGGACGCATGGGGCGCCACCGCACCCGGTTGCCCGCTACGATCGCAGCAGCATTCCACGGGTCCGACGGAAACGCGGCCATATCCCGCCTGTGCATCGGCGCAAATGATCCGCCGGTTGGCGCATCAATCGAAAGATGTCTTGATTTCGTAATCCGTGGTCGTATCCGCAATGTCGGTCGCGACTATTACGACATTGGCACGCCACAAGTGAATGGAACCGAGCGCCATGCTGACGACAGCCGCAGTCAGTACGACCCAATCCACCGTGACCGCTCCGCGGTCTTCGGATTGGAAACGGGCAAATAGCCGCCGGAGGAGAGCATTCGGTTTCATTACTCCACATTGTCGAGCAAATGTGGCGCAAAATCGACGGATCAGCGGCTTCGAATTGTCTGAGCGAACTTGGTGAACACGCCGCCATTGCCCGCAATCAGCATCTGGTCCTCGAAAATATCGCGTCCCTCGTAGAGCGGCTCGACGAAACCGCCGGCCTCGCGCACGATGACCAAACCCGCTGCAATGTCATGCGTTTTGGCTTCGCGCTCCCAGTAGCCGTCATATCGGCCGGCGGCGACGTAGGCGAGGTCGAGCGCGGCAGATCCCCAGCGGCGGACGCCAGCACATTGTGGCATCAGGCGGGCAAGATCCTGCATCATGGCCGGCAGGGTGCGCATGCTGCCCCAGGGGATACCGGTGGCGAAAACCGACTCGATCATGCGGGTCCGGCCGGAAACGCGGATCCGCTGGTCGTTATTGAGCCAGGCGCCCGCGCCTTTCTCGGCATAGAACATCTCGTCCTTGGCCGCGTCGAACACGACGCCGGCCACGATCTCGCCCTTGTGCTCCAACGCAATGGACACCGCCCAATGCGGCAAGCCGTGCAGGAAATTGGTGGTTCCGTCCAGCGGGTCCACGATCCAGCGGCGGGTCGGGTCCTTGCCAGCCACTTCGCCGGTTTCCTCGCCAAGCCAGCCATAGCTCGGGCGCGCGGCCGTCAGCTCTGCGTGGATGATCTCCTCGGCGCGCAGGTCAGCCTTGGTAACGAAATCTCCCGGCCCCTTGGTGCCAACCTGGAGATTTTCCACTTCGCGGAAATCCTTGACCAGCGAACGGCCTGCCATGCGGGCGGCCTTGATCATGACGTTGAGATTTGCGCTGCCCTGCATCGGTCCGGCTCCTGATGATTCAAGCCGGTCGTATACTGGCCTGAACTGCAGAAGGGAAGCCACGTCGCGCCCGCCGGAAAACCGGCCGGCCGGATGCCGCTGCCGCCCGTTTCCCCGCTCAGCCGATCGGTTGATCCTGCGCCCGTTGCAGCCGGGACGGAATGGTGCGCGCCAGCCGCAGGAAATGTGCCATGAAGGGCTTCTCGATATCCTCCGTGCGGCTGGCCGCATAGAGGCGGCGTGTCAGTCCGTTCTCTGTGAGCTTCCGGGTGACATAGTCGGAATTGTAACGCACCTCGCGCACAACCCAGTCCGGCAACACCGCGACACCGCGATTGGAAGCGACGAGGAGCAGGATGACGGCCGTCAGTTCCACCTGCCGAACGCCGCGCGGTTCGACCCGTGCCGGCATCAACAACTGGCTGAACACGTCGAGCTTGGAGCGCTCCACCGGGTAAGTGATAAGCGTTTCGCTGCGGAAATCCTCGGCATCAATGAAAGGGCGATCGGCCAGGGGATGCCGGGAGGACGCCACGAATACCGGCGAGTAGTCAAAGAGCGGGTTGAAGGTCACGCCCTCGATCTTCTCGGGATCCGAAGAAATGACCACGTCCACCTCTTCCTTCCAAAGCGCGGTCAACGCATCGAAGGCGAGGCCAGGGCGGATATCGACATCGACATCCGGCCAGGCCTTGCGGAACTCCTCCAGCACCGGGAAGAGCCACTCGAAACAAGCATGACATTCGATGGCAATATGCAGCCGCCCGGACTTTCCGGCGCGCAAGCCGTCGAACTCCTCCTCCAGCGCCGCCATCTCGGGCAGCACCCGCTCGGCGGTGCGCAACATGCGCTGCCCCGCCGCCGAGAGCTTGAGCGGCTTGGAACGCCGCACGAAGAGCTCCATACCCGCTTGATCTTCAAGGCCTTTTACCTGGTGGCTCAGCGCCGACTGCGTGATGTTGAGCATATCGGCCGCCCGAGCAAGCCCGCCAGCCTCGTGGATTGCCTTGATCGTACGCAGATGGCGGAGTTCTACATGCATGTCTGACTCATGATCTTTGTGAGAATTATGAAATTGCCTCACGACGCGGAATATGCGAGGTCGAATACCGACACAAGAGGATGAAAAACCGCCATGCCCGCCCCGCACGTCTCCTTCGAATTCTTTCCGCCCCGCTCGGTCGAAGCTTCCTTCCGGCTGCACGAGACCGTGAAAGCGCTTGCCCCGCTCAAGCCCGAATTCGTCTCGGTGACCTATGGCGCCGGCGGCACCACGCGCCGGCTGACCCACGAGGCGGTCTCCGCGATCCATCGCACGACCGATCTGCGGGTCGCCGCGCACCTGACCTGCGTCGATGCAACCCGTGAAGAAACGCTGGAAATCGCCAGGACCTACGCCGCCGAAGGCGTGACAGATATCGTTGCGCTTCGTGGCGACCCGCCGAAAGGCGCGACCCGTTTCGAGCCGCATCCCGAAGGCTTCGCCGATACGTGCGAGCTGATCTCGGCGCTGCGCGACAGCGGCGATTTCACCATTCGCGTCGGCGCCTACCCGGACCGCCACCCCGAAGCGACCAGCGATCTGGCCGATGTCGAGTGGCTGAAGCGCAAGATCGACGCCGGTGCGCATGAAGCGATCACCCAGTTCTTCTTCGAGGCGGAAACGTTCTTCCGCTTCCGCGATGCCTGCGAGAAGGCCGGTATCGACGCGCCCATACTGCCGGGCATCCTGCCCATCGAGCATTGGGGCAACACGAAACGTTTTGCCCAGCGCTGCGGCGCCAATGTTCCGGCCTGGCTCGACGAGGCATTTGCGAATGCCGAGCGCGACGGGCGCGAGGAGTTGCTCGCCATTGCCGTCGCGACGGAGCTGTGTTCCGATCTGATCGAAGGCGGTGCCGGCCACCTGCATTTCTACACGTTGAACAAGCCGCACCTGACGCATGACATCTGCCATGCGATCGGCATCGTGCAGGATGCGACCTTGCAGGATGTTGCCTGAAAGCGCAGGGGCGTTTGCCGAAAATGACAGGATAATAAAGGTCCTGGCCTCCTCGATATGGACGTCAGGACCTGTAATGTGTTGGCAAAACATCAGTTTATGCCCGCATCGGACATTACCCAACGTTATTAAGGAATTCCTCATTGAGAACTGTAACAGTTCCGGAAGAGCAGTTCTGAGGCAAGCATGATCGGTTACGAATACCTCCTGCTGGAGTGCCCCGTCTGAACTGGTCCACCGTTATGTTTAGGGAACGGAGGACTGAGAATGGCGAACAAGCGGCACAAGCCGGAAGAGATAGTTCAGAAGTTACGGCAGGTTGATGTGCTTGTCGGGCAAGGAATTGCGCGTGTGGATGCGATCCGCGAGGTGCGCATAACGGAGCAGACCTACTATCGCTGGCGCAAGCAGTACGGCGGGATGGGAACCGACCAACTGAAGGAGCTCAAGCGGCTTCAGAAAGAGAACGAACGGCTTCGAAAAGCCGTGTCAGACCTGACGCTGGACAAGCTCATCCTGAAGGAAGCTGCACGGGGAAACTTCTGAGCCCCGCT